>NZ_JAUSBN010000067.1 GCF_030651995.1 Reyranella sp.
TTTGACCAGGCGCTCTCGACCGAGCGGCGTCAGACGGGCATTCTTGTGGATGTCCATTCGGCTCTCCCAAGGATTATTGAAGTCTCGACAACCTCAGCTTCCTCGGCCCGGGCCGGATGGACAACCTATTGAAAGCTCACAACTAGAGCGACGTGCCGAACGTCTTGCGCGCGTCCCATGCCGTGAGGTGGGCGTAGCGTTCGTGCTCTTCCTCTCCGATCACCACGACTCCGTCGTGAACGAGCCAGGCGTGGGCCATGAAGCCCGAGGCGTCGCGGGCGACGCCGATATGGACCTGCGACGGGTGACCAGCCGATGACAGCAGGCGCTGGAGCGTGAGGGCCGAGGAAAGGCATGTGGCGCCGGGCACGCGCCGGGCGGCGGTCCGAACCGACCAGATGATGCGGTCGACAGGCCGATTGGCTTCACGGAGATGGCCGGCCCAGCTGCGCAGCCGCTCGATCGACACGAGGTGCAAGGCGCAACGCACGGCGACGAGCGTCGCGGCAGCCTTGACCAGCAGCAGGCGGTCGCTGCCCGGCAAGGCAAGGAAGGCGGCCAGCCGGTTCACGGTCCGATGATCCGGCGGATTTCGCGCGCGACACCGTCGAGCGCCGCGACGGTCCGCGGATAGCGCAGCGCATGGACCGGCAGCAGATCGGCAACGCGGGCGACGAAGTGCATCTGGTGCTCCATGCGGCTGCTGCCTACGTACCGCGTGTCCATCGCCGACGACATCAGGGTCCGCGCGAGTTCCAGGCCGTTCAGGCGGACGCTCGAGACCTCCGTGATCGTGTCGTCATCGGGGTCGCCGAGATGGAACAGCGCGGCAAGCCGCGACGGCGCGCGGTGGCGGCGCAGCTCGCGGCGCGGCCGGACCATGATCTTCCCGCTCAACGCGTTGAAATGACCGTCTGCCACGGCATCCGGCAGGAAGCCGGTGGCGGGCTGGTCGAGCAGCTTCAGCCGATAGGGGCCGGGATGGGCGAGGATCTTGTCTCCGGCGAAGCTCACGCGCAGCATGTCGTCGGTGATCAGGTCGGCGCCGCGGCTGATCAGGTAGGCCGCGAGCGTCGACTTGCCGGCGCCGCTTTGGCCCAGCAGTCCGACGGCACCTGCCTCCATCTCGAGTACGGTCGCATGAAGCGTCTCCTCGCCCTGCACGGTGAGTGACGCGCTGACGACGAAGTTCAGGAGGTTGGCTTCGAAGGCCCTCTGCTCGACGTCGCCCAGCATGCGGCAGATGGCGGTCCGGCCGTTCGCCGAGATCGTGGCCTCGAAGACATCGCTGGACTTCATGTAGACGCTGCCGTCGTCAAGAACGACGTGTTCGATCCAGTCCTCGGGATCGCGGGCGCCGCCGGGGACGATGGCCCGGAAATAGTCCGGCGATCCGGCGAGGAGCGTGATGTCGGCGCAGCTTTCGCTGCCCGCCGCTTCGTGCACCGACGTCAGCGGCAATTCGCTCTCGATCACGAGGCCATAGACGAGGTACCGATGACGGGCGTTCACGTGCACTCCTACCGGCGGCCCGGGGCGGACAGCTTGCATGCTCATAGCAGAACGTCTTGACTTCCTCGATTGTTGCGACAGCCTTGGCGCCGACGCGATACCGCAAAGGTCCGGCTGGAATTATAGACGACGCACATGATCCGAATCGATTTTTCCGGCGTTCCGACCGAGGGCCTCTCCCGGTCGAAGGAGGTCGAGGCAGCCTTCGACGCGTTCACGCGCGAAGGCTACGTCATCCTCGACAATATTGTCCCGCAGGACACGATTCGCTCGCTGCATGAGGAGTTCCTCATACGCTACCGGGACCAGATCCGGGATATGGAAACGCCCCAATCGCTGGAAGTCGGTGCCCGGCGCTTCATGATACCGCTGCATTTTTCCGGTGGTCTCGGGGCCGAGCAGGTCTATGCCAATCCCTATGTTATCGCACTGGTGCGCATGATCCTCGACGACGAGGCGATCATCGACGCCTTCGGTGCGATTATCTCGCTGAGCGGTGCCGAGGAACAGCACATCCATCACGATGGCCCGATCCTCTTCAACTCGGCGATATCGCGCCTGCTGCCGGCCTACGCCATGACCTTCGCCCTGCCTCTGGTGGAGATGAACGAGACGTCGGGCACCACGGCGTTGTGGCCGGGCAGCCACCGGCGGGGCGAGCACGAGGGCGTCGAGCCGGAGCGGCCGACCATTCCGCTCGGCTCCGGCGTGATGTGGGACTTCCGCACGTATCATAGCGGGATGGCCAACCGGTCCGGTCAGGTGCGGCCGATGGTCTATGCCACCTATGCCCGGCGCTGGTACCAGGACCCCGTCAATTTCCGGAAGGAAACCCTGCCCCGCCTGGTGTTCGAGCCGGGCTTCCTCGGCAGCGTGTCCGAGGACCATCGCAAGCTGTTCGCGCACGTGCGGACAACCGCCTGATGCGGGCTTCTCCGGAGCAGCTCGCCGCAGCGGTCCAGGCGCTCCTGAAGCAGTCCGAACTATCGCCCGAGGACACCGAGCGGCGCATCGAGGAAGCCTTCGACGTCGATCGTTGGCGCAGGCTCGCGCCCTTCGCCACCATCGGAGGGGACGGCGACGGCGATGACGGCCCGGCGCACATTTCCGACACGGATGCCGCCCGCGAGAAGCGCCGCCTCGACGGCGAGGGCTACTTCCGGCTGTCTCAGGTGTTCGCTCCTGCGCGGATCGCCAGAATGCGGCGCATCGTCGAGGCGGTTCGTGCCGATGGCTGGCCGGTCGCCTTCGCTTTCGTCTTCGACGAATTCTGGAGTATCGCCCGGTCGCCGCAGGTCGCGTCCTTTCTCGAGTCGGCGGTCGGGGAGGGCTATCTGCAGAACACGGTCGTCTGGGCTCATTGGGTCGCGGGCGAGCGGCGCGTGGCCGGCTGGGGCCCGCACGACGACTACCGCGAGGGCGGTGACGCGTTCCTGTCGGCCTGGATCCCCCTGTCCGATGCCACGGTCGAGAATGGCTGCATGTTCCTGCTGCCGGCCGGCGTCTCGCGCGAGATTTCCGACGCCATCGATACCGACAGGCCCCTGTCGCCACGCGTCGTTCGTGCGGCCCTGCAGGATGTGATCGCCCTGCCGGCCGCGGCCGGCGCGATGATCGGATGGCGCGGCAACATCCTCCATTGGGGCGGCGCCAACGCCGGCGGTGCCGAGCCCCGTCTCAGCCTGGCCATCGAGTTTCGCGCGCAGGATGCCAGGACGTCGAAGTTTGAAAGGCCGCTGATTGACCCGCGCGCGCCGCTGCCGTCCTTCCGGCTGCGGCTGTTTGCGATCACGAAGGCGCTGCGCGAATACACCAAGTTCGAGCCGCTGCTGCTGCGCTACCTGCCGCTGACCGAGCGCATCTTCGACGAGACCTCGGACGCCAGCGCCGCCGTGTCGAATCCGCCGCCGGCATCGTAGGTCAGCCAGCCCCTTTGCGATGGGAACAGGCCGTCGGCCAGGACGATTCCGTCGCAGAGAAGACCCGTGACGTGCCCGAACGTTCCCCGTGTCGTGACGAGAAGATCGGCCTCGATCATCTCGCGCATGCTCCAGAGCGGATCGGCGTCGAGGGACAGCTGGCTCTCGGGAATGTCGAGCGTGGAAAAGTCGGATGGGACGCCCTGCGAGAAGACGCGCAGTGTGTGTTCGGGGCGAAGCTCACGGAGGATTGCGCGGACCTGCGCGACGACCCGCGTCAGACAGACCATGTCGGTCGCGTCCCCCGAATGGAAGTCGTGCCGGTTGCGCCGCCGGACATGGATGCAGACGCTCGGCGACGCTTTCGAGCGAGGCGCCTTGTTCAGGTGGTACTTGCGCCTGAAGTCGCGAACGAGCGATTCGTCGAATGGAAGATCTTCGTCCTCGACGCCGAACAGCGCGCGCAACATGGGGAAGGTGAAGGCGAAATTGACGGCATCGTGCGTGCCCCTGTCGCTGACGGTGGCCTCGCCCGCACCGAGATTGAAATGCGATTCCCAGGCCGCCGCCCATTCGTTCATCGGGCGATCGGCGTGATGGATCTCGGTGAACGGCGTGTGAACATAGGTCAGGCCTTGGGCGCGCGCGAACTCGATGGCCCTCATCGTCATCAGCGACTGGGAACCGGCGCCCTCGTGCGTCGAGGCAATGCAGGTGATCCTGTCGATCCTTCCGCGCCCGCTGAGCTGCCGCACATATTGCCGGAACAGGATGTCATCAGCGGTGAAGTGCGATGGCCGGCCGAGAATTCCTTTCACGACATTCTTGGCGAGACTGCTTGCGTAACCGAGCGACCCGAGCGCCAGCAGGCGCAGCGCGGCGCCGTTCACACCAGCCTGCCTTCGACCAGCACGACGTGACGGTCGGCCGCCGCGATGGCGGCGGGACGATGGGTGACGAGCAGGATTGTCGCATGTCCCTTCAACCCGGCGATGGTCTCCAGGATGCGCTCCTCGTTGGCGGCATCGAGTGCGCTGGCCGGTTCGTCGAGCAGGATCAGGCGTGGCGCGCGCAGCAGCAGGCGCGCCAGCGCCAGTCTCTGACGCTCGCCGCCCGACAGGCTGGCGCCGCGATCACCGACGACCGTATCGAGACCCTGCGGCAGCGCGGCGACGAAATCGCCGAGGCCGGCCAGTTGCAGCGCCTCCTGCATCGCCTCGTCCGGGGCGTCGGGGCGCGCCCAGTCGAGATTGGCGCGGATCGAGGCATGGAAGAGGAAGGCCTCCTGCGCCATCGTGCCGACCGAGCGCCGCCACGCCGGCGCAAGCTTCGGCGTGAGTTCGCGCCCGTCGATCAGGATGCGGCCCGATTGCGGCGTGAGCAGGCCGCCCAGCAGGTCGAGGATCGTGCTCTTGCCGGCGCCCGACACGCCCGACATCACAGTGAGAGAGCCGGTCGGCAGCGACAGGTCGACACCGCGCAGGATCTCCGGCTGATTGTCGTAGCCGAAGCGCACTCCCTCCAGCCGGATTTCGCGCTCGAAGGCCACGGGTTCCCGCAGGCCCGTATCCGGCACGTCGGCGGCCGCCTCGCAATCCTCGATCGCGTCGGCAACGAGCCTGTAGGCGGGCGACGCATGGACGAATTGCTGGCCGAGCTCCTGCACGCCCTGCAGCATCGGCAGCAGGCGCTGGAAGACCAGGATCAGCACCAGCAGGTCGGCCAGCGGCAAGGCGGCCCAGCTTGCCGCCATCCACAGAAAGCCCGCCAGCGCGAGGGCGACGAGGCAGTCGAGCAGGAAGCGGGTGTCGGCCTGCAGGCGGTTCGCCGCGAGGTCGGCGCCCTCGGCGCTGCGGGAGGCGTCGGCGAAGGCCTGCACATGCCGGGCTTCCGCGCCATAGGCCTTGGTGAGCTTCAGCGCCTGGAGGAATTCGCTGATCTCGCGGCTGACGCGCATGTTGGCGTCCGACGCCATCTCTCCGAGCCGCCGGCTTTCGGCGAGCTTGTGCCGCATCAGCCAGATCAGGGCCGCGCCGAAGGCGAGGGCGAGCGCGGTGAAGCCCGGTGCGATGGCGAAGGCGACCACGAAATGCGCCGCCAGGATGGAGAGGCGTGCCGGCACTTCCAGCAGCAGATGGGTCGCGTACTCGACCCGGTTGATCTCGGTCGAGAACAGAGCGTGGAAGTCGGCCGCCCGCTGGCGCCGCAGGTATGACCAGGAGGCACGCGCGATGGCGCCATAGGCCCTGACCCGCAGCGCCACGGCAAAGTCGAAGGAGAGGCGGGCCGTCACCATCTGCCGCGTGCGACCGACCAGCGCGCGGACCAGCACGATGCCCAGGAAGACCAGCAGCAGGCCGGGCAGGGTCCGGGGCAGGAAGGCGAACAGCCCCCCCTGCGGAGCGGCATCGGTCGCGCCGAGCGAATTCAGCAGGGGCACGAGCAGGGCGAGGCCCAGCCCGTCGGTGGCGCCCGCGAGCACGATCAGGAAGCTGAGGAAAGCCAGACGTGCCGGTCCGGCCTGTCCGCTGCGCAGGCGCCAGGCCGCCCTGAGATCAGCCAGCATTTCGGTCAGCCAGCATGGCCGCGATCACATCCATGCCGCAACGTATCAGGAGGATCGATGCCGCGCCTTCTACTCCGCAGCGGCGGCGAAGCGCAGGTCGGGCAGGGGCCGGGAGCGGTCGACCGGTGCGCCGGCGTCGAACGTCTTCAGCTCGGGCATCACGGTCCTGGCGAACATCCGCATGTTCCGCGCCGCCTCCTCGTGCGGCATGCCGGCATAGGAGAAGACGCCGACATAGCCGCAATTGTTCGTCTGCCTGTGGATCGCCATGATCTTCTCATTAACCTGCTCGGGCGTGCCGTAGACCTGCAGGTCGGCAAAGAATTCGATGGCCTTCTGGTCGCCATAGACCGCGAGCTTCTCGTTCATCTTGGCGTAGTACTCGTAGCCGCGCTGGTTCTTCATGTGGGCGCCGGCGAACTGGTAGTGGTCGAGGACGGTGCGGTAGTAGCCGCCGATGTACTTCACCGCCATCTCGCGCGCCCGCTCGGCGCTCTCGTCGACGAAGGTCCAGCCGGCCGAGATCGGCTGCGGCGCGTCGGTGCCGTTGATCTCGCGGTAGAGCGCATTGTACTCGGCGAGTTCCTTCTCGACCTCGCGCCATGGCTTCTGCGGGATGATCAGCAGGCCGACTCCGAGCCGCGCCATGATCCGCGCGCTCTCGGGCGAGACCGCGGCGGCATAGGTGCGGCCGCGGAAGCTCTTGAACGGCGCGGGGCGGATCTCGACCGGCGGCTGCCGGTAGTGCTTGCCCTGGTGCTCCATGATGCCGGTCTCGAGGCCCTTCAGCAGCGCCTCGCCGTATTCGACGAACAGCTCGCGGCTGTCGCCCATGTCGAGGCGGAAGCCGTCGAACTCGACCTTCCCGGCGCCGCGGCCGAGGCCCAGGATCATGCGGCCGCCCGAAAGATGGTCGAGCATGGAGATCTGCTCGGCGACCCGCACCGGATCGTGCCAGGGCAGCACCACGACCATCGAACCCAGCCGCACGTGCCGCGTCCGGCCGGCCATGTAGGACAGGAACTGCACCACGTCGGGGCACATCGTGTAGTCGGTGAAGTGATGCTCGACCGACCAGATCGAATCGAAGCCCAGCGGCTCGGCCATGTCGGCCAGTGCCAGCTCGTTCAGGTAGATCTGGCGGTCGCTCAGCGCCCGGCCGGTATTCTGAAAGACTGCAGCCATTCCGACATGCATGGCGTTACCTCCTGCTGGTGCCGCATGGTAAACGGCGGTTCATACGATTGGGAAGTACCTGCCGATGCTTGATTCCGCCGTATTCGACCGTCATATCCGCCGCATGCGCACCCTGCTCGCCGCTTTCTGTTCGGTTGCTTTCCTGTCCCTCGGCGCCGTCCCGGTGCAGGCCCAGGCACCTGCCCAGGCCCAGGCGCCGGCATCCAATCCCCAGGTCGCCGCGGTGGAACGCTACTTCAACGGCATCCGCACCCTGCAGGCCCGCTTCGTCCAGTCCAACCCGGGCGGAACGGTGGTGCAGGGCACGCTCTCGGTCAGCCGGCCCGGTCGCATGCGCTTCGAATACGATCCGCCGTCGCAGCTCAAGATCGTGGCCGACGGCAGCCAGGTGACGATGTGGGACATCGCCAACCGCGACTTCGGCCAGTGGCCGATCGGATGGACCGCCGCGTCCTTCCTGGTGCGCGAGCCGATGGTGCTGCAGGGCGGCGACCTCACGGTCGAGAAGATCGAACGTACCGACGGGATGCTGCAGCTCACCATGAGCCAGACCCGCAAGCCGAACGAGGGCAAGGTCATCGTGCGCCTTGGCGAAAACCCGATGGTGCTGCGCGGCTGGTCGATCATCGACAACCGAGGTCAGCGGGTCGACGTCTCGCTGAACGGCCTGCAGACCGGCCTGCCGCTCGCGGCTTCGCTGTTCAAGTTCGACGGTCCGGACGCCGGCGCCATTCGGCGCGGCGCTAATTGAGTCTATAGTCCCCGCCGGAACTGGCGTGGGGACTTGAAGACGTGAGTGGACTGACGGTGAGGGCCTCGACCGAGGCCGACGTGGCGCGTTGCGCCGAAATCTACGGACATCATGTGCTGCACGGCACGGCCTCCTTCGAGGTCGATCCGCCCGACCTCGCGGAGATGAGGAAGCGCCGCGGCGCGGTGCTCGACCTCGGCCTTCCCTATATCGTGGCCGAGAAGGAAGGGCGCCTGCTGGGCTATGCCTATGCCGGCCTCTACCGCCCGCGCCCGGCCTACCGCTTCACCGTCGAGAACTCGATCTACATCGACAAGGATGCCGTGGGGCAGGGCGTCGGCAAGGCGCTGCTGGTGCCGCTGATCGACCTGTGCGCCCGCGACGGCCGGCGCCAGATGATCGCGGTGATCGGCGATTCCAAGCATATGGCGTCGATCAACCTCCATGCCTCCTGCGGCTTCGCGATGGTCGGCACCCTGAAGAGCGTCGGCTTCAAGTTCGGCCGCTGGCTCGACAGCGTCCTCATGGAGCGTCCGCTGGGACCGGGTGATACGACGCTGCCGGTTGCCTGAAACGGAGACGCTGGCTATACTAGGCCTAGTCATCTGACTAGTCAGGAGGCCTGATGAAGACGTGGCCCGTACAGGATGCCAAGGCGCGTTTCAGCGAGATGCTCGAGGATTGCCTGCAGCACGGCCCTCAATTGGTCACCAGGCGTGGCAGCGAGGCGGCGGTCCTCGTGCCCATCGAGGAATGGCGGCGTCTGCGCGGCGCTCCCGTGCGGACACTCAAGGATCTCCTTCTGTCAGACGAGGCGCGAGGCGAGTTCAAGGTGCCGCCGCGCGGCCGGCATCCCCGTCGCGCGATCCCGCGCTTCGATTGACGCGACCCTCGGCGCGATATGTACCTGCTCGACACCAACGTCGTTTCCGAGCTGAGGCGGCTCAAGCCGCATGGCGGTGTCCTGGCCTGGCTTCGCGCGACCGACCATCGCCTGCTTCGGCTCTCTGCCGTATCTCTCGGGGAGATCCAGGCGGGCATCGAATTGACGCGCGATCAGGATCCCGGCCGCGCCGCGGAGATAGAACATTGGGCCGACGAGGTCGCGCGTACCCATGAGGTAATACCGATGGATACGACGATTTGCAGGACCTGGGCGAAGTTGATGCACGGCAAGTCCGACACGCTGGCCGACGATGCGCGTATTGCCGCCACGGCCGTGGTGCACGGGCTTACTGTCGTGACCCGCAATGTCCGCGATTTCGTCCCTTTCGACGTTCCGACATTCAATCCCTTTCAGGTGTCGCGATGAGACTGATCGACTATTTCGACCGCGGGGCGGATCTTTATCCGGAGCGGCACTGCCTGCATGACGGCACTCGGGGCTGGACCTATCGCGAGGTGCGCGCTCAGACGCATCGCGTCGCCAATGGGCTGCTGGCCATGGGGCTGGGACGCGGCTCCAAGGCGGCGGTCTATAGTCCCAACCATGCGGCGGCCTATGCCTGCCTGCTGGGCATCGTGCGCGCCGGCGTCACCTGGGCGCCGGTCAATGCGCGCAACGCGCTGGAGGAGAATTTCTACATCCTGAACAACACCGACGTGGAGGTGCTGTTCTACCATTCGAGCTTCGAGGGCTACCTCGCGCGCATCCGCGAGGCCTGCCCGCGCATCACCGGCTTCGTCTGCATCGACACGCCGTCCTTCGAGACATGGCTGGCGGCGCAGAAGGAAGAGGCACCGGACCTGCCCGACGCGCCGGACGACGTGGCGTTCCTCGCCAGTTCGGGCGGCACCACCGGGCGGCCCAAGGGCGTGCAGATCACCAACCGCAACATCGAGACGATGAACTCGATCTTCTGGGCCTGCATGCCGGTGAAGTCGCCGCCGGTCCACCTGATGGTGGCGCCGATGACGCATGCGGCGGGTGTCTGTTCGTTTCCGCTGCTGCCCTTCGGCGGCACCAACATCTTCATGGGCACGGCCGATCCCGGCGGCATTCTGGCCGCAATCGAGCAGCACAAAGTCACGCATGTCTACATGCCGCCGACCCTGATCTACATGCTCCTCGCGCATCCCGACGTGGGCAAATACGACTACAGTTCGCTGCAGCATCTCGTCTATGCCTCGGCGCCGATGTCGGTCGACAAGCTGGTCGAGGCCGTGAAGGTGTTCGGCCCCGTGCTGACCCAGACCTACGGCCAGGCCGAGGCCTGCATGATCTGCACCTTCTTCTCGCCGGAAGACCACGTGGCGGCGCTCGAGAGCAACAACCGCCACCGGCTCGCGAGCTGCGGCAAGGTTACGCCGCTGGTGCGGCTCGAGGTGATGGACGATCACGGCAAGCTCCTGCCGCGCGGTCAGCGCGGCGAGATCGTCGTGCGCGGCAATCTCGTGATGAAGGGCTACTACAACAATGTCGAGGCGACGGCCGAGGCGTCTGCCTTCGGCTGGCACCATACCGGCGACATCGGCGTGATCGACGAGGACGGGTTCGTCTACATCGTCGATCGCAAGAAGGATATGATCATCTCCGGCGGCTTCAACGTCTTCCCTGGCGAGGTCGAGCAGGTCCTGTGGAGCCATCCCGCGGTGCAGGATTGCGCGGTGATCGGCATTCCCGACGAGAAGTGGGGCGAGGCGGTGAAAGCCGTCGTCGAGCTGAAGCCCGGCATGACGGTCAAGGCCGACGAACTGATCCTGCTCGCCAAGGAGAAGCTCGGCGGCGTCAAGGCGCCGAAGTCGGTCGACTTCGTCGACGTGCTGCCGCGCAGCCCCGTCGGCAAGGTGCTGAAGAAGACGCTGCGCGAACCGTACTGGGTCGGCCACGAGCGGAAGATCTGATGCGCGACTGGCTGCGGCGTCTCCCGCCCAACGTGCAGGGGGCGCTGTGGCTGGTGAGTGGCGGCTTCATCTTTACCTCGACGGGCGTGATGATCCGCCTGCTCTCCGAGCAGATCGAGAGCGTCCAGACCGCGTTCTTCCGCGCCATCCTCTCGGTGATCATGCTGTTGCCGCTGATGATGACGGGCCGCGTGAAGCCCTGGCTCAGCAAACGCATCAAGGGCCACTTCTGGCGCACCTTCATGGGCACCACCTCGATGGTGCTGGGCTTCTACGCCATCTCGATGCTGCCGCTGGCCGATGCCACGGCCATCGCCTTTTCCCAGCCGCTCTTTTCCGTCCTCGTGGCCGCCGTCATCGCCAAGGAGAAGGTCCGCTGGCGGCGCTGGACCGCGACCGTCGTGGGCTTCATCGGCGTACTGGTCATGGTGCGGCCGGGCGAGAGCAGCCTGCAGCTCGGCGCGCTGGTGGCGCTGGCCAATGCCGCCTGTGTCGCGGTCTCGATCCTGCTGGTGAAGCGGCTCTCGGATTCCGAATCGCCGCTGATGATCCTGACCCAGTTCGCCATTTTCTCGACGCTGCTGCTGGCGCCGCCGGCGCTGTGGGTCTGGCGCTGGCCCGACCTGTTCGGCTGGGTGCTGGCGATCGGCATCGCGTCAACCGCCACGGTCGGTCAGTATTTCTGGGTGCAGGCCTTCAAGGCCGGCGAGATGTCGGCCATCGCGCCGTTCGAGTACATGCGCCTGCCCTTCGCGGTGTTCATGGGCTGGTTGATGTGGAACGAGATGCCGGTCGTCTGGACCTATGTCGGCGCCGCCATCGTCATCGCCTCGGCGCTCTACATCGCCCACCGCGAGCATGCGGTCGCGCGCGAACGGCGGCACGCCGCTGTGGTCAGCCCGCCGCCGAAGCCCCCGGTTGGGCCTGGGTCTGGGCCTGCTCCTTAAGGAGCCAGGCCCGCGCCCGGGCGCGGTGCCCTTCCGTGATGTGCATACGGGCGGCGGTGAAGGCCGCGACCATGATCGCGGCATCGTCGGTGAAGCCGAGGCCCAGCAGCAGGTCGGGAATGGCGTCAAACGGCAGCACGAAATAGGCCAGCGCCCCGAACAGGGTCGCGCGGATCGGCAGCGGCGTGGCGCTGTCGCTGGCGCAGTAGAAGGCCGCGACCGCATCCTCGGTGAAGGGCACGCGACCCAGGTTACGGCGCGCCTTCTGCCAGAAATTCCGGCGGACGGTGGTTTCGTTCCGGACCAGGTCGGATGTGTCGCTCATGCCGGGAAAGGTTGGGTCGGTGGGCCCGCTTGGCAAGGGGGATGGAAATGCTAAAAGCGCCCAACCACGGAGGACATGGATGAACGTCAAGGGTCAGGCCGCCATCGTCACGGGCGGCGCGTCGGGATTGGGCGGCGCCACGGCGTCAGCACTGGCGGCCGCGGGCGCCAAGGTCGCCATCTTCGACCTGCAGGACGATCTGGGCGAGCAGAAGGCCAGGGAAATCGGCGGCCTCTTCGTCAAGACGAACGTCGCCGACGCTGCCAGCGTCGAAGCCTCCGTGAAGACGGTCGTCGAGAAGCTGGGCACGCCGCGCGTCGTGGTGAACTGCGCCGGCATCGGCCGGTCCGGCCGCACGATCTCCAAGTCCGGTCCGCACGACCTGGCGATGTTCAGCCAGGTCATCCAGGTCAACCTGATCGGCACCTTCAACGTGATCCGCATCGCGGCCTACGCCATGAGCCAGTCGGAGCCGCTGGACGGCGGCGAGCGCGGCGTCATCGTCAACACCGCGTCGGTCGCGGCCTTTGACGGCCAGATCGGCCAGGCAGCCTATTCGGCCTCGAAGGGCGGCGTCGTCGGCATGACCCTGCCGATCGCGCGCGACCTGGCGAGCCTCGGGGTGCGCGTCTGCACCATCGCGCCCGGCCTGTTCCTCACGCCGATGATGATGAGCCTGCCGGCGGAAGCGCAGAAGAGCCTTGGCGCGCAAGTGCCGTTCCCCTCGCGCCTCGGCGATCCGAAGGAGTATGCCCAGCTCGCCATGAGCATCGTCGAGAACCCCATGCTGAACGGCGAGACGATCCGTCTCGACGGCGCCATCCGCATGGCGCCGAAGTAAGCGGCCCGGAGGGCATGCCGATGCGGTTTCCGACGTTGCTGACGGCGGCGGTCGTATTGGCCGCCGTCGCCACACCCGCCCGTGCCGAGCCGCGCTGGCTCGCCTGCAAGGTCACCGACCAGGGTGGTCAGGTGCGCAATTTCAGTGTCGTGTTCGACGACCGGCGCAACACGGTCGGCGTCTGGGACGGAACCTCGATGGCCGAGGGGACGAGCGTGGTCATCACGTTCCAGGCGCTGCGAGCGACCTTTCCCAATTTCTCGATGACCTACAACAGGAACGACGGCGCCTTCTCGATGACGCCGCTCGGGGCCAACTATGGCGGCCTTCTGCACGGCGCATGCCGCCGCAGTCCGCCGCCGCCCGGCGTTCCCGCCGGGCAGCGTTAGCGACGCTTCGTCAGTAGCCGAGATCTGCCGGCTGCTCGCAGCGCAGGTCGGCGACGCTGTTCTCCGTTGCCTGACGGCCCGGCGTCGTCTGGCCGTTGCAGGTGTAGCGGATGCGCAGCGTCTTGGTGAGACGATCGGGCATGCCGAAAATATAGGCCATCGCCGGCACCTGGCAGCGGGTCGAGCCGTCGCCGCAGATGTCGCGCACCTGCTGGGTGACGTCGATGCTCGCGGACGGGCCGCCCCACGAGGCTTCGAGGATATCGATCCGACGCGGCACGATGGGCGCTTGCCCGACGCAGGCCATGCGGACCTTGAAGGTCGGCGGCGCGACCTCGGCCAGCACGAAGTTCTGCGGCTGGCAGGTCCAGATCACGGTGAGCTTCTTGGCCAGGTCCGCGCGATTGTCGTTGAAGGCGGGGCCATTGGCGAACACGTCGCAGGGATAGCCCCCGGGACAGGTGACCATGCTGGTCACGTCGGCGCCGGGTCCCGCCTGTGGCAGGCCCCAGTAGGCGCGCTTGATCTGCGCCGTCGATTGCACCACCACCCGCGAGCCTTGGCTGCACGCCACGGCCGTGCCCACGACGGCCATTGCCAGAAGAAGTAGACGACCCCAAGCCATGAAACCCCCGGTCAATAACTGCACTGCCAATCCCAATTCCCGCGGGGAAACTAACGTCCGGGCGCGGTCGCGGCAATCGGCCAAGCTTGACACTATTTGCACTGTTCTTGAGAGTGAAGGCGATGGGGATCGCGATCTCCCCACGAGGCGACAGCCGAAGCATCGCGTCCTGCCATGTTCACAAAGGACGCCGCCATGCCTTCGCCCAACACGATTTCCGCCGAAAAGCTCGCCCGTCTTCTCGGGCGTCCCGATTCCCCTTCCTTGATAGACGTCCGCACTGACGAGGATTTCGACGCCGATCCTCGGCTCGTGCCGGGCGCGGTTCGCCGCCCCTGGAACGAGGCTCCAACCTGGGGGCCGGCCTATGTCGGCACCGGCCGGCCGGCCGTGGTGATCTGCAGGAAGGGCCTGAAACTGAGCCAAGGAGCAGCCGCCTGGCTTCGCCATCAGGGCGTCCCGAGCGATGTGCTCGAGGGCGGCATGGTCGCGTGGCAGGCGGCGAAGCTGCCGACCGTGCCTGTCGAGAGTCTGCCGCGGCGCGACGCGCAGGGTCGCACGGTGTGGGTCACCCGCAGCCGGCCGAAGGTCGACCGCATCGCCTGCCCGTGGCTGATCCGGCGCTTCGTCGATCCGCAGGCGGTGTTTCTCTATGTCGCGCCCTCGGAGGTGCTCGACGTCGCCGACCGGTTTGGCGCGACGCCGTTCGACGTCGACCATCCGGACGTGCACTGGAGTCATCGCGGCGAGCGCTGCACGTTCGATCTCATGGTCGAGGAATTCGGCCTGGAGACCCAGCCCCTGAAGCGCCTGGCCACGATCGTGCGCGGCGCCGATACCGGCCGCCCGGACGTTGCCCCCGAATCGGCGGGCCTGCTGGCCGCGTCGCTCGGCCTGTCACGCATGTACGCCGACGACCTGGCGCAACTCGAGGCGGGACTCGCCCTCTACGATGCCTTCTATCGCTGGTGCCGCGATGCCGTCGACGAGGGTCACGACTGGCCGCCGACCGCGAGGAAATCATGAGCGAGCCGAAAGCGCACGGCGTCCCGTTTGTCGAGGCGATGAAGGTCTGGGCCCGCGTCGCGGCCCTTTCCTTCGGGGGGCCTGCCGGGCAGATCGCGGTGATGCATCGCATCATCGTCGAGGAGAAGAAGTGGATCGGCGAGCAGCGGTTCCTGCAGGCGCTGAACTACTGCACCCTTCTGCCCGGTCCCGAGGCGCAGCAGCTCGCGACCTACATCGGCTGGCTGATGCACCGCACGGCGGGCGGGCTGCTGGCCGGCACGCTGTTCGTGCTGCCGGGCCTCGTGGCCATCATGGCGCTGTCGTGGGTCTATGTGCTGCTGGGCAAGGTCACCCTGGTGCAGGGCCTCTTCTTCGGGCTGAAAGCCGCCGTGCTGGTCATCGTGATCGAGGCGGTGCTGCGGGTCGGGCGGCGGGCGCTGCGCAACAACGCGATGCGCCTGCTGGCGGTCGCTGCCTTCGTCGCGATCTTCTTCTACGGCGTGCCGTTCCCGCTGATCGTCGTCGCGGCGGGGCTGATCGGCTTCTTCGCCACGAAGCTCGGCCGGTCGGAGTTCCAGGCCGGTGGCCACGGCGCCGGCGGCCATGCCGGCCTGGGAGATGCCCAGTCGTTGCTGGGCGACGCGACCCCCGAACATGCCAGGCCCAACCTCGTCTGGACGCTGTCGATCGGCGCCATTTTCCTGATCCTGTGGCTGGCGCCGGTCGGGCTGTTGTGGCTCCTGCGCGGACCCGACGACATCTTCACGCAGATCGCGGTGTTCTTCAGCAAGATGGCGGTGGTGACCTTCGGCGGTGCCTACGCCGTGCTGGCTTATGTCGCGCAACAGGCGGTCGACCAGTATGGCTGGGTCACCGCCGGCGAGATGCTGGACGGGCTCGGGCTGGCCGAATCGACGCCCGGGCCGTTGATCATGGTGACGCAGTTCGTGGGTTTCCTCGGCGCCTGGCGCGATCCGGGAGGACTATCCCCGCTGCTGGCCGCAACCCTGGGGGGGCTGCTCACCACCTGGGTCACGTTCGTGCCCTGCTTCCTGTGGATCTTCGTCGGCGCGCCCTATGTCGAGGCGCTGCGGTCCAACAAGGCGCTGTCAGGGGCGCTGGCCGCCATCACCGCAGCGATCGTGGGCGTGATCCTGAACCTTGCCGTCTGGTTCGGACTGCAGGTGCTGTTCGCCGAGCTGCGCCCGGTGAGCCTGCTCGGCGCCACCGTCGACGTGCCGGTGCTGGGATCCGCCAATGTCGCGGCCGTCGCACTGGCGGCGGCCTGTGCGGTTGCTGTATTCCGCTTCCGCTTCGGGATGATCCCGGTCCTGCTGGCCAGTTCGATGGCCGGCATCGTCTACGCATTGATGTTATAGGAACCCAATGACCGACACCCTCCCCGACCGCCTGTCCACCAATCCCAAGAGCCCGCACTATGACGAGGCGCTTCTCCAGCGCGGCATCGGCATCAGGTTCGACGGCCAGGAGAAGACCAACGTCGAGGAGTATTGCGTGAGCGAGGGCTGGATCCGCGTCGCCGTGGGCAAAACGGTGGATCGCAAGGGCAATCCGCTGACCATCAAGCTCAAGGGCACGGTCGAACCGTTCTTCGAGACCAAGTCCTAGAGGAGGCTGAATGGCACGGTCGCACGCGGACGAAGACCCATCGAAGTCGCGCCCGCGCCGCCGCGGCGTGCTGGGAGGAGCGGCGGCCCTCGGCGGTCTGCTGCTTGCGTCCGGGCCGGCCAGAGCGCAACCCGTGAAGGTCCGCCTCGGCACGGCAACCCCGGGCGGCGGCTTTCCGGTCTATGGCGCGGCCTTCGTCGAGGGCGTGCGCCGCTTCGATCCGGCGCTGGAGATCGAGGCGATCAATACCAAAGGCAGCACCGAGAACGTGCCGTTGCTCGAGGCCGGCACGCTCGACATCGCCCTGGTCCAGGGCGAGGTCGTCCATGCGGCGCTGCAGGGCGTGGGGCGCGCCCCGGCCGACCTGCGTGTGCTGACGGCGATGTATCCGACCGCCGGCATGTTCGTCGTGCGGGCCGATTCGCCCTATCGCACCGTCGCCGATCTCAAGGGCAAGCCGATTGCCTGGGGCGCCAGCGGTTCGGGCCTGGTGATCCTCGGCCGCTATGCCATGGACGGGCTGGGCCTCGATGCGGCCAAGGACTTCCAGCCGATCTATCTCGAGCGCGCCGGCGATGGCCCGGCGATGGTGCTCGACGGGCGGGCGGCCGCTTTGTGGGGTGGCGGCAACGGCTGGCCAGGCTTCATGACCATGGCCAAGAGCCAGGCGGGCGCCCGCTTCATCGCGCCCGATGCCGACGAGATCCGGCGGATCCTGGCACGGCACCCGTTCCTGAGGCCCGTCACGCAGGCCGCCGGAAGTTTCCCCGGCCAGGCCGCTGCCATTCCGTCCGTCGGCTCCTGGAGTTTCGTGCTGGCCCGTCCCGGTCTCGACGAGACCGTGGCCTACCGCACGGTCAAGGCGCTGCATGCCCTGCAGCAGGCCGGAAACCCGCCGCCGCAGCTCGTCGACACGACGGCGGCCAATACGGTCGCCGTTGTGCCCGGGCGCGAGAAACTGCACCCCGGTGCCGCGCGATTCTACCGGGAGATCGGGCTTCTCACGTAACCAATGGCGCGCTGCCGCGTTTCCCCGTCTGGAAACGATGGAGCACGCCATGGACAAGGCCAAGGACAAGATCGAGGGCGAAGGCAGCTACACCGCCACCGCCGACTACAACAAGCGCACCGCCGACTTCCTGAAGAAGGACAAGGTCGAGGGCGCCGCCCGCGAGGCCGCGCAGGCGCTCGATGGCGAGGAAGGCGCCTCGCTCAAGGCTGCCGAGGCCAGGGGCAAGGCGGGCGATCCCAAGGGGCAGGGCGCGGCCAAGGCGAAGTAGCCGGTTACTCCGGCTTCAACAGTCCCTTCTTGGCGAGGTCGCCGATACCGGCGTCTTCGGTCTTGAGGAATGCGGCGAATGCTTCCGGCGTCGACGGGCGGACCGTCGCGCCGAGTTCGGCGAACTTCTGCTTGATCGCCGCGTCATCGAGCGCGGCCACCACGGCGGCGTTGAGCGTGGCGATGATCGCGGCCGGCGTGTCGTGCCTGACGAAGAGGCCCAGAGTCGTGCCGCCGTCGAAAGGCGTACAGCCGGTCTCGGCCAGCGTCGGCACGTCAGGCAGTTCCGGTGCGCGCTTCTCGCCGACGACCACCAGCGCGCGCAGCTTGCCCGACTTGATGTGCGGTAGCGAGCTGCTGAGCTGATCGACGTAACTGTCGATCTGGCCAGCCAGTACGTCGTTGAGACCGACTCCCGAGCCGCGATAAGGCACGATCGCGAAGCTCACCTTCTCGTTCTCCTGGATGCGCAGGATGTCGGTGTGGTTCGGCGTGCCGTTGCCGGCGTGGCCCATGCTGATCGTGCCGGGTTTTGCCTTGGCCGCCGCCAGCAACGACTGCCAGTCCTTGAAGCGGCTGTTCGTCGGGACCACGACGATCATGGGCACCGTGCTCAGCATGCTGACCGGGGCGAAGGACGGCACCATCGATGGTTTGCCCGCCATCAGCGGCGAGACGTAGAGCGTGCCGAAAGCCGCGATCACCATCGTGTAGCCATCCGCGGGCGCCTGCAGCACCAGTTCCTGGCCGACAACCCCGCCCGCACCGGGGCGGTTGTCGATCAGCACCGGCTGTCCGAGCTTGCGCGACATGCCTTCACCCGCGAGGCGCGCGGTCACGTCGGCATTGCCGCCGGCCGCGAAGGGGACGACGAGGCGGAGGGGCTTGGTGGGAAAGGACTGGGCCCGGGTGCCGAAGCCGGTTGCCAGAGCCGTCGTTGCCGCGAGTCCGCCGAGCAGGAATTTCCGCCGCTGTGCCACGATGCATTTCCTCCGTTGTATGTTGAGGGAAGCATCTGCCCGGATGCCGGGCCGGGCTACTTGAAACGGAGGGCGCTTTCGCGGCCCGAAAGGGTCACTCCGCAGCGCGCGCCGTCATCCGCTCGAACTCGACCAGCTCGGCCCGCTGCTTGGGCAGGGCGCCGGGATACTCGTCCTGCAGGAAGGCGATCAGCTTCTCGCGCATTTCACAACGGAGATCCCAGGCCTCGGGCGAGGTTCGGGCGCTCACGAGACAGCGCAACTGCAAGGCCCGGTCGTTGCTGTCGACCACCTGCAGGTTCACGACCTGGCCATCCCATAACTTCGAGGCTTTCGCGAGCTCTTCGAGCTTCGCGCGAATCAGGGTGACCGGCACCGTGTAGTCTACCCAGAGCATCACCGATCCAATCAGGTCGGTCGTCTGCCGCGTCCAGTTCTGGAACGGCTTCTCCAGGAAGTAGGAGAGCGGGACGACCAGCCGGCGCCAATCCCAGATCTTGATGACGACGTAGGTGCCGGTGATTTCCTCGACCCAGCCCCACTCGCCCTCCACGATGACCGCGTCGCCGATACGGATGGGCTGGGTGAGCGCGATCTGGATGCCGGCGAACAGGTTCGTGAGCAGCGGGCGGGCCGCGAGGCCGACCACGAGGCCGGCTGCACCCGCGGAGGCGATCAGGCTCACGCCGTATTGCTTCACCGACTCGAACGTCATGAGGGCGGCGGCGACGGTGATGACGATCACCAACGTTGCGGCGACCCGGCGAAGCACGCGCACCTGGGTCAGGTGTTTGCGCCCGAGCGGATCGCCGCTGAAGTCGATGTCGGTGCGACGGAGGTAGAAGTCCGAAGCCAGGGTGATGGCGGCCGTGCAACTCCACCCCAGCAGGAGGATGAAGGCGACGATGAGCCAATGCCCGATCACCGACTTGCCCTCGCTTTCGAGCGGCACGAGCGGCAGGGCGAGGGCGACGGCGAAAATCACGAGCGCCGCGCGAAGCAGGGCCTGCGTGGCCGACACCAGCGAATGGAGGAACTGGTAAGGCTCCGGAATCAGCCAGCGCAGCAGGCGCATGGCGAGGCCGTGCAGCGTGACTGCCACACCCGCCGCCAGCAGCAGGAAGGCGAGGGAGATGACCCAATTCGGTGCCCACGTGGCAACGCGATCCAGCCAGGAAAGCGGATTTTCCAGTGGATTTTCCATGGCTCCCAACGTCGGTTGCGCAGCATTGTTCCCGACGTGGGAGTTCGGATTGCCAATCGTTGGCGGGCCGCGCGGTGGGTCGGCGCGCAACCACTTTCCCGGCGCCGGCATTGCTTTGCTGAACCCCAAACGAGAGGAGCAATGCCATGCGAGTGAGCGAGGCGATGACGCGCGACGTCTGCGTTGCGAGGCCGGACCATACGATCGAAGAGGCTGCTCGGATGATGCTGGCGATCGATGTCGGCCTCCTGCCGGTGGGCGACGAGGACCGGCTGGCCGGCATGATCACGGACCGTGACATAGCCGTTCGCGGGATCGGCAACGGCAAGGGTCCCGCGACCGAAGTGAGCGAGGTCATGACGCAGGACGTGAAATATTGCTTCTCCGACGAGGACACCGCGCACGTCGCCGGGAACATGGGCGACTTGCAGGTGCGGCGCCTGCCGGTGGTCGATCGCGACAAGCGCCTGGTCGGCATCCTGTCGCTGGCCGACGTCGCGTCGCATGAGAATGACGGCCGCCGGGTCGGCAATGCCCTGCGCGAGATCGCCCAGCCGGGCGGCGAGCACAATCAGGGCGACGAGGAGCGTGGGAGGGGCCTGTGAGTTCGCCGCATGCCGCCGTCTGGCTGAACGCCGACGAGGCTCACATCTATCGCTTCGGTGCAGGCGAAGTCGAGAAGCGCGACGTGAAGGCCGGCGGGGATGGTCGCGTTCGCGACGATCGGGCCTATTTCGAAGCGATCCTCGCCGAACTGACGGAGGTGCAGGGCTGGATGATCGCGGGCCCGACGGGCCCGCTGAACGACTTCGAGAAATACGTCCGCGTCGGCCACGCCGAGGAGCTTGGAGGAAAGCTGCTGGGCGTCGAGGTGATGGATCACCCGCGCGATGGCGAACTGCTTCGCCACGCGCGGAAGCGGCTGGTGTCCTAGTTGCTGTTCTCCAGATGCCTCAGCACATAACGACGGCCGTCGCGTTCGACCTCGAAGCGGACGCGATCGCCCGCGCTCAGACCTTTGAGGATTGTCGGATCTTCGACGCTGAAAACCCTGACCCCGCCTTCGGGCAGGAGGGGAAGCGGACGATAATCCAGGGTGATCTTCCCCGCCGCGGGATCGATCGCGACGACACGGCCGCTCGCGAGGGGGGCGTCGTCCGGGGCCTCGGCGGAACAGGTCTGAATGTCTGGATTGCCGTCCGCGTCGGTCGCGACGGGCAGGGCGGCGGCCGAAAGGGACGAGAGAGGCGAAAGCGCCATCGCGGCAAGCGCCGCAGCAAGCGTGAAGGACTTGGTAGACATCGGGCTGAACTTTCCAGAATTGGACGCTACACAGGACTTTCAATCTGGGACGGGGCTGCCGGATTTCCAGTGGTTACAGGTCGGTTACGAAGCAACGATCACGCTGATCACAGCCCCGAAAGCGCGTGTTTTCGGGGCTAATCTATTTGCGCGACACCAGTAGGTAAACTCGAGTTGAACCGCGGTTGAAGACTCCGCGGCACTCAGGCGACGGAGTCGATGACCTTGGCCAGCGCCACGTCCTTCTCCGACAGGCCGCCGGCGTCGTGCGTGCTGAGAACGATCTCGACCTTGTTGTAGACGTTGGACCATTCCGGATGGTGGTCGGCCTTCTCGGCGGCCATCGCGACGCGGGTCATGAAGCCCCAGGCTTCGTTGAAGTCGGCGAACTTGAAGCTCTTCTGGAGGGCATCGCGCCCGCGCACCTTCTTCCAGCCCTTGATCGAGGCCAGGGCCTGGGTGCGGGCTTTGCCGGCGAGTTTGGCGGTCATCTGTTCTCTCCTCGGTTGGCGTGAAGCTTGCCTCATCGCGGGCCAGCAGCCTAGGCTCGCTCCAACAAACCGGAGGCTTTCTTGAAAATCACCCGTCGCACTGCCCTGCTTTCGACCACCGCCGCTGCCCTCGGCGCCGCGGCTGCCGTCCCACAAGCCTTCGCCCAGAAGAACGCCGACCAGCTGCGCATCCTGTTCAACGATGCCGTGCCCAACGTCGACATGTATTTCAACAGCCAGCGTACCGGCCTGATCCTGGCGCACCAGGCCTGGGACATGCTGGTGCATCGCGATCCCGCGACCTTCGAGATCAAGCCGTCGCTGGCTACCGACTGGAAGTTCACCGATGACACCACGCTCGATCTCACGATCCGCCAGGGCGTGAAGTTCCACGACGGCAGCACGCTCTCGCCCGACGATGTCGTCTACACGATCAACATGGCCGCCGATCCCGCCTCCAAGGTGGCGACGCCGTCGAACTACGCCTGGATCGACAAGGCCGAGAAGACCGGCGACTGGACCGTGCGCATCAAGATGAAGCGGCCGACGCCGGCGGCACTCGAATATCTCGCCATGGTCACGCCGATCCATCCCAAGGCCTATCGCGAGAAGGTCGGGCCGGAAGGCTTCTCGGCCAAGCCGGTCGGCGCGGGCCCGTACAAGATCGTCAAGAACGAGCAGGGCAAGGAAGTGTTCTTCGAGCGCTTCGACGATTACTGGAAGGGCTCGCCCAAGGGCGTCCCGGCGATCAAGAAGCTGCATGTCCGCTTCGTGCCCGACCTCGCCACCGCGGTGACCGAGCTGCTGGCCCAGCGCGCGGACTGGATCTGGAACATCAATCCCGACCAGACCAACGACATCAACAAGATGCCGTTCCTGCAGGCCGTGCGGCAGGAATCGATGCGAGTCGGCTATCTCTCGATCGACGCCGCGGGCCGATCCGGCGCTGACAACCCGCTGACCAAGCTCAAGGTGCGCCAGGCCATCTGGCACGCCGTCGACCGCAAGCAGTTCGCCGACAAGCTGGTCGGCGGCGGCAGCCGCGTGCCGCCGGCACCGTGCTTCCCCAGCCAGTTCGGCTGCGATGCCGACGCCGCCGTGAAGTATGACTTCGATCCGGCGAAGGCCAAGGCGCTGCTGGCCGAGGCGGGCTATCCCAACGGCTTCGACGTCGAGATGGTGAGCTACGTCCAGCCGACCTCGTGGGGCGCGGCGATCCAGAACTATCTCACCGCCGTCGGCATTCGCGTCAAGATCACCCAGCTTCAGGTCTCGCCGGCCATCCAGAAGGCCCAGAAGGGCGAGGCGCCGCTCTACATGGCAAGCTGGGGCAGCTACTCGATCAACGACGTCTCGGCGATCCTGCCCGTCATGTTCGGCGCCGGCGCGCTCGACAACTATTCGAGGGATCCCGAGCTCGAGAAGCTGGTCGCCGAAGGCGGCGCCACGTCCAACACCGAGGCCCGCAAGAAGGCCTACTCGGCCGCAGTGAAGATCGCGACCGAGAAGGCCTACTGGCTGCCGATCAACACCTACGTGAACACCTACGCCTTCTCGAAGGGCCTGGAGTTCAAGACTTTCCCGGACGAGCTGCCGCGCTTCTACTTCGCCAAATGGAAGTGACACGCCAAAGGCGTGTCATCCCGAGCGTAGCCGAGGGATCTTGCCTGTAGCGGGCAAGGTCTCTCCACTTCGCTTCGCTTCGGTCGAGACGACAGAGACTTAAGGAACCAGCAAACACTCCACGCCGCCGCCGGGCCGAGGCCTGAGCGGCGGCGTTTCTGTCGAGCAGCGCGGTTCGGCGATCGGGCAGCGCGGATGGAAGCGGCAGCCCGGCGGGATGTTGGCGGGGTCGGGCATCACGTCGCCCAGGCCGACATCGGGCACGCCGAGACCGGGCTCCGGCGTCAGCACCGAGGCCAGCAGCGCCTTGGTGTAGGGATGCTCCGGCTGGTGGAACAGCGCCTGCGTCGGCTTCTTCTCGACGATGCGGCCGAGATACATCACCGCCACCTCGCTCGCGACATGTTCGACGACCGCGAGATTGTGGCTGATGAACAGGTAGGTGAGGCCGAGGTCTCGGCGCAGCTCGGCCAGCAGGTTCAGGATCTGCGCCTGCACCGAGACGTCGAGGGCCGAGGTCGGCTCGTCGCACACCACGATGCGCGGCCGCAGCACGAGCGCGCGCGCGATGGCGACCCGCTGGCGCTGGCCACCGGACAGTTCGGCCGGCAGGCGGTTGCCCATCTCGCCGGGCAGGCCGACACGCTCCAGCATCTCGTCGACGCGCTTGGCGATCTCGGCGCGGGAGAAGCTGCCCTGCGCCTGCAGCGGCATCGCCACGATGTCGCGAATGCGGGTCAGCGGGTTGAGCGAGGAGAAGGGGTCCTGGAACACCGGCTGGATCAGGCGCGCGCGCGCCTTGCGGTCCATGTCGACGATGCGCTGCCCCTCGACCGCGATGTCGCCGGAATCGGGCGTGAGCAGGCCCAGGATCAGGCGGGCGAGGGTGGACTTGCCGCAGCCCGACTCGCCCACCACGCCCAGCACGCCGCCCGGGGGCACGGCGAAGGAGACGCCGTCGACGGCGACCACGCGGCGGTCCTTGCCCAGGATGCCGCCCGAGACACGGAAGGTCTTGCCGACCGACTTGAGTTCGATCGCCGGGAGGGTCGTCGTCGCGGTCATGGCGCCAGCCGGCAGAGATAGTCGTGGCCTGGCGCCGCTGTCTGATGCGGGACGGTGTGGGCGCAGGTGGCGTCGGCAAAGGTGCAGCGATCGCGGAAGCCGCAGCCTTCGAAGCCCGGGCCGATGCGCGGCACGGTGCCTGGAATGGAGCCCAGCGGCTCGTCCTGGCGCTGCTTGCCCGGCACCGGCACGCAGCGCAGCAGGCCTTGCGTGTAGGGGTGCTTGGGATCGGCGAAGAGCTGCGCGGTGGCCGCGCTCTCGACCACTTCGCCCGCATACATGACCGAGACGCGATGGGCGATACGGGCCACGATGCCGAGATCGTGGGTGATCAGCAGCAGGCCGAGGCCGAGGTCGCGCTGGAGCTGTGCCAGCAGGCGCAGGATCTGCGCCTGCACCGTGACGTCGAGCGCCGTGGTCGGCTCGTCGGCGATCAGGAGCTGCGGCTCGCACATCAGCGCCATGGCGATCATCACCCGCTGGCGCAGGCCGCCCGAGAGCTGGTGCGGGAACTGGCCGAGACGAAGCCCTGGCGCCGTGATGCCGACCTGGCCCAGCAGGTCGGCGGCGCGGTCGATGGCGACCCGCTGGCTCACTTTCTTGTGGCGGCGCATCACCTCGGTCATCTGCGAACCGATCGTATAGGCCGGATTGAGGCTGGTCATGGGCTCCTGGAAGATCATCGCCATGGCATTGCCGCGAAGCCGCGCCATGCCCCGGTCGTCGAGCTTCAGCAGGTCTTCGCCCTGGAAGGTGAGGCGCTGCGCCGTGCGATGGCCGCCGCGCGCCAGCAGGTTCATGATCGCGAGCGCGGTCACCGACTTGCCGCAGCCCGATTCCCCCACCAGGCAATGGGTCTCGCCGCGCTCGACCGTGAGCGAGGCGCCGCGCACCGCCGAGGTGCGGCCGCCGAACCCGACCTCGAGCCGCTCGACGTCCAGAAGCGCGCTCATGTGCGCGACCGCGTGCCGAAGGCGTCGCGCAAGCCGTCGCCCAGCAGGTTGATGCCGAGCACCAGCACGAACAGAGCCACGCCCGGAATGACGATCACCCAGGGGCTGAAGAACATGTAGTCCTTGGCCTCGGCGATCATCAGGCCCCAGGAGGGCAGCGGCGGCGGGACGCCGAGGCCGAGGAACGACAGCGTCGCTTCGAGCAGGATGGCCAGGGCGACCTCGAGGGTCGCCACCACGACGAGGTGGCTCGCGATGTTGGGCAGGACTTCGCGCGTCAGGACACGGAAGCGCGAACAGCCGGCGCACCAGGCGGCGGCGACGAAGTCGAGATTGCGCACCTGCATGGAGGTCGAGCGTGCGACCACCGCGAAGCGGTCCCACAGGAGGAGGCCGAGCGTCAGCACCAGCAGGGTCATCGAAGTGCCGAGCAGGCCCACCACGGCGAGCGCCACGAGGACGACGGGGATGGAGAGGCGCGTGGTGATGGCGAACAGCACGGCGTCGTCGATGCGGCCGCCGAAGAAGCCGCCCAGCACGCCGATGGTGATGCCGATCACGCCGGAGACGATGGTGACGGTGACCCCGATCAGCATCGAGATGCGGCAGCCCCAGATCAGGCGCGAGAGATAGTCGCGGCCGAGCTGGTCGGTGCCGAGGATGAAGTCCGGATTGTGACCTTCCATCCAGAACGGCACGAGCAGGCGGCGGTTGAGGTCCTGCGCGAACGGATCGTGCGGTACGATCAGCGGTGCGAAGATCGCGCAGAACAGCGCAAGACCGACGATGACGGCGCCGATCCACGTGCCCGCGCTTCTCCAGCCCCGGCGCGGGCCGGCATTGATGGCGACGGCAGTACTCATGCGCGCAGCCGCGGATCGAGCACGGCATTCAACAGGTCGGAGACCATCGTCAGGGCCACATAGATGACGGCGAGCACCAGTACGACGGCCTGCACCACCGGGAAATCGTTCTTGGCGATGCTCTCCCAGGCGAGGAAGCCGACACCGTGCAGGGCGAAGACCTGCTCGATGACGATCGAGCCGCCCAGCATGAACCCGAGCTGAACGGCCGCGATGGCGACGACGGGGATGGCGGCGTTGCGCAGGGCGTGCTTCAGCAGGATCGAGGCGCGCGACAGCCCCTTGGCACGCGCGGTGCGGATGTAGTCGCTGCCCATCGCCTGGATCATGCCGGCGCGCGTGAGGCGGGTGAGGGCCGGCACCGCTGAGAAGGCGAGCACGATGCCCGGCATGACGAAATGCTCCCACGAACCGGTGCCCGAGATCGGCAGCCAGCCCAGGCTGAGGCCGAAGACGATCATCAGCAGGAGGCCCAGCCAGAAGGACGGCATGGCCTGCCCGATCAGGGCGACCATCTGCACCGCGCGATCGAAATTGGTGTTCTCGCGGACCGCGGCGAGGATCCCCATCGGAATCGAAATGAGGAGCGCGAGCGAGAGGCCCGTCAGGCCGAGCGTCAGGGTCACCGGCATGCGCTCGGCAATCAACGTCGAGACGCGGGTCTGGAAGAAGTAGCTGTTGCCGAGATCGCCGGTCACCGCGCGTCCGACCCAGTCGAGGAACTGCTCGAGCACGGGGCGGTCGAGCCCGTAGGCCTTGCGCACCGCCTCGATGTCGGCCGCCGTGGCGTTGGGGCCGGCGATCGAGATGGCGAGGTCGCCCGACAGCCGTGTGAGGATGAAGGCGAGGGTCATGACCGTCGCCGCGACGAGCAGCGCCACGATCAGGCGGCGGAAGAGAAAACGAAGCATGTGCGGCGGGAGCTTAGTGCGGATCGATCACGAAGGCGACCATGCGAATACCGCGCCAACTTCGGGATCGGGAGGTACACAAGCGGTCACGACGGGGCGCTTGGCGTGGACGCGCTGGTCCTATAAGGGGGAGTCATGCCGGTCTTCAACAATCCTCGGCGCATGCCCTGTTTCGGCCTGGCGCCCACACTGGAGGATTTCGAAGCGATCGCCGCCGAGGCGCTCGCGACGATTCCCGAGGAATTCCGTCGACATATCGGCAATGTGCGCATCCAGATCGAAGACTTCCCGAGCGACGAGATCGAGAAGCAGATGGAACTCGAGACGCCGTTCGATCTGCTCGGCCTCTATCAGGGCGTGTCGATGATGGAGCGCGGTGCCGGTCATGTCGCCAACGACATCGACCGCATCTTCCTCTATCGCCGACCGATCCTCGACTACTGGTGCGAATCGGGCGAGGATCTGCCGCACATCGTGCGCCATGTATTGATCCACGAGATCGGCCATCACTTCGGCCTGAGCGACGACGACATGGAAGCGATCGAAGCCAAGGCCGAGGAAGAATCGCAGCGCGTGCAGCCCAACGCCTAACACTCCCGTCGTCTCGACCGTAGCGCCCCTCGAATGGCTCGGGGCAGGCTCCGCTGCGGAGTGGAGAGACCTTCTCTCGACGATTTGCAGGCTTTTGGGGGAGAGAAGATCTCTCCACTCCGCACCTTCGGTGCTTCGGTCGAGAGGACGGGTTTGCTTTAAACCCGCATCGCCTCGCGATAGAGGCGCTCGGCGT
Organism: Reyranella sp.; assembly: GCF_030651995.1. Classification (GTDB taxonomy): domain Bacteria; phylum Pseudomonadota; class Alphaproteobacteria; order Reyranellales; family Reyranellaceae; genus Reyranella. The sequence goes on from NZ_JAUSBN010000067.1 coordinate 28,012, forward strand.
TCGTCCACTTGATCGCCAGCATGAAGGCGTCGATGTACTTCGCCGTGTCGGTGCCGTAGTCGGCCGCATAGGCGTGGTCGTACATGTCCATGGCGAGCAGCGGCACGGCGCCGGCCGGGGCCATCGAATCGTTTTCGGCGCGGGAGTTCACCAGACGCTTGTCGCGCGGGGCGTAGGCCAGGATCACCCAGCCGGTTCCCGAGGCCAGGGACTTCCCGATGCCGACGAATTCCGCCTTCCAGCGGTCGAGGCTGCCGAAATCGCGCGACAGGGCCTGGGCCAGCAGGCCTGCGGGCTGGGTCGGCGCCTCGGCCAGCCCATCGAAATAGATCTCGTGCAGGACCGTCGAATTCTGCGCGGCCTGCTCGTCCCGCTTCAGCTTGCCGAGTTTTTCGGGTGGCACGGCGGAAAAGTCGAGCCTGGCCAGCTCTTCCCCGACCGCATTCAGCGTCTTCACCGCATCGGCATAGTCTTTGTCATGGTGATTGCGCAGCAGATCGGCCGACAGGCCCTTCACCTTCTCGGGGTTCAGGATCAGCGGCTTGGGCGTCGCCTTCGGCACGGGGACGGCAATCGCCACCTGCGGCGGCATCTGCTGGGAGCGTGCGCCAACTGCGAGACCACAAGCCAGCAGGCCGGCGCCCATGGCCAGAGAGCGGCGGGAGATGTCGGTCATGGGGGCCTCCTGCTTGTTCGCAGGAGCAACGCCGATCAGCGAGAGGAGTTGCGACGCACCGCCGGCACGCGGTAGCGGCCATCCCTCATCGCCTCGTCGGGTTGATAGGCGCGCAGGACCAGTCGCATCGGCCCGCCCGGTGCCGGCAGCCAGTTGGCGGCGCGCTCGCCCTGCGGGCGTTCGCGCTGGATGTAGATCGTGAGGGACCCATCGGCGTCGCGAGTCAGGTCGGGGGTGTGATCGCCGATCGAGTGGCGGGCGATCGGATTGTCGACGAAGAAGGCGCGGCCCTCCGGCGTCACCTCGTAGGCCGACAGCGACCAGAAGGCGCGTGCCGGCGGCAGGCGGTCGGCCGAAAAGGTGAGCGTGTAACGCTGCGCCCCGGAGAGAGGCCGTCGGTCCGCATCGACCGCGCAGCTCACATAGACCGCCTCTCCCGGAATCAGGGCCCCGAGTGCCGTCAGCGCCGTGGCGGCGCGATAGAGGTAGTCGTCGCCGAAATTGCCGAGGTGCCGCTCGCCATAGGTCCAGCCGTCGATCGTGCGGCCGCGCCCGGCGGCAGCACGGATGTCGGCATGACCCTGCTCCATGCCGGCGCGAATGGCGCGCCGCTCGGCATCGCCGAAGGCGCGCTGGTCGAACCTGCGTCCGGGCTTCAGCTTCAGCGGGGCAAGCGACTCGAACAGCGGGCGGTCGCGTTCGGGCAGCGGGCTCTCGCCCAGTGCCCGCATGCCGATGTCGAACAGGTCGAAGGGGACGCCGGGATCGGCGGCCGGCCAGTCGGCGACCGGCTCGGGCGGCGCCTGCGTGCGGAAGCGCATCAGCTCGCCGGTCTCGAGGATGCGTCGTTCGTTGCGCATGTCGGGCGTCTCCAGCAGCACGCGGTTCTGCAGGATGCGCACGCGGTCGAGTTCCCCGGGGCCGTCGACCAGGATGCGACCGAGCAGCCATGCCGAGGTGGTGGGCGCGCGGACCAACGTCACGTCGCCCGGCGCGTCGCCGTTCCACTTCGGCCCGACGATCATGTGTGTCGCGAGGCCGTTGCCTTTGAGGCGATTGCTGACGACGAGGAAGTTGTTGGTGAACAGGTCGACGAAGGCGTAGCTGTAATAGAGATCACCGACCGGCGGTACGGTCAGGAACAGCGGTTCCAGCGACAGGTCGAGCCAGGCGGAGGAATAGAGCGTGTCGGAATTGGGCGTCGTCACGTCGCGCGTACGTGGATCGGCGAGCGTCGGTACGTGGCGGAAGCGGTTGAGGCGCTGGCGTTGCGGGTTGCTCTCGTCGACCGTCGCGCGCCAGCGGGCGCGGTACATCTCGTAGACCGGGAAGAGGTAGATCGTGGCGCGTCGTGCGAGGTCGCGCACCACCGCCGTGGTGTCCTGGGCTTCCGCCAGCGCAGGCAGGCCCATCAGCCCGGCAAGCGTGGCACGGCGGCCGATCCTCATGCCACGCGCTCGCGCAGACGCCGCCTTTCGGTGACGAAGGTGGCGGCTTCCTTCCAGGGCGCCAGCGTCCAGAAGGAGCGGGCGCGGCCCGAGGGCGAGGCCAGCACGAAGGCCACCGCGCCTTCGAGAGGCTCCGCCTGCCGTCCATAGGCCGGCGCCTTGAGGCCAAGGGCGAGCGCCGCGGCCTTCTTGGAGGTGAAGGCGATGGCGGCGGGCCGGAAGCGCCGCAGCTTGGCGTGCAGCGACGGCGCATCCATCGCTTCGGGGGTGAGCTCATGGTCCGACCCGACCTCGGTCTTGTTGAGGTCGGTCAGGCCGAGGCCCAGCGTCAGCAGCTCGGGATAGCGCTGCGGCGTCAGCCGTTCCGGCGTCAGGCCGACCGCGTGCAGGGTCGGCCAGAAGGCGTTGCCGGGATTGGCGTAGTAGGCGCGCGCCCTGAACGAGGCCGGGCTCGGCGCGGTGCCACAGAACACCAGGTCGAGGCCCGGCGCCAAAAGGTCCGGAATGAGCGGGCTATTCCGCCTTGATGCCCGCGGCACGGATGACCTCGCCCCAGCGCTTGATCTCGGTCTGGATGTAGGCATCGATCTCGGGGACCGTCATGACGCCGGGCTCGAAGCCGCCGGCCTTCATGCTCTCCATCACGTCGGGAGACTTCAGCGCCTTCTCGGTTGCGATCCGAAGCCTGTCCTTGATCTTCGCCGGTGTGCCGGTTGGCACCGCCCAGATCGACCAGGAGGTCACGACCAGGTCCGGCGAGACGGACTCGGCGAAAGTGGGGGTGTCCGGCAGGATGGTCGAGCGCTTGGCGCCGCTCGACGCCATCGGCTTCAGCTTGCCGGCCCTGACCTGCCCCATCAGCGAGTCGATGTTGGAGATGACCATCGGCAGATGGCCGGCCAGCACGTCGGCCGCCGCCGCGGCGGCGCCGCGATAGCTGACGAAGGTGATGTCGGCACCGGTCTTCTGCTTGAACAGCTCCATCGTCAGCGTCGGCGACGTGCCGAGGCCCGATGAGCCGAACGAATACTTGCCGGGCTCCTTCTTTGCGGCCTCGAGCAGCTTGGGCAGCGTGTCGTGCGGGAAGCTGGGACTGCAGCACAGCAGGTTGGGCTGCGTACCGATCCAGGCCACGGTCTCCAGGTCGGTGACGGCGTTGTAGGCCGGCTTGCGATAGAGGTGGGGCACCAGCGCGTGGCTGCCGATGTTGCCCAGCAGCACCGAATAGCCGTCGGCCGGCGACTTGGCGACATTGTCGGCGGCGATCGATCCGCCGGCGCCGGTGCGGTTCTCGACCACGAAGGTCTGGCCGAACTCGTCGCTGAGCTTCACCGCAAGGCGGCGGGCGATATTGTCCTGCGAGCCGCCCGGCGTGAACGGGCAGACGATGCGGACATTGCGGTTGGGCCAGTCGTCGCGCTGCGCCAGGGCGAAGGTCGGCATGAACGGCAGCGTCGCCAGGCCGGCCGTGAAGTGACGTCTCCTCATCGCGTCTTTCCTTTTGTTCAGAGTTTGTTGGGCGCGATGATGCACGAGGTGTGTCGCGCCGCCTAGGGCCGTCCCTCGCCTGGATTTCGTCCTGAGGTTCCGCGGCCTTGTCCGCCCCCTTCCGTCGGGCATGATGGCGGCCGGGAGGACCGAATGAAGACGATCGACAAGGCCGACGAAGCCCAGCTGCTTGCCACCATCGACCGCTGGATCGAGCGGGAGGTGGCGCCGCGCGTGAAGGAATTCGACCATGCCGACAAGTGGCCGGCGGAGATCGTCGAGCAGATGAAGGAACTCGGCCTGTTCGGCGCCACGATCAGCCCGGAATATGGCGGGCTCGGCCTGCCGGCCACGACCTACGCCGAGATCGTGATGCGCGTCTCGTCGGTCTGGATGGCCATCACCGGCATCTTCAACTCCCACCTGATGCTGGCGCTGGCGGTCGAGAAGTTCGGCACGCCGCGCCAGAAGGAGCGCTGGTTGCCCAAGTTCGCCACGGGCGAGATCCGGGGCGGTCTTGCGTTGACTGAACCCGATGCCGGCACCGACCTGCAGTCGATCCGCATGGTCGCCAGGCGCGACGGCAACGACGGCTACGTGATCAACGGCACCAAGACCTGGATCTCGAATGGCATCGAGGGCCACTGCTTCGCCATGCTGGTGAAGACCGATCCCGAGGCCAGCCCGCGCCACACCGGCATGAGCCTGTTCATCACGCCCAAGGGGCCGGGCTTCACGGTCGGCCGCAAGCTCGAGAAGCTCGGCTACAAGTCGATCGATTCCGGCGAGCTGGTGTTCGACGACTACAGGATCCCGGCCGATCACCTGATCGGCGAGGTCGAGGGCCAGGGCTTCGCGCAGGTCGCGGGCGGGCTCGAGCTCGGCCGCATCAACGTGGCCTCGCGCGGCGTCGGCATCGCCGAGGGCGCGCTGCGGCTCGCGACCAGCTACTCCCAGATGCGCAGGACCTTCGGCAAGCCGATCTGCGAGCATCAGGCGATCCAGCTCAAACTGGGCGAGATGGCGACGCGCGCCCGCGCCGCCCGCCTCCTGACGCTCGACGCCGCCGCCATCTTCGACCGTGGCGAACGCTGCGACATGGAAGCCGGCATGGCCAAGTATTTCGCTTCGGAGGCCGCCCTGGAGAACAGCATCGAATCGATGCGCATCCACGGCGCCTACGGCTACTCCAAGGAATACGACATAGAGCGCCTCTATCGCGACGCGCCGCTGACCTGCATCGGCGAGGGCACCAACGAGATGCAGCGAATCATCATCGCGCGGCAGTTGATCAAGCGGAACCCGATCTCGTGAGCGGCAAGCCGCTCGAAGGCATCCGCGTCCTCACCCTGGAACAGTTCGGCGCCGGTCCATACGGCACGATGTTCCTGGCCGAGCTGGGCGCCGAGGTGATCAAGATCGAGGCGCCGCAGGGCGGCGATCCCTCGCGCCAGGTCGGACCCTACAAGCTTGGGCAGAACGACAGCGAATATTTCCAGGCCTGGAACCTCGGCAAGAAGAGCGTGACCCTCGACATGAAGTCGGAGGCGGGGCGTCGGCAGTTCGAGGCGCTGGTGAAAGGCGCCGACTGCGTCGTGAACAACATGCGCGGCACGCAGCCCGCGAAGCTCGGCATCGACTATGCCAGCCTGAAGCATCTGAAGCCCTCGATCGTCTGCCTCCACATCTCGGCCTACGGGCGCGATAATGAACGCAGAGATTGGCCGGGCTACGACTTCCTGATGCAGGCCGAGGCCGGGCTGATGGAGCTGACCGGCGAGCCCGACGGGCCGCCAACGCGCGTCGGCGTTTCGATGATCGACAGCATGAGCGGCCTGACGGGCATTGTCGGCCTGCTGAGCTGCCTGCTGCGCGCCCGCACCACGGGGCAGGGCTGCGACGTCGATACCTGCCTCTATGATGTCGCCATGCACCAGCTCACCTATCCCGGCCTCTGGTACCTGAACGAGGGCGATGTCTCGCCGCGGGTGCCGAGGAGCGCGCATCTTTCGCTGGCGCCGGTCCAGACCTTCCCGACCAAGGACGGCTGGATCTTCATCATGTGCATGACGCAGAAATTCTGGCTGAACCTGTGCGAAGTGATGGGACGCGGCGATCTCGTCACCGATCCACGCTTTCCCGATCCCAATACACGCGCGCGCAATCGTGCCTCGATGTCGGTCGAGCTCGACGTGACCTTTCGCACACGCACGACGGCCGAGTGGCTCGCTGCCATGAACGGGCTGCTGCCGGCCGCGCCGGTCTATCGGTTGGATCAAGCGCTCGACAGCGATTTCGCACGTGCCACCGGCATGGTCTCCGCCGTGCCGCATCCGGTGAGAGGCGAGCTGCGCGTCCTCGCCAATCCCCTGCGCATCGATGGCGAGCGCCTGGCGCAGGCCGCTTGCGCAGCCCTCGGCGCCGACAACGAAGAACTGCTGGGCAAGTCGTCATGAAACTTCAGGGCATCAAGGTCGTCGATCTCTCCTGGTTCCTGCCGGGTCCCTATCTCACTACGTCGCTGGCCGATCACGGCGCCGAGGTGATCAAGGTCGAGCCGCCGGGCGAGGGCGATCCCGGCCGTCACATCCTGCCGCCCGACCAGCGCACTTCGGTGTTCTTCCGCAACATGGGCCGCGGCAAGAAGAGCGTCGTGCTCGACCTCAAGAGCGAGCAGGGCCGTGCCGATCTCTTCCGTCTCGCCTGCGAGGCCGACGTGCTGGTCGAATCGTTCCGGCCCGGCGTCGCCGCCCGCTTCGGCATCGGCTACGAGGCCGTCGCGGCGAAGAACCCCGGCATCGTCTATTGCTCGATCAGCGCCTTCGGCCAGGACGGCGCCTATCCCGGCCGCGCCGCGCACGATCTCGCGCTGGAGGCCATGACCGGCGTGCTGAGCCTGACCCTGGGCGACGACGGCCGCCCCGCCATCCCCGGCATTCCGGTCGCCGACCTGGTGAGCGGTCTCCATGGTCTGGCCGGCGTGCTGATGGCGCTGCTGCGCCGCAAGGATACCGGCCGCGGCGACTATATCGACGTCTCGATGCACGAATCGCTGATGGCCTCCTGCGCCAACGTGGTCGGCACGACCTTCGCCGAGAACAAGGCGCCCGACGTGAAGCAGCAGCGCACGACCGGCGGCTCGGCATTCTATCGCGTCTACGACACGTCCGACGGCCGCCAGCTCGTGATCGCGGGCCAGGAGATGAAGTTCATCAGGAATCTGCTGGGGGCACTCGGCAAACCGGAGATGGCGCCGCTCTGCGAATGGCCCGGTGCGCACCAGAAGCCGGTAATGGACTTTCTCGCCGAAACCTTCCGCGCGAAGCCGCTCGCCCACTGGATGGACTATCTCGCGACGCTCGACATCTGCTACGGCCCGGTGAACACGCTCCCCGAAGCCATCGCCGACGCCAACCTGCAGAAGCGCGGCTTCATGGTGACCGACGCCGAAGGCCGCCTCCACTTCGGCCCCGTGGTGCGCTTCAGGAACGAACCGTCGAGCCCGCTCTATCGCGAGCCGCTGCTGGGTGAGCACACGGAGGAGGTACTCAGGCGTTAGAGGAAAGGTCCCTCGCTTCGCTCGGGATGACAATTATGGGGTTGCCAAAGGTGTGCGTCCGCGAATGACATTGCGCACGTCATTGATAAAACCAAAATTGTCATCCCGAGCGAAGCGAGGGACCTTTGCCGATGTTTGGATCAAGTAAATCGGCCCAAGTCGGATTGGCGGCTTCGACCAACGCGTCCTTCTTGGACCTTCGCCAGCCTTTGATCTGCTTCTCACGCACGATCGCGTCTTCGATCTGCTGATATTCCTCGGCATAGACCAAAGTATGAACCCGATACTGCCGCGTGAAGGCGCCACCCGTGCCGGCCCGATGCTCGGCGATGCGCTTCCCTAAATCATTTGTGACGCCGACATACATCACGTTGCGCTTAACGTTCGTGAGAATGTAGACGTAGTAGGTGAACATCGGTCGCCAAAGGTCCCTCGCTGCGCTCGGGATGACAACTTTCCGTAACAAATAGTGTTAGTCAACAACCCAAAATTGTCATCCCGAGCGCAGCGAGGGACCTTTTGTTGCTATGCCGCCACCAACGCCACAGCCTTCGCCAACGGCACGGGCGCGTCGTCGAGGAGGAGGTTGATCGCTTCTTCCTCCCAACCTGACTCACCGAGCGACAGTGGATCCTGCGGCGCCAGGCGGTATTCGATGACGAGGCGTGACAGGAGGAGGCGGCGGGCATCGCCGCCTTCTGCGCCCAGCGTCGCGCCTTCCCAGGCCAGGAGGGCCGCCGTCGTGGCGTGATAGAGGGCGCCGGCGGCGAGGCGGGAGCGCTTTTCCTGTCTGGGATCGGCGGCAACCGCCTCGACGAAGCGTTCGACCCGGTCGAGCGTGGCGCCGAGCAGGCCCTTGTACTGGCCGGGCAGGGCACCGCTGGGTTCGTACTTCGCCTTCAGCGCGGCGGACAGCGTCTTGTGGCCGCCCGACTTGCCGACGGCGCGCTGCACGACGTCCAGCGCGTTGATGTTGGAGGTGCCTTCCCAGATCGTGCCGATCTGGGCGTCGCGCACCAGCCGTGCCGTCACCCATTCCTCGATGTAGCCGATGCCGCCGCGGACCTCGAGGGCGGCGCTGGCGACCGGGATATTGTCGCGGCAGGCGCGGAACTTGTAGACCGGCGTCAGGACACGCAGCAGGTTCGCGGCGTCCTTGTCCCCCTTGTCGGCGCGGCCCATCGCGTCGGCGGAGAAGGCGAACATCGACAGCGCCTGCTCGGTCGGCAGCATGATCTTCATGAGCTGGCGGCGCAGCAGCGGATACTCCGACGTGGGTTTGCCGAAGGCGCGGCGGCCGCGCGCGGCGGCCAATGCCTCGTTGAGGCAGCGGCGCATCATCGAGGCGGCGCGCACGCCATGGCTCAGCCGCGACAGGTTGACCTGGCTCATCATCTGCTTGAAGCCGTGGTTCACGTCGCCGACCAGATAGGCGGTGGCGCCGTCGAGCACGATCTCGCCCGACGCCATGGAGCGCGTGCCGAGCTTGTCCTTCAGGCGCACGATCCGGTAGCTGTTGCGGGAGCCGTCCTCGAGGCGCCGCGGCAGGGCGAACATGGCGAGACCGCGGGTGCCCGCCGCCGCACCGCGCGGGCGCGCGAGGATCAACGCCAGGTCGGCATCGGCATGGCTGCAGAACCACTTCTGGCCGTAGATCTTCCAGCGCTCGATCCCGTCGGCCCCGACGCCGATGCGCTCGGCCTCGGTCTCCAGCGCGCCGACGTCGGAGCCGCCGGCCTTCTCCGTCATCAGCTGCGCGCCCTTCATCATGTGTGCCGGGTCCTGGCTCAGCAGCCGGTCCATCAGCAGGCGCTTCAGTTCGGGCGAGGCGTGGGTCTTCATCGTGAAGTTCGACGTGTCGGACATCGAGACCGGGCACATCAGCCCGAACTCGCCTTGCACGAAGAGATAGGTGAAGGCGTACTTCACCAGCGGGTGTGCCGGCTCCGCCAGGCCGAGCACGCCGGCGCGATGGCTCATCGCGTGCAGGCCGTACTCCTCATAGGCGATCTTCTCCATCTCGCGATAGGCGGGGTGGTAGTCGATCCAGTCCTCGTCGCGGCCGAAGCGGTCGCGCGGCTGCAGCACCGGCGGATGCTTGTCGGCGACCATCGCCAGCTCGTCGAGCCGGCCGCCGGCCAGCCCGCCCAGCCGCTCGAAGTGGGGCGTCATCTGCCGCAGCAGGCCGGGCTCCATGTAGAGCCGCATCAGGTCCTGGAACTGCCGGTCGATCGAATAGAAGTTCTGGCCGTGCACATCGACGGCGATGTGATGCGCGCCGTGCGGCCCTTCGTTCAGTCCGTGGGTCATGTCTGGCATGGGCTTCCTCCGTCTCTTCTTCTCGTTCTATCGCCAGCCCTGCGTCAGCACACGCGCCACATAGGGCGGCACGGTCCCGGTGGCGGGGCCATAGATGTGTTCCTGGAACAGGCTCTTGTTGCCGGTCGGCTCGAGGTTGAGCTCGACCGTGCGGGCGCGCGGCGCGTGGCGGCGCACGTGCAGCACGAAGCCGGCAGCGGGGTAGACCTCCCCCGAGGTGCCGATCGCCAGGAAAAGGCCGCAGCGCTCCAGCACCTCGTAGATCTCGTCGAGATGCAGCGGCATCTCGCCGAACCAGACGATGTTGGGCCGGAGCTCACCCACCGAATTGCAGTGAGGGCAGATCGACGTTGGATTGAGGTCGTGATCGGACGCGAACACCGTCTTGCATTCCATGCAACGGATTTCGCCGTCCTGCCCATGCATGTGGATCACCCGTTTCGACCCGGCCTGCTCGTGCAGCAGGTCGATGTTCTGGGTGATGATCGTCACTTCACCATCATACTCCCGTTCCAGCCGGGCCAGCGCCTTGTGTGCGTCGTTCGGGGCGATGCCGGCCGCGCGGAACAGGGCGCGTGTCCCATTATAGAAGTCGAGCACCTTCTTCTTGTCGCGGTGCCAGGCTTCCAGGGTCGCGACCTCCTCGAGGTCGACCCGGTTCCACAGCCCGTCAGCGTCGCGGAACGTGTCGATCCCGCTTTCCTTGGAAATGCCGGCGCCGGTCAGTACCGCGATGCCGGGCGGGAAGAAATCCTGATGCATGCCACCACTCTAGCGCCGTGCTAGGGTCGGCGACCATGACCATTGGCATCCTGTTCGTCTGCACCGCAAACCTCTGCCGCTCGCCCACGGCCGAAGGCGTGTTCCGCTCGCTGGCCACCAAGGCCGGCCTCGCCGACGCCTTCGAGATCGATTCCGCCGGCACCGGCGCCAGCCATGTCGGCCAGCCGCCGACCAAGCCGGCCATCGACGTGGCGACGGCGCGCGGATACGACATCACCGGTATCCGCGCGCGCCAGATCACGGGCGAGGACATCCGACACTTCGACCACGTGCTGGCGATGACACGTGGCCATCTCGTCGAGATGCGCTGGCTGGCGCCGCGCGACCTCGTGGACAAGCCGCAGCTCCTGATGAGCTATGCCCCGCCGCTCGGCATCCTCGACATTCCCGATCCGTTCGGCGGCACGGTCGACGACTACGAGCGGGCCATCGGCATGATCGAGTCCGCCACCCGCGGCCTGCTCGCCCGGCTGACGCCCGAAGTCAAAAAGGCCACTTGAGTCCGAGCTCGCCGAATTTGTTCACGACGTTGAAGGTGAGCCGCGACACGTCGTTGTCAAATTTGTTGTGGGGCAGGCTGCCGCAATAGGTGATCGAGCCGACCGAGAAGACCGCGCCACCTTTGGGCTTCTCGATATAGGTCATGTCGGCGCGGATCAGCTGCTCCAGCGTCTGGCCGGGAATGGTCGTGGTGAAGCCCAGCCGCTCCTCGTGGACCACGACGAAGTTCCGGCGGTCGTGGCCTTCCGACGAGGCCAGCACCACCGCGTTGAGCGGGCTGCCCAGCCGGTGGTCGAGCCGGTCGAGTTCGAAGCCCGCCGCACCGCCGCCCGAGAAGCCGTAGCCCCCGAACAACTCGTCCTTCACGCCCTCGAACACCCAGGCGTGGGTATTGTCGCGTGCCGCCGGCGATTGCCGGTAGGAATCGCCCACGAAGGTGCCCTGGCTCGAGAAGCCGATGCCGCAGAGGAGATTCGGCGGCCGGTCCGAGCGGCGCCACAGGCCGCCATAGGCGCCGTCGAAGGCGTGGTAATACTCGCCGGGTTCGGCCGCCCAGGTGCGGATGCCGCCCTCGGTCCGCCGCACCTCGATGGCGCCGGGCACCTTGGGTGACAGCGCCACGCGCCAATAGAAGCCGTTGCCGCCGAGATACATCAGCCGGCCGCCGCTCTCGGTATAGGCCTGCAGCGCGTCGAGCGTGCCCTCGGTGTGATATTCCGGATGCGAGCCGGTCAGCACGACCTTGTAGGAGGAGAGGATCTCAACGCCCTTCTCATCGAGATCGTGATCGGTCACCACGTCGAAGGCGATGCCCATGCGGTCGAGCCAGCCGGTGAGATGCGTGTCGGCCGGCAGGTGGCGCAGGCCCGATCCCGCCTCGTCGTTGAAGCTGAGGAAGTTCGGCCGCCAGGTGAGCAGCGGCCGCAGCCGCGAGGAATAGGCCACGCCCGAACCGTCGCGGTGATGGTTGTAGGTCGAGAGGCCATAGTCCCGGTGCTCGTCGGGATTGTGCGGATAGGCTTTCCAGTCGGCGACCCTCTTGCGGAAGGCATCGTCGTACACGCCGCGCGAGAAGTTGGAATAGACCTGATAGGTGAAGGTCGAGGCCAGATAGCAGACCTTGGCCTGCGGTTTGCCGACCTGCGGCCGCACGAAGAACGGGATGACGTCGCGCTGCGTCCCGCAGGAGAGCTGCATGCCGTAGATGCCGCTCTTCATTTCCTTGGGGATGGTGAAGCTGAAATCGTCGAGCCAGCCGCAATCGTGCAGGTCGTCGTCGTGGAAATGGATCGCCGCATAGTGATGCGGCGCGCGCCGCCAGTCGCGCTCGGCGCCGGTCCAGGCCGAGCCCTTCATGGCGCGGGTCGGCAGGTTGATCAGCTTGCCATGCAGACGGTTGGGGCCGGTATCCTCGATTTCCATCGAGTCCATGCGGCGGGTGAAATCCCAGGCGGCAAAGCCCTGGATGCGCGGCGCCTCGATCTTGCCGTTGAAGCAGCGCTGCGCCGGCCGGTCGGTTGCGGGCTCCGCACCGATCATCACCGGGGCGGCGGCCTCCAGGGCAGGAGACGACGCCTTGCCGCTCGCCTCGCCCTCGTCGTCGGTGCCGAAGGCGCGCGCCAGCGGTTGCTGGCCGACGCGCAGCGTGCCGCTCTCGGGATCGGCGCTCGCCCAGACGCGATACCAGATGCGCGCTCGCAGCTTCTTGCCCACCACGATGCGATCCGTGCCGGTTTCCAGCGCCATGCCGTCCGGCGTCAGCACCAGCGCGAATCCCGCGCCGGTGGCGGCCTCTCTCCGCGAGATCACGGTCTGCGGCCCGTCCTCGGGCAGGGTCGGCCAGATCAGCGCCTCGACCTGGAGCGCCCCGGGCAGTTCGATATCCTTCGCCCCCTCGACCAGGCCGTAGGAACCGGGCCAGGCGTGCTGCACGCGCGACGCGAAGCGGCCGTCGAACAGCTCGGACAGGTCCTCGAGCTTCGGCGGCGGTCCGCCGGGGTTGGGATCGCCGCGCACGATGCGGACCAGCATGGCGTGATAGGGTGCCGGTCCCGCGCTCGAGACCTTGAAGCTGATTTTCTCGCCGCTCCGTACCGAGATGCGATCTGTGTACCCAATCAATGCTGCGGTCACATTTAACTCCCAATTGGCGGACGATATAGTCGCCCGAACAAGGGAGCTTCGCCATGACCAATAAGACAATCGCCAGGATGATCGGGCGCCGCAGCCTCATCGCGGGCGCCGTTGCCGTTCCTCTTGCCGCCCCGATGCTGGCCCGCCACGGCTGGGCGCAATCGACCTACCCCAACAAGCAGGTCCGCGTCGTCGTGCCCTTCGCACCGGGCGGGACGACCGACCTGCTGGGCCGCATCGCCTCGGCGCACCTTCAGGAAGTCTGGGGCCAGACCTTCGTGGTCGACAACAAGAGCGGCGCCGGCGGCAATGTCGGGGCCGAGATCGTCGCCAAGTCCCCGGCCGACGGCTACACGCTGCTGCTCGGCACCGTCGGCACCGCCGTCACCAACCAGTTCCTCTACAAGAACATGCCCTACGACAGCGTGAAGAGCTTCGCGCCGGTCGCGCTGTTCGGCGAGGTCGCCAATGTGCTGGCGGTGCATCCCGACATGCCGGTGAAGACGGCCAAGGAATATGTCGAGTATTGCAAGAAGCAGGGCCCCAACAAGGTGAGCTTCGGCTCGCCGGCGATCGGTGGCACCGGCCATCTGGCGATGGAGTATTTCCAGTCGCTCGCGGGCTTCAAGGTCGAGCATGTCGTCTATCGCGGCAGCTCGCTGGTGCTGAAGGACCTGCTGGCCGGGCACATTCCCAGCACGATGGACAACCTGCCGCCCTACCTGCCGCACATTCAGTCCGGCACACTTCGGGCGCTGGGCGTGAGCTCGGGCAAGCGCTGGTTCGCGCTGCCGGATACGCCGACCATCGCCGAGCAGGGCTTCCCGGGCTTCGATGCGGCGCCCTGGTGGTACGTGGCGGCGCCGGCCGGCACGCCGCCGGAGATCGTGAAAAAGCTTTCCGACGAGCTGGTGAAGGCCTCCAAGGAGCCCGACGTCATCAAGAAGATCCGCGCCGCCGGCGCCGCCGAGCTGGGCGGCTCCTCGGAGGACCTCTCCAAGCACATGACCGCCGAGTATGCGAAGTGGAAGAAGGTCGTCGAGGCCGCGAAGCTGGAGCCGCAATGAGCCGTCCGGAGCTGAAGGGAAGAATCCAGACCGTCCTCGGGCCGATCGAGCCCGAGCGACTGGGGCGGACGCTGATGCACGAACACGTGCTGTGCGACATCCGTCCGCCCGGCACGCGCTCGGATAACGATCTCGGCCCCGAGATCACCCTGGAGAATGTCTGGCAGATCAACTACGGCCACGGCATCAAGCGCGCCGGCCGCAAGTACATGCTCGACCTCGAGGACATCGCCACCCGCGAGGTGGCGATGATGAAGCACGAGGGCGGCGACGCCATCGTCGAACTGTCCTGCGGCGGCCTCTCGCCCGATCCCAACGGGCTGCGCCGCATCGCGGCCGGCACCGGCGTCCATCTGGTGATGGGCTGCGGCTACTACGTGAACGACTACCAGGATCCCCGGAACCACGACCGCACGGTCGAGGACTTCGCCGCCGAGATGATCGGCCAGATCCACGACGGCGCCTGGGGCACCGACGTCTGTGCCGGCATGATCGGCGAGATCGGCTGCCAGGCGCCGTGGACCGACACCGAGAAGCGCGTGATGCAGGGCGCCTTCATCGCCGCCACCGAGACGGGCGCCTCGATCAACGTCCATCCCGGCCGCGATCCCGACCAGCCGCAGGAGATCGCCGACTTCGCCAAGGCGGCCGGCTTTCCGACCGAACGCATCGTCATCAGCCACATCGACCGCACCGTCTTCGACGAGCCGCGCCTGCTGAAGCTGGCCGACTCCGGCGTGACGGTCGAGTTCGACCTGTTCGGCCAGGAATCGAGCTATTACGGCCTGAGCGACATCGACATGCCCAACGACGCGACGCGGCTCAAGCTGATCCGCGCGCTTATCGAGGCCGGCCATCTCGAACGGGTCGTGATCAGCCACGACATCTGCTACCGCACCCGCCTTGCGAGCTTCGGCGGCCACGGCTACGGCCACATCTTCCGCAACGTCGTGCCGATGATGAACAAGCGCGGTTACAGCGAGGCCGAGATCGACGCGATCCTGGTCGGCAATCCGCGCCGGCTGCTGACGTTCGTTTGATGCTGACTCCAGTTGTCATCCTGAGCGCAGCGAAGGATCTCGCGCCCGCAAAGGAGTGCTCTGATCGTTCCGTGAGGTCCTTCGCTGTGCTCAGGACGACAGAAAGCAGGAGCTAAAACGTCAGCCGATACTCCGCTTCTGCCGTATAGATCGGCCCGCCGCGGCCGGTGCGGCTCGAATAAAGCGTGAAGTGCTCGGCGACCCACGGCTCCAGCCGGAAGGTGCCGTGGCTTGCCATGAACTGCGCGATGTGATGGCCGGTCTCGCCGCCGGCCGGGAAGCGCGCCAGGGTGACGTGCGGGCGGTACTTGCGGCGATCGACCTCGATGCCGCAATTGCGCGCGACCGTCGTCACCTTCTGCTGCAGCCAGTCGAGGCGCTCGCTGCGCTCCACCACGGCGACCAGCGCGCGCGGCTGCTTGCCGTTGCTGAACTGGTCGACGCCGGCGATCGCCACCGAAAACGGTGGCCCCGCGATGTCGGCCAACTCCTCTTCGAAGTCACGCTTCGGGCCGCCCTGGACCTCGCCCGCGAAGCACAGGGTGACATGCAGGTTCTCGGCCGGTACCCAGCGCGCATCGGGGACTCCCGATTGCAGCGCCAACAGGTCCTCCGCGATCTCGTCAGGGACGGGCAGAGCGACGAACAGACGCGGCATCGTCGAGATTCTTCGTAACGAAAGGAAGGATACGCTCGACGATGACGTCGACGCCTTTGGCGTTGGGGTGGATGCCGTCGGGCTGGTTGAGGGCGGGATCCTGGGCCACGCCATCGAGGAAGAAGGGATAGAGCGGCACGCCGTGCTTGTCGGCCAGCCTCTGGTAGAGGCCGTCGAACTGCTTGACGTATTCCGGGCCGAAGTTGCGCGGCGCCAGCATGCCGACCAGCCAGACCGAGGTGCCGGCCTGCTTCAGCTTGCCGATGATGGCGTCGAGGTTCTTTTCGGTACTGGCGGGATCGAGGGCGCGCAGCATGTCGTTGCCGCCCAGCTCGACCAGCACGATGTCGGGCTTGTCGGCCAGCATCCAGTCGATGCGCTCGAGGCCGCCCATCGTCGTGTCCCCGGAGACGCCATGATTGATGACGGTTACGTTGCGGCCCTTGTCCTTCAGCGCCGCCTGCAGGCGGTTGGGAAAGGCCTGGGCCGGGGCGAGGCCGTAGCCCGCGGCCAGGCTGTCGCCCAGGATCGCGAGCTTGACCGGCTCGGCCCCCGTTTGCCCGATTTGTGCATGGACCGTCGCGGGCGCCATTGAGGCCGCGAGGCACAGGATCAGCGCCACGAATGCCGCGATCCGTGAATTGACCGTCGCCGTAAAACCACCATATCGAGTTTGCAGTTTCATTCCTTGCCTGTCCCAGGAGCCCGCTTGGCCGAGCCGCTTCCCATCGCACAATTTCCGATCGTTCGCCTGACCGATGTGCATCTCGACATGGCGAGCGATGCCGGCACGGTCAATATCCTGCGTGGCATCACGCTGGACATCGCGGCCGGCGAGATTACGGCGGTGGTGGGGCCGTCGGGTGCCGGCAAGTCGAGCCTCATGATGGTGGCGGGCGGGCTGGAGCGGGCGACCTCCGGCAGGGTCGAGGTCGCCGGCAACGATCTCGGGCCCATGGGCGACGACGACCGGGCGCGGCTTCGGCGCGACCATATCGGCATCGTGTTCCAGGGCTTCCACCTCATCCCCACCATGACCGCCCACGAAAACGTGGCACTGCCGCTGGAATTCGCCGGTCGCTCCGATGCGTTCGGGCTCGCCGAGGCGGCGCTGAAGCGCGTCGGGCTCGGCCATCGCATCGGCCACTATCCGGCGCAGCTGTCCGGCGGCGAGCAGCAGCGCGTGGCGGTCGCCCGCGCCTTCGTCGGCCGGCCCAAGCTGATGCTGGCCGACGAGCCGACCGGCAATCTCGACGGCGCCACGGGCCGGCAGGTGATGGATCTCCTGTTCGAGGTCGCGCGCGCCGACAACACGACGCTGATCCTGATCACGCACGATATGGGCCTCGCCGAGCGGTGTGACCGCGTGCTGCGCATCGCCGACGGCCTTCTGGTCGCGGACGATCGCCTGCGCGCGCTCGCCGCGCAGTGACGGTGTCCTCATGAGCCTTGCCTTCCGCCTCGCGCGCCGCGAGATGCGCAGCGGCCTCGGCGGCTTTCGCCTGTTCATCGCCTGCCTGGCGCTGGGAGTCGGCGCGATCGCCGCGATCCTGTCGTTCAGCCGCGCCATCGAGGAAGGGCTGCGCGCCGACGCGCGCGAGATCCTGGGCGGCGACGTCGCGATCTCCCTGCTCTACCGCGAGGCGACGCCCGAGCAGATCGCCTTCATGCGCGAGCAGGGCGAGTTCGTGCGCTGGCTCGACAGCCGGGCCATGGCGCGACCGACCAAGCCCGACGGCCGCGCCACGCTGGTGCAGCTCAAGGCCGTCGAGCCGGCCTATCCGCTCTACGGCAAGGTCGAGATGGCCGATGGCGGCACGCTCGCCAATGCGCTGGGCAAGCGGGACGGCATCTGGGGCGCCGCGGTCGAGGAAGCGGCGCTGCGCCGCATGAACATGGCGCCCGGCGACACGCTGAAGGTGGGTGACACGGCGGTCGAGGTGCGCGGCATCATCGCGCGCGAGCCCGACCGCGGCCTGAACGCCTTCGCGAGCCTGGGGCCGCGGCTGATGATCCCGCTCGACGCCGCCCTGGAATCGGGTCTCGTTCAGCCCGGCAGCCTGCTCACCTGGGAATACCGCCTGCGCCTGCCGCCCGGCCGCTCGGACCGGGCGGTCATCACGGCGCTGAAGGCCCGCTTTCCCGATGCCGGCTGGCGGGTGAGGGGCCTCGACGATGCCGGTGGCGGCATCCGCTTCTGGCTCGACCGGCTGACGCAGTTCATCGGCCTGATCGGCCTCGCCTCGCTCCTGGTCGGCGGGGTCGGCGTGGGCAACGCCGTCTCGAGCTTCCTTGCCGCGCGGCTGCGCACCATCGCGACTCTGAAGTGCCTGGGCGCGCCCGAGCGGCTGGTCTTCACGACCTATTTCATCCAGCTCGCTGCCCTGGCGGCGCTGGGCGTCGGAATCGGCCTGGTGATCGGCGCGGCCCTGCCGTTCGTGGCCCAGTCGGCAATCGCCGACGTGCTGCCGGTCCGGGCGCGGGTGGCGCTCTATGCCGGACCGCTGGCGACCGCCGCGGGATTTGGCCTGCTGATCTCGCTCCTGTTCGCCCTGGTGCCGCTGATGCGCGCCCGCAGCGTCTCGGCGGCGACGCTGATGCGCGGCGCCGTGGTCCAGCAGGGCGGCCGGCTGGCCTGGCGAGATGCGCTGGCGATCGCCGCCGTCGCGGTCGCGCTGGCGTCCTTCACGATCTTCACCGCCGACAGCCGCCGGATTGCGGCCTATTTCGTGGTGGGCTCGGTCGGCGCCTTCATCGCCTTTCCCCTCCTGGCGAAGCTGCTGATGTTCGGAGCCGCCCGGATCGGCAAGCCCAGGTTCGCCGCCCTGCGGCTGGCGCTCGCCAACCTGCACCGGCCAGGCGCGCCGACGCCGATCGTCATGCTCTCGCTCGGCCTCGGGCTCACCGTGCTGGTGGCGACGGCCCTGATCGAGGGCAATCTGCGACAACAGCTGACGCAGCGCATTCCCGGCGACGCCCCGGCCTTCTTCTTCGTCGACATCCAGTCGAGCCAGATGCCGGCCTTCGAGAAGGCCATTGCCGGCATTCCCGGCGCCGGACCGCTCGACAAGGTGCCGTCCTTGCGCGGGCGCATCGTCAAGATCGGCGGCAAGCCGGTCAGCGAGATCGCGGTGCCGTCCGATGCACGCTGGGCAGTCGAGGGCGATCGCGGGGTGACCTATTCGGCGACGCCGCCCGAGGGCTCCCGCCTCGTCGCCGGCGAATGGTGGCCGGCCGACTATCGCGGGCCCCAGCTCATCTCCTTCGACGAAAATCTGGCCAACCAGTTCGGCCTGAAGCTGGGCGACAGCATCACCGTGAACATCCTGGGGCGCGACATCGAGGCGAAGATCGCCTCGCTGCGGCGCATCGAATGGACCACGCTCTCCATCAACTTCGTGTTCGTCTATTCGCCCGGCACGCTCGACAAGGCGCCGCACACCTTCCTCGCGACGGTTAAATCGACGCCGGAGGCGGAGGAGGCGATCTTCAAGGCCGTCACCGACCAGTTCCCCAATGTCACCGTGGTGCGCATCCGCGACGCCATCGAGACGGCGGCGGGCGTTCTGGGCAATATCGGGCTGGCCAGCCGGGTGATCGGCTTCCTCAGCATCCTGGCCGGCGTGCTCGTGCTGGCGGGGGCCATGCTCGCCACCCAGCGCCGCCGCGTCCACGAGGCTGTGGTGATGAAGGTGCTGGGCGCCACCCGGGCCCGCATCGCCGGGACTTTCGCCTGGGAGTTCGCCTTCCTGGGCCTGGCCACCGCGGTGGCGGCTCTGGGGGTGGGGACTCTGGCCGCCTACCTGGTGGTGCGCCGGCTCATGAACCTCGAATGGACGTTCCTCCCGACCGTAGCGGTGGCGGTCGCCGTGGGCGCCATGGCGCTCACCCTGGCCTTCGGACTGGCGGGAACTTTGGCAGCATTGAGGCAACGCCCCCTGGCATTGCTGCGCAACGAATGACCTATTCGTTACAGGGTGCGGGTCAATTTGGGTTCTAGAACCGACTCTTGGCTATTGATTCAGTCGCGCTGTAACCCCAAATTAGCCGTCGAAGGGGCTCGGCAAACGAGGCCCCCTTGGAGGCTTGAAACCAGATGGTAAATCCGAACTTCGGCACCTTTAATCGCGCCGGCACCGTTGCCGACCAGGCGTCGTTCGATGTCGGTCTGCGCGCCCACATGGTGCGCGTGTACAACTACATGGCTTCGGGGCTCGCACTGTCGGGCATCGTGGCCTTCGGCCTGTTCAGCTCGCCGGAACTCGCGGGCATGTTCTTCCAGCTTCAGGCGGGACGCGTCGTCGGCCTGAACGTGCTGGGCTGGGTCGCGATCTTCGCTCCGCTCGGCCTGCTGCTGCTCGTCTCGTTCCGCGCCGCTCAGATGAGCACCGGGGCGGTACAGGCGGTCTACTGGACGGTCACGGCATTGATGGGTGTCAGCCTGTCGCTGCTGCTGTTCCGCTACACCGGCGCCAGCGTCGCGCGCACCTTCTTCGTGACGGCCGCCGCCTTCGCGTCGCTCAGCCTCTATGGCTACACGACGAAGCGGGACCTGACGGCGATGGGCAAGTTCCTGTTCATGGGCGTGATCGGCCTGATCCTGGCCGGCATCGTCAACATGATCTGGCCGTCGGGCACGATGAGCTTCATCATCTCCGCCGCGGGCGTGCTGATCTTCTCGGGCCTGATCGCCTACGACACCCAGAGGATCAAGGAACAGTACTCCGAGGCCTGGGGTACGGACATGGTCGAGAAGGTCGCCGTGTTCGGCGCTCTCAGCCTGTACCTGGACTTCGTGAACCTGTTCCAGTTCCTGATGAGCTTCATGGGTCAGTCACGCGACTAACCGACTGAACCTTCGATAAAATCGAAAAGGGCGCCCGGGTCGAAAGACCCGGGCGTTCTGCTTTATGGCGACTGGTGGGGCGCCAAGATTGCGCCGTCCGCGTGCGGCCCTATAATTTCGGGATGCGGCGCACTTCCTATGACCAGATGAATTGTTCGATCGCTTCGGCGCTCGATGTCGTCGGCGAGCCGTGGACGCTCCTCATCGTGCGCGATGCCTTCTACGGTGTGCGCCGCTTCGACGACTTCCAGGAGAATCTCGGCATCGCGCGCAACGTGCTTACCGCGAGGCTGAAGAAGCTCGTGGAGGCCGGGGTCTTCCGCAAGACCGCCTATCGCCAGCGCCCGTTGCGCCACGAGTATCGCCTCACCGAGAAGGGCGCCGCGCTGTTCACCGTGATCGTCGGGTTGAAGCAATGGGGTGACCGCTTCGGCACGGCCGCACGCGGCGGCAAGCCGATGGATCTGGTCGATCGTGCCGACAACCGGCCGCTCGATCCGGTTCTGATCGACGCCGAAAGCGGCCGGCGCCTCGAACTGACCAACGTGCGCGCGGTGGCGGGACCGGGCGCCGACGAGAACACGCGCACCTTCTTCGAGCGCCTGGCGATCAACAGGACCGTGCGTTAAGCACCAAATAACAACCCGTCGTCTCGACCGGAGCGCCCCTCGAGTACCCTCGGGGTAAACTCCGCGCGGAGTGGAGAGACGACGGAGGCTTTTAGTCTTTCTTTTCCGGCTCCAGGCGCTTGCCGTCGATCAGACGCGCGGCGCGGTCGGCAGCGTCCCTGTCGGCGTCTTTCTCCGCGCGCGTGCGGCCGAAGCGGCGGCGGTTCGCGTCCGCTTCCGCTTCGCGTTCGCGTTTCGCCTTGTCCTTGCGCGTGCGTCGCAGGTTGACGATCTCGGCCATGGATTTCTCTATGCCGTGCCTGCAGGCGATGCGCTAGTCTCGGACTGCCGGACCGGGGAGCCCTGCCATGACACCAACAACCCGCAAGCGTCTCCTGATCGGCGGCGGCGGCATCGTCGCGCTGCTGGTCGTGGCCCTCGTGGCCTTGCCCGCGCTGATCGACGTCAATTCCTACAAGCCGCTGATCGTCTCGCAGGTGAAGGCGGCGACCGGACGCGACCTCGTGATCGACGGGCCGATCTCGCTGTCGCTGCTGCCGACGCCGACCGTCTCGGTGACGGGCGTGAAGTTCTTCAACGCGCCCGGCTCCAAGAACGCCAACATGGTCGAGGTGAAGTCGGTCACCGTGCGGCCGTCGCTGCTGGCCCTGCTGGGCGGCAGCATCGAGGTCAGCGAGGTGACGCTGGTCGAGCCCAAGATCGTGCTGGAGATCAATGCAGAGGGTAGGCCGAACTGGGAGTTCGCGCCCTCGGTGGCCGAAGCGAAGCCCGCCGCCGCCAAACCCAGTACGCCGCGGCCGCTGTCGCTCGGGCGGCTCACCATCGACAACGGCACGCTGATCTTCAGCGATTCCAAGGCGGGTCTCTCGGTCGTCGCCGAGAAGGCGAACTTCACCGCCTCGGTCGGCTCGATCGACGGTCCCTATTCGCTGGCGGGAGACGCCTCGGTCAACGGCGCGCCGCTCCGGCTCGACCTCGCGGTCGGCGCGCGCGGCAGCAACGGCCATACCGCCGACCTCGCCCTGCA
Source organism: Reyranella sp. (assembly GCF_030651995.1). Taxonomy (GTDB): domain Bacteria; phylum Pseudomonadota; class Alphaproteobacteria; order Reyranellales; family Reyranellaceae; genus Reyranella. Next base: position 50,186 of record NZ_JAUSBN010000067.1, read on the forward strand.
GGCAGGCGGCGGCAAGCTCGGCTTCAAGGGCACGCTGAGCGAGCTGGGCGTCGCCGCGAAGATTTCCGGCGCGGCCTCCGCGTCGGCCGACTCTCTCACGACTTTCGTCGGCACGCTGGTCAGGCTCGCGGGCCAGCCCGAGCCCGTCCTGCCGCCGATCCTTGCCGGCAAGTTCAGCTTCGACGGCGGCGTCGACGTTTCGCAAACCGCGTTCGCGGCGCGCGACTTCAAGATGGCGCTGGGCCAGGACAACGGCTCGGGATCGCTTTCGGTTGTGCTGAAGCCCAGGCTCGCGGTCGAGGGCAGGATCGTCGTGCCGAAGCTCGACCTCGACCGGTGGCTGGCCGCGCTCCAGCAGCCCGCACCTGCCGCAACACCCGCTGCTCCGGCCGCTCCGCCGGCGAACGCACCGGCTGCGACGTCGCAAAGTCTCCTGGGGGATCTGACGGCCAAGCTCGCCTTCGAGATCGGCGAGGTGATCTACAACAAGCAGCCGGTCCGCAACGTCGTGCTCGATATCGATGCCAGGGGCGGCGCCGTCGCGGTGCCGAAGCTCACGGCTACCTTGCCGGGCGACATGGTCCTGCAGGCGCAGTCGACCCTGACGGGCGACGCCGCGCGTCCGGGCGTCACCGGGCAGTTCAGCCTGGTCGGGCCCAAGCTGCGCGAAACGCTGTCCTGGCTCGCCGTCGACGTGTCGTCGGTGCCGCCGTCCAAGCTGCAGAAGCTCAGCCTGCGCGGCCGCATGTCCTCGACCGGCGGCAACGTCCAGGTGAGCGATGCCGTCTTCGAGCTCGACGACCTCAAGGGCAGCGGTGGCGTGACGGTCACCTTCACCGTGCCGCTGTCGATCGTGACCAGCGTCAGCCTCGACACGCTCGATCTCGATTCCTTCCTGGTCCCGGTCGCGGCGCGGCAGAAACCTGCTGCCAGTGCCTCCGCGCCGGCCTCGGCACCCGCCGTGGCCGGCCCCACGGTCGGGCTCAAGGCCAGGGTGGCCAGGCTCATCTATAACAAGGAGACGATCCAGGGCGTCGATGTCGACGTGGCGCTGCAGGGAACCACGCTGCGGCTGAACGACGTCAAGGTTTCGAACCTGGGGGGCGGCCGTCTCGCGGTCCGCGGCACCGTGGCCAACTATTCGGCACCGCAGCCGAGGGCCGACATCGCCTTCAACTTCGAGGCGCCCGACATGAGCCGCGTGCTGAAGGTCGCCGGGACCACGGCGCCGGCCGATCTCGGGGCAGTGAGTGCGAGCGGCGGCGTCGCGGGTACGATCGAGCAGCTCACGCTGCGCGATCTGAACGTCAATGCCATGGGCCAGAGCGTGAAGGCGACCGGCAGCCTGGCGCTTCCGGGCGCGTCGAGGGGGGCGCCGCAGTCGGCTGCCTACAAGGGCAACCTGGTGCTCAACGGCCAGGCGCTCGACGGATCGATCGACGCCCGCCTGAGCGGCCGCACGACGATCAATGCCGACCTGCGCGCGAATGTGCTCGACCTCGACCGGATCGGCGGCAGCGGCGGAGCGCCCGCGCGGCCGGCCGCGCGCGGCCAGGCGGCTTCCAGGCCGATCGACACGGCGCCGCTGCGCAGCATCGACGGCTCGCTGAAGCTGGCGGCCGGCACGCTGGTCAGCTCGCCGCTGCGGATCGGCAATGCCGACCTCGCGGCCTCGCTGAAGGATGGCATCCTGACGGTCCAGCACTTCAAGGGCTCGCTCTATGGCGGTTCGCTGGCGCTCGCGGGAACCGTCAACGCCACCCGGCCGGCGCTCTCCTTCGACTTCAAGGGCGACGCCAACAGCATCATCCTGGGCGAGATGCTGCGCAGCACCTCGGGCACCAACCAGTTCGGCAGCGCCATCAAGGTGACGGTCGACGGCAAGCTGAACGCCAACGGCATCACCCTGCGCGGCGGCGGTACGACCTCCGACCAGATCCGGGCCTCGATGGCGGGCGGCGCGCAGCTCGGCGGGCACATCTTCATCGGCGCCGACCGGGCTCTGCAGATGCTGGGCTCGATGGCGGCCGGCGCGGCCAGTACGGTGATCGACCAGACCCTGGGCAATGTGCTGGGCGCCGTCGGCCAGCGCGGGATGTCGCCCACCAGCATGCTGAACGCGATCTCGCTGGTGCTGAACCGCTTCGTCAATCACGACAGCCCGATCGGAGGGCAGATCGACATCGCGGGCGGCGTGCTCACCGACAAGGGCCTCACCGTCCAGGGCAACCGCGCCACGGCGCGGATCTCCACGCGCACCAATCTCGGCGCCTCGACCACAGACACGACGGTCAACTTCTACATCGCCGAGGATGGCTCGGCGCCCTACCTGATCACGACGGCGCGCGGCTCGATGTCGTCACCGTCGCTCAACGTCTCGCGCGGCAGCGCCAAGGACCCGCCGGGCATGGCCAGCACCCTGCCGGGCGCGCAGCAGCTGCAGCAGCTTGAGCAGCAGATCCTGCCGGGCCAGCAGCGCTCGCTGGTCCCCAATATTCCGATCCCCAACATTCCAATCCCCAATATTTTCGGCCGTTAGGAGTTCCCGTGCTTGATCGTTTGAAGTCCGTGCTGAAGGCGCGGTTCGGCTCCGCGCCCGCTCTGTCAGAAGCTCCCAGGGGCGTCGAGGTCCTGGCCGAGATGGCCAACCGCCGGGTCGTGCGGCGCTATTCCGACAAGCCACTGGATCCGGCCCTGCTGGACACGCTCTGCGCGGTGGCGCTGTCGGCGCCCTCGAAGAGCGACCTGCAGCAGGCCGACATCGTGATCGTCACCGACAAGGCGCAGCGCGAGAAGCTCCAGGCCCTGATCCCGGAGAACCCGTGGGCCGCCGCCGGTCCGGCGCTGCTGGTCTTCTGCGGCAACAACCGCCGGCACCGGCTGCTGTTCGACTGGCGCGGCCGGCCCTTCGTGAACGACTATCTCGACCCGTTCTTCAATGCCGCCGTCGATGCCGGCATCGTGCTCGCCACCTTCATCGCAGCCGCCGACCGGGTCGGACTCGGGACCTGCCCGATCAGCCAGATCCGCAACCAGGCGGCCCGCGTCTCCGAGGTGCTGGGCCTGCCGCAGCATGTCTTCCCGGTGGCCGGGCTCGGCGTCGGCTGGCCGTCCTTCGAGGGCGTGATGAGCCCGCGGCTGGGACTGGACGTCTCGATCCATCGCGACCGCTACGACGAGACGGGCCTGCGGGAGAAGGTCGAGGCCTACGACCGGCGGCGCAACGAGACCCAGCCCTACAAGAACCAGCGCTTCGTGGAGACATTCGGCGAGGACCCGGCCTATGGCTGGTCCGAGGACAAGGCCCGGCAATATTCGGTGCCGGAGCGCGCCGATTTCGGCGCATTCGTGCGCGCGAAGGGCTTCAATCTCGACTGATCGTGCGTTTCTTCAGTTCGTGCAGCACATGAAGCCGGAGCGCGCTCGACAGGTTGGCCTGCCCCTGTGTCCGGCCGCGGTCGACCTCCGCCACCAGGGCGTTGAGCGACAGGCCGCGCGCCTGGGAGAGGGCTGAAAGCTCGGTCCAGAAGGCATCTTCCAGCGAGATGCTGGTACGGTGGCCGTCGATTGTGACCGAGCGTTTGCGCATGACGGGACTGTGGCAGCGGGCCCGGGCAGCGGCAACACGCCTCCTCAACCTGCCTTGCCGCCGTCACAGAGCGTGCGTATAAGCGCGCCCAACCAACCCCTCCGGACAAATCATTATGGAAATTCGTAACGTCGCGATCATCGCGCACGTCGACCATGGCAAGACCACACTGGTCGATTGCCTGCTGAAGCAGAGCGGCACCTTCCGCGAAAACCAGCAGGTGGCCGAGCGCGCCATGGATTCGAACGACCTCGAACGCGAACGAGGGATCACCATCCTTGCCAAGGCGACCTCGGTCGAGTGGCACGGCACCCGTATCAACATCGTCGATACGCCCGGCCACGCCGACTTCGGCGGTGAGGTCGAGCGCATCCTGTCGATGGTCGATGGCGTGGTCCTGCTGGTCGACGCCGCCGAAGGGCCGCTGCCGCAGACCAAGTTCGTTCTGGGCAAGGCGCTGCGCCTTGGCCTGAAGCCGATCGTGCTGATCAACAAGGTCGACCGTTCCGACGCCCGCGCCCATGAGGTGCACGACGAGGTGTTCGACCTGTTCTCGGCGCTCGAGGCCAACGACGAGCAGCTCGACTTCCCGACGCTCTTTGCCTCGGCCCGCCAGGGCTGGGCCGCGACTTCGCTCGAGGCCGAGCACACCGACATGACGCCGCTGTTCGAGCTTCTGGTGAAGCACGTGCCGGCGCCGAAGGTCGATCCCGATCCGGCGTTCCGCATGCTGGTGACGACGCTCGAGGCCGACAACTTCCTGGGCCGCATCCTGACGGGGCGCATCCTGTCGGGTTCGATCAAGCCCAACTCGATGGTCAAGGCGCTGGCCCGCGACGGCAAGGAACTCGAGCAGACGCGCATCACGCGCATCCTGGCCTTCCGCGGCCTCGAGCGCGTGGCGCTCGAGTCGGCCGAGGCCGGCGACATCGTGGCCATTGCCGGCATGAAGGTCGCCACCGTGGCCGACACGATCGGTGATCTGACGATCTCCGAGCCGATACACTCGCAGCCGATCGATCCGCCGACTCTCGCCATGACCTTCATGGTGAACGACTCGCCGCTCGCCGGCACCGAAGGCGACAAGGTGACGACCCGCATGATCCGCGCGCGCCTGATGCGCGAGGCCGAGGGCAACGTCGCGATCCGCGTCACCGACACGGAAAACGCCGACTCCTACGAGGTCGCCGGTCGCGGCGAACTGCAGCTCGGCGTGCTGATCGAGACGATGCGCCGCGAGGGCTTCGAACTCGCCGTCGGCCGTCCGCGCGTGCTGTTCCAGACGGATCCGGTCACCGGCCAGCGGCAGGAGCCGATCGAGGAAGTCGTGATCGACGTCGACGACGCCTATACCGGCGCGGTCGTCGAGCAGATCTCGCTGCGCAAGGGCGAACTGCAGGACATGCGGCCGTCGGGCGCCGGCAAGACGCGCCTGGTGTTCTACGCCCCGTCGCGCGGCCTGATCGGCTATCATGGCGAGTTCCTGACCGACACGCGCGGCACCGGCGTGATGAATCGCCTGTTCCACGAGTACGGCGCCTATCGTGGCCCGATCGCCGGCCGCCGCAACGGTGCGCTGATCGCCAACGCCGCAGGCAACGCGGTGATGTACGCGATGTGGAACCTCGAGGATCGCGGCCCGATGTTCATCGAGCCCGGCGTGCCCGTTTACATGGGCATGGTGATCGGCGAGCACAGCCGCGGCAACGACCTCGAAGTGAACGTCCTCAAGGGCAAGCAGCTCACCAACATCCGTGCCGCCGGCAAGGACGAGGCCGTCCGCCTCACGCCGCCGCGCAAGATGTCGCTCGAGCAGGCAATCGCCTATATTGAGGAGGACGAACTGGTCGAGATCACCCCGAAATCGATCCGGCTGCGCAAGCGCTTCCTCAATGCCGAGGACCGCAAGCGCGCCAAGAAGCAGGCCGCTGCGGCGGCGGAGTAAAGACTAGGACATGAGCGGCAGGAACGTGGATTTCGGCGATCGCCTTGCGACCGCCGCGGCGGCCAAGCAGGCCTTGCTCGAGAAGGCCAAGGCCAAGGCCAACGATCCGGAACTGATCAAGAAGCAGGCCGAGCGCGCCGCCATCGCGGCCGCCCGCGACGCTCGCGAGGCCGAGCGCCGGGAAGCCAAGCGGCTGGAAGACGAGCGCATCGCCGCCGAACTGGCGGCGGCGAAGGAAGCGGCGGACGCGGCAGCTGCAATAGTGGCCGCAGAGGCTGCAGCCGCGGCCGCAGAAGCCGCTGCGGCGGCCGAAGCTGCGGAGGCCGAGCGTGCCGCCCGGCGGGCTGCTGCTAAGCCGGTGCTGACGGAGGCCGAGCAGAAGGCCGCCCGCGACGCCCGCTACGCCGCCCGCAAGGCGCGCAAGGGCAAGCGATAAAGTGTCGGCCGGCGGAGTGCCTCAGAGCGCTCCGCCCGTCAACGATGCGCGCTGGCTGATCTCGATGTGGTTGCCGTCGGGATCGCAGACGAACGCATAGCGCACCGTGTCGCCCAGCACGCGCGGCTCGCCGCCCGAGGCGCCGCCGCGCTCCAGGATGCCGGCATATTCGGCCAGGCAATCCCACACCTGCACCGTCATGTAGCGATAGCCCGGCCCGCGCCACTGGCCGACCGCGCTCTCGACCTTGCCCTGCTCCGCCACCACGACCAGCGAGTCGCCGCAACGGTAGCGGCCCTCGCCGGCGCGCTCGAACTGCATGGCGTGCGTCCAGAACCGGTCGTGCGCCGCGGGATCGTTGACCCGGAGCAGGATCGCGACGCCTTCGACGCCGTTGCGGCCCTTCGGCACCAGGGTCACCCGGTTGCCGTCCGGATCGGTGAGCGGTTGCGGTGCCGCGAGCCCTTCGCGCGCGATTTCCAGGCCGACGATGCCGGAGGGCGGCACGTCGGGCAGGGGCCCGCGCGCATGGTTCATCTTCAGAATCGAGCCGTTCATGTGATGGCGGTGCTGCTGCATGCCGCCCCCCAGCTTGCCCATATGGTCGTAGGGCAGGCCGACCGTCTGCTGCCAGAAGGCGAGCTGTTCGTCGCGCGTGGTGGAGAAGAGGCCGACGTCGAGATGCTGCTTGGCGAGGTTCATGGGCGCCAGTGTAGCGCGGGACGGGAAACAAATCTTACAAAGCCCGCCACGACGACGCTGCACAGCGGTCCTAGAACCGATCGGGGGAAGGGACCGGCTGCTGGGGAGCCGCCGGCAAGAACATGGGAAGGGCTTCGGTGGTTCGCGTCATCATCGGCACGGTCGCCGTGCTTGCCGGCTTCGCCGTCGTCGAACGCTCGGTCGATGCCAGTACCGGTCCGGCCGGATCGTGCGTGCCGACCGAAGTTCATGCGCTGCCGCCCCCGGGAGACACCGTGGCGGTCAGGTCAGGGCCGACGATGAATTCGCCCATGATCGGGGTGCTTCGAAGCCGCGCGGCCGTCCACCTGTCCGGCGGCCAGGGCGGGTGGGCGCACATCGCACTCACCGACGCGCCGCACCTCGATGGCTGGGTGCCGGCGGACCAGCTCTGGGTCGACGTCGAGGCGGGCCGCGCGCTCCATAGCCTGCCGGGGCCGCTCGGCCGGAAACTCGGGATGTCCGATGGCGACACGGGCAGCTTCCGCGTGCTCGGTTGCCACGGCCCCTGGCTGCACGTCATCAACGCCCGCGCGGGCGCCGTGTGGATCGACAGCCGCCAGTCGTCCTAAGCCCGTCGTCTCGACCGGAGCACCGAAGGTGCGGAGTGGAGAGACCTGCTCTCCACGCAAAGCCGGCAAATCGTGGAAAGAAGGTCTCTCCACTACGCCGAGCTGCGCTCGGCTCCGGTCGAGACGACGGAGGCTTTCTTCTTTCAGTGACCGTCAGATCTTCAGGTCGCTGAAGAAGTCGTTGCCCTTGTCGTCGGTGATGATGAAGGCCGGGAAGTTCTCGACCTGGATGCGCCAGATCGCTTCCATGCCGAGCTCGGGATACTCCAGCACCTCGACCTTCTTGATGACGTCCTGCGCCAGGATGGCGGCCGGGCCGCCGATCGAGCCGAGATAGAAGCCCTTGTGCTTGCGGCAAGCGTCGACGACCTGCTTGCTGCGGTTGCCCTTGGCCAGCATGACCATCGAGCCGCCATTGGCCTGGAAGAGGTCGACATAGGAATCCATGCGGCCGGCCGTGGTCGGGCCAAACGAGCCCGAGGCCATGCCGGTCGGCGTCTTGGCGGGGCCGGCGTAGTAGACCGGGAACTGCTTGAAATAGTCCGGCAGGCCCTCGCCGCGATCGAGCCGCTCCTTGAGCTTGGCATGCGCGGAGTCGCGCGCCACGATCAGCGTGCCGCTGAGGTTCACGCGGGTCTTCACCGGATGCCTGGTCAGCACCGAGAGCGTGTGCGCCATGCCCTTGTTCAGGTCGACCGAGACCACGTCGCCCGAGAGCTGCGCCGGCTCGACCTCGGGCAGGAACTGCGCCGGGTTGTGCTCGAGCTGCTCGAGGAAGACGCCGTCCTTCGTGATCTTGCCGACGGCCTGGCGGTCGGCCGAGCAGGAGACGCCGATGCCGATCGGCACCGAGGCGCCGTGCCGGGCGATGCGGATCACGCGCACGTCGTGGCAGAAATACTTGCCGCCGAACTGCGCGCCGATTCCCATCTGGCGCGTGAGCTCCAGCACCTTCTGTTCCATCTCGCGATCGCGGATGGCGACGCCCTTGTTGTTGCCCTCGCCGGGCAGGTCGTCGAGGTAGCGCGTCGAGGCGAGCTTCACCGTCTTGAGATTCATCTCCGCCGAGGTGCCGCCGACCACGATGGCCAGGTGATAGGGCGGGCAGGCGGCGGTGCCCAGCGTGCGGATCTGGGTGTCGAGGAACTTGAGCAGCGAGGCCTCGTTCAGCACGGCCGGGGTCTGCTGGTGCAGGTAGGTCTTGTTGGCCGAGCCGCCGCCCTTGGCGACGAACAGGAACTTGTAGGCGTCGCCGTCGGTCGCATAGATGTCGATCTGCGCCGGCAGGTTGGTGCCGGTCTGCACTTCCTTGAACATCGACAGCGGCGAGACCTGCGAATAACGCAGGTTGGTCTCGGTGTAGGTCTTGTAGACGCCCCGTGCGATCGCTTCCTCGTCGCCGCCGCCGGTCCACACCGCCTGGCCCTTCTTGGCCATGACGATGGCCGTGCCGGTGTCCTGGCACATCGGCAGCACGCCGCCGGCCGAGATGTTGGCGTTCTTCAGCAGCTCGAGCGCCACATAGCGGTCGTTGGCCGAGGCCTCGCCGTCGTCGAGGATGTTGCGCAGCTGCTGGAGATGGCCCGGGCGCAGCAGGTGGGAAATGTCGTGGAAGGCCGCGGCCGTCAGGGTGGTCAGCGCCTCAGGTTCGACGGTGAGCACGTCGCGGCCGTTGAATTTGGTGGTGCCGACGAAGTCCGAGGTGAGCTTGCGGTAGGGCGTCGTGTCCTCGTGGCTCGGGAACATTTCCTGAAACTGGAACTCGGGCATGCGTCTTCTCCTGGCGACCCTGTCGGGGCGCCGGTTTCCTGCCGCAGCCGGGCCGCGGCGTCTACCTACTTCTTTCGGAAGCTGTCGAGCTTGACGACCTTGGAGGCCGCGTCCTCGGGCTTGGCCGCTTCGGCGGTCGCCGCCTCGCCCTCGGTCCCGGCGGTCTCGCCTTCCGGCGGGGCGGGACGCTTCTCCGGCACGGGCAGCGGGGTCGGCTCGACCGCGCCTTCCGGCTTCTCGGCGGAGACCTTCTCTCCCGTGGCCTTGTCGCGGCGGTCGAACTGGAGACCGAAGCGGACAGACGGATCGACGAAGGCCGAGAGCGCGGCGAACGGAACCTTTATGCGCTCCTGCTGCTTGTTGAAGCTGACCGTCACCTCGAAATCGTCCTCGCGGATGATCAGGCCCCAGTACTGGTGCTGGAGCACGATGGTCATCTCGTCGGGATACTTGGCGCGCAGATACTCCGGCAGTTCCACGCCGGGATCGTTGCTGCGGAAGCTGATGTAGAAATGGTGCGAGCCCGGCAGTCCCGTTTCCGCGACCTGAGTCAGCACGCGTCGAACGACGCTGCGCAGCGCATCGTCGACGAGAGCGTCGTAGTGAAAGCGATCGTTCATGGCCTGTCGGAAATTTGAGAAAGCATCGACCCGCCCTGCCGGAGAGTCAACGATGGCAATAGCCGTCAATTGGCCGGAAGGAAAGTGGGGGGCTTCTGTTGCCCGGTGCCCCCCGGACCGCGCTTACGTCCGCTGTTTAGGCGGCAGCAGCGAGTGTAACGGTGTTATCGTTAGCACTTGTGAATGGCCCGTCACGGCGGAACCATACCGAGCAAAAACCGCGTCTTTACCACGCCCGTCGATCCTGGTTCGCCCCCATCGGTTCCACCCAAGGGTGGAGAAATAGTGGTGGAGGCGCCGGGTACTGCCCCCGGGTCCGAAACGCTTATGTCACGCGGCGTTTATCGCCATAGTCGGTTTCCCGACACCCTCCATATAGGCCCTTCCATCGGCTTTTTGAAGGCGTTTGGCGCCTTCGATCCTTCCTTGCCCGCCGGAGCCGATTCCCCGCATAACGTCCGGCGAAACCAAGGACAGCGAACCGATGCCCCTCTCCAGCGACCAGCAGGCAGAAATCGACCAGGCCCGGGCCGGGGCCCAGCCGACCTTGCGCCCGGTCGCTCCGGCGCTGGAGGAAATCCTCTACCAGGCGCTGCCGGTGCTCGATCACGGCTTCGTCCGCGTCGTCGACTACATGGGCGACGATGCCGCGGTGGTGCAGGCGGCGCGGGTGAGCTACGGCCGCGGCACCAAGAAGGTCAGCGAGGATCGCGGCCTCATCAACTATTTGATGCGGCACCGCCATACGACGCCGTTCGAGATGTGCGAGATCAAGTACCACGTGAAGCTGCCGATCTTCGTGGCGCGGCAGTGGATCCGCCATCGCACCGCCAACGTGAACGAATATTCCGCGCGCTACTCGATCCTCGACAACGAGTTCTACGTCCCCAAGCCCGAGCACCTCGCCGCCCAGAGCGCGATGAACCGGCAGGGCCGCGACGCGGTGCTGGCGGGCAAGGAAGCCGAGCGCGTCTTCGACCTGCTGAGGAAGGACGCCGAGCTTGTCTACGAGCACTATCTGGAAATGCTGAACGAGGGAGAAGGCGGCGTGCCGCTCGATCCCGAGCGCTCCGGCCTCGCGCGCGAGCTGGCGCGCATGAACCTGTCGCTCGGCTTCTATACCCAGTGGTACTGGAAGACGAATCTCCACAATCTCATGCACTTCCTCTCGCTGCGCGCCGACGCACATGCGCAGTACGAGATCCGCGTCTATGCCGAGACGATGCTCGATACGCTGAAGCGCTGGTGCCCGATCAGCCACGATGCCTTCGTCGAATACCGCCTGGGCGGCACGCATCTTTCCAAGACCGGCCTCGCCATCGTGAAGCGCATGCTGGCCGGCGAAAAGGTCGAGCAGAAGTCGAGCGGGCTCAGCGCCCGCGAATGGCGTGAGCTGATGGCGGCGCTCGGGCAGGCGACGTGATCCGCGATCCCGGACGGCTCAGGCTGCTGCGCGAGCGGCCGCGCGACAATACGGCGGTCGAGGAGATGAACGAGGCGGCGTTCGGGCCGGACCGCCAGCAGAAGACGGTCTACCGGCTGCGCGAGGGCGTGAAGCCGATCCGCGAGCTGTGCTTCGTGGCGATCGACCAGAAGGACCGGATGGTGGCCTCGATCCGCAACTGGCCGATCCTGATCAACGACAAGTGGCCCGCGGTCATGCTCGGCCCGCTCGCGGTCTCGCCCGAGCTGCGGGGGCTCGGCTATGGCAAGGCGCTGATGTGGCACTCGATGGCCCAGTCGCGCATGCTGGGCCACAGCCGCATCATCCTGGTCGGCGACCCCGAGTACTACAGCCAGTTCGGCTTCCGCCGCGATCTTGCGCTGAACATCCAGCTCCCCGGCTGGGTCGAGGACCGCCGCTTCCTCGCCCTCGAACTGGTCGCCGGCTCGATGATCGGCGTCCACGGCCTGATCGGCAATTGGCGCCCCGGCTGGCGGCCGAGCAAGCGCAAGACGGCGAATCGCAAATGAGGCAAAGGTCCCTCACTCCGTTCGGGATGACATCATTTGTTTGGTGAGCGCACTGCGCCAAACCCAGCAAAATTGTCATCCCGAACGGAGTGAGGGACCCTTCCTCTTCTTTCGCCACGTTAACTTTTCTAGCCTACTGCACCACGATGTTCGGTGCCTTGCGGGCGCCGCGCTGGTTGGCGGAGAGCTGCTTCCAGACGCGGCCGGCGATGTTCTTGTAGACCTGCGCGTGGGCGCTGTCGGGCTTCGAGACGACGATGGGATGGCCGCTGTCGGACGTCGTGCGGATGTCGAGATGCAGCGGGACCTCGCCGAGGAACGGCACGCCCAGCTTGTCGGCTTCCTCGCGCGCGCCGCCATGGCCGAAGATTTCCGAACGCTCGCCGCAATGGGGGCAGAGGAAGTAGCTCATGTTCTCGACGATGCCGAGCACCGGCACCGCGACCTTGCGGAACATGTTGAGGCCCTTGCGGGCGTCGACCAGGGCGATGTCCTGCGGCGTCGAGACGATGACGGCGCCGGCGAGCGCCACGCGCTGGGCCAGCGTGAGCTGGGCGTCACCGGTGCCCGGCGGCATGTCGACCACCAGCACGTCGAGGTCGCCCCACTGCACGTCGCGCAGCATCTGCTCCAGCGCGCTCGACACCATGGGACCGCGCCAGATCATCGGCGTGTCCTCGTTCACGATGTAGCCGATCGACATGGTCTTGAGCCCGTACTTCTCGATCGGCTTCAGCATCTTGCCGTCGGCCGACTCGGGCTTCTCGGTCACGCCCAGCATGCGCGGCATCGAGGGGCCATAGATGTCGGCATCGAGCAGCCCGGTCGCGAGCCCGTTGGCGGCGAGGCCGAGCGCCAGGTTGACGGCGGTGGTCGACTTGCCGACGCCGCCCTTGCCCGAGGCCACGGCGATGATGTGCTTCACGCCCGGCACGTCGATTCGGCCGCCGCCGCCGGTCGTCTTGGCCGCGGGCGCGCCGTGGCTGTGGCCGTGGCGACCGCCCTGTGCCGGCGGCGGGGGCGGCGCGGCGCGCTCCGCCGTCATCACCGCGGTTGCCGAGAGAACACCGGGCATGGCCCGGATCGCCTGTTCGCAGGCCTGGCGCAGCGGCTCCAGCGCCGTGCCGCGCGCGGGGTCGACTTCGAGGGTGACGGCGACGTGGCCGGCCCGCGTCGCGACGCCGCTCACCATGCCGAGCGCGGCGACGCTGCGGCCCGCCACCGGATCGATCACGGTATCGAGAACCTTGCGGATGGCCGCTTCGCTGATTTCCGCCATGTTCTGCTGCTTCCGCTGCGGCGCAATTTCGCGTCCGCCGCTTGATTGAAGGTGTGCCTGTGGTCACATATATGCAGCGCGTATGGAAATCAAAAGAGACAACGCGCCTTGGCGCGGTAAGAAGCGGCAGCAGGGGCCCTTGAGGTGAAAATGGCGTGGAATAACAACGGCGGCGGCGGCCCCTGGGGCGGCGGCGGTGGTGGCGGTGGCGGCGGCGGTTCCGGCGGTGGCGGTGGTCCCTGGGGCGGTGGCGGCGGCGGAAACGGCAACCGGGGCGGCGGCGGCGGCGGTGGCGGTCCGTTCGGCTCGCGGCGCCCGCCCGACATGGAAGACGTCATTCGCAAGGGCCAGGAGCGGCTCAAGAACCTCATTCCCGGCGGTTTCGGCTCCTACAAGGGCATCGCCCTGGTGGTGCTCGGCGCGCTCGTGATCTGGCTCGCGACCGGCTTCTTCCGCGTGCAGCCCAACCAGCAGGCCATCCAGCTCGTGTTCGGCAAGCCCTACGGCAAGCCCGTCGAGCCCGGCCTGCACTACAATTTGCCGGTCCCGATCGGCAATGTCGTGGTCGTGAACGTGCAGGACCAGCGCCGCACGGTGATCGGTTCGCGCGGCGCCCAGGCGTCGACGCCTTACACCCGCGGTCCGCGCCCGACATCGACGGAAAACCTGATGCTGACCGGCGACGAGAATATCGTCGACATCGAGTTCGCGGTGCTCTGGCAGATCAAGGACGTCTTCCAGTACGCATTCGACGTGCGCAATCCCGAGGAAAACGTGCGGGCCGGCGCCGAGGCCGCGATGCGCGAGGTGATCGGCAAGTCGAACCTGCAATATGCCCAGACCGAGGGACGCAGCCGTATCGAGCAGGACACCAAGGACCTGCTGCAGGGCATTCTCGACGAGTATGGGCTCGGCGTCCGCATTTCGCAGATTCAGCTCCTACGCGTCGACCCGCCGCAGGAGGTCATCGCGGCGTTCCGCGACGTCCAGGCTGCGCGCGCCGACAAGGAGAAGCTGATCAACGAGGGTAACACCTACCGCAATCAGCAGCTCCCCCGGGCAAAGGGTGAAGCGGAAGCGATCATCCAGCGCTCCGAAGCCTACAAGGCCGAGACCGTGGCGCGGGCGAGCGGTGATGCCCAGCGCTTCGACCAGGTCTACGAGCAGTGGGCCAAGGCCAAGGACATCACGACCGAGCGTCTGTACCTCGACATGATGGAAGAGGTGTTGCGCAACGTGAACAAGGTCCTGGTCGACAAGGGCACGACCAACAATGGCGGCGTGCTGCCCTATCTGCCACTGCCCGAGCTGCGTTCGGGTCAAACTCCGGGTGTCGGGCCGCAGCCGCCGCGCGCACCCCAGCCCCTGCCGGGAGCCACGCGATGAGCAACCGTTCGATCATTGCGCTGATCGCCCTCGCGATCGTGGGCTTCCTCGTGAGCCAGACCTTCTACACGGTCGACCCGACCAAGCAGGTCCTGGTCCGTCAGTTCGGCGCCATCGTGGGCGAGCCGAAGACTCAGCCGGGCCTCTACGCCAAGCTGCCGCTGATCCAGGACATCCAGCGGATCGACCGCCGACTGCTCGACTACGAAGCCGAGGAGTTCGAGATCATCGCCGGCGACCAGAAGCGCCTCGTGGTCGACGCCTATGCCCGATACAAGATCGTCGCGGCAAAGCTTTACGCACAGACCGTGCCGGGAGGCGAGACCACCCTGCGCGGGCTGCTCGACTCGCTGATCAACTCCGAGATCCGCGGCGTCCTCTCGTCGGTGCCTCTGCATGCGGTGCTGACCGACCAGCGCGCCAACCTCATGGAGGAGATCACCAAGCGTGTGAACGGCAAGACCATGGAGCTGGGGGTCGAGACGGTCGATGTGCGCCTCAAGCGCGCCGACCTGCCCCAGGCCAACTCCCAGTCGGTCTACAACCGCATGAAGACCGACCGCGAGCGCGAGGCCGGCCAGCTTCGCGCCGAGGGCGACGAGGAGAATGCCCGGATCAAGGCGACGGCCGACCGCGAGGTCGCCGTCCTCAAGGCCGATGCCGGGCTGAAGGGCCAGGTCCTGCGAGGCGAGGGCGACGCGACGGCGACCGAGATCTACGCCAAGGCGTTCACCAAGGATAAGGAGTTCTACGCCTTCTACCGGCGTATGGAGGCCTACAAGCAGGCGTTCGGCTCGGGTGGCTCGACCATGCTGCTGAGCCCGGACAACGACTTCTTCCGCTTCTTCAACGACCCGTCGGGGCTCCCGGCCCCGAAGCAGTAGGAACCGGCAAGGATCGTACCGAACCGGCGGCTGTGGCACTCCTGCCACGCCGCCGGTTTCTTTTTGGCCACGCGCCAAAAAACGCAGCAAATCCGGGCTCGATAACGACCTCTTTATTTGCGCCACAATCGGCCCGCAGTTAGAGAGAAGCTCTAACGCGCGGCGCCGGCCGTATCGACCGTTTGGCCTTGAGCGCCGTTGGAGGTCGGTCGTGATTCTAGCTGATTTTCAAGGCTATTTCAGAGGGGCCGCTCTCGCGGCCATTGCAGCTGTCGGGCTCGTCGCGACGGAGCCCGCCTGGGCGCGCCAGCCGACGGAGAGCTTCTCCGAACTGGTCGACAAGCTGATGCCGACCGTCGTCAACATCACGACCACGCAGAACGTGCCCCAGCAGGGACCGCGTCTGCGGGACATGCCGCAACTGCCGCCCGGCTCGCCCTTCGAGGAACTCTTCAAGGACTTCTTCGACAAGCGCGGCGGTGAGGAGCAGCAGAAGCGCCGCGGCACCTCGCTGGGCTCCGGCTTCGTGATCGATGGCGAAGGCTACATCGTCACCAACAACCACGTGATCCAGGGCGCCGAGGACATCACGGTCATCTTCCGTGACGACACCCAGCTCAAGGCCAAGCTGATCGGCTCCGACAGCCGCATCGACCTCGCGTTGCTCAAGGTCGAGCCGCCCAACAAGAAGCCGCTGCCCGCGGTCAAGTGGGGCGATTCCGACAAGGCGCGGGTCGGCGATTGGGTGATCGCCATCGGCAATCCGTTCGGCATGGGCCATTCGGTGACCGCCGGCATCATCTCGGCGCGCGGCCGTTCGCTGAACGATTCGCTCGACGACTATCTGCAGACGGACGCCGCCATCAACAAGGGCAACTCGGGCGGGCCGCTGTTCAACACCGAGGGCGAGGTCATCGGCGTCAACACCGCGATCTATTCGCCTTCGGGCACGAATGCGGGTCTTGCCTTCTCGATCCCGTCGAACCTCGTGAAGCAGGTCGCCGACCAGTTGCGCGAGTTCGGCAAGGTCAAGCGCGGCTGGATCGGCGTCAGCTACCAGAGCGTCACCGACGACATCGCCGATTCCTTCGGCCTCGATCGCGCCCGCGGCGTGCTGGTGGCCAATGTCACGGCCGACGGGCCGGCCGCCAAGGCGGGCCTGAAGCGCAACGACATCATCATTTCGTTCGCCGGACAGGACGTGCTCGACCTGCGCCGCTTCCCGAAGATCGTCGCCAATGCCCGCGTCGGCAACACCGTCGACGTCGTCGTCTGGCGCGGGGCCAAGGAAGTGCCCCTGAAACTCCGGGTCGGGGAGCAGGAGGAAGCCGAGAAGCAGAACACCTCGGCGCAGGGGGCGAAGAAGCCGAGCCCGCCCGACCAGCCTGTGACCTCCACGATCGAGCAGCTCGGCCTGACCCTGCAAAAGGTCACCGACCAGCTGCGCGAGCGCTATGGCCTGTCCGATCAGGTGAAGGGCGTGATCGTCACCAAGGTGGCGCCCAACAGCCCGGCGGCCGAGAAGCAGCTGCAGCCGGGCGACGTCATCCTCGAGGTCGACCAGAAGCCGGTGACGACGCCGCAGGAAGTCATCGATCTCGTGACCAAGCTGCAGCAGCAGAAGAAGCGTTCCGTGCTTCTCTTCGTCGAACGCCAGGGCGACCCCCGCTTCGCGGCGCTCCGGCTGCAGAAGTAGCTTCCGACAGCCAAAGAAAAGGCCGCGCACCGCGCGGCCTTTTTTTGTTTCTGGGCGGGGTGAGGGTCAGCCGACCTTCACGACAAGCTTGCCGAAGTTCTCGCCCTTGAGCAGGCCCATGAAGGCCGCCGGTGCCTTCGCAAGGCCGTCGATCACCGTCTCGCGGCTCTTCAGCTTGCCGGAGGCCACGAGCCCGCCGACCTCGTTCACGAAGTCACCCATCAGGGCCACGTGGTCGGAGACGATGAAGCCCTGCAGGGTGAGGCGGCGCTGGACGATGGTGAACATCTTCTCGGGGCCGGCGATCGGCTTGGCGTCCTGGTATTCGGAAATGGCGCCGCAGAAGGCGACGCGGCCGAAATTGTTCAGGCGCGCGAAGACGGCGTGGAAGATCTTGCCGCCGACATTCTCGAAATCGGCATCGATGCCCTGCGGGCAGAGCTTGTCGAGCACCGCCCCGACATCGCGCTCGGTCTTGTGGTTGAAGCAGGCGTCGTAGCCCGCCTCGCGCACCGCCCACTGGCATTTCTGCTCGTCGCCGGCGCAACCCACGACGCGGGCGCCGGCGAGTTTGGCGAGCTGGCCCGCCACCTGCCCCACGGCGCCGGTCGCGGCGGAGACGAACACCGTCTCGCCGGCCTTGGGCTTGCAGATGTGCTTGATGCCGTACCAGGCGGTGAAGCTCGGCATGCCCAGCACGCCGAGATAGGCCGAGAGCGGCAGGCCGGCCGGGTCGATCTTGCGCAGGCCCTTGCCGTCATGGACCGTGTGCGTCGCCCAGTTCAGCATGCCCATCACGATGTCGCCTTTGGCGAAGCGCGGGTTCTTCGACTCGACCACCTCGCCGACCGAGCCGCCGGTCAGCGGCTTGTCGAGCTCGAAGGGCGGCGTGTAGGAGCGCAGCTCGGTCATGCGCGGCCGCATGTAGGGATCGAGCGACAGGAAGCGCTGGGCGATCAGGATCTGTCCGTCGATGAGGGCGGGCAGGGAAGCGGTCTCGGCGCGGAAACAGTCTGCGGTGACGTCGCCTTCGGGGCGTCTGGCGAGGACGATCTGCTGGATGTCGGTCATGGGTCTTTCCTCTCTTCGAAGTCGCTGCGGCGATAGCCCTGCAGGTAGAGCAGCGCGGTGAGATCGCCATGGTCGATGCGGGCCGGCACCTGGGCCGCCACCGCCGGCTTGGCATGGAAGGCGACGCCGAGGCCGGCGGCCTTCAGCATCGGCAGGTCGTTGGCGCCGTCGCCCACGCTTATCGCGTCCGCGTCGCCAAGGCCACGCTCTCCGGCCAGTCGCCGGAGGGTCGTGAGCTTCGCCTCCTTGCCGAGGATGGGGTGCGCCACCGTACCGGCCAGGGAGGCGCCGTCATGCTCCAGCACGTTGGCGGCATCGAAGTCGAAGCCCAGCGCCCGGCGCACCATCGCCGTGAAGTAGGTGAAGCCGCCCGACACCAGCGCGCAGTGGGCGCCGTGCTTCTGCAGGGTCGCGACCAGGGTGGCGCCGCCCGGCATGTAGCGGATGCGCGTGGCGGCCTCGTCGAGCCGGCCGACGGCCAGGCCCTTCAGCAGCCCGACCCGCTCCTCCAGCGCGCCCGCGAAATCGATCTCGCCGTTCATGGCGCGGGCCGTGATGCCCGCGATCTTCTCCCGCAGGCCCAGGAACTCGGCCAGCTCGTCCAGCATCTCGTTGTGGATCATGGTCGATTCCATGTCCGCGACGAGCAGCTTCTTGCGGCGTCCGTCCGTCGGCAGAACGACCGCGTCGATGCCTGGCAGGCTCACGGAGGCGGCAGTTCCCTCGAACGGCAGGTCGCAGGCGATGCCGGGGGCCAACCAGTCGGGAGCACCCACGGCGGCACCGGCTCCCTTCAGGGCTTCGGCGGCGGAGGCCACGGCCGCGTCGGTCACGGCGGGGCGGGCGGGATCGGAGATCAGGACCAGGACGTTTTTCACGCTCCCGGCTCTAGCGGCGGGGTCGCGGATTTGCAAACAGTGCGCCGCTCATGACATCGCAGGCCCAGACTCCCGTCATCGTCGTCACCGGACCGACCGCCAGCGGCAAGTCGGCGCTGGCGCTCGAACTCGCCGAACGTCGCGGCGGCACGGTGATCAATGCCGATGCGATGCAGACCTACGACGCCTTCCCGATCCTGACGGCGCAGCCGACGGAGGAGGAGCGGGGGCGGGCGCCGCACGCACTCTATGGCGTGCTGCCGTTCAGCGAGATCGTATCGGCCGCAAGCTGGCGCACGCTCGCGTCGGCCGAGATCGATCGGGCCCTGGCCGAGGGGCGGATTCCCATCCTGTGCGGCGGCTCGGGGCTCTATCTGCGCACCCTGATGCAGGGGATCGCCCCCATCCCGGACGCACCGCCCGAACTGCGCGAGCAGGCGAATGCCGACTGGGCCGCCCTGGGGGCGGAGGCCTTCCGTGCACGACTGGCGCAGCACGATCCCGCCATCGTCGGGCGGCTGAAGCCGGGGGACCGCCAGCGCCATGTGCGGGCCTGGGAGGTGTTCCGGGCGACCGGTCGGCCGCTGAGCCTGTGGCAGGCGGGGGAGGCCTCGGCGGCGCCCTGGCGGTTCGTCACGGTGCTGCTGTCGCCCGACCGCGGCTGGCTGCGGGAGCGGATCGAACGGCGGTTCGACGTGATGCTGGGGCAGGGCGTCGAAGCCGAGGTCCGGGCCGTCTTCGAGCGACATCCCGATCCGGCGTGGCCGGGTCTCAAGGCTCATGGCGCCCCGGAGTTCTTCCGCCATTTCCGGGGGGAATTGGCGCCCGGCGAGGTCCGACGGATCGCCATCGACCATACGCGGCAATACGCCAAACGCCAGATGACGTGGTTTCGGCACCAGATGACACCAGATCTGGTGCTGGATCCGAGGGCTGACCAGATTTTGGGCCAGATTGAGAAATATTTGGACAATCTGGACGTCTGAAACTTTGCGTTTCGATCTTTTTCCATTGACCGGCTCAAACCTCGCCACTATCTTCCGCCGCGCCGCAAAACCCCCGTTTTGCGGCACATTTGTCAGAAGGAGATCGCTGTGACGAAGTCCGAGGAGTCCGCCACGACTGGCGCCGATCTGTTGGTGAAAGCCCTGATCGACGAGGAAGTCGAGGTCGTCTTCGGCTATCCCGGCGGTGCCGTCCTCCCGATCTATGATTCGCTCTTCAAGCAGAACCGGCTGCGCCACATCCTGGTGCGCCACGAGCAGGCCGCCGTGCACGCTGCCGAGGGCTATGCCCGCTCGACCGGCAAGGTCGGCGTGGTGCTGGTGACCTCCGGTCCCGGCGCGACCAATGCCGTGACCGGCCTGACCGACGCGCTGATGGATTCGATCCCGATCGTCTGCCTGACGGGCCAGGTGCCGACCCACCTGATCGGCAACGACGCCTTCCAGGAAGCCGATACGACCGGCATCACGCGCCCCTGCACCAAGCACAATTATCTTGTGAAGGCGGTGAGCGACCTCGCGCGCACGGTCCACGAGGCCTTCTATGTGGCGCGCTCCGGCCGTCCGGGCCCGGTCGTCATCGACCTGCCCAAGGACGTGCTGATGAACAAGCACGAGTATACGGCGCCGCCCAAGGTCGCGATGACGCACAAGAGCTACCGGCCGCAGACCCAGCCCGATCCGAAGAAGATCGAGCAGGCGATCGAGATGATCGCCAAGGCGAAACGCCCGGTCTTCTACGCCGGCGGCGGCATCATCAATGCCGGGCCGAAGGCATCCAAGCTGCTGACGCAGTTCGTGCATCTCACGGGCTACCCGATCACCAACACGCTGATGGGCCTCGGCGCGTTTCCCGCGTCGGACAAGCAGTTCCTCGGCATGCTGGGCATGCACGGTACCTACGAAGCCAACCTGGCGATGCACGGCTGCGACGTGATGATCAACATCGGCGCACGCTTCGATGATCGCATCACCGGCAACCTGACGAAGTTCTCGCCGGGCTCGAAGAAGATCCACGTCGACATCGACCCGTCGTCGATCAACAAGAACGTCCGTGTCGACCTCGCCATCGTGGGCGATGCCGGCATCGTGCTGGAAGAGCTTCTGAAGGCCTGGAAGGCCAAGCAGCCCAAGGTCGACCAGAAGGCGCTGAAGGCGTGGTGGGCCGAGATCGACGGATGGCGCGGGCGCAACTGTCTCGCCTACACGCCGAGCAAGCAGGTGATCAAGCCGCAATACGCGCTGGAGCGGCTCTATCACCACATCAAGGACAAGGATCACTACATCACCACCGAGGTGGGCCAGCACCAGATGTGGGCGGCGCAGTTCCTGAAGTTCGAGCAGCCCAACCGCTGGATGACCTCGGGCGGCCTCGGCACCATGGGCTACGGCTTCCCGGCGGCGCTGGGCGTGCAGATCGCCCATCCCGAGGCGCTGGTCATCGACGTGGCCGGCGAGGCCTCGATCCTGATGAACATCCAGGAGCTCTCGACCGCCGCGCAGTACCGCCTGCCGGTGAAGATCTTCGTGCTCAACAACCACTACATGGGCATGGTCCGGCAGTGGCAGGAACTACTGCATGGCGGCCGCTACTCGGAGAGTTATTCGGAGTCGCTGCCCGACTTCGTGAAGGTCGCCGATGCGTTCGGCGCCAAGGGCCTGCGCTGCGACGATCCGGCCAAGCTCGACGACACGATCAAGGAGATGATCGAGCTGAAGCACCCGGTCATCGTCGACGTCATCGTCGACGAGAAGGAGAACTGCTTCCCGATGATCCCCTCGGGTGCAGCCCACAACGAGATGCTGCTGGGTCCCGACGACAAGCAGTCCGCTAAGGTGTCGGAAGAAGGCATGGTGCTGGTGTGAGCAAGGATTCCGCTATCGTCGCCCATACCATCTCCGTGCTGGTGGCCAACGAGCCGGGCATTCTCGCGCGCGTGGTCGGCCTGTTTTCCGGCCGCGGCTACAACATCGAGAGCCTGACCGTCGCGGAGACAAACGCGAAGGAAAGCCAGTCGCGCATCACCATCGTGACCAAGGGCACGCCGATGATCATCGAGCAGATCAAGGCGCAGCTCGATCGCCTGGTGCCGGTCTATCGCGTGCGCGATCTCACGGTCGAGGGCCCGCACATCGAGCGCGAGCTGGCGCTGGTGAAGGTGAAGGGCGTCGGCGAAAAGCGCGTCGAGGCGCTGCGCCTGGCCGACGTGTTCCGCGCCAAGGTGATCGACGCCAAGTCCGATTCCTTCGTCTTCGAGGTCACCGGCAACACCGACAAGGTGCAGACCTTCATCGGCCTGATGGAGTCGCTGGGCCTGGTCGACGTCGTCCGCACCGGCATCGTCGCCATGTCGCGCGGCGGCGAGGCGCTCTGATCGAGCTCTTCCCCATTCACATGCAGGAGTGTCCGGGGAAAGATTGAAGAGGTCCGGCAAATCGCCAGCAGCGGCAACGACACGTTACAATCCAGGGAGTGTCCGACTCAGGACCCCGAGTCTGGTCCAGCCGGCCCTTTTTGTACGCACTTTGTCATCCCGAGCGCAGCGAGGGACCTTTGTCGGTGGCTCTAAAGGTCCCTCGCTGCGCTCGGGATGACAATTTTCCCCTATCCGAAGTCGCGCGTCATTTTCCCCGGACAGCC
Organism: Reyranella sp.; assembly: GCF_030651995.1. Taxonomy (GTDB): domain Bacteria; phylum Pseudomonadota; class Alphaproteobacteria; order Reyranellales; family Reyranellaceae; genus Reyranella. The sequence goes on from NZ_JAUSBN010000067.1 coordinate 72,672, forward strand.
CTGCTCGATGACGGGGATGTCCATGGGTCTGTCCTACTCGGTGGGGGTGGTCTTGAGACCGTGCCGACGCACGATGTCCCGGAGCGACTTCTCCAGGGCCGCGCGCTCGGAGGGTTTCAGGTGGCCGAAGAACTCCGCGTCGTTGCGGTCGGCCAGCGCCGAGAGTTTCGGCACCAGCGCTCGCCCCGCCGTCGTCAGCGACAGGGTCTGCTGGCGCCGGTCTTCGGTGGAAGCGGTGCGCTCGATGAGTTCCTTCGCGGCCAGCCGGTCGGAAAGCTTCGAAATGGCGCCCCGGGTCATGCCCAGCCGATCGGCCAGCGCGCTGGGCTGGATATCGTCGAGGTCAAAGAGTTCGCGCAGCACGACCCATTCGGCAACGGTCACGTCGCGCGCCTGCAGTTTGAGGCTGAAGGCATGCGAGACGTGGTTGGACACGAAGCGCAGCCAGTAGCCGAGATGGGTTTCGAGGTCGGAGGTCATTTGTTGACTAGGCAACTAAAGGTTGTTTGTTTCCTAGTCAACTATATTTCGCCGGGGGCGCCCCTCCAGTGGTCACTCCCGGCAATGATCAGAGTTCGACCTGGCGGATGCCGCCGCGGGGGCGGCCGGCTTCGATCTCCTGCCACAGGATCTCGTGGCCCTGGGGCAGGGGCCGGTTGTTCGGCATGGTGAGCCAGAGGCGCAGCAGCAGCCGGTCGTGGCCGGTCGCGGCGTCGTCCTCGAACGGCGTGCGGCCATGGTAGGTGACGTGGCTGTTGATGAGCTGCAGGTCGCCGGGCTCGAGGGTCATCTCGAAGCAGAGTTCCTCGGCGGTCTTCATCAGCACGTCGATCGCTTCGCGCTGAGCGTCGGTGAGCTTCGGCACGCCGGGCGCCATCTGCGCCGCTTCGATGAAGGTCAGCGAATAGTGCGAGGTGAACTTGCCGTCGCGCAGACCGAAGATCGGCAGCGGATAGGCGGTCTCGCGCGTCGTCGCCTCGCCGTCTTTCCTCGTGCCTTCCTCGCCGAAGCGGCTGCGCCAGTAATCCTGGAACAGCAGCTCGAGCAGATCAGGGCGGCGCTCCAGCATCGCGTTGTGGATGGCGGGTGTCGACGCCAGCTTGCTGACGCCGCCGGCGCGCGCCTGGCGCACGCACAGCAGGGTGACCACGTCGGTGCGGTCGGTGTGGAACCGCAGCGCGCCGTTGGTCAGCGTGCGGGCATAGGAAGAGAGGAAGGTCGAGCCCTTCTCGTCCCTGGTCTCGCCGTAGGTGCGGCCGACATGGGCGCCCTCGTCACGGATGGCACGCATCAGCTCGCCGCTGCGGTTCTGGAAGACCGGCGTGCCGACATGCGTGCCGATCGCGAAGTAGAGGCGCTTGAGGTCCTCCTCGCTGTAACGGTCGACCGGAATGCCGCGCAGCTTCACGATGCCGCTGCCATTCTCCAGCTCGTCGGCGATGTCGTCGAACAGCTCGTCGAGGGTCGGCAGGTGGAAATCTCCGCGGGCGATCTCCGACCATTCCATGCCCCGCAGGCCCTTGAGGGCGGCGTCGAGCTCTTCCACACCATCTTGCGTCAGCGTACGAATCCAGCGCGTGGAATTCCTGATGTCCTGGCCATGCCAGACGGAAGGACCGGTGAGGGGAGTGCGGCTGCTCATGGGCGTCACATTAGCAGACCGCGCCCCTGGTCGCTCAACTGTCAATCGGCCGCGTCGTTGGCGCGCGGGCTGGTAAAATTCCCGATCGCCGATCAGGGCAGCGGCTTGCGCATGTTGATCGAGGTCGGATGGTCGAAGCCCGGATGGGCCTCCCGCGACGTCTCGCGGTAGCCGAGCGCCTGGAACAGGCGCTGGTTGTCCGTGAGGACGACGCGCACGCCCAGTCGGATGCCGGCGAGGCCGCGACGGCGTGCCTCGGCTTCGACTGCGTCGATCAATCTCCGCGCCAGGCCCAGGCCGCGCGCCGGCGGCAGAACCGAGAGGCGTCCGAAATAGAGGTCGCCCTCCTTCTCCTCGACGAGCACGCAGCCCAGCATCTCGCCGTTCCGCTCCGCGACGATCGCCCCGGCGCCCCGGCTCAGTTCTTCGGCAATACCGTCGGCGGTCTCCCGGAAGGCACCGGATTCCGGGATGAGCTTGCCGCGATACTGTTCAAAGGAGGCTGCGATGACGGCGGCGATCGCGGCGGCATCACCGGTCGTGGCCTTGCGCAGGATTGGACTGTCGCTCATCCGCTTTTTCTCGCGTAGGCTCCGCGCAAAATCGAGAGGAATTCGCGGATGGCCCTGATCACCTACCTGACCCGTATCCAGTTCGACTTCGGCGCGCTCAAGTTGCTGGAGGCGGAGCTGCAGCTCATGGGCATGCGCCGTCCGCTGATCGTCACCGACAAGGGCGTCATCGCGGCAGGCCTGTGGGCCAAGGTCAAGGAACAGCTGCCCGGCAACATGCCGATCACGATCTACGACGAGACGCCGGAGAACCCGACGGAAGCGGCGATGCGCGACGCGCTCAAGATCTACAAGGAAGAGGGCTGCGACGGCATCATCGCCATCGGCGGCGGCTCGCCCATGGATCTCGCCAAGGCCGTCGCGCTGATGGCGACGCATCCCGGCCCGTCGCTGCAGGCCTATTCGTTCGTCGAGGGCGGAGCGGGCAAGATCACGGCGGCGGTGGCGCCCATGGTCGCGATCCCGACGACCTCCGGCACCGGCAGCGAAGTGAGCCGCGGCGGCGTCATCATCATGGATTCGGGCCGCAAGCTCGCCATCGGCAGTCCGTATTTGATTCCCCGGCTGGCGCTGATCGATCCAGAGCTGACGATGAGCCTGCCGCCGCATCTCACGGCCGGCACCGGCATGGACGCGCTCACGCACAATATCGAATGCTACCTCGCCAACGTCTTCAACCCGCCGGCCGACGCGATTGCGCTCGACGGGCTCGAGAAGGCGTGGAAGTACGTCGAGCGCGCGACGAAGGACGGGCAGGATCGCGAGGCGCGTTACAACATGGCGGTCGCCGCCATGGAGGGCGCCATGGTGTTCCAGAAGGGGCTGGGCGCCGTTCATGCGCTCTCGCATCCGACCGGCGGCCTCAAGGGCTACCGCCTGCATCACGGCACGCTGAACGCGATCTATCTTCCCGCCGTACTGCGCTTCAACGAGCCGGCGGTCGGCGACAAGTTCAAGCGCGTGGCGCAGGTGATGGGCCTGTCGGAAAGCGAAGCCAATGCCGAAGGCGTGGCCAACGCTGTGGCGGCGCTCAACGAACGGCTGGGCATTCCGAAGGGCCTGGGCGCGGCAGGCCTGGCGCAGGATACGATCGAGAAGATCGCCGAGGGCGCAATGGGCGACCATTGCCACCTCTCGACGCCGCGCCAGCCGACCAAGGCGCAGTACATCGACCTGATCGAACAATCGTGGGGCTGACATGAAGGTGAAGGGCAAGGTCTGCGTCGTCACCGGCGCGGCGGGCGGCATCGGCGAGGCGATCGCGCGGCGCTTTGCGAAGGAAGGCGCCAGGGGGCTCGTCGTGGCCGACAGGGATGCTGAACGGCTTGAGAAGGTCGCGAAGGACATCGGTGCCCTCGCGGTGGCGGGCGACATCGGCCAGGAGGCCGAGGTGAAGCGCCTGGTCGCCGAGACGGAGAAGAAGTACGGCGAGATCGACATCTTCTTCTCCAATGCCGGCATCGGTCGCGGCGGCCATGAGGATGCGACCGACAAGGACTGGGCCGATTCCTGGGCGATCCACGTCATGGCGCATGTCTATGCCGCGCGGGCGCTGGTGCCGCAGATGCTGAAGCGCGGCGAGGGCTATCTGCTCAACACCGCGAGCGCCGCCGGCCTGCTGGCCTCGATGGGCTCGGCGCCCTACGGCGTCACCAAGCACGCGGGCGTGGCGCTGGCCGAGCATCTTTCCATCCAGTACGGCGACCGCGGCATCAGGGTTTCGGTGCTCTGCCCGCAGGCCGTCGACACCAACATGCTGCGCATGGCCGGCGCGACGGCGGCTTCCGTCGACGGCGTGATCAACACCGACGCGGTGGCGCAGACGGTGATCGAAGCGATGGACGAGGAGCGCTTCCTGATCCTGCCGCATCCGGAGGTGAAGGAATACATGGTGCGCAAGCTCGACCGCGACCGCTGGCTGCGCGGCATGCGCCGCCTGCGCGACAAGACCGGCGAGGGACAGGCGAAGCGCTGACGGTCGTCAGGCCGTTTGGCGGTCGGTCCGCCGCATGATTCCTTACGTCCAGTCCCTGTTCGCCGAAACCGGCCTGTGGACCGCGCTTGGCGTCACGCTGGTCGCCGGCCTGATGCGCGGGTTCGCGGGCTTCGGCTCGGCCATGCTGATGGCGCCGATCTTCGCCATCCTGTTCGGCTCGGCCGAGATGGTGGTGACCGTGGTCGCCATCGAGCTGGTCGTTTCCCTGCAGCTCTTCCCGCAGGTCCGCCGGCACGCCGACTGGAAGGTGCTCACGCCGATGAGCATCGCGGCATGCCTCGCCATGCCGGCGGGTGTCTGGCTGCTGGCGAGCGTCGACAAGAACACGATCGTGACGGCGGTGTCGGCCGTGATCGTGGCCTTCGTTCTCCTGATGTGGACGGGCTGGAAATACACCGGCCGGCGCTCGACCGTCGCGACGGTGATCGTGGGCGGCGTCTCGGGCGCGATGATGGCGACGACCAGCGTCGGCGGACCGCCGGTGCTGCTCTATCTCCTGTCGGGCAACGATCCGCCGCAGGTCAACCGCGCCAACATCGTCACCTATTACTTCCTGACGCAGTTCCTGCTGATCGTGATCGTGCTGGCCACCGGGGTCGCCGGAGCCGACGCGCTGGTCCGTGCCGTCGTGCTGTTCCCGGTCATGGTGCTGGGGGCCTGGGCCGGCGGGCGGCTGTTTCACGGCCTGGCCAGCGAGCGGCTCTACCGCAATGTCGCCCTCGCGATCCTCTTCCTGACCGGCCTGTTCGGCCTGCTGAGGAACTGGCTGGTGAGCTGAGAGACGGTGTAGGATGCGCCATCCATGGAGATTTGCATGCGTATCTTGGCCGCTGGATTTGCCGTTCTCGTCCTGACCCTGGGCTTTTCGTCCGCCTCGCGCGCCGACGAACTCATGACTGAATGCATGGTGACGGCCTCCGAGAAGATGTGCCAGTGCATCATCGCACGCATCCCGGCCGACCAGCGCGCAAACGCGGTCCTCGGCCTGCGTAAGTCGAACCAGTCGGTGAGTGTGAGCGGGAACCTCCTCAACCCGTCGAACCTGTCGCCGCAGGAAATGCAGGGCCTGAACGCGGTCGTCGCGGCCCAAGCCTACTGCATGTAGCCTGCAGGTCTTCTGGCGTTCCGCAATCCTCTAGGCTTGCGGCGAACGCCGCGTTATCTTGCCACCCATAGAGGCGATGCCGGTCAACGGCGCGATCCATGGGAGGGCCTGAATGGCACTGTTTTCACGCAGATTTGGTCTGGTGGCGGCGCTCGCCGTCGGTTTCTCGGCTCCAGCCCTTGCACAGGCACCGGTGCGCGGTGGTGCCCTGACGATCGGGGTCGAGAGCGACTTCGAAGGCTTCGATCCCATCCGGGCCGGCGTCTATTCCAATTCGACGGTCACCGCGGCCTCGCTGTTCTACGAGACGCTGATGCGGCTCGACGACAAGGGCAACCTGCTGCCCGCGCTGGCCCTGTCGATGACGCCCAACGAGGATGGCAGTGTCTGGACGGCCAAGATCCGGCCGAACGTGAAATGGCACGACGGCACGCCGTTCACCGCCCAGGCCGTGGCCGACCATTTCAACCGGCTGCTCGATCCGGCGAACCGCTTTGCCGGCCGCGCCTATCTCGCCATCGAGAAGGTCGAGGCGCCCGACGATCTGACCGCGGTCTTCAAGATGCGCGGGCCGAACGCGGCCCTGCCGCGGACGCTGGCGCAGCCCACCGTCACCACGCTGATCATCCCGGTGAAGATCGCCCAGGAGAAGGGCGCCGACTACAACCGCAATCCCGTCGGCACCGGCCCGTTCGTCTTCAAGGAATGGCGTGCCGCCGACCGGCTGGTCGCGGAGCGCAACCCCAACTACTGGGACAAGGACAAGCCCTACCTCGACCGCGTGACCGTGCGGCCGCTTCCCGATTCCGACGCCCGCTACGCCAGCCTGGTGAAGGGCGACGTCCAGGTGATCTGGGAGGATCGCGCCGAGAACATCGTCAAGGCGAAGAAGGACAAGAACCTGCGCGTGCTACAATGGGTGGGCAGCGGCGCGCTCGTCATTCCGCTCAACACCCAGCGCGAGCCGCTGAACGACAAGCGCGTGCGCCAGGCCGTTTCGATGGCGCTCAACCGCAAGGCCAACGCCGCCGTGCTGACCCAGGGCCTTCGCCCCGTCCATGACGATCCGTACGGGCCGAGCTCGGGCATCGAGTGCAAGGATACCGGCGCGCTGAAGTACGATCCCGAGGCCGCCCGCAAGCTGATCGCGGACTACGGCAAGCCCGTGAAGCTCACCATGACGGTCACTGCCACGCCGCGCGGCCGCGAGGGCGCACAGGTCTTCCAGGCCGACATGAAGAAGGCCGGCATCGACGTCGAGATCAAGCCGGTCGACCAGACGCAGCTGGTGAAGGAGGCGCTCACGCGCGACTTCCAGGTCACCGGCTGGCGCATCATCGACCTGGCCGACGTCGATCCGCAGATGTTCGCCAACTTCCACTCCAAGAGCCCGATCAACTTCTCCGGCTACAACAACGCCGAAGTCGATCGCCTGCTGCTGGTCGGCCGCACCAGCCTCGACGAGAACAAGCGCAAGGCCGCCTACTGCGACCTGATCAAGATCCTGAACGACGACGCGGTGTGGCTGTGGTCGGGCAGCAACATCGACTTCGCCATCACCCGCGCCAACGTGCGCGGCATTCCGGCGCTGCGCGGCGGTGCCGTGCAGGTCGAGAGCGCGTGGTTCGCGAAGTAGATAGAGGCGGAGCCTAGGGTAGCTTAGGGGCGTCGCCGATGCCGTGGCTTGCGCGCCAGTTGGTGCGGCTGGTGGTCGTGCTGTTCTGCGTCACCCTGCTCACCTACATGATCGTGAACATCCTGCCGGGCGACGTGGCGATCGTGATCCTGGGGAACCTTGCGACACCCGAGGACATTGCTGGCCTCCGCGCCGACCTCGGCCTCGACCGGCCGATGCTGGTGCGGTACTTCGACTGGCTCGGCTCGGCGCTCTCGGGCGACCTCGGCCGATCCTACCGCAACGGGGAGCCCGTGGTGCAGGCGATCATCGACCGCCTGCCCGTATCGCTGCAGCTCATGGTGATGGCCCAGGTTGTGGCGCTGGGCATCGCCATCCCGGTGGCGCTGCTCTCGGTGCGGCGGCCCGGCGGCCTCTTCGACCGCATCTCGGCCTCGGCCGCCTTCGGCTTTCTCGCGATGCCCAACTTCATGCTGGGCATCGTGCTGATCTACCTGTTCTCGGTATCCTTCGACCTGCTGCCCGCAACCGGCTTCACGCCGATGTCCGAAGGGCTGTGGGACAATCTCGAATCGATGATCCTGCCGTCGCTGACCCTGGGGCTCATCGAGTGGACGGTTCTGATGCGCGTGCTGCGCTCCGACCTGTTGACCACACTGAAGGAGGATTTCATCCTGCTGGCGCGGGCCAAGGGCCTGCCGCCGTGGCGGGTCCTGTTGCAGCATGCGCTGCGTCCCTCGTCGTTCACCCTGATCACCATTCTCGGCCTCAACATCGGCGGCCTGATCGGCGGCGCGGTGATCGTGGAGCAGATCTTCGCCCTGCCCGGAGTCGGCCGGCTGCTGCTGGGCGGCATCTTCAACCGCGACCTGATCCTCGTGCAGGGCACCGTGGCCTTCATCGCGGTGGGTTTCGTGGTCATCAACTTCCTGGTCGACATGCTCTACGCCGTGCTCGACCCGAGGGTTCGTCATGTCCGCTTCCGCAGCTAAGGGCGCGGTCGTCGCCGCGCCGCGCCCGCGGCGCCGCTGGCACTGGGCGCTCGCCCTGCCGCTGGGCTGGTTGCTGCTGGTGGTGTTCCTCGCGATTACCGCCGACTGGATCGGGCTGCCCGATCCGTCGGCGCAGGAACTGATCCTGCGCCGCAAGCCGCCCTCCGCCGAATTCCTGCTGGGCACCGACAATCTCGGGCGCGACATGCTCTCGCGCGTGATCTACGGCGCCCGCACTTCGCTGATCGTCGGCATCTGCGCGCCGATCCTCGGCTTCCTCGTCGGCGGCGCGATCGGCATGAGTGCCGGGTATTTCCGCGGCAAGGTCGACATGCTGGCGGTCGGCTTCATCGACATCCTGCTGGCCTTCCCGTCGCTGGTGCTGGCGCTCACCTTCACCGCCTATCTCGGGCAGAGCCTGTTCAACGTCACCCTGGCACTGGGCATCCTGTCGATCCCGGCGGCCGCGCGCGTGGCGCGGGCCAACACGCTGGCCTGGGCAAACCGCGACTTCGTGCTGGCCGCCCGCACCATCGGCGCCAGCGACTGGCGCATCCTGACGCGCGAAATCCTGCCCAACCTCCTGCCGCCCATGTTCGCCTTCTGGCTGGTGGCGATCAGCGTGATCATAGTGGCCGAAGGCGCGCTCTCCTTCCTGGGGCTCGGCATCCCGGCGCCGCAGCCGAGCTGGGGCGGCATGATCGCCGACGGGCGCGAGGCGCTCGACGTGGCGCCTCACACCGCGCTGATCCCTGCGGCGGTGATGTTCGCCACCGTCCTGTCGCTCAACTTCGTGGGCGACATGGTGCGCAACATGGTCGATCCGCGGAGGTCGGCGCTGTGAGCGGCCAGCCGAACATGCCGCTCCTGTCGGTGCGCAACGCCCAGGTGAGCTTCTCCACGGCGCGCGGTCCCCTGCGGGCCGTCGACGGCGTGTCGTTCGACCTGCACGAGGGGCGCACGCTCGGCATCGTGGGCGAGTCCGGATCCGGCAAGTCGGTGCTGGTGCGCTCCCTGATCGGTCTGGTGGGCGAGAGTTCGGGTGCCGGCGTGGGCGGGCAGGTCCTGTTCGAGGGGCGCGACCTTCGCAGCCTCTCGCCCCGCGAGTTCCGCAGCGTCCTGGGCACTGAGATCGGCATCGTGTTCCAGGATCCGATGACCTCGCTCAACCCGGTGATGAAGATCGGCCGTCAGATCGGGGAGGGGCTGCGCCTGAACCGCGGGCTGGATTCAAAGGCGGCCGCGCGCCGCGCCGTCGAGCTGCTGAACGAAGTCGGCATCCCCGAGCCGGAACGCCGGGCGCAGCAGTATCCGCACGAAATGTCGGGCGGCATGCGCCAGAGGGTGGCCATCGCCATCGCGATCGCCTGCGCGCCCAAGCTCCTGATTGCCGACGAGCCGACCACGGCGCTCGATGTGACGGTTCAGCGCCAGATCCTGGACCTGCTGCAGGGCGAGCAGCGCCAGCGCGGCATGGCGATGATCCTGATCACCCACGATCTCGGCGTGGCTGCCGGCCGGAGCGACGACATCATGGTCATGTATGCCGGCCGCGCGGTGGAAACCGCGGCGACCCGCGAGATCTTCCGCTCGCCGCGCATGCCCTATACCGAGGCGCTCCTGCGCTCGCTGCCGCGGCTCTCCGATGCCACCCACACGCGGCTCAGCGCCATTCCCGGCCGGCCGCCCGACCTGGCGCGGCGCAGCGGCGGCTGCTCATTCGCTCCCCGCTGCACCTATCGTACGGACCACTGCGACGCCGAGCAGCCGCCGCTGACGATGGTCGGCGGACGCGGCTATGCCTGTTTCCATCCGAGGGGCGTGGAGCCGGGAGGGGCCGCATGAGCGATCTCCTCGCCATACGGAACCTCGTGGTCGAATACCCGGTTGGGGGCGGCCGCCACGTTCATGCGGTGAGTGACGTCACGCTGTCGGTGAAGCAGGGCGAGACCCTGGGACTGGTCGGCGAGTCGGGCTCGGGCAAGTCCTCGCTGGCGCGCGCGCTGCTGCAATTGCCGCCGCCCAAGGCCGGCGCCGTCGTGTTCGACGGCCAGGATCTCACGCAGATGCGCGGCCAGGCGCTGCGAGCCATGCGGCCGCGCCTGCAGATGATCTTCCAGGACCCGATCGCCTCGCTCAATCCGCGCCGCAAGGTCGCCGAGATCATCGCCGAGCCGCTGATCGTGTCGGGCGTGTCCGATGCCGCCGAGCGCACCCGTCGCGTCCGCGCCGTGATGGAAGCGGTCGGCCTCGATCCCGACCTCGTCTGGAACAGGAGGCCGCACGAATTCTCCGGCGGCCAGTGCCAGCGCATCGCCATCGCGCGCGCCCTCGTGCTCGAGCCCAGCCTGATCGTGTGCGACGAGCCGGTCTCGGCGCTCGACGTCTCGATCCGCGCCCAGATCGTCAATCTGCTCGAGGACATGAAGGCGCGTTTCGGGCTCACGCTCCTGTTCATCGCGCACGATCTCGCGGTGGTGAAGTCGGTGTCGGACCGGGTCGCCGTCATGTATCTCGGCAGGCTCTGCGAGGTGGCCGATTCGGACTCGCTGTTCGCGACGCCGGCGCATCCCTACACGGCGGCGTTGATGGCCGCGATTCCGGTGCCCGATCCGGACGTGCCGCTGGGAGACACGAAACTGAAGCCCGGTGACCCGCCGTCGCCGCTCGACCCGCCCTCGGGTTGCCGTTTCCGCACGCGCTGCCCGCATGCGCAGCCGCGCTGCACGGACGAGGTGCCGCCGCTCCGCCAGATCGCGCCCGGCCGCGAGGTCGCCTGTCATTTCCCGCTGACGGCGTGAAAACGAAAACGGCGCGCATTGCTGCGCGCCGCTCGTCTCACCGATTGGTCGGAGCGAGAGGATTCGAACCTGCAGCTCCTGCCGGCTGGCTCTCGGCCGTTGCAGTTTCCTGGCTTCAACGGAACTGCTGTGTCGCAATTCCGCCGAATAACGTTTCGCGAAGTGATCCAAACTGGTCAACCGCGTCTATTACTGCAGAGACCGCTGAAAGTCTCAAACAGTGCAAAGCCAAGTATGCTGCGGATTGCCCTAAAGATGCTGTTCGGAGACCCGATGAAGCTTATCGGTCTGGTCTTTGGAATTTCCTTTTCGACCCTGCTGATGTCGCAGCAGGGAGGCTTTTTCATTGGACTGATTTCGCGTGCTGCCAATGTCATATCGGATGCTCGCGAAGCGACGATTTGGGTCATGGATCCCCAAACCGAAACCGTCGAAGGCCCGACCAACATGCGCGCGACGGAACTCCTTCGGGTGCGCGGTGTAGAGGGGGTTCTGTGGGCCGTACCATTGGTGAGGGCCTCGGGCGCGATACGGACCGCAGAGGGACGGTCGACCACTGCGTCGTTTATCGGCGTCGACGATGCGAGCCTGGTCGGCATGACAGGCCGTTTCATCGCCGGTGCACCGGAGGACCTGCGTAGCCCAGACGCGATCGCTATCGACCAGCTTGGCTTTGCGCGCTTGTGGCCAGGAGAACCGCTTGCAACCGGCAAGGTGCTCGAGGTTAACGATCGCCGCGCCGTGATCGCCGCGATCACCGACGCCGCCCCCGGATTCGCGGCGCCGGTCGTCGTATACACCCGCCTGTCCCAAGCCCTGGTCTACGTTCCGGGTGGCCGCAATACATTGTCCTTCGTGTTGGTTCGCAACGTGCCGGAAAGCGATGCCGCAACGGTGGCCCGGCGGATCTCCGAGACCACCGGATTGCGCGCCCTGACTTCGCAGGCGTTTGAGCGAGCTACTATCGACTACGTGCTCGCCAATACCGGAATCGCCTTCTCCTTCGGCGTGGTCATCGCTCTCGGTGCCGTCGTCGGCATCCTGGTGTGCGGGCTTACCTTCACGCTTTTCGTCAACGACAACATTCGGCAGTTTGCCGTGCTGAAGGCGATCGGCGTTTCGAATGGCAGGATTCTGGGTATGGTTGCGAGCCAGGCCATCGTGGTGGCCTTCATCGGCTATTCGATCGGCATCTGGCTGTCTTCGGCTTTTTTCGATGGGGTCAACCAACCGCTGTCCGACCTCAAGGGGTTTTGGCTGCCTTGGCAGGTCGCGGCGCTGTCCGCCGCCGCGGTACTGGCGATCGTCCTCCTCGCCACCGTGGTGAGTCTGCGGCGTGTTTTCGCGCTCGATCCCGCCATCACCTTCCGGGGCTGAGATCTTGAGTGCGGTGGTCGCCCGGGGAATTTGCAAGCGCTTCGGCCGGGGAGCGACGAGCGAAATCGTGCTCAACCGTACGGACTTCGATGCCCGTGCAGGAGAGATGACGTTCCTCGTCGGGCCTTCGGGGTGCGGCAAGACCACGTTGATCTCCATCCTGTCCGCGATGCTGCGTGCCGACGAGGGAGACGCGACCGTTTTCGGCGCGGACCTCAAGACTCTCAGCGGCCGGGCGCTCAGCCGGTTCCGCGGCGAGACCGTGGGTTTCGTCTTCCAGCAGTTCAATTTGCTGCCTGCGCTCGACGCTGCCGAGAACGCGGCGGTCCCCCTGATCGTGCATGGCATGGCCACGGGCCGTGCCCGCCGCCGGGCGAGCGAACTGCTCGATCGGCTGGGGCTCGCCGAGAGCCTGAAGAAGTTTCCCCACGAGCTTTCGGGCGGCCAGCAGCAGCGGGTGGCGATCGCGCGCGCGCTGGTCCACGATCCGAAGCTCATCGTCTGCGACGAGCCGACCGCCTCGCTCGACGGCGCCTCGGGACATGCCGTGATGAACATCCTGCGCACCCTGGCCGTGCGGCCCGATCGTGCGGCGATCATCGTCACCCACGACGACCGGATTTTCCAGTTTGCGGACCGGATTGCCTTCATGGCCGATGGTAGGGTTGTCCGGACCGAGAAGCGCCCCTTCGAAGAGATGCATTGATGGCCGCCCGCTCCCGTCTCCTCATGTACGGCCTGCCGGCGCTTGCCGGTGTCGCCCTCGTCGCCGCGCTGGCATCGATCGTGAACTCCAATACCCCGGCCGCGACAGTCGCGCCCCGCAGCATGCCGCCGACGGCGCGGGCGGAGGGACCTTCCACCGCAGCCTCGCCTTCACTGCCATCGACCGCCACCGCGCCGGCGGTCATTGGCGCGCTCGGCACGGTCGAACCCGCCAACCGTGAAGTCTCGGTGGCGACCCGGTTTCCCGGCGTGGTCACGGAAGTGCAGGTGATCGACGGCAGCAAGGTGAAGGCGGGAGATGTGCTCTTTGTCATCGATTCCGCGCTGCCGGCCGTCACCGTGGTCCAGCGCCAACGCGATCTCAGCGTCGCCGAAGCGCGCCTCGCCCAGACCCGGCAGCGGGCGGCCGTACTCGCCGCGGACGTCGCGGTCGCACGTGGCATCGCGGTCTCGGCGGAGGCCGATTTGGACGAAGCCAACGATCTCGTCCGGATCGCCGATCGGCTGCAGAGCGGGTCGTCGATCACCGAACGCGAGATGGTACGTCGGCGGAACCTGCTGCGTGTTGCCGAGGGGCGCGTCGCCGAGGTCAAGGCCCGGCTGACACGCGCCGAGGCCGAGTTCGCGCTTGTAGATCCCCAGAACAGCGGCCCGACCCTTCTTATCGAGGAGGCGGCCGTCGCTCAGGCGAAAGCGGCACTGGTTTTTGCCGAAGCCGAACTCGATCAACGCACCGTAAGGGCGCCGTCGGACGGAACGGTCCTTGCGGTAAACATCCGCCCGGGCGAATTCGCGGCCATCGGCGGATCGCCACCGCCAATTCTGCTGGGCCGGCTCGATCCTCTCCACGTGCGGGTCGATATCGACGAAGCCGATGTCCCGCGATTTGCGTCGGGCGCCGAAGCCGTCGGTCTGCCCCGCGGCGCGCCGGAGCGACGGATCGCCTTGCGCTATGTGCGCGCCGAGCCTTTGGTGAAGCCCAAACGAACCCTCTCAGGATTGAGTAGTGACCGCGTCGATACGCGGGTGCTGCAGGTCGTCTATTCCGTCAATCCGCCCGTCGATGGCCTGCGCCCGGGTCAGGTGATCGACGTTTTCATCGAGGTCGCGTCCGGGCACGCACCGGTCGCCCCGGTACGACGCTAAGGGCTTGTTGTAGAAACGTGGCGAAGATCGAGGGTCTGGGCGTCGTCGTCACCGATATCGCCATCCTGCCGAAGATGTAGCGGCACGCCGAAACGAAAACGGCGGACCCGAAGGTCCGCCGTTCTCTCGTAACCGATGCCCTTGGCATCGGCCTCGCCGATTGGTCGGAGCGAGAGGATTCGAACCTCCGGCCCCTAGCTCCCGAAGCTAGTGCTCTACCAGGCTGAGCTACGCTCCGTCAGGATTTGCGGACTCCGGCCCGCGGCGAGGCCGGGGTTATAGCCGCCACCCCGGTGGGTCGCAAGGGGCGAGCCTGCCCGCTATAGTCGCCGCCTGATTCGGGTCCAGGGGGATAGATGGCGAAGGAAAAGCGGTTGAAAATCGCACTGATCGGCTACGGCGCCATCAGCCAGATGCTGTTCGACGTGTTTCGCGAAAAGAAGCCGCCGATCGACATCGTGGGTGTTCTGGTGCGCCAGGGCAGGGTCGCAGCCACCCAGAAGAAGCTCGGCAAGAAGGTCGCGGTCGTCGATGACCTGAAAGCGCTGCTGAAGCTCAAGCCCGAAATCGTGGTCGAGGCCGCCAGCCAGCAGGCGGTGCGCGACTGGGGCGAGACCATCCTGAAGAAGGGCATCGACTTCATGGTGATCGCCACCGGCGCCTACGGCGACCCGGCGCTGTGGAAGAAGCACGTGAAGGCGGCGGAGAAGAGCGGGGCACGCCTGCGGCTGCCGGCGGGCGCCATCGCCGGCCTGGACGGGCTGCTCGCCATGCGGCTCGGCAAGCTGGAGCGGGTGAAATACATTTCGATCAAGCCGCCGCATGCCTGGACGGGCACGCCGGCCGAGACCGAGTTCGACCTGCCGTCGATCAAGGAACCGACCGTGATCTTCCGCGGCTCGCCCGCCGATGCGGGCCGGCTCTACCCGAAGAACGCCAATCTGGCGGTGACGGTGGCGCTGTGCGGCGCCGGTCTCGACAAGACGGAGATCGAACTCGTGGCCGATCCGACCCTGCCGCCCGGCACCAATGCGAGCAAGCTGGAGGTCGTCTCCGATTCAGGCGAGCTGAAGCTCGAACGGCTCGGCCGGGCGATGCCGGACAATCCCAAGACCGGCGTGCTCACCGCCCTCACCATGGCGGACGACCTGATGAAGATCGTCCGCCACAGCGACTGGTAGGCGTCAGCGCGGGCCGGGGCCGCCCATACCCATGCCCATGCGCGCGTGCGCGTGGTGGGCGACGCCGTGCCGAGGACGGTCGAGAAGGGCCTTCTGCTCGGGCGTCAGGACGGCGACCAGGGTGGTGAGCGAGGGCTTGACCGCCTCGATCGTGGCGATGCGGGCCTTCATCGCGTCCTCTTCCATCGTGAGGCGCTCGAGGTAAGTCGGGCGCTCCTTCATCTCGGCCGGCAGGGTCTGGCAGCGGGCCATCGACTTGGTGCTGGCCTCGTCGGCTGCCTTCTCGAAGGCGGTCCAGGCGGTCATCTGGTCGGGCTTCAGTTCGAGCCGGGCCTTGAGGTAGGCGCGATCGCCGATGCGGCGGGCGGCCATGTCGAGGCACATCGACTTCGGTGAGAAGCTGCGCTCGACGCGTGCGGCCCCTCGCTCGCCGGGGGTGCGCTCGCCCCGCGCGGCTGGAGAGGGCGGGCTCGGCGGGGTGGCCTGCGCGAGCTCGACCATGTCGTTCTCGAACAGGTCGAAGGCCGAGGCAGGGGCGGTGAACGCAAGGCCCGCCGCCAGGACGAGAGCGGTGGGCAGGAACAGGGAACGGATCGACATCGGAAACCTCGCCATAGAAGGGGTGGTTCCCGAGGTACGGACCGAGGACGCCGAGCGTGCCCGGCCCGGAGGTTAAGTTATGTAAAGTTGAGTCGCTGCTCTGCCAGCCAGCGCGCGAATGCTTCGCGTTCTTCCGCCGTCATGTGCAGCCCTTCCTTGGTCCTGCGCCACAGCACGTCCTCGGCGTCGACGGCCCATTCGTCGCGCACCAGATGGCGCACCTCGACCTCATAGAGGGAGCCGCCGAAATGGCGGCCGAGATCGGCCACGGTCGTCACGTTCTCCAGCAGGTCGTCGAGACCCGAGCCATGGCGCCGGGCGAGGATTCGCACCAACTCCTTCGGCAGGCCGGGCTTGGTGGCGACCGCGCCCTCCACGAACCTGTCGAACGCCTCTTCGAAGGTCGGCGCGTCGGCCATTTCGCCGTCGTAGACCGCGCGGCCGTCGGTCCAGGGACCGCCCATGCGCGGGAAATAGGGCTGCAGGTCGTTGAGCGCATGTTCCGCCAGCCGGCGGTAGGTCGTGATCTTGCCCCCGAAGACAGAAAGGACTGGGGCCTTGCCCTGCGGGGAGCCGTCGACCTCGAGGTGGTAGTCTCGGGTCACCTTCGAGGGATTGTCGTCGCCGTCGTCGAACAGCGGGCGGACACCCGAATAGGTCCAGACCACGTCCTCGGGCCGAACGGGCCTGGCCATGTACCGGCTGGCGAGGTCGCAGAGATAGGCGATTTCTTCCGGCGAGCAGACCGGATGCTCGCCTTCCTCGACCGCGATGTCGGTGGTGCCGATCAGCGAGAATTCGCGTTCGTAGGGGATGACGAACACGATCCGGTTGTCGCTGTTCTGCAGGATGAAGGCGTGGTCGCCGTCGTAGAGCTTCGGCACGACGATGTGGCTGCCCTTTACGAGGCGCACGCGCTTGGGCGTCTTGATCTCGGTCTGATCGTCGAGAAAGTGCTTCACCCAGGGGCCGGCGGCGTTCACGAGGGCGCGTGCCTTGAGGTGCACGGGCACGCCGCCGGGGCCTTCGAGCTCGATGTGCCAAAGCTTTCCGTCGTCGCTGCGGCGGGCCGACACGCAGCGATGCCGGGCATAGATCGCGGCTCCCATCTCGCGGGCCGACTTCAGGTTGGAGATCACCAGGCGCGCGTCGTCGACCCAGGCGTCGGAATAGACGAAGCCCTTCTGGAAGCCGGGCTTCAGGCCGGCCCCGAACTTCGACTTGGGCAGGTCGACCTGGATCGACTTGGGCAGGGTCATGTGCCAGTCGAGATGGTCGTAGAGCCAGAGGCCGAGCCGCAGCATCCAGCGTGGCCGCAGGTGCGGCTCGTAGGGCAACACGAAGCGCAGCGGCCAGGAGAGATGCGGCGCCTTGGCCAGCAGCACCTCGCGCTCCTGCAGCGCCTCGCGGACCAGGCGGAACTCGTAGGTTTCCAGGTAGCGCAGGCCGCCGTGGATGAGCTTGGTCGACTTCGAGGAGGTCGCGCTGGCGAAATCGTTCATTTCGCAGAGACCGACGGTGAGCGCCCGCCCCGCCGCGTCGCAGGCGATGCCCGCCCCATTGATGCCGCCCCCGACCACGAACAGGTCGAGCGGCCGATCCTCCGTCACACTCATCGCCTACCTATAGCCCGCTTGACCGGCTTCTGCAGGAACCGCACAAGGCCGCATGGGATTCCTGCTCAAGATTGCGCTGTTCGGCCTTGCCCTCTACGGCGTTTACAGGAGTTTCCGGTACTGGAAGGGTCTTTTCGACCGTTTCACCGGCAACGACCTGCCGCAGCGTCCGCCGCCGCCTCCGCCGGCCCCCGCGCGACCCGAGCCGCCGCCCGTCGCGCCGCCTCGCAAGCCCGTGGTGATCGAGGATACCGTCCAGTGTGCCGGCTGCGGTGCCTATATTCCGGCCACTGCTGAAAAATGCGGCCAATGCGGTCGTCCCCGGCCATAAGGCCGCAGCGCGCCACCAGCCTTGACCGGCTGGGGGGTGGAACCTATTTTGCCGCACCGCAAAAACGGCCATAAGTTGCGGAAATACAAGGCCTTTAGAGCTTCGGGGAATACCGGTGTCGAACCCCTCAGCAGCGCGCGGGAAACCGACGTGCTTCCAGGAACTCATCCTGACCCTGCAGGATTATTGGGCGGCGCAGGGCTGCCTGATCCTCCAGCCCTTCGACATGGAGATGGGCGCCGGTACTTTCCACACCGCGACGACCCTGCGGGCGCTCGGCCCGAAGCCCTGGTACGCGGCCTATGTGCAGCCGTCCCGCCGCCCGACCGACGGGCGCTATGGCAACAATCCGAACCGCCTGCAGCACTATTACCAGTTCCAGGCCATCCTGAAGCCGTCCCCGCCCGACATCCTCGAACGGTATCTGGGGTCGCTCCAGGCGATCGGCATCGACACGACGTTGCACGACATCCGTTTCGTCGAGGACGACTGGGAGAGCCCGACCCTGGGCGCCTGGGGCCTGGGCTGGGAAGTCTGGTGCGACGGCATGGAAATCACGCAGTTCACCTACTTCCAGCAGGTGGGCGGCATCGAGGTCGACCTGGTGGCGGGCGAGATCACCTACGGCCTCGAGCGGCTGGCCATGTACCTGTTCGACAAGAAGTCGGTCTACGAGCTGCCGTACAACCGCGCCGATTCCGACGTGCCGCTGACCTATGGCGACGTGTTCCTGCAGAACGAGCGGGAGCAGTCGGCCTACAATTTCGAGCATGCCGACACCGAGATGCTGTTCCGCCACTTCGCCGACGCCGAGAAGGAATGCGGCCGGCTGGTCGAGAAGAAGCTGCCGCTGCCGGCTTATGAGCAGTGCATCAAGGCGAGCCACTCGTTCAACCTGCTCGACGCCCGCGGCGTGATCAGCGTCACCGAGCGGCAGAGCTACATCCTGCGCGTCCGCAACCTCGCCAAGGCCTGCTGCGAGACGTGGCTGGCAACGCAGAAGAAAGCTGCTTGAGATGGCCGAGCTTCTTCTCGAGATCCTGAGCGAAGAGATTCCGGCGCGCATGCAGGCGCGCGCGGCCGAGGACCTCAAGCGGCTGGTCTGCGACGGGCTGAAGGGCGCGGGCATCGGCTTCGAGACGGCGCGCGCCTATGTGACGCCGCGGCGGCTGGCGCTGGTGGTCGAAGGCATCCCGGCGGTGCGCGACGATGTCAGCGAGGAAAAGCGCGGCCCGCGTGTCGGCGCCCCCGACCAGGCGGTGCAGGGCTTCCTGAAGGGGGCGGGCCTCGCCTCGCTCGACCAGGCGGAGAAGCGCGACACCGGCAAGGGCGAGTTCTGGTTCGCCGTCATCACCAAGAAGGGCGGTCCGACCGCCGATGCACTGCCGCTGGTGATCGATGCGGCGATGAAGGCGCTGCCCTGGCCCAAGTCGATGAAATGGGGCAGCGGCACCATGCAGTGGGTGCGCCCGCTGCAGGGCGTCGTCGCCCTGTTCGACGGCAAGGTGCTGAAGGGTGAGGTGTCGCCCGGCGGCGCCATGGCGCCGGTCGTGTTCGGCGATACGATGCGCGGCCATCGCTTCCTGAGCAAAGGCGAGTTCGCTGTCACGAACTTCGCTGACTACGAGGCAAAGCTGCGCGCCGCGCACGTGATCCTCGATGCGGCAGAGCGCCGGAAGGTCATCCTCGAGGGGGCGCGCCAGCTTTGCGGCGACGCCCAGGTCACGCTGCGTGACGACGAAGGCCTGGTGGACGAAGTGACGGGCCTGGTCGAATGGCCGGTCCCGCTGATCGGTACCATCGATGCGCAGTTCATGGACGTGCCGGCCGAAGTGCTGATCGTGTCGATGAAGGTTCATCTGCGCCATTTCACGACGACCAAGGCCGACGGCGCCTTGGCCAACCGCTTCGTCGTGGTCGCCAACAACGTGGCGCGGGACGGCGGCAAGGTGATCGTCGAGGGCAACGAGCGCGTGCTGCGGGCGCGGTTGAGCGACGCCAAGTTCTTCTGGGACCAGGACCGCAAGACGACCCTGGAAAGCCGTCTGCCGGCCCTGAAGCAGGTCGTGTTCCACGCCAAGCTCGGCACCCAGGCCGAGCGGGTCGAGCGCATCGTGGCTCTGGCCGGTGAGATCGCGAAAGTCCTCCCCGGGGCCCAGGCCGCCGACGTCGAACAGGCCGCGCGTCTCTGCAAGGCCGATCTGGTCACCGGCATGGTGGGTGAGTTCCCGGAGCTGCAGGGCGTGATGGGCCGCTACTATGCGCTCGGCGAGAAATTGCCGGCGTCGGTAGCCGATGCGATCGGCGACCATTACACGCCGGCCGGTCCCAACGACCGCTGCCCGACGGCGCCGGTGTCGATCGCCGTCGCGCTGGCCGACAAGCTCGATGCGCTGACGTCGTTCTGGTCGATCGGCGAGAAGCCCACCGGTTCGCGCGATCCCTTCGCGCTGCGCCGCGCGGCGCTCGGCGTCATCCGCATCGTGGTCGAAAACAAGCTGCGTCTGCCGCTCAAGCCGTTCCTCAAGGCCGACGACCTGCTCGCCTTCTTCGCCGAGCGCCTCAAGGTTCAGATGCGCGAGAAGGGCGTGCGCCACGACGTGGTCGACGCCGTCGTCTCGCTGGGCGGCGAGGACGATCTCGTCCGGCTGCTCGCCCGGGTCGAGGCGCTCCAGGCCTTCCTCGGCACCGAGGCCGGGCGGAACCTGCTCACCGCCTATGGCCGCGCGGCCAACATCGTTCGCGCCGAGGAGAAGAAGGACAAGGGGCTCGCCGCGAAGATTGCCGGCATTCCCGATGCGGCTCTGCTGGAACAAGTGGAGGAGAAAAGCGTTGCTTCCGCCTTGGACCAGGTGGCGCGCGCGGTGAAGCCGGCGCTCGCCGCCGAGGATTTCGCGGGCGCAATGGCTGCGTTCGCGGGCCTGCGCGGGCCGATCGACGCCCTGTTCGACAAAGTCACGGTCAACGTGACGGACAGGCCGGAGGTTCGCCTGAACAGGCTGAAACTGCTCAACCAGATTCGTGCCACCATGGATTCGGTGGCCGACTTTTCGAAGATCGAGGGCTAAGAATGGCCAAGTGGGTCTACAGTTTCGGGGACGGCAAGGCCGAGGGCCGCGCCGACATGCGCAACCTGCTGGGGGGCAAGGGCGCCAACCTGGCCGAGATGTCGAGCCTCGGCCTGCCGGTGCCGCCGGGTTTCACGATCTCCACCGAGGTCTGCACCTACTTCTACGACAACAAGAAGACCTATCCGCCCGAACTGAAGGACGAGCTCGAGAAGGCGCTCGTCGAGGTAGAGAAGGTCGTCGGCATCAAGTTCGGCGACGCCGCCAATCCGCTGCTGGTCTCGGTCCGCTCGGGCGCCCGCGCCTCGATGCCGGGCATGATGGACACGGTGCTGAACCTCGGCCTCAACGACAAGACGGTGCTGGGCCTCGCCAAGTCGTCGGGCGACGAGCGCTTCGCCTGGGACAGCTACCGCCGTTTCATCCAGATGTACTCCAACGTCGTGCTCGACGTCGGCCATCACTATTTCGAGGAGGCGCTCGAGATCAAGAAAGAGGATCTCGGCGTCTCGATGGACACCGACCTCAAGGCCGACGATTGGCGCGCGATCGTGGCCGACTACAAGAAGCTGGTCGAGAAGCGCACCGGCAAGCCATTTCCCCAGGAGCCGCGTGAGCAGCTCTGGGGCGCCGTCGGCGCGGTGTTCGATTCGTGGATGAACCAGCGCGCGATCACCTACCGTCGCCTGCACGCGATCCCCGAGAGCTGGGGCACGGCTGTCAACGTCCAGGCCATGGTGTTCGGCAACATGGGCGAGGATTGCGCCACCGGCGTCGCCTTCACGCGCGATCCCTCGACGGGCACCAACCTGTTCTATGGCGAGTATCTCGTGAACGCACAGGGCGAGGACGTGGTCGCCGGCATCCGCACGCCGCAGCACCTCACCGTACAGGGAAAGCTCGCCCAGAAGTCCGATGCGCCGGCCATGGAAGAGGTCATGCCGGAAGTGTTCAAGCAGCTCGACAGCGTGCGCCAGCGGCTCGAGCAGCACTATCACGACATGCAGGACATCGAGTTCACGGTCCAGCGCGGCAAGCTCTACATGCTGCAGACGCGCAACGGCAAACGCACCGCCAAGGCCGCGCTCAAGATTGCCGTCGACATGGTGCACGAGGGGCTGATCGACAAGCGTGAGGCCGTCGCACGCATCGTGCCGGCCTCGCTCGACCAGCTCCTGCATCCGACGCTCGATCCCAAGGCCCCCCGCAAGGTGATCGCCAAGGGTCTGCCGGCGTCGCCGGGTGCGGCTTCGGGCAAGGTCGTGTTCACCGCCGACGATGCCGAGAAGCAGGCGCGCGCGGGGGAAAAGGTGATCCTGGTCCGCCGCGAGACCAGCCCCGAGGACATCCATGGCATGCACGCCGCGGAGGGCATTCTGACCTCGACCGGCGGCATGACCAGCCACGCCGCCGTGGTCGCGCGCGGCATGGGCAAGCCCTGCGTCGCGGGCGCCGGCGACGTGCGCATCGACGCGAAGGCCCGCACACTCAGCGTGCGCGGGACGGTCGTGAAGACCGGCGACACGATCACGCTCGACGGCAGCACCGGCGAGATCATTCTCGGCGTCGTGCCGACCGTGCAGCCCGAGCTCAGCGGCGATTTCTCCCAGCTCATGGAATGGGCCGACGAGTTCCGCAAGCTCGGCATTCGCACCAACGCCGAGACACCGACCGATGCGGCGCAGGCGCGCAAGTTCGGCGCCGAGGGCATCGGCCTCTGCCGCACCGAGCACATGTTCTTCGACGGCGACCGGATCGTGGCGGTGCGCGAGATGATCCTGGCCGACGACGAGAAGAGCCGGCGCGCGGCACTGGCCAAGATCCAGCCGATGCAGCGCCAGGATTTCGTCGAGCTGTTCGAGATCATGGCGGGCCTCCCCGTCACCATCCGCCTGCTCGATCCCCCGCTGCACGAATTCCTGCCGAAGACGGCAGCGGAGATGGAGGTCGTGGCCAGGGACCTCGGGGTCGACGCGAAGGAGATCGAGGAGCGCGCCAACAAGCTGCATGAGTTCAACCCCATGCTCGGACATCGCGGCGTGCGTCTCGGCATCTCCTATCCGGAAATCTACGAGATGCAGGCCCGCGCCATCTTCGAGGCCGTGGCGGAAGTCCAGAAGAAGGCCGGCAAGACCGTCATCCCGGAAATCATGATCCCGCTGGTCGCGACCAAGAAGGAACTGGACCTGATGAAGGTCGTGATCGACCAGGTCGCCGAGGAAGTGAGCAGCTCGTCGGGCGAGAAGCTCGAGTATCTGGTCGGCACCATGATCGAGCTGCCGCGCGCGGCGCTGCGCGCCGGCGACATCGCCGAAACCGCGGAGTTCTTCTCCTTCGGCACCAACGACCTGACGCAGACCACGTTCGGCCTCAGCCGCGACGACTCGGCCTCGTTCCTCGAGAAGTACCAGCAGCGCGGGATCTTCGAGCACGACCCGTTCGCCTCGCTCGACATCGAGGGCGTGGGCGAACTGATCGAGATCGCGACGGTGCGCGGCCGCAAGGTCCGCAACAGCCTGAAGCTCGGCATCTGCGGCGAGCATGGCGGCGATCCGGCCTCGGTGTTCTTCTGCCACAAGGCCGGCCTCGATTACGTCTCGTGCTCCCCCTACCGCGTGCCGATCGCGCGATTGGCGGCGGCGCAGGCGGCGCTGGGCGGCCCGCTCAAGACCGAATGACGCTGGCGGCGCTCCGCATCGAAGGCAAGCGGGCGCTGGCCGCCGCCCTTGCCGGCCTGGAGCGTGATCCCGAAAGCGAAGCCTCGCAGGCGCTGTTGGACGCCGCGTGGCGCGAGCCGCGCGCCCATGTCGTGGGCGTCACCGGTCCGCCGGGTGTCGGCAAATCCTCCCTGTGTGCGGCCCTGGTCGCGGCGTGGCGTCGATCGGGCAAGACCGTCGGCGTGATTGCCGTCGATCCCTCTTCGAGGACCAGCGGAGGCGCGCTTCTCGGCGACCGCGTGCGCATCGTCCATGACGGGGCGGATGAGGGCAGTTTCGTGCGCTCGATGGCCGCCCGCGATCGCCTGGGCGGGCTCGCCGACCAGACGGTGGCCGCGATGGTCGTCATGCGGGCGCTGTTCGACCGTGTGCTGATCGAGACGGTGGGCGTGGGCCAGTCCGAGACGGACGTGGCGGGGGTGGCCGACACGGTCGTCTTCTGCGTGCAGCCGGGTTCCGGCGATTCCCTGCAGTTCATGAAGGCAGGCATCGTCGAGATCCCACACCTGGTCGTCGTCACCAAGGCCGACATGGGCGCCGCGGCCGAACGGGCACGGGCCGACGTGGCCGGGGCCTTGTCGCTTGCCACCGCGGGCGATGCCGGCGACTGGCCCGTGAAGGTCCTGGCCGTTTCCTCGCGCAGCGCCACCGGAATCGACGGGCTGGTGGCGGCCCTGGAGGCGCATCGCGAGTATCTGGCAGGGGACGGTCGGCTGGCCGTGGCGCGCCATCGCCAGGGCGAGGGCTGGGTCGTTCAGTCGCTGCGTGACCGGTTCGGCCGCGACGGCATTGCCAGACTGGGCCGGCTGGGCTTGGATCTTGCCCTCGCGCCCGGCGCGCAGCCCTTTCAGCGGCTGCGTGAGCTCGGCACCGTTCTGGAGAGACCGCTATGAGCCATCCGATCGACGGCACCTGCATCTTCTGCAAGATCGTCGCGGGCGAGTTGCCATGCTTCAAGCTGCTCGAGGACGAGGCGACCATCGCCTTCATGGACATCAACCCGGTCAATCCCGGCCATGCGCTGGCGGTCGCCAAGGGCCACTGGCCGACCGTCGACGTCATTCCGCCCGACATACTGGCCGCCGTGGCCAAGACCGCCCAGCGCGTGGCCAAGGCAGCGATGAGCGTGTTGAAGCCCAGCGGCGTGAACCTGCTGCAGTCCAATGGAGTAGGGGCGGGCCAGAGCGTGCCGCATCTCCATGTTCACATCCTGCCGCGGTTTCCGGGCGACAAGGTCCGGCTCAACTGGGCCTATACGCCGGGCGACAAGGCCGAGATCGAGGCGATCTGCAACAGATTGAAGGTCGCCCTCTAGGCGGCCGCCATCGACCTGCTGCGCGGCGTCGTGGAGAACCACTCGCGCTCGTCGTGGCGGAACTGGTCGCGCACATAGTCGATCACGGTGCGGATGCGTGCGCCCTTGTTGGTCTCCTCGTGGCTGACCAGCCAGATGTCGCGGACGATCTTGAGATCGATCGGCGCCGCCACCAGGTTCGACGACTTGGCGATATAATCGGGGAAAACCGAGATTCCGTAGCCGGTCTGCACCGCTTCCATGGCGGCGTAGGAGGAGTTGGTGCGCAGGACCACCGACGTGCTGCGCTCGACCACTTCGCTCCACGGCTTCATGGCCGGCAGGCTGTGAAGTGTCGTGTGGTCGACGATATGGTGGTCGCGCATGTCCTCGAGCTTTTGCGGCAATCCGTATTGCTCGATGTAGGAGGGCGCCGCAAAAATCGACATGTTGACCTGGCCGACACGGGCGGCGACCAGTTGGTTCGACGTCGGACGGAAGAAGCGGATGGCCAGATCGGCCTGGCGGGTGGCGAGGTCGAGGACCTGATCGCCGGCAATCACCTGGACGATGATGTCGGGATGGCTACGGCGCAGGACACCTAGCCGAGGCACCAGCCAGTGTGCGGCGATGCCTTCGGTTGCGGCGATGCGAACGATTCCCGCCATCTCGCGGTCGAGGCCGGCCAAGTGCCTTTCGATTGCCGTGGCGTTCGACATCATCGATTCGGCCTGCACGAGCACGCCGCGGGCGGCTGGAGTCACTTCCATGCCATGACGGTGGCGGTCGAACAGTTTGGCGCCCAGACGGCGCTCCAGCGCCTGGATGCGGCGACCGACGGTCGTCTGCTTGGTGTTCAACTGGGTGGCCGCGGCACTGAAGCTTCCGGTTTTTGCAACCGCGAGGAAGAAACGCACGTCGTCCCAGTCGCCGAGAATGTTCGGCACCTTGTTCTTGCGAGGAGGGATCGTGACCATGGTGACAATCGATACAATAAGAGTTGCGCTCACGCATATCTGACGCGAGCCTCGTACTTTACCGTACACGATTATCGGTGAAATGTCGTTTTCCGTCTTGTTTTTGGGGGATAGGCCGCTCCTCGGACCGCGACGGACCCTTCGGCACCTCCAGTTCACGTATTCGCGGCTCAATTTTTCGGTTGTATGTAACGGGATTGACGCTCGCAACGAGACAGGAGTGCTGCCCGTGGCCGCTATCGGCTCTGACGGAAAATCAACGCCAGCCGGCGTTCGCGGCCGCAAAATCAGCCGCTATTTGCGCAGTCCTTCGACGCGCATGGCCGCCTTTGGCGGACTTTTAACATACGTGAGCTATGCGTACGCGCACAGCAGTTGGGCTAACCCCGTCCTGATCTGCGTGTCAATCTTCGTTGGGGTATTCCTGCCGAGCTACGCCAAGCTCAGTAACAAGGCCGAACTGTGGGCGAACAACCAGTTCGGCTTCGTCACGGCCGGTCGGCTTGGGCGGTTCATCCCACAGTTGGCGTTCAACCTGGTGATGTTCTGGCTGATGTTATGGGGGGGTGCGCTCAACCATCTCGGGATGGCGTCCGTCGGCGGCATAGCCGGCGCAGCGCTCGTCACGACCCTGGCGTCGCAGGGAACGCAGTACCTCGGCGGCTTCCTCGTCGCGCGGGGCGTGGGCGACGCCAACCGCAACACGTTGGTCGGGCTCCTGGTCAACGTCACCCTGGCGGCCTTGGGCACTGCAGGTGTTCCGGGTGCCCGCGAGGGCTTCCTCTTCCTGGGTTTCGGCCTCGGCGGGACGCTCTTCCTGGTCGGCCTGTTGTCGGACCTGCGGTCCGTTGCGGCACCCAAGGGCGGCATCGGTCTCTATTTCGGTACGTTCAATCCATTCCACAACACCCACCTTTCGATCATCCAGGCGGCGATCGAGGAGCGCGGGCTCGACAAGGTCATCATTCATCCGGTGCTGGTTCCCAAGCTGCACGTCGATGCATTCCGAAAGGGCGAGCTTCGGGTCGGCCACCTGAAGGACGGTTTCCAGGTCTACGAGAAGACCGACAAGGCCGATTCCAACGTCGACTACTTCCCGACCGGGAACGTCTTCCTGCCACCGGAAACGCGCGTGGCGCTGATCGAACTGGCGCTGGCCGAAGCCGGTATGGCCGACAAGGTCGAGGTCGCCGTCTACTCCGAGACCTACTACGCCAAGGGTTTCCAGGGCGTGATCGCCGAGATCAGGCGACGCCATCCGGCAGTACGGCTTCACACGCTCCACGGCACGGATTTCGGCGGGATGCTGGTGCGGCAGATCTGCGACGAGTGCGGCTGGATCTACCCCTGGTGCATCCTGCGCCGCGACAAGATCTCGGCCACCGCGATCCGGCGCGGGGCCAAAGGCATGACGCCGCCGATCGTCACCGATGTGCTGGCGCAGATTTCACGAAATCTTCCGATCGTTTCAGCCGGAGGGCGACAGTTTCGGAATGACAATGGCGTTTTGACTGAAGGGGACTGAGATGACTGAACAGGAGACGGTGGGTCCGAGCAACCGGCCCGAGATCACGATCAAGCTCGCATCGACTTCGGACGAGATGATGCAATGCTTCATGCTGCGCGCCGCCGTGTTCATGGGCGAGCAGGAGTGCCCATACTGGGAGGAATACGATGGCAACGACTACACGGCCAGCCACCTGATCCTGTACGTCGACGGCGAGCCGGCCGCCTCGATCCGCGTGCGCTGGTTCTCGGGCTTCGCCAAGCTGGAGCGTGCCATCATCCTGAAGCGCTACCGGTCGTACGGTCTGTTCCTGCCGTTCGTGCGATGGGCCAAGGAATTCTGCCGCAAGAAAGGCTACCCCAAGGCCTACCTCCATGGTCAGAAGCGGCTTTGGCCGATCTTCGAAAAGGACGGCTTCCGCAAGGTCGACGACACGGTCTTCCACTTTTCCGACCATGAGTACGGCGCATTCGCGTGCGATCTCGAGGTCGGCCCGGACGCCCCGACCGTGCTGACCGATCCGATGGTGCTGAACCGTCCGGAGGACAAGCTGGACATGCCGGGCATCCTGGAAGACTCGATGGAGCGGGGTGCGTCCTGTCCGCATGCGGAATGGACCGAGCGGCGCGCGAGCTGAGGGGAGTGGGACACATGAGCACCAACACACGTTCGATCGGCGGCCAGGCCGTCACCATCAAGCTGGCCATGAAGATGGAAGACTCCCTTCAGGCCTTCGCGGTTCGCGCCGCCTGTTTCATCGGCGAGCAGGATGTGCCGTACTCGGAGGAATTCGACGGCCACGACTTTGGCGCCACCCACATCATCGCCTACCTGGGCGACGAGCCGGCGGGCGCGGTGCGCCTGCGCTGGTTCCAGTCCTTCGCCATGCCGGAGCGGCTGGCGGTGATGAAGCGCTTCCGCGGCAACGACATCGGCCAGCTCCTCATCGATCGCTGCGCCAAGATCGCCGAGAGCCGCGGCTGCAGGATGCTCTACACGCAGGCCCTGCCGCAGGACATCAAGTACTGGGAAAGGCACGGTTGGCGCCGCCTCGAAGCCGACGATACCGGCAAGGGACCCAAGCGCGTCGTGGCTATGGTTCGGGCCGTCGATCCGAGCAAGCCGTTGCCCGCGACCGAGACACCCGAGTCGGTGACGCTGCGCAAGGAGCCGCAGGTCGATCCGTCAGGCCTGCCGGTCGGTGCCGATCGCACCTGAACCGGATAGGCCCCCACAAAGGTCGGAAGAACCTCGTGCCGGATTGCCCTCGCTTGGCACCGCTTTTGCGGTAGGCTTGGGTAACCGGCGATCGGCCGGGAGCGGGAGAGACGTTCCACGCGCAAGGCGTCAGGCGGGTACAAATGACGGATGTCTTCGAGATCATCGTCGAACCGAATACTCGGCGGCAGCGCGGTCGTGCGCCGCTTTCGGAGAAGAAGCGAGCGGCAGCGTTGTTCAGGGTATGGCACAGCGTGAGGGAGATGATCGAGGAGGCCGAGCGTCTGGGCGACGGTGAACTCGTGCACTTCCTGGCGGTGTCCCAGCTCCTTGTCGAGGAGCGTGTCACCATGCTGACCAGCAACGTCGCGGCCTTCGCAACCGTGGATACCTCGCTGCCGCACTGAAGTCCCGAGCGGCCTATTTGTGTCGCGGGTCGAGCGCGTCGCGCAGGCCGCGCATCGGATGCGCATCAAGGATCAGCAGATCGCGCCCTCGAACACAATCTGGCCGCCCACGGCCAGGTCGATACCGTCGACGACTCCATCGTCGGAGGGAAAGTCCACCATCGGTCCGAGCAGTTCCAACAGCGCCCCACTCATCGGTAAGCCGGCGCCAGGTTCATTGATGAGCCTTCATCGGCCGGCCGCGTAACCTTGCATGCCGCGCGGATTGGCGGCGGCCTTGCGCCACGGATCGTCGCGCGTCGCGGCGGTGAGACGGCCTTCGGACCACTCGTCGTTCACCTCGACCTCGTGGCCGCGCTTCTTGAGTTCCGCCACCGTGTCCTTGGGAATGCGCCCCTCCAGCACCAGCACGCCCGGTCGCGCGGTGCGTGGCCAGAAGGAGGAGGGGAAGTGCTCGCTGTGCCAGGCAGGCGCGTCGATCGCCTCCTGCAGGTTCATGTCGCAGTGAACGTGGCGCAGGAAGTGCTGCGTGATCCATTGGTCCTGCTGGTCGCCGCCCGGCGAACCCCAGACCATGTACGGCTTGCCGTCGCGGTGGGCGAGGGTTGGGGTGAGCGTGCTGCGAGGGCGCTTGCCCGGCGCCAGCGAGCCCGGCAGGCCTTCCTCCAGCCAGAACATCTGGCCGCGCGTGCCGAGCGGAAAGCCCAGCTCGGGGATGACGGGCGAGCTCTGCAGCCAGCCGCCCGAGGGCGTGGCCGAGATCATGTTGCCGTCCTTGTCGATGATATCGAAATGCACCGTGTCGCCAGTGGTCTGGCCGACGCGGCCGACGGTCGGCTCGCCGGCGCCGCTCGAGGCCACGCCCAGCCGGGCGCCGTCCGCCCGGCGGAGCTTCACGACACCGCCGAAACCGTCGACCTTGCCGGGCCGCTGCTCCATCGAGGCGTAAGCCGGATCGACCAATTCGCGGCGCTCGGCGTTGTAGGCATCCGACAGCAGGGTCTGCATCGGCACGTCTACGAAGGCGGGATCGCCGTAGAAGGCCTCGCGATCGGCATAGGCCAGCTTCAGGCATTCGACCTGCAGGTGGATGAAATCGGGGCTGGTCGGATCCATGCCGTCGAGGTCGAAGCCCTTGAGCAGGGCGAGCTGCTGCAGGACCACCGGGCCCTGCGTCCAGGTGTGTGCCTTGCAAACGGTGTACCGACCATAATCGTAGGTCAGCGGCGCCTCGACCGTGGCCTGCCACTTGGCCATGTCCTGACCGGTCAGGACGCCCTTGTTGGGCTTGCCGGAGACGTCCATGACCTCCTGGGTGCGGCAGAAATCGTCGATCGCTTCGGCGACGAAGCCCTGGTTCCAGGCCTTTCGCGCCCGCTCGATTTCGGCCTCGCGACCGCCGCCGCCGGCCTCGGCTTCCTTGAGGATACGGGCGTAGGTGTTGCCCAGGGTGACGTTACGGAAGAGAGAGGCAGGCTTCGGCACATCGCCGCCCGGCAGGAACACCGCGGCCGACGTCTTCCAATGGGTGCGGAACTGCTCGGCCACGGTGGCGATGGTCGCCGTCGCGCGCTCGACGATGGCATGGCCGTTCAGCCAGTAGCCGATGGCCGGCGACAGCACGTCGGCCAGGCGCATCGTGCCGTAGTCGCGCAGGACCAGCATGTAGGCGTCGAAGGTGCCCGGAATGCAGGCGGGCAGCAGACCCGTGCCGGGGATGAGGTCGAGGCCCAGTCCCCTGTAATGGGCGATGGTCGCGCCGGCCGGCATCGGTCCCTGGCCGCACACGACCTCGGTCTTGCCTCGGCGCACGTCGTGAAGGATCAGCGGAGCGTCGCCTCCGGGACCGCAGAGGTGCGGTTCGACCACCTGCAGGGTGAAGGCGGTGGCGACGGCCGCGTCGAAGGCATTGCCGCCCCGTTCGAGGATGCCCATGCCGACGGCGGTCGCGATCCAGTGCGTGGAGGTAACGACGCCGAACGTGCCGACGATCTCTGGGCGCGTGGTGAAGGGATTGGGATTGATGAGCTTCACGGTCTTCTCCTCGCGCGAGCGGCGTGGAGCGACTTTAAAGCCCGTAGGCTCTACCCGCCAGAGGTCGCCGGATCCGGCAGGCGCATCCAGGGTGGGGTTTCCGGCAGGAGGCGTGCGCCGCCGGCCGTGAGCGGGGCTCCGTTGCCGCGCACTGCATCGAGCCGCAGCATCGCCAACGCGCGATCGCCCGTGCCGGAGCGCAATTCACCCACTTCCTCGCCGTCGCGATGGACCGGCGTGCCAGGTTCGGGCAGCGCGCCCTCGACCTTGACGGGGAAAAGGCGTTTCTTGATCAGGGCGCGGTACTTGGTGCGTGCCGTCAGCTCCTGGCCCATGTAGCAGCCCTTTTTCCAGTCCACGCCGTTCAGCTCGTCGAAGCCGTTCTCGAGCAGCAGCGCCTTCTCGACCTGAAGATCGCGGCTGCCGTCGGGTACGCCGAGCGGCAGGCGAAGCGCGTCGTAGGACGCAAGGGGCGCTTCGGTGAAGCCGCGGGCCGAAAGAAGCGTCGCGGCCTGTCCCGCCGGGGCGATCACGCGGACGCCCAGCGTCCCCAGTCGTGGATCGTCGAAAGACACCGCTCCTTCGATGCCGAAGGCCTTCGACGTATCGTCGCCGAACGCCGCGGCGACTTCGAGTGCGGCTCCCAGATCCTCGACGGTGACCTTGGAGCGCAGCGTGTACATCTTGAGCTTCTTCGCAAGAGCCGGCGCCCTCTCTCGTTCGGTCTCCAGGTAGAACGTGTCGCTCCCGGACTCGGCCACGAACATGTCGTTCAGGAATCGTCCCTGCGGCGTGAGCAGCGCGGCCCAGATCGCACGATCGGGCGCCACCTTCCTGGTGTCGTTGGAGATCAGCCCTTGCAGGAACTCGACGCGGTCGGGACCCGCAACGGAAATCACACTGCGATGGGGCAGGAGGCTGAAAAAGGATGGCATGGCCATAGAGTTGGGGGCCGCTCCGACGCTTGGCAAGCATCTCATGGCCACAGCTGAATTGTGGACAATCGCCAGCGTAGACGAGCTTTTCAGCGCGAGGCGCGCTCTCGCTGTCGAACGTCTCCCGGCAGTGCCTGCCTAACTGTTGTGGCGCGATGGCTTGTCCAGGCGAGGAGGCTGCAATCCACGCCCAACTCGGTCAACCGCGCAATTGCCTCGTCACGAATCGCAGGGTCCGGCAGCCTGTCCCGCTCGGCATCCCCCGACGGGCGCATGTGGCTGTCCTGACCGTTGCGGGTGCCGTCGAGCGAGCTGCCAATCTTGCCCTCGATGGCGCGCATGTGTTCCTTCCGCACCAGTCGCACGGCAGCGGGCAGCATCGGCCACTCTCGGCGAGCAGTGCAGAAATGGTCGAGCAGACACGTCGCCGTTTCGACCGGCCGGTCGATCAGGCTTTCGTAGGGGATCATCTTTACCAGGCGGGGATACCGCTCCGCCTGGAGCTGATACGAAATGAACTGGCGGGCATAGGAGACCAGCGCCGCTTCGAACAGGTATTCCCGGAAGGACATGAGGGCGACCGGGCGACCGCGGAACAAATGGTACGCCGGACCCACGTGTGCCTGGCAGTAGCGGAAATAGGAGAAGGCCTGGTCGACCGGATTGCGGTAGACGAGGGCGATCGGCGCTCCCTGTCCCTTGCGTGCCGCCCGATCCATCGCCGCCACCTTGACGGGAGCATAGTTGTAGCTCGCCAGGTCCACGGGCGTATGCCGATAGCTCTTCTCTTCGTGGAAACAGTCATAGCCGGGCACATGGAAGGAAGTCTGTCGCCACCAGTGTCCTGCCGGGATCATGTCGTGGAAACCGGGGCACACCGCATGACCGATGAACATGTGCTCGGCCGGCAGGGTCCCGGCCACTCGAAACAGCGGACCTCCCCTGAACCGACTGAAGTCGAAGGTCGCCCCATCTGGATTGCCGACGACTTCACCGGTCAGGAGATCGTCGAGTCGGCCGCCCTGTTCGAGATGGCATAGGAAGGAGAAAAGATAGCGCAGAAACCAGGTGCCCGAGCGAGGCACCGTCGACAGGATGGGGAGGCGATAGGGTTCGAACATGAAAAGCGGTACGCAGGAGGCGTCCATTATCTCCCCGTAGCCTGATCGACATATTACCTTGTCAGGCCTGAAGCATTCCGGTTCCTCTTTTTTGCATGTCGTGGGTCTGCTTGCAGGCGCCGCGCCCTTTTGGGGTCCGGGAGCAGCGGGCCGATCGGTGCAATGGTCGATTCGGCGGGCCGGGAGTGATCGCCGGACTGGTGGGAGAACAGCGAAACGGGGCTTGCGCCGGGATTGTTTGTGGCTCGGCGGTCTTGCTACAGAGCAGCTTCAATTCGATTGGGAGCTTCCATGACATTCCGTGCGCTTGTCTTGACTCAGGGTGCCGACCGAAAGGTCAGCGGCGCCATCGAAACCCTGGCCGAGGACAGGCTGCCGGCGGGTGACGTCGTCGTGGCGATCGACTATTCGACGCTGAACTACAAGGACGGCCTCGTGCTCACGACCGGCGGTGGATTGGTCAAGACTTGGCCCCATGTCGGCGGCATCGACTTTGCCGGCACGGTCGAGACATCGGAGAACGCCGCGTTCAAGGCGGGCGACAAGGTGGTGTTGAACGGCTATCGCGTCGGAGAACTGCATTGGGGCGGCTACGCGACGAAGGCGCGCGTGAAAGGTGAGTGGCTCGTCAAGCTGCCGGGTTCCCTGTCGACCCGACGCGCGATGGCGATCGGCACGGCGGGCTATACCTCCATGCTCTGCGTGATGGCCCTCGAGAAGCACGGGGTCGATCCCACGAAAGGCGAGATCCTGGTGACGGGGGCTGCGGGCGGGGTCGGTTCGGTCGCCGTCGCGATCCTGGCCAGGCTTGGCTACGCAGTGGTCGCGGCGACCGGGCGGCCTCAGGAAGGCGAATACCTGAAGTCGCTTGGCGCCACGACCATCATGGACCGCAAGGAACTGACCGAAGCGCCAGACCGGCCGCTGCTCGGCGAGCGCTTTGCCGGCGTCGTCGACACCGTGTCCGGCGTGATGTTTGCCCGCGCGCTGGCGCAGGTGAAGTACGGTGGCGCGGCGGCCGTTTGCGGCCTCGCCGCCGGCCCGTCCTTCCCCGGCTCGATCCTGCCCTTCATCCTGCGCGGTGTGTCGGTTTACGGCATCGATTCGGTGATGCTGCCGAAGGCGCCGCGCGAGGAGGCGTGGCGCCGTCTCGGGAGCGACCTGCCGCTCGACAAGCTCGACAGCACCGTGAGCGAGGCGGGCCTGGGCGATCTGATGGCTCTGGCCCCCAAGATCCTCAAGGGCGAGGTTCGCGGTCGAGTGGTTGTCGACGTGAGCAAGTAACGGGCATTCCGGCCGAAGCAGACACTAATCGCATGGTGTTGGGTGGTGCCCGCCGCTAGAACAGTCCCTCGACCAGCCGCGTTGCAAGGGCCGGGGGAACGGGCGAAGTGACTCTCGATGACGATGTAGCGGCGTTGGTTGGAACCGCGGCCGCGGTGGCCCACGTCGCCATTGCGGTGGCCGTCACGGTCCATGTTCTGTTGTACAAGCGCAGCGTCGGCGCCGCGGTTTCATGGATCGGCATCGCCTGGCTGTCGCCCTTCCTCGGGGGGCTGCTCTACGCAATCATGGGGATCAACCGCGTCAAGCGGCGTGCCCAAAGGCTCAGACGACAACATCTGCCGCTCGCCGGGGCCGGCTCCACGGCAGCCGTGACGCGGGATTCGCTGACGCCGCTGGAATACGCGGTCGGGCGGTTGACGGGCCTGCCGTCGAAGCCGGGCAACCTCGTCGAGATGCTGCACAGCGGGGACGAGGCCTACCCGCGCATGCTCGAGGAGATCGCCGGGGCGAAGACGACCGTGGGACTGTGCAGTTACATCTTCCGCGACGATTCGGCAGGCGAGAAATTCCATGGGGCCCTGATCCAGGCCCAGCAGCGTGGTGTGAAGGTACGCGTCCTGATCGACGGCGTCGGCGGCGGCTACTTCTGGTCGGGGACCTACAACCGGCTGCTCAAGGCCGGCGTCCCAGTCGCGCGTTTCCTGCACTCGTATTTCCCCTGGCGCACGCCGCTCGTGAACCTGCGCAATCACCGCAAGCTGCTGGTCATAGACGGTCGTGTGGCCTTCACCGGCGGGCTCAACATCGGAGCGGAAAACGTCATTGCCGGGAATCCGGCCCATCCCGTCCGCGACACGCATTTCCGCATCGAAGGCCCGGTCGTCGAGCAGCTCACCGATGCCTTTGCCGACGATTGGCAGTTCACGACGGGCGAGCAACTCGGCGACGACTGGTTTCCGCGGCTCGAGCCGGTCGGGACGGTGATGGCGCGCGTCGTGCCCTCCGGCCCCGACGAGGACATGGAGCAGATCGAGTTCGTGACGCTGCATGCCATTTCCTGCGCGCGCGAATCGATCCGCGTCGTGACGCCCTATTTCCTGCCGGGCGAGCCGCTCACCATGGCGCTGGGCCTGGCCGCGATGCGCGGCATCACGGTCGACATCCTGCTGCCGGAGAATTCCAATCACGCGATCCTCGACTGGGCGCGGCGCGTGCCGCTGCGGCCGCTGATCGAGGCGGGGTGCCGCGTCTGGATGATGCCGGCGCCGTTCGATCATTCCAAGCTCATGACGATCGACGATTCCTGGTCATTCATCGGCAGCGCCAACTGGGACACGCGCAGCTTCCGCCTGAACTTCGAGCTGAACGTCGAGCTGCACGACGCAGACTTCGCGCGACAGATCGTCGGATCGAAGAAACCGCAGCGCTGCCTGACCCTTGCCGAGATCGATGGCGACCCCCTGCCGATTAGACTGCGCAACAGCGCGGCACGGCTGCTGCAACCCTACCTGTAGAAGCCTCGTGGCCGGGCCCTGGGCATCGGCAGGGGCCCCTCAGCAGCCTGGGGGGTGTCGGCGACACGCAATTCGAGCCTGATCGGCCGGTGGTCGGAGGGGCCGAAATCAAGCGCATCGGCCATGCTGCAGACGAGCCTGTGGGCGAGGCAGCGGTCGAGGCGGACCGGCATGACGTTGGCGGAGAGGTGAGTGGGCTCGCGCGGGCCGACATCGGCGAAGCCGGGCAGGAAGACCGGGCCGACGGCATTGTAGTCGCCGATGATGGCCGATGGTTTGCCCTGCAATGCCGCCGCGATGCGGGTGAGCTGGCGGCGGTTGAGCAGCTGGCCGTGCGAGAGGTGAACGTTGGCGAAGGTGATCTCGCCCATCTGGATGATCTGCGCGCGCCGCCGCGGCAGCCTTCCCGGAAGCCGCGACGCCGGCAGCGACAGGGCCACCGGGCGGGGAAAATGGGTCGGACTCCAGACCGCCAGCCCGTGGATCCGGCCCAACCACGACAGCCGGTAGAAGTGGCCGCCGACGAGGCCCGGCAGCGCCTCCATGTGCTGCGTCGCCTCCTGCATGAGAAGAACATCGGGCTTCTGGATGTCGATCAGTTTCGCCACGTCTTCGACGGCCGCGCCGGTGAGGCGCAGCAGGTTCCAGCTCACGACCTTCACGGCTTGACCACCTTCTCGCGCCTGGCGCGGCGGATCCGCTCGGTCATCGACGCCGTGCCGCCCGCGGCGGCCTGCAGTTCGGCCCTCACCGACTCGCGCCGCTCGTGGATCGAGGCAATGACCTGGCCCATCGGTACCCCGAGGCCCACCAGGGCCGACTCGGCCAGCTGAAGGCTCGCCTCGATCGTCTCCGGCACGGCATCGGTGACGGCCAGCGTGTAAAGATGGCGGGCGTGCTCGGCATCGTGGGCGCGGGCGACGACCATCACGTCCGGCCGTCGGGCTCGCACGGCGCGTACCACATCGTCGACCGCCGCCGTATCGAGTGTGACGATCACGCCCGTCGCTTCGTCGATGCCGCAACGCTGCAGGAACAGCGCGTTGGAGGCGTCGCCGAAATAGACGGGCCGGCCGAGCTTCCGCCAGCGTTCGACACGGACCGCGTCGCGGTCGGCCGCGATGTATGAAATCCCGTGCTTCTCGAGCTGTTCGCAGACGAGCTGGCCCACCCGCCCGTGGCCGACCACGATCACGCGCTTGACGTGATCTGAGGGCGGCAGCTGCGTCGCCGGAGCATCGCCGGTCACCTGCTGGGCCACGCGCCGGGCGGCGCGGCGCGCGAACAGCGACACGAAGGGGAGGGTCGCCATGGTGAGCGACACCACGGCCAGGACGCCCGCAGCGATCCTGGGGTCGACCAGGCCGAACTGCGTGGCAAGTCCGATGCC
The DNA here is from genome assembly GCF_030651995.1 of Reyranella sp. Classification (GTDB taxonomy): domain Bacteria; phylum Pseudomonadota; class Alphaproteobacteria; order Reyranellales; family Reyranellaceae; genus Reyranella. The sequence continues at coordinate 109,862 of NZ_JAUSBN010000067.1, forward strand.
GATGAAGGCGAATTCGCCGCCGGGCGCCAGAAGCAGGCTCGTCTCGACGCTGGCGGCCCACGGCACGCCGAACAGGCGGCACAGCGGGACGAGCAGGATCGTCTTCAGCACCATCATCGCCACGAACCCGCCGACCACGATGAAGGGTTCGCGCCAGATGAAACTCAGGTCGATGTGCATGCCGACCGAGAAGAAGAAGACGCCCAGCAAAAGCCCTCGGAAGGGATCGATCATCGCCTCGACGGCGCGCCGGTATTCGGTCTCGGCCAGAAGCAGTCCTGCGATGAAGGCCCCGAGCGCCATCGAGAGGCCGGCGTAGGCCGCGATCACGCCCGATCCGACCGCGATCAGCAGGGTCGCCGCCATGAAGAATTCCGGATTGTCGGTGCTGGCGGCCAGCCGGAACAGCGGCTTCAGAATCACCCTGCCGACCAGCGCGATCACCGCGACCGCCACGAGCGCCTCGACCAGTGCGACGATGACGCCCTGAAGGATCGAGCCTTCGGAGTGGCCACCGAGAGCGCTGATCAGGAACAGGAGCGGCACCACGGCCAGATCCTGCGCCAGCAGGATTGCGAAGCTGGTACGGCCGGTGGTCGACATCATGCGGCGCTGGCCGGACAGCAGCTCCATGACGATCGCAGTCGACGACAGAGCCAGGCAGGTGCCGATGATGAGTGCGGCAGCGGCGGGCTGGCCGAACCAGAAAGCCGCCAGGCTGATGGCCAGGGCCGAGAGCACGACCTGCAGGCCGCCCAGTCCGAAGACCAGCCGGCGCATGGTGATCAGGCGGCGCATCGAGAGCTCGAGGCCGATGAAGAAGAGCAGGAAGACGATGCCGAGATCGGCGATGAAGGCGATCTGTCTCTCGCCCGTGACCGTCAGCCAGTCGATGGCGCGGGAATAGTCGGCCAGCCGACCGAGTCCGTGCGGCCCCAGCGCGGCGCCGACCACCAGGAAACCGAGGACCGGGCTGATCCTGAGGCGTTGCACGACGGGAGCCACGACGGCCGCCGTTCCCAGGACGATGAGGGCATCCTTGAACGCATAGATGTCGCTGGGTCCTGCCATGTCGCGCAAACATAGACTGCAGACGGCGTTCTGTGCACACTTTCGTCCGCATACAACGAATTCGGGCGGGAACGACATGAAGGTGGTCATCACCGGCGGCGCGGGCTTCCTGGGCAAGAAGCTCGCACGGCGCCTACTGCGGCAGGGCGAGATCGCGGCGGCTTCCGGCCAGCCGCAGAAAATCAGCGAGCTGCTGCTGTTCGATGTCGCGAAAGCCGAGGGTCCGGGCCTGGACGATCCGCGAATCAGGACCGTGGCGGGCGACATCTCGAATTTCGCGACCGTGCAGTCGATCGTCCAGGGCGCGTCGACCGTGTTCCATTTCGCCGCAGTGGTCAGTGCGGGCGCCGAGGCCGACTTCGACCTGGGCTACCGGGTCAATCTCGACGGCACGCGGAACGTTCTCGAAGCCTGTCGGGCGCTCGGCACCAATCCGCGCGTCGTGTTCACCAGCTCGCTGGCGGCCTTCGGCGGCGATCTCCCTCCGGCAGTGACCGACGACACGCCCCTGACGCCCCAGACCTCCTACGGCGCCCAGAAGTCGATCGGCGAGTTCCTGGTCCGTGACTATACGCGCAAGGGGTTCCTGCGCGGCACCGCGGTCAGGTTGCCGACGATCTGCGTGCGCACCGGCCTGCCCAACAAGGCGGCCTCGACCTGGGCGAGCTCGGTTCTGCGCGAGCCGCTGACGGGTGTCGACGTCGTCTGCCCCGTGACACCTGAGACGGTCATGGTGGTCCTCAGCCCGCGCAAGACGGTGGACGCGTTCATGCGCCTGCACGATCTGCCCCCGGATGCCTTCGGTCCGGGCCGCACGCTCCTGCTGAACGGGATCAATGTGACGGCCCGGGAGCTGGAACAGGCGGTCGGCCGCCACGCCGGCAACCGCAAGGTCGGCAAGGTCGTGTGGCAGCACGATCCGGCGATCCAGAAGATCTGCGACGGCTGGCCCCAGGGCATCGATTCGGCGCGCGCCCGACGCCTCGGCTTCGAAACCGACGAGGATCTCGACGAGGTCGTGCGGCATTTCATAGCCGACGATCTCGATGATCAGATGAAGATCGCGAAACCTGCGGCCTGACAGGGCCGCAGGAAGCCTGCAGCGGCCTTAGCGGCCGCGCAGCATCCGCCAGCCGTTCTGGAGGTGTCGCATCGGCCCCCAGACATGCCGCGTCCGCATCATGTGCCAGCGCTGCGGCTCGTTGTCGGGGCCCGCGACGGCGCCGGCATCCTCGACGAAGTCGGTAATGCCGACGGCATCGGTGTCCCACGGCCCGGTCGTCTTGAAGATCGTCGTCTTCGCCCCGTAGCCCTGCAGCGCCCGCGACATGCCGGACGCCATGAAGTCCATGTAGCGCGGCAGGCTCTCGGGCCGGCAGAGGTAGCCCTTGTTGAAGCCGACGGCGAGAAGGCGGAAATGGAACGGGTTCTTCTCGAGATAGCGGATGACCTCGGTCGTATTGGCCGGATAACGCGGCGAGAAGAAGTCGTCGACCACGACGATGCCCTCGGTGTTGACGATCCGGTTGGCGAACTCCAGCTCCCGATAGACGGCCGTGCCGGTATGCTCGCCATCGATGTGGAACCAGCGAACCGACTGGTGCATCGCCTGCAGGTCGAGCTTGGCCGGCAGGTCGGCCGACGGGCCTGACAGCGGCACGATGTTCGTGGGCTTCGCGCCGACCGATTCGATCGAGCGGTGGACGGCGGCTTCATCCAGCCGGAGGTCGCACAGATAGAGCTTCTCGTTGCCCTTCCGGTAGGACGCCAGGACCGACGCGGACCGGCCCCGCCAGACGCCGATCTCGAACAGGTCGCCGGAAGTCCGGGCCTGCTGGTCGAGCAGGGCACGCCAGACGCAATAGGACTGGAACATGAACCAGCCCGGAATTGCGTCGATTTTCTCCCAACTGAGCATCCGCCACCCTTGTTTGCCGCGTCTTGCTAACAGCGCCCCATCGACGCTGCAAGCCGTGAAGGCTTGCACCTCCGGCACGGGTCCTGTAGGCCCGCTCGCGGGGAAATGCCAACAACTGCAGTCGCATACAGGGCCACGGTCGGCCTGCTCTGGATCCTGGCGCTCTGGTACAGCTGGGAGTGCCGGGGGCTTTTCGTCGATGGATCTGCATTCCTCGTGCAGGTCGCCCGGCGGGAGTTTTTCTTCGACTTCTACGACCCGCGCCTCTACGCGATGATCCTCGGCCAGGCGCCGATCCTTACGGCGGTGTTCCTCGGCGTCACCGATCTCCATTTGATGGCGCAGCTACTGTCGCTGGGCCTCTTCGCCCTCCCGACCGCGCTCTATCATCTCGCGCTGATGCGGGTGAAGGACGATCCCGTCCTGCTGGCCGCGGTCCTCGCGGCGATCGGCGTCGTCTTCATGACGACGTCCTTCTTCATCGTCGGCGAATACAACACCGCCTATGCCATCGGCATCGTGGTGGCCGTACGGCTGGTGACGGCGAAGGAACTGAGCGTGGCCGACGGTGCCTTCCTGGTTGCGGTCGGCCTGCTGGCGGTCCGGACCTACGAGGTGATGATCTACCTGGGACCCCTGCTGGCCGTGATGATCGCCTGGACGGTCTACCGGATCCGGCCGCGACCCGTTGGCGCCACGCTTCTTTACCTGGTCGCGATCCTGCCCTTCCTGGGCGGCATGTGGGTGGCGGCGGATTCGGTGATCCACCCCTTTTCGGAAGACCATCTCAGCCGGACGGCCGCGACGGTGCTCGATGCCTGGCAGAACGTTCAATTCGACCTGGCGATGGGCGCGGCTCTGGTCATCTCCGGGTGGGCGCTGCTGCGTCCGCAGGATCTCGCCGGGCGCAGGCCGTACATCTTCGCCGGCATTTTCCTGATCCTGCTGGCGCTGTCACCGTTGCTGGTGCTGACCGACTCGCTGGTGCGGCCGCATGCCAAGTCGCAGTACACCGCCCGCAGCCTCGCAGGCCTCGTCATCGCCACCATCGTCGTGCTGATGTGGCTCTACACGTCGCCGCTCGGCTCCCGGTTCGCCTCGTTCGTCGCCTTGCGCCGAACCGAGATATCGAGCCGGATTCTCGCATTCGCCTGCCTGGTCGTGCTCGCGGTACTGCCGTCCAACGTCTATCTCACGCTCGAATGGCGCACCTATCTCGATACGGTGCGAACGATCGTGCGCAGCAACAGCGGCGTGATCGCCTTCGAATCCACGCCCCTCTCGCGGCGTCCTCTCGAGACGCTGGTCGAGTCGTGGATTCTGCCCAGCCAGAGCCTGGCTTTGCGCGGCAAACTCGGTGACGGCATCATCGCGCCGCCGCGCGACTTCAACAACTGGCAACCATTCCCGCCAGCCGAACCGTATCCGCTGGGGAACTACATGTGGCGCGACTGACCGTGCCCACGATGTCGCCGGTCGCCGTTGCCCGGACTGTCGCGGTGCTCCTCTGGGCGCTCGCGTTGCACAATACGTTGACCTGTCGTGGCCTGTTCTGGGACGGCTCCTCGTTCCTGGTGAATCTGCTCGACCACGGCCGTTTCCACGATTTCTACGCCGCCCGCGCCCACGTCGATTGGGTGACGCAGGCGCCGGTGCTGCTGCTGGCCGAATGGGGCGTCCGCGACACGAGGATGCTGGCCATGGTCTATTCGGCAGCCTTGTTCGCGCTGCCGACCGCCTTCTATCACTTCGCCCTTGTCCGTGTGCGCCGCGATCCCGTGCTGCTGGCCGCGGTGCTGGCGATCGTTGCCGCGGTCTACCTGCCGACCTCGTTCTTCATCGTCGGCGAATACAACGTGGCCTTTGCCTGCATCACCGCCGCCATGGCGGTAGCGCTCACGACCGACGGTACCGGTCGCAGGGACGCCGCACTTCTGCTGGCCTTCGGTCTGCTCTGCCTGCGCTCCTACGAGGCCACGATCTATCTCGGACCGCTGCTGGCGGCCGCGATCCTGTGGGCGACCCGGCGCAGCGGCGGCGATCCGGCGACGAAACTCCTGTGCTACCTGGCGGCGCTGTCCTTCGTCGGCGCGGCGCTGGTATCGGCCGTGACGATCTTCGACTATTGGGACCATCCGCACTTCATGAAGGTGCGCTCCACCAGTGTCGATTTCTGGCGGAACATACAGTTCGCCATCCCTCTCGCGGGCTTTCTCATCTGCGCCATCGCGGGCTTTCGACGGCCGGCCTGGCTGGAGGGCAGGGGACCGCTGGTGGTGATGGGCGTCATTGCCGTGCTGCTTGCCTTGTCGCCCTGGTGGCGGCTCGTGCACGGGCCGTCGATCCTGTATCCGCCGTCGCACTACGTCGCCCGTCAGGCTGCCGGCATGCTGCTGGCGGCCCTCCTCGTCGGCATGTGGCTGCAGGTGGCGCGCCGCGATCCGCCGCGCATCTTTGCCGTCGTGCGCCAGCCTGCAGTGGCGCGGCGGATGGTGCTGCTGCTGGGAGCGCTGACGGTCGCGGGGGCGGTTCCCGACATCGTGCTCACGCGCCTGTGGAGCGGCTATGTCGAGCGCCTGCGCGTCGTCGTCGACGGCAGCAAAGGCATGGTGCGGGCCGAGACGCTGCCGCTGCATGACTGGCCGAACAAGCTCTTCTTCCAGGACTGGTCCTATCCGGCATTGAGCGCGGTCGTCAGCCGCTCGCCCGGCCAGTCCTATGTCGTGTCCGACCAGGACTATCTCAGCAATCCGCCCTTCGAACCGGCCTGCGGCCTCTTGCCGAAGCTCAAGGGCTACGGCTGGCGCGGCTAGGGACGCATCCACATGCTCGCCGGGCCGCTGCCGCGCACCGGCGCGGCCAGCTCGATGAATTCGCAGAGGATCTTGCGCGTATCGCGCGGATCGATGATCTCCTCGATCCAGAAACTCTCGGCGCTGCGGAACGGCGACCGCAGCTTGTTCAGCCGGTCTTCGATCTCCGCCATCTTGGCCTTGGGATCCTCGGCCCCGTCGATGTCGGCGCGATACGCGGCCTCGATGCCGCCTTCCAGCGGCAGCGATCCCCAGCGGCCTGACGGCCAGGCATAGCGCCAGTTCATCCGCGAACCGTTCTGGTGCGCCGCGCCGGCCACGCCGAAGGCATTGCGGATGATGAAGGTGCACCACGGCACCGTCGTCTGGAACATCGACGACATGGCGCGCACGCCCTGTCGGATGACGCCGCTCTTCTCGGCCTCGAGGCCGATCAGGAAGCCGGGACAGTCGCAGAAATAGACGACCGGCAGGTGGAAGGTCTCGGCCAGGTCGAGGAAGCGCGTCACCTTCTGGCAGGTATCGGCCGTCCAGCCGCCGCCATAGAACATCGGGTCGCTCGCCATCACCGCGACCGGCCAGCCGTCGACGCGCGCGAAGCCGGTCACGACCGAACGGCCGTAGAGCCGCCCCATCTCGAAGAAGCTGCCCTGGTCGACGACCTTCTCGACGATCGGCCGGATGCGATAGACCTTGCGGATGTCGCGCGGGATGGCGTCGAACAGCGACTCCTCGCGTCGCGCCGGATCGTCGGTCACGGGGCCGCGTGGCGGCGCATCGTGGACCGACGAGGGCAGATAGGAGAGGAAGCGGCGCGCCGCGGCAAAGGCCTTGTCCTCGCTGTCGACCGCCTCGTCGATCGCGCCGGCGCGCAGCTGGATTTCCCAGCCGCCCAGTTCCTGCTTGTCGTACTGCTTGGCGCTGAGGCGATTCACCACCGGCGGCCCGGCGACGAACATCGCGGAGACTTCCTTCACCATCACCGAGTAGTGCGTGGCCGCAAGGCGGGCCGCGCCGAGGCCCGCGACCGAGCCGAGGCCGAGGCCCACGGTGGGCACCACGCCCATGTTGCGCACGGTCCATTCCCAGCCGCTCACTCCCGGTACGTTGGCGCGGCCGGTCGTTTCGATCGTCTTCACGGATCCACCACCGCCCGATCCCTCGATCAGGCGCACGACCGGAATTCGGTACTGGTTGGCGTAGCGTTCGACGTAGTTGGACTTCTCCTTGATCGTGGCGTCGGCCGAGCCGCCGCGCACGGTGAAGTCGTCGCCGGTGACGGCGACGTGCCGTCCATCGATCTTGCCGCGGCCCATGACGACGTTCGCCGGCGTGAGATCGGCCAGTTCGTTGCGGCCGTCATATTCCGCCTTGCCGGCGACGCTGCCGATCTCGCGAAACGAACCCTCGTCGAGCAACCGGTCGATGCGCTCGCGGACCGTGAGGCGGCCTCCTTCATGCTGACGCTTGACCTTGTCGGCACCGCCCATGCGCTTCGTCATCTCCTGACGGCGGCGCAGCTCGTCCATTTCCGGTTGCCAGCTCATCTCGACGCATCCCCCGATCGTTTGTCGGCACGTTTCCAGCCCTTGCGGTTCGTACCAACGCAGACCCGGACCGGCTACATTAAAGCGTCTTCGCGGGGAGCTACCGATGGACGAAACGGCTGATCGAGCAGGCGCGACGCTCCACATGATCTGCGGCAAGATCGCCGCCGGAAAATCGACGCTCGCCGCCAGGCTGACAGTGCACCCGGGCACGATTCGGATCAGCGAGGATGCTTGGCTCGCCTGTCTCTACAAGGATGAGCAGAAGACGATCGAGGACTATGTCCGCAACTCCCGCCGCCTGCGCGAGGTGATGGGCGACCATATTGTCACGCTGCTGGAGGCGGGCCTGTCCGTCGTGCTCGATTTTCCAGCGAACACACCGGCCCGTCGTCAGTGGATGCGCAGCCTCTTCGAGCGCGCCGGTGCGGATCACCGGCTCCATTTCCTCGACGTGCCCGACGATGTCTGCAAGGCACGGCTGCGCGCCCGCAACGCCGCCGGTACACACGCCTTCGAGGCCAGCGACGCGGAGTTCGACCTCTTCACCAGCTACTTCGTCCCGCCCTCGCCCGATGAAGGCTTCGAGGTCACGCTCTACGGCGAATCGAAAACGACGCCGTCGATCAGGTTCTCTTCGTAGAGCCGCGCCAGGTCGATACCGCCTGGCGGGCGCGCCACCACGAAGGCGGCGATGGCGCGCTGGAGCCTTGAGTCCTGGTCGCGCCGCAGGGTCTCGGCTTCCTCGACGGTGATGGCGGCGAAGCGGACGGTCTGGCCGGGCAGCAGGCGTCCGAGGCGCGGCAGATCGACCGACGCGACGGTGGCGATCTTGGGATAGCCGCCGACCGTCTGCCGGTCGGCCAGCAGCACGATCGGCAGGCCGGCGCCGGGCACCTGGATGGCGCCGGGCGCGATGCCGTCGGAGATGATGTCGGCGCCGCCGTTGTCGACGCTCTTCGCGTGGGCGATCGTCGGTCCCTCGAAGCGGATGCCCATGCGATCGGCTTCCTTGGACACGCGATACTCGGCCTCCACGAAGGTCCGGCGGCCTTCCTCGCTGAAATAGTCCTCCTGCGGCCCCCAGACCACGCGCAGTGGCCCGCTGCCATAGTCGAACGGCTGCGCGATCCTGCGCTCGTTGCCGGCCGGTACGGCCGCCTTGGCGAGCGGCAGCAGGTCGCCGGCCGCGAGCTTGCGGCCGTCGAAGCCGCCAATGCCGGCCCTGGAATAGGTCGAGAGGCTGCCCATGAAGGCCGGCAAGTCGAAGCCGCCCGCCACGGCGAGATAGGCGGTGCTCGCTCCCTCGATCATGCCGACGCGCAGGACCTGCCCGCGCTTCAGGAGATGGCTGCGGTCGGAGTCCAGGGGCTTGGGCGCGGCGTCCGGTCCGTCGATCAGCGCGGGCGAGAGCGGACCCACCAGCGCGATGCGCACGCTGTCGGCCTCGACCAGCAGGTCGGGTCCCATGACGCCGATCTCGAGCCCGGCGGTATTGGCGGGATTGCCGGCCAGTGCGTTGGCGAGGCTGAGGCCGATCCGGTCCATTGCGCCGGCGGTCGGCATGCCGAGCGCCATGAAGCCGGTACGGCCGAGATCCTGCAGCGTGTCGAACAGGCCCGCGCGGACGACTTTCAAGCCGGCGCTCATTTGCTCTTCACCAGGCTCGCCCAGTCGAACGTGCCGGCCTCGACCTCGCCGGCGATGCGGTCGAAGCGCCGGCGGTCGATGCGTTCGAAGGCGAGCGAATCGCCGGGCGACAGGAAGACCGGCTGCTCACGGCGCTTGTCGAACATCCAGAGTGGCGTGCGGCCGATCAGGTGCCAGCCGCCGGGGCTCTCGAACGGGTAGATCGTGGTCATGTCCATGGCGATGGCGACCGAGGAGCGCGGCACCCGGACGCGCGGCTGGCTGCGGCGGGGCAGGAAGAGCGCCTGGTCGAGCCCCGCCACATAGGCGAGCCCCGGCATGAAGCCCAGCACATAGACCTTGAACGGCGAGGCGAGGTGGGCCGCGATCACCTCTTCCGGCGTCTTCTTCGTGCGCTCCGCGACGTCGGCGAGGTCGGGCGCGAATTCGGGATCGTCGTAGCAGCACGGCACGGTGACCTGGCGGCTCCCGGCGTCGGCCGGCAGACCGCGGGCGATCAGCGCGTCGACCTTGGGCTGGAGGTCGGCACGCGAGGTCGCAAGCGGATCGTAGGTCACCATCAGGGACCGCATGGTGGGGACGGTCTCGATCACGCCGGAAATCTCCCCGGCCCCGCGGGCCAGGCCGATCGCGGCGTGGAGTGCCATGACCCGGCCGTTGATCTCGGGGGAAATCTCGTTGCCGAACTCGACGGTGAAGGCGGTGTCGCCGCAGGAGAGGTATCGAACGCTCACATCTGCTAGGATAGCGCTTCAGATAGAGGGAGTCTCCCATGGCCGCCGCGACCAATGCAGGACACGTCAACATCAACTCGGACCTGGGCGAGAGCTTCGGACCCTGGGTGATGGGCAATGACACCGAAGTCCTGAAGATCGTCGCGTCGGCCAACGTGGCCTGCGGCTTCCACGCCAGCGATCCGGTCGTGATGATGGATACGGTGAAGCTCTGCACCCAGAACGGCGTATCGATCGGTGCCCATCCGGGCTTCGCCGACCTCCAGGGCTTCGGCCGCCGCGTCATCAACCTCTCGGTCAAGGAACTGGAGGCCAACATCGCCTACCAGATCGGGGCGTTGCAGGCGATCGCGGCCCTCCATGGCGCCAAGGTCACCCACATGAAGCCGCACGGCATGATGGCCAACATGTCGGCCGAGAGCCCGGAAATGTCCGAGGCGATCGCCCGCGCGACCAAGGCCGTGGATCGCGACCTGATCTTCCTCGCCCAGGCCAACACCGAGCAGGGCAAGGCCGCGCTCAAGCATGGGTTGCGCGTCGCCGAAGAGGTTTTCGCCGACCGGACCTACACCGACGCCGGCCTGCTGACGCCGCGCAAGGAAGCCAATTCGATGATCAAGGATCCGGCCAAGGCGGTCGAGCATGTCCGGCGCATGGTCGACGAGCAGGCGATCTATTCGACCTCGGGCAAGCGCATCCCCTGCCGGGTCGATTCCATCTGCGTCCACGGCGACGGTCCAACAGCCGTGAGCGTCGCCAAGGCGGTCCGCGAGGGTCTCGAGGCGGCGGGAATCCGCATCGTGCCGCTGCCGGAGATGCCCAGCCTCCGCCACTGAGTTGGGGGTGATCCGTCGCGCTGACTTGTGGGACGCCGCTTCGCCGCTATAGTCCGGCCGATCCGGATGGAAATCTGCGGCGGGAGTGGCGTATGGCGGTGTTTGGCAAGGCTCAGTACATCAAGCGTGTCGAGGACGACCGGCTTCTGACCGGCACGGGCGGCTTCACCGACAACCTCTCGCGCCCGAACCAGGCCCATGTGGTCCTCGTTCGTTCCCCGCATGCCCATGCAAGAATCCTGAAGATCGACACCGAGGCCGCGAAGGGCGCGCCGGGCGTCGTCGCGGTCTACACCTGGGCCGACATGGAAAAGGACGGCGTCGGCAATTTCGCCTTCCCGGCGATGTTCCCGGCTGCCGACGGCAGCAAGCCCGAGATGACGCCCCGCCGGTCGCTGGCGCATCAGGCCGTGCGCTATGTCGGCGAGGCCGTCGTGGCCATCGTGGCCGATACGCGCGAGCAGGCGCAGGACGCCGTCGAGCTGGTCGACATCGAGTACGAGCAGCTGCCGTCGGTCACCGAGATCGAGGATGCGCTGAAGCCCGGCGCCCCGCAGGTCTGGCAGGGCGCGCCCGGCAACATCGCCGGTTACAACAAGTTCGGCGATCATGCCAAGGCCGAGGAGGTCTTCAAGGCCGCGGCCCACGTCGTGTCGCTCGATATCGTGCACCAGCGGCTGATCGTGAACGCCATGGAGCCCCGCGCCGTCATGGCGGAGTGGGAGAACGACCGGCTGATCGTCCATATCGGCAGCCAGAACCCGTCGGTCACGCGCGATACGCTGTGCGACGTCATTCTGAAGATGCCCAAGGACAAGGTGCGCGTCGTCGTGCGCGACATCGGCGGCGGCTTCGGCATGAAGGTCGGCATCCAGCCCGACGAGGCTGTGGCCGTATGGGCCGCCAAGGTGTTGAAGCGCCCGGTGCGCTGGCGCGCCGAGCGCGGCGAGGAGTTCGCCGCGACGACCGCCGGCCGCGACCAGTTCCACAAGGCCTCGATGGCCTTCGACAAGGACGGCCGGATCCTGGCACTGCGCATGGAGGCCTTCGCCAATATCGGGGCCTATCCCTCGCGCGGCGGCGTGGTCATCCCGCTGTTCGTCGGCCCCAAGGTGACGACCGGCACCTACGACGTCCCGCTGATCGATCTCCGGATCACCTGCGTCATCACCAACACCGCCACGATCGGTGCCTATCGCGGGGCCGGTCGTCCGGAATGCATCTTCAACCTCGAACGCATGATGGACACGGCGGCGCGCCAGATCGGCATGGATCCGGCCGAGCTGCGCCGGCGCAACTTCGTGAAGCCCTCGCAGATGCCCTACACCACGGCGATGGGCGAGAAGTACGATTCCGGCGACTTCAACCTCTTCCTCACCAAGACGCTCGAGGCGGCCGACTGGAACGGTTTCGCGGCGCGCAAGGCGGAGGCCGAGAAGCGCGGCAAGCTCTATGGCCGCGGCCTCGCCTCCTATGTCGAATGGACCTCGGCCAACGTCCTGAACGAGATGGCGCACTATGAGGTCAAGGAAGACGGCAAGGTCGTCATCTGGATGGGCACCCAGGGCATGGGCCAGGGGCTGCAGACCAGCTTCACCCAGCTCGCCTCCGAACTGCTCGGCATCGACCCGTCCAAGATCGAGATCGCCATGGGCGATTCCGACCGGGTCGGCGGCGTCGGCTCGATGGGCTCGCGCTCGGCCTATATCGGCGGTTCGGCGGTGCTGAGCGGCAGCGAGAAGCTGGTCGACAAGGGCAAGGAACTGGCCGCCGATGCGCTCGAGGCGGCCACCGCCGACATCGTCTATTCGGCCGGCCGCTTCACCATCACCGGCACCGACCGCGGCATCGGCCTCGGCGAGCTGGCGGCGAAGCAGCCCGACAAGCGCATCTTCATCGAAAACGTGAACACGGTCGACGGCATCGCCTGGCCCAACGGCGCCCATGTCGGCGAGGTCGAGATCGATCCCGACACCGGCATGGTCGAGCTCAAGCGCTACACGACGGTCGACGATGTCGGCAAGCCGCTGCACCGCCCGATCGTGTTCGGCCAGATCCACGGCGGCTGCGCCCAGGGCATCGGCCAGGCGCTGCTGGAGGAGAACGTCTACGATCGCGAAAGCGGCCAGCTCCTGACCGGCTCGTTCATGGATTACGCGATGCCGCGCGCGGAGACCTTCCCGACCTTCAACAACCAGCTCGACGATACGGTGCCGGCCAAGAGCAACCCGATCGGTGCCAAGGGTGTCGGCGAATCCGGCACGGTCGGATCGACGCCCACGGTCATGAACGCGATCATGGATGCGCTGTGGCCGCTCGGTGTGCGCAACATCCAGATGCCGGCGACGCCGCAGCGCGTATGGCAGGCGATCCAGGAAACGAGGAAGTAGCGGACGGGGAGATGAAGCAGCGTATCTTCGGCTGGATTTCGGTCCTTTTCGGAGTTGTCCTTTCGCTCGCCGCGATCGAAGTCACGGCCATCGCCTGGATGTACCTGGAAGATGGCCGCCATACGCCGGCGAGGGAGCTGTTCGACCGCACGCAGAACACCTATGTGCGGGATGCCACCAAGGGGAGCTCGTGCCGCTACGTCGACACGCTCTTTCCGCATCCCTATGTCGCCTTCGTCCACCACGCCAATCCGCCGTGCGGCTTGCCGTGGGTCAATAACGTCGGTCTGTTCGGGCCGGACTTTCCGGTCCTCAAGCCCACGGACCGCTATGTCGTGATGCTGACCGGCGGCTCCGTGGCGTCCCAGCTCGGGCAGAATGCGGCGCCGCCCGCGCCGCGCTATCTCGAGGAGGAACTCAACAACAAGTACGTCAGCCCGAACGGCAAGCCGTTCCTCGTCCTGAACGGCGGCGACGGCGCCTGGAAGGAGCCGCAGCCCTTCATCCTGTTTTCGCTCTATGCCTCGTCGGTCGACGCGGTCGCCGTCCTCGGCGGATTCAACGAGCACTACTTTTTCCAGCCGGGCTTCAGCGAGCGGCTGGAGCGGCCGCTCAGCAACTTCCTCGACGTCAATCCGTTCGTCGCCGACGAGAACTTCGGGGATGCGGCGATCGGCTGGGTCATGGGCCGGATCGCCGGCACCCTGGCGCTGAATCCGGTCCTCGGCCATTCGCACGCCGCCTACATGGTGGTGCGGGGAATCGAGCAGGCCGCCAAGGGCAAGGACATCTTCAAGTCGACCAAGAAGACGACGCTGAACAGCATCTTCCACCTGCCGGAGGACATTCAGCGCAACCACAAGCTGGCCTTCGACGTCCAGCTTGGCCTCTATCAGAAGTACGTGAGGGCGACGTTCGCGGTCGCGCGCGACAACAATGTGAAGGCGGCCTACTTCATCCAGCCGGCACCGGCCATCGGCAAGGAGCTCACCGAGGAGGAGAAGCGCGTCGTCGGCGACCTCTCGTATCGCGACATCTACAAGAACATCGTCGCCGGACTGATGACCCTGCGCGACGGTGGCTCGCCCGTCTTCGACCTGACGCAGATCTTCGCCGGGGAGAAGGCCACGATCTACGCCGACCACATCCACTACGCCCGGGATGCCGCGAACGAGAGCCTCGGCAATCGCATCATCGCCGCCCGGATGGGCGAGATTCTGGCGCAGACCTGGGGATTCCAGCGGAAGCCCTGAGAGGGGCGGGGATTCCCTCGGCCGCACGCGAGGCCAGGTCCTCGCGCGCATGCCCGATCCGTTCGAGCCTGACATGATGGAACAGCCGGAGAAGTGATTGATCGGTCGTCGGGCCTGAGCCATGTTGACCGTCGGCGGACAGGACGTTCGCCCTCTCTCTGGTAGGAACAATCCCGTGTCGCGTGCCGACCGCGCCGATGGCGCCTCCGAAACCCGCCCCCTGTCGATCGATCGCATGGCCTCCTGGCCGACGCTCGCGCCGCTGATCGAGCGCGCCGGCCGTCCGCTCGTCATCGAAGCGCTCCGGGCATGGGTCGAGGAGCGACGGGGGACGCCCGAGGTCGCGAGCGAAGCCGCCTGCGTCCACTGGTGCACGGCGCGTCTGGCTGCGTTCCTGCAACCCTCGCAACGCCGCGTGTTCAACCTCACGGGCACCGTGCTGCACACCAATCTCGGCCGCGCCGTTCTGGCCGAGGAGGCCATTGCCGCGGCGGTCGAGGCGATGCGCTCGCCGACCACGCTCGAATACGATCTGGGGGGCGGTGCGCGCGGCGAGCGCGACGATCACGTCGCGCCCTGGCTCTGCCGCCTGACCGGGGCCGAGGCGGCGACGGCCGTCAACAACAATGCCGCCGCGGTGCTGCTGGTGCTGAGCGAGCTTGCCGCCGGCCGCGAGGTCATCGTGTCGCGTGGCGAGCTGATCGAGATCGGCGGGGCCTTCCGCATTCCCGACATCATGGCGCGCGCCGGCTGCCGTCTGGTCGAGGTCGGCACGACGAACCGCACCCATCTCCAGGACTATGCGGCGGCGATCGGGCCGGACACCGCCGCCATCATGAAGGTCCATCCCTCGAACTACGCGATCCAGGGATTCACCAAGTCGGTTGCGGCCGCCGAACTCGTGCCGCTGGCGCGCGAGAAGGGCGTGGCGCTGATCGAGGATCTCGGCAGCGGCACGCTGGCCGATCTCGAGACCTGGGGGCTGCCGCACGAGCCGACGGCGCGCGAAGCCGTCGCGTCCGGCGTCGATGTCGTCACCTTCTCCGGCGACAAGCTCCTGGGCGGGCCGCAGGCCGGGCTCGTGGTCGGCCGCAAGCCGCTGATCCAGCGCATCGCGCGCAACCAGATGAAGCGGGCGCTGCGGCTCGACAAGGTCCGCCTGGCCGCCCTCGAAGCGACGCTGCGGCTCTACGCCGATCCGGGACGCCTGGCCGAGCGCCTGCCGACCATACGCGCCCTGGCGCGGCCGGCCGCCGAGATCCGCGCGGTGGCGGAACGGCTGCTGCCGGCCGTGCAGGCGGCGTTTGGCGACAGGGCGCAGGTGAGCGTGGCGGAGGTGCGGGGACAGATCGGTTCGGGCGCGCTGCCGGTCGACCTGCTGCCGTCGTTCGCGATCGCGATCAACGCCAAGGGCCTCGACCGGATCGCCGACAATTTCCGTCGCCTGCCGATCCCCGTGATTGGCCGGATCGGCGACGGCACGCTCTACTTCGATCTCCGCACGCTCGACGATGAAGCGGCTTTCATCGCCCAACTGGACAAGCTTCATGTCGTGGCAGGCTAGGCCGCTCGACCGCTCGCCGCGCTGTCTTGCCGGCAGGGGCACCGGACGCGGCGTGGTCGAGGCGCTGCATTGGGTGCGGCTGGCCAAGGAGCCTCTGTCATGATCGTCGGAACGGCAGGCCACATCGATCATGGCAAGACCGCGCTGGTGAAGGCCTTGACCGGCGTCGATGCCGACCGCCTCAAGGAAGAGAAGGCGCGCGGCATCACCATCGACCTGGGCTATGCCTACAGCGATCTCGGCGATGGCCGCCAGCTCGGCTTCGTCGACGTGCCCGGTCACGAGCGGTTCGTGCACAACATGCTGGCCGGCGCCACCGGCGTCGATGCGGCGCTGCTGGTCGTGTCGGCGGCCGAGGGGATCAAGCCTCAGACCGTCGAGCATCTGCAGATCCTCGACCTGCTGGGCCTCGATCGCGGCATCGTGGCGCTCACCAAGGCCGACCTCGCCAACGAGGACCAGCAGCTCGAGCGGATGGCCGAGATCGAGGCCCTGCTGGCCACCAGCTCGTTGCGCGGCGCGGAGATCGTGCCGGTCTCGGCGGTGACCGGGCAGGGGATCGACGAACTGAAGGAAAAGCTGCTGATCCTCGGCGAGAGCGGCAAGGGCGCTGCGGGGTTCGCGCGTCTGGCGGTGGATCGCTGTTTCGTGCTGTCGGGCGCGGGCGTCGTCGTCACCGGCACGGTCCATGCCGGCGAGATCAGGGTCGACGACCGGCTGCTGCTGACGCCGTCCGGCATCGAGGCGCGGGTGCGCTCGCTGCATGCCCAGAACCGGCCCGCGGAGATCGGGCGCGCCGGCGAGCGCTGCGCGCTCAACCTTGCCGGCCCCAGGCTTTCCAGGGATGCGATCAAGCGCGGCGACTGGGTGGTGAGCCCGGAGCTTCACGCGCCGACCGATCGCATCGACGTTCGCCTGAACCTGCTCGCCTCGGAAGCGCAGCCGCTGAAGCACTGGTCCCCGGTGCACGTTCACCTGGGATCGGCGCATGTGATGGGCCGCGTGGCGCTGCTCGAGGGCGAGAGGCTGGCGCCCGGTGACCAGGCGCTCGCCCAGATCGTGCTCGACGAGAAGGTCGGCGCGCTCGCAGGCGACCGGGTCATCCTCCGTGATCCGTCCGCCACTCGTACGATGGCCGGCGGGACGGTCGTCGATCCGTTCGGTCCACCCCGCAACCGGCGCGCCGAACGGCGCCTGCTGGAGCTGGCTTCACTTGCCGAGAGCGATGACGAGGTCATGCCGCGGCTGCTGCGTCTGGAAGGCGGCTTCGTCGATCTTGGCCGCTTCGGTCTGTCGCGGAACCTCCGGCCCGCCGAGATCGAGAAGCATCTCGAGGCGGCGGGCGGCCAGAAGCTCGAAGGCTTCGGCTTTCTCGCCGAGACCCTCGCGGCGGCGCGCCAGGACATGGTCGACACGCTCAAGACCTTCCATGAGGCCAAGGCCGACGCGCCGGGCCTGCAGGCCGAGCGCCTGCGCGTGACGCTTAAGCGGCGCTGGCCGGCACCTGTGTTCAAGGTGCTGCTCGACCAGGAGATCCGCGCCAAGACGGTCGTCGTCGACGGCGCCTTCCTGCGCCTGCCCGGTCATTCGCTGAAGCTCGGATCGCGCGACGAGGCCCTTTGGCAGAAGATCTCCGCCGACATGACACGCGACCGCTTCAAGCCGCCGCGTGTCCGTGACTTCGCGCAGGCCTACAACGTACCGGAGACCGACACGCGCCGGCTGCTGCAGCGCCTCTCGAAGCTGGGAAGGGTCGTCGAGGTGGCGCCGGACCATTTCTTCCTGCGCCCGGTGGTGGCGGAGATGATCGCAATCGCGAACGCCTTCGGTCGCGAATTCAGTGCCGCCGAGTTCCGCGACAAGCTGGACAATGGCCGCAAGGTGGCTATCCAGATCCTGGAATTCTTCGACCGCCACGGTATCACGGTCCGCCGTGGCGACCAGCGCCGAGCGGTGCCGCAGAAGGCGGGGCAGTATGGTCCACCGCCTATGGCTTAGGCACGGGGCCGCTCAGGCTGACCGGCGCGCCATCGGGGCCGCTGAACAGGGACAGCAGGAAGCCATGCTCTTCGTGCGGTGTGCTACCGACACTCACGCCCCGTGCGGAGAGTTCGGCGCGTTTGGCGGCGAGGTCGGGAACCCGCAGGCCCGGCTGCCATGTCCCCGCCGGATTTGCCGGTGAAGCTGGCTTGAGCGCCAATCGGGTTGGGCCGGTGTCGAATTCGGCCCAGTCCGGGGTCTCGAACTTGAGCTTCAGGCCGACGGTGTCGCGCCAGAAGGCAACGGCTGCCGCAAGGTCCGAAACATTGGCGATGACATACTTCAGCTCGATGGTCATGGTCTTGAATCCCTTGAGGAATTTCATCCCAGTATGACAGGTGACACGGGATCGGTTCTGGTGAATCATCCGCCCCGGAGGGGAAGCGCTCCCGGTGGGGCGGCTGGCCTTCAAAGCCAGAGAGGGCCGTTAGCCGGTTCTTAGTGGGTTCGACTCCCACTCTCTTCCGCCATTCTTACTCGTTTCTCTGGAGTCCAGCCTACCGATGCGAACATTGATCCTCGTCGCCCTGCTGTCGCTGGCGGCCTGTTCGGTGAACTCTCAGTATTCGGCGCCTTGGACCGTAAAGGCGGTTGGCAAGACATACGAGGCGCGCGACGCTTGTCTCCAGAGGCAGGCCGCACCCTATGCCGACGACACCGCGGACGCGTCGAGCGTCGGGCGGATCATCAGTGCGAACTGCCAGGCCGAGACGGACGCCCTGATCGCCAGCAGCAACCCGCATAATGATCCGGTCGTGACGGCAGCCATCCGGCAGGATTCGGATTTCCGGGCGACCGGCTACGTCCTGAAGGCACGCGGCCAGAACAACTAGGCCAGTGGAACCCGGGACGGGTCGTGAGGATCAAGAGGACGACGTGACGAACGAGGACGCAAAGATCGCACTGGCCAATCTCATGATCCGGAAGGCCGGCCTCATTCGCACGATCCGGCACGAAATGAACAAGCAGGGAGTCGTCTACACGGTCGGCCTCACGGAGATTCTCGAGGCGATCGAGCGGGCGAAGAAAGAAGACTGACTCTCAACCTCTGAAAGGATGTCGACATGCTTCGATCCATACTGACGACCGCTGCGACCGCCGCCCTCATGGCCGGCCTCGGCGTCGCGGCCCAGGCTCAGACCCCGGCCGCTCCCGGCACGCCGAAGGCGGCCGGCAAGTCCGGCGCGAACGTCGGCTCGCTCACCTGCAAGGTTGCGGGCGGCATGGGCTTCATCTTCGGCTCCTCGAAGGACCTCGACTGCATCTTCGCGCGCACCGACGGCGTCGGAGAGAAGTACACGGGCGCCATCAAGCGCTATGGCGTCGATATCGGCTTCACCAAGGAATCGCAGATCGTCTGGCTCGTGTTCGCACCGGGCAGCATCGCGCCGGGCGCCCTGGCGGGCGGCTATGCCGGTGCAACAGCCCAAGCCACGGTGGGCGGTGGCGTCGGCGCCAATGTCCTGCTGGGCGGTGGCAGTGGCCAGATCACGCTGCAGCCCGTCAGCGTCGAGGGCAGCGTCGGCCTGAACGTCGCGGCCGGCGTCGCCGAGGTCGAACTCAAGTACGCCAAGTAAGGCGGCAGGCAGAGACGCTTGCAGCAGCGCCGCCGGTCGGGTCAACTCCCGGCATGCCGTCTGCCGTAGACTCCCTGATCGGCCGCCTCCAGGCGGATTGCACCGCGGCCGAGACGGCCGAGCGCACGGTGCGAGCCGCCGTCGAGGCCCAGATCAGGGAGGCCGAGCGTGCCCGCACCTTTGCGTGGCGCCGCCTCAGTGCGCTCTCCGACATGGCTCGGGTCGCCGCGCTGGAGCCCGATCGGGACCTCGCGGTGGAGCGCCAACTGGAAGCGCTGTTCCGCGACATCGGCTGGATCGAGAACGGCCTTGGCGAACTGGGCGAGGGAGCCCGGCCGCTGCTCGACTGGTTGCGGCCGATCGCCGAGGCGCTCCATGCCGAGGCGCATCCGCCGGAGCCTGAGGATGGCCGGCCGGTCGAGCCGCCGGTGATCGCCGATCCGATCGCGGCCTTCCGTGCCTTCGAGGCCTGGTACGAGGCCGAGCGCGGTGAGCCCTTCCTGCAGGTCTTCGATCGCTACGTGCCGCCCACGCCCGTGGTCGAATTCTAGGCGTGGGATGAATACCGACATCGAACATTGGCTGGCGGCGAAGTTTCCGGGCACGGAGACGTTCGGGGCGAGGCTGGGCCGGCACCGACTCATCGACGAGACCACCGCATGACCCGCCGAGGCCTGGTTCGCCGGCCGGCCCGCCGCCTCACCGCCGGCGGCAGCGAGGCGCTGGAGGAGACCGTCGCCGAGGAGGTCGCGGTGGCGCTGGTCTACAACGGCATCAGCCATGCCGTGATGATGGCGACGCCCTGCGACCTCGAGGATTTCGCCCGCGGCTTTTCCCTCACCGAGCGGATCGTCGAGCGGCCGTCGGAAATCTACGACATCGAGGTCGAGCCGGTCGGGCGCGGTATCGAGGTCAGGCTCGAGATCGCGGCACAACGCATGGCGGGTCTCCAGGAGCGTCGGCGCAGCCTTGCAGGGCGCACCGGCTGCGGCCTGTGCGGTGTCGACAGCCTGGACGCGGCACTGCGCTCGGTCCCGGCGGTGTCCAATCCGCTTCCGGTGGCGCGGTCGTCGATCGAGCGGGCCATGGCGGGACTGCCGGAGCTTCAGAAGATCAACCGGACGAATGGCGCCACGCATGCCGCGGGCTGGGCGTCGGCCGATGGCACGCTCGTCGCCGTGCGCGAGGATGTCGGTCGTCACAACGCACTCGACAAGCTGGCCGGTGCGCTGGCGCGAAGCGGCGACGCCGAGCCCGGCGGCTTCGTGGTCGTGACCAGCCGCTGCTCCTACGAGATGGTGCAGAAGGCGGCGGCGATCGGTGCGTCGGCGATCGCGGCCGTTTCCGCCCCGACGTCGTTCGCCATCGAGACGGCGGAGCAGGCGGGCATCGCACTGGTTGCTTTCGTGCGCGACGGACGCCTGACCGTCTATGCCCGTGCGGAGCGGATCATCGCGTGAGCTCGCCGCGTCTCTTCGGCATCACCGGCTGGAAGAACGCCGGCAAGACGACGCTGACGGAGTGTCTGGTGGCCGAGTTCGTTCGCCGCGGCTGGCGGGTGTCGA
This sequence comes from Reyranella sp., assembly GCF_030651995.1. Classification (GTDB taxonomy): domain Bacteria; phylum Pseudomonadota; class Alphaproteobacteria; order Reyranellales; family Reyranellaceae; genus Reyranella. The sequence goes on from NZ_JAUSBN010000067.1 coordinate 130,820, forward strand.
CCGTCAAGCATGCCCATCATGACATCGACATCGACCGGCCGGGCACCGATTCGTATCGTCATCGCGCAGCCGGTGCCGGCGAGGTCGCCCTGGTCGGCGGCCGGCGCTACGCCATCATGCGTGAGACGCCGGAGCCGGCGATCTCGGAAGTTCTGGCGCGGCTCGCGCCCGCAGACCTCGTGCTGATCGAGGGCTACAAGCGCGAACCGCACCTCAAGATCGAGGTGCGCGCCTCGCCCGAGGCCGAGCCGCTGGCGCCGGGTGACCCCGCGATCGTGGCGATCGCCGCCGATGTCCGGCCGGTGGAAGGCGACTTGCCGTGGTTCCGGCGCGACGACATCGCCGCCATTGCCGACTTCATCGCCGCGAGGATCGGCTGACGCCGGGGCGTCACTGTCCCGGGGGAGTGCCCGCCTTCTGTCCCACGAAGGCGCCGCCGGCCTGATAGTTCGGACCATTCACCGAGAAGGTTCCGGCCTGAAGGTTCGGATATCCCGGTCCGGCGAAGGCGCCGTTCATGTTCATCGTGCGGCCGGGCGTGTTCGGGCTTGTCGTCGGCATGTTCGCCTGGAAACCATGGTTGCCGATGCGGGTCGTCGTCCCGTTGTAGCTGCTGTTGTTGAAATTCGCGGTCGTGTTGCCGGTGCCCGTGTTCATCGACCAGACCTGCTGATACGTGCCCGTGCCGTAGGAATAGCTGCCGTTGTTCCTGACGAGACCGCCCATCACGCCGTTGTACGTGATCGTCTGCTGCGACTGGTTCGCTCTCGAGACGACTTCCGGAAGGTTGGACGGCGCCGTCTCGAAGGCGTTGGTTAGTGCATTGGTCAAGACGTTGCTGGGGTTCACGTTGCTCGGACCGGGACCGGTTCCGAAACGGTTGCCCAGAGTATTCCCGGAGCCCTGGCCCGAATTGGCGCCCGAAAAGCCCGAGTTCTGCGCGGCCTGATCGGCCCCGCCCTGACTCCCGCCTCTGCTGCCTTCGAGTTGGGCGAAGAGGGCGCCCAGGGCACCCTGAGGCACGGCGCCGGCCTGGCCCGGCAGGCCTCCGAAGATGGTCGTCACCTGGAAGCCGGGGCGCGTGACGATCTCCAGCTTGCCGCCGGCGCCGACCGTCATGCTGATGCCGAAGACGAAGATCGACATCGTCTGCTGCTGGCCGACGTTGAAGATGCTGATGCCGCCGCGGATGCCGATGGTGCTCGACGGGGTGGTGACGGTTATGGCGTTGGTCTTGCTGATCTTGCCGCCAACGAGGCGGAAGACGCCCTTGCTGGCGTTGATGGCGAGGTCCCCGGTCTTGGTCGCCGGATCGTAGACGAACTTGTCGATGGTGAGCTGCGCGTTCGGACCGACGGACAGCGAGGTGCCGTCGAGGAACATCAGGTGCGCACGGTCGTTGGCCTGGGTCGTGATCACTTCGTTGGCCTGCACGTCGACACCCACGCGCAGCACGCGCTCGGCTTCTGCGGGCGGCTTGCCCCGCGGATCGCCCTCGGCGGCCGAGGTGACGCCGACCTTGGCGCTGGCGGCGACCGGCAGAAGAATGGCGCCGGCGGCGAGAAGCGCGGCGGTCAGCAGGGGCAGGCTCGCGCCGGAAAGTCTGGTGGCCACTGTGATCTCCTGAGCGGCGCTAGAAGCGCCAGGTTACTCCGATGAGCGCACTGTTGTTCGTGAAGGCGTAGTTGGGGATATCCGAGGACCGCACGAACCGTCCGCCCGATACCGTGAACATCGTCCGCTGATCGAAGGGAACGGACAGGGTTATATTCAGGATCGTGTCCGTTTGTTGTCGGGTAACGGTCGGATCCACGACGGCGTCGGGCTGGTCATAATACCACCACTGCACGTTGCCGAACAGGCTGATGCTCCAGGGCATCTGGCTCTTGAACAGGGGATCCGCGAAGGAGAAGGACATGCCGCCGCCGGCGCCGTAGAGCGTGTAGTTCTGCCACGGCGTGCTGTCGGTCTGGTAGCGCTGCAGGTTGCCGTTGGCATAGAGCATCACGGCGTCGTTGACCTGGTACTGGAAGGTCGTGTTGGCGGCGTATTCGACGCCGGTGAACTGGTTGTTGGTCGGGAGATACCAGCTGTTCTGGTAAATCTGCCGCCGCCAGTTGACGTTCGTGGTGTTGCGCAGCCTGTCCGACAGCAGCGCGCCCACTACGAGTCCTGAGCCGAAGCTGCCATAGTACGGGACGTCGTTGACCAAGATGTAACCGACCGAGCCGAACGGCTTCAGTGTGACGTCCTCGAAGATGCCCTGGAATGCCTGGAAACGCGGCCCCGAGGTCAGGTCGAGGATGGACACGTTGGCCGCCTGGATCTGGAACTGCCGGTTGAGGTAGCCCGAGAGCTGGGTTTCGAGCTGGGCCCGGTCGTTCTGACCGAGATCGTAGGTGTGGCGGACGAAGCCCGAGGTGACGGCGCCCCAGTCGGCGGTGCCCAGCGCCGTCTGATTCAGGTTGGCCGCCTGACCAAACAGGCGGACGCTGGACGTCGGCGGCCCGAGGTTTGCGTTCGACTGATAACGCATGCCGGCGAAGATCTCGCCGCTGAAGCGCGAGCGCGTCAGCCGCTTCTCCGACTCCGCCAGGAACTGTTCGGCGCGGCTCTTCACGTCCGGCGGCAACGAGGCCGACTTCAGCGTCATCTCGAAGTAGCTGCGCGCGACTTCGAAGGAGCCCAGCCTGTAGTAGAGTACGCCCAACTCGAGGCGGACGCGCGGCAGGTCGGGATCGACCAACAGCATGCGTTCGAGCGCCGAGATGGCGCCCTCGAGATCGCCAGTCTTGGACGCGATCATCGCGAACTTGAACAGCGTGTCGAGATCGGACGGCTTCCGCAGCATCTCCTGGAAGGCTGCGTCGTACTCGGCCTCGTCGGCGGCCGAAGCGCTCGATGTCTGGGCGGAGGAAGGACGTACGGTCGCCATGACAGCACCAAGGCTGCCGGCCAGCAGAGCGAAAACGCCCAGGCACCGTCCGAACCTGCTCACGATCGTCATCTCCCCCGAGTTCCCGCGAATGACAGGAACGCCAGCCGTGAAAGGATGACGCAGGAACTGTGCTAGATCAACCAACTCCGAATTGTAAGTACATAACTCATGAAGGCGTTCGATCGCGCGGCGCGCATGCGCAGCACCATGCGGCGATACTGGCGATCGCCCAGCGCCGTCACGAAGCGCTCTTCGTTCTTCATCATTGCATCGAGCATGCGATCTAGCATACGCGAATAGGTGTCTCCCCAATTGCGACTCGACAGATGGAGCCGTCCGCCGAGCACGGGATTGTCCGCGGCACCATTGCGCCCGTGAAGGCGATAGGAATAGAGCGCGTCGTCGATCAGCAGCGAGCCGGCCACCATCTGGGCCATGACGACGACGTAGAAGTCCATGTGCAGGCGGAACACCTCGTCATCCTCGGGGAAGACGAGATTGATCAAGGACCGGCGGAACATCATCGAAGACGTGCTGACCCAGACCCAGTGGACCACGCGCCTGGTGTAGAGGCGGTAGGGCGTTTGTCCTGGCCACCGGGCAGTGCCCTGCGCGACATCGAGCGTCGGCACGCGGGTCGCATCGAGCGGAACGAAGGCCTGGTCGCGGTCGGCGCGGGCGCGGTCCTTGCCGAACCAGTACATGCCGCCCGCGATCAGCTCGTCCTGACCGTTGATCAGGCGTGCGTTGCAGGCCGTGAAGCCCACCGCGTAGGCCTCGTTGAGATGCGCGGCGAGATGGCGTTCGAGAAAGTCCGGATTCCACAGATCGTCGGAATCGAGGAAACAGACGAACATGGCGTTCGTCTCGGCGAGGCCACGGCGCGTGGCGCCGGTCTGTCCGACGTTCTTCTCCAGACGGACGTGGCGGAAGCGGGCATCGCCAAGCTCCTCCAGCGTCTGCTGGACGACCGCGACCGAATCGTCGGTCGAGGCGTCGTCGACGATGACGCAGTCGAAGTCGCGCAACGTCTGGCGCGCGACCGAACGGATCGCGTCGGCGATGTAGTCACGGCAATTGTAGCAGGTGACGACGACCGAGATGCGGGGGAGCTTGGCTTCGGTCACTTTTCCGGTCCGAGGAAATCGAAGTCGACGCCTTCGTCGGCCTGCAACACGGTCTTGAAGAACAGGCCGGCATAGCCGCGTCCGCTGCCGGGATGGGCAGGCGGCGCTTTCCAGGCCTTCTTGCGGGCCGCCAACGTCTTGGCATCGACATGGAGTTCGAGCCGGCGCTTCGGCACGTCGAGGGTGATGCGGTCGCCGGTCTTCACCAGGGCGAGCGGTCCACCGACGGCGGCCTCGGGCGCGACATGCAGTACGATGGTCCCGAACGCCGTACCGCTCATGCGCGCATCGGAGATGCGGATCATGTCCTTCACGCCCGCACGTGCGAGCTTCATCGGGATGGGGAAGGAGCCTGCCTCTGGCATGCCGGGTGCGCCCTTGGGGCCGGCATTGCGCAGCACGAGGATATCGTCGGCCTTCACGTCGAGGTTCGGATCGTCGCCGCGGGCGGCAAGATCCTCCAGCGAGTCGAACACCACGGCACGGCCCGTGTGGGTCATCAGCGCAGGCGAGGCTGCTGCGTGCTTGATGACGGCGCCGCGCGGCGCGAGGTTGCCGCGGAGCACGGCCATGCCGCCGGTCGGCTTGATCGGATTCTTTGCGCTGCGGATCACCGTCTGGCCCGGCACCATCTCGGCGGCATCGATCACCTGCTTCAGGGTCTTGCCGGCGACCGTCCTGCACGTCTCGTCGAGGTTACGGCGGATCTCCTTCATCAGGCGCGAATTGCCACCCGCCCAATGGAAGTGCTCCATGTAGTGATCGCCCGACGGCTTCAGGTCGACCAGCACCGGCACGTTGCGGCCGATCTCGTCGAATTCCTCCAACTCGATCTCGACGCCGAGCCGGCGCGCCACCGCGGTGAGATGCACCAGCGCGTTGGTCGAGCCGCCGATCGCCTGCAGCACGGTGAGCGCGTTGCGGAACGCGGCCTTGGTCATGATCTCGCTGGGCTTCGGGCCCTGCTTGACGGCCATCTCCGCCGCGAGCCGGCCGGTCTGCTCGGCGATGCGCAGCCGGTCCGAATGGGTAGCCGGGATCGAGCCGCTGGTCGGCAGCCCCATGCCCAGCGTTTCGACGATGCAGCCCATCGTGCTGGCGGTGCCCATCACCATGCAGGTGCCCTTGGTCGGCGCCAGGCGCTCGCTCACCTGCTCGATGTCGGTCTCGGAGAAGGTGCCGGCGCGATACTGGCCCCACAGGCGGCGGCAGTCGGTGCAGGCGCCCAGCACCTCGCCCTTGAAGTGGCCGACCAGCATCGGTCCCACCGGCAGCACGACGGCCGGCCGGTCGGCGCTGGCCGCGGCCATGAGCTGGGCCGGCAGGGTCTTGTCGCAGCCGCCGATCAGCACGACCGAGTCCATCGGCTGGGCGCGAATCATCTCCTCGGTGTCCATCGACATGAGGTTGCGCAGGAACATGCTGGTGGGGTGGGAGAAGCTCTCGTGGATCGAGATGGTCGGGAACACCATCGGCAGCGCGCCGGCCAGCATGACGCCGCGCTTCACCGCCTCGATCAGGTCGGGCACGTTGCCGTGGCAGGGATTGTAGTCGGAAAAGGTGTTGGTGATGCCCACGATCGGCCGGTCGAGCGCGTCGTCGGAATAGCCGCCGGCCTTGATGAAGGCCTTGCGCAGGAACAGCGAGAAGCCCGCGTCACCATAGGTGGCGAGACCCTGGCGGAGTCCTGTTTCCTTCTTCGGTGCGGTCTTCGTTGTGCGGCGGCGTTTGGCGGATGCCATGTCGGTTTCTCTCCCAGATTCACGGCATTTTGTCAGGTCGGCCCATCGCCGACCAGACCGGCGGCCCAGCGTGCGTGCGCCGTGGAGTCGCGACTCTCGCCGATGGTCCGCGCCAACTCGAGTCCCAAGAGGGCTCCGAACTTGAAGCCGTGGCCGGAGCAGGGCGACATCGCCCATCCTTTGGCGCCCTGCTTCTCCACGACAAAGCGCTCGTCGTCGGTGACGCTGTAGAAGCAGACCTTCAGGTTCCGTACCTGCCAGCGGTCGAATCCCCGGAGCAGGCTGCCGCAGCGATCGAGCAGGGCGCGCATCTCGCTCTCGTGCGCGTCGCGCGACGCCGTGGGGTCGCCGCTGCGGCTGAATTCGTGGTCGCCCACCTTCATGCCGCGACCGCGGACGGGCGGCACGAGATAGAGGCCGACGTCGCCGGTCTTCTCGATGATCATCGGTCCTCTCGCCCAGGCCGCGCGCTGGTCTTCCGGCAGGTCGAAATAGATCACGACCTGGCGGGAGGGCAGCACGCGGGCGCCGAGCGCCGGCAGCAGGCGCGGGGCCCAGGCGCCGGCTGCCACCACGACGATGTCGCCCTCGTGCGTCGCGCCGGCGTCCGTGACGATGCGGCCATGCTCGAGATCCACAGCGCGCACGGGTGTGTTGCCGTGCAATCGTACTTTGGCTTGCGCGCCGAGGTGGCGTACGAGCGCTGCCACGATGTCCTGCGCCAGCAGAACGCCGCCGGTGTCGATCCAGAAGGCACGCTCGAGCCCCTTGGTATCCAGCAAGGGAAAGCGTCGCGGCAGGTCCGACATCGAAAGTTCGGTCATCGGCTTGCCGATCGAGGCGAGCGCGGCGGCCGATTTTTCCGGCCAGTCTGCACCATTGCCACTCAAGGCCAGGGTGCCGGTCGGTTCGTACAGAGTCTCGCCGAGGTCGGCCCACAGCAGGTCCCACGCCGCATAGGCCTCGTCGATCATCCGGGCATAGCCGACATGGCTGCCGTAGGGATGGCGGATCAACCTGTGCTCGTCCATCGACGAGGCCAGTGGATTGGGAATCGGGCCCTGCTCGAACAGCTCCACCTCGTGGCCCCGTCGCGCCAATCCCCAGGCCGTTGCCAGGCCCATGATGCCGCCGCCGATGATGATCGCTCTCATGGGTCTCCCTAACGGTTCCGTGGCATGTTTGCAGGTGATTTGCCGATTCTACCTGCTTTGAGGGGTGTTGAGACCCCCTCTCGAAGATGTTGCAAATTGGGCCGCCATAGGCGTTGATGGCGCTGAGACTTCTACAACCGAGACATAGTCGAAGGAATGAACATGGCAATGACCATGCTGCAGATGGCCGGCGCGCAACCGACGCCGGCCACCATGGCCGACGGTATTCTGCTGATCATCGATGCGCAGCGGGAATATACGGACGGATTGCTGCCGCTGACCGGGGTGCAGCCCGCGGTGGACGCGCTGGCCGTGCTGCTCGAGAAGGCCCGCGCGTCGGGAGCGCCAATCGTCCATGTGCGCCACCAGTCCAAGGGCAAGGCGTTCAATCCGGCCTCGGCGGGCTACGAGATCGTCAAGGAACTGACGCCGCGCGACGGCGAGACGATCATCGACAAGGGCATGCCGAACTCGTTCGCAGGCACCGACCTTGCGGCGCGCCTCGCTGCGATCGGCCGCAAGAACCTGATCGTCGGCGGTTTCATGACCCATATGTGCGTTTCGGCGACGGTGCGCGCGGCCACGGATCAGGGTTTCATGAGCACCATCGCCGCCGATACGGTGGCGACGCGCGACCTGCCCGATGCCACGGGCGGGGATACGATCGCCGCGGAGGTCATCAACCGGATCACGCTTGCGGCCCTGTCGGACCGCTTCGCCTGGATCGTGCCTTCGGCCCGCCAGATCGCCTGATACACGACCGCCGGTGAAGGGCCGGCCTGGCAGGCCGTCGAAAATGCCGGTCCTTGGCGAACCAACGAAATAAACGAAATAAATGAATCAAACGAATTGAGAGGCGCCGCCCCTGATTCAGGTATCCTGGTACCGCTGGCGGGTCGATGTTGCTCGCCGGTACCTGCAAAAAAGCCTGCTTCAACGGCCTGTTAGAGGCCCTTGCCGCTGACGGTGCTGATGGCGGTGATCGCCGCGACGGCGATCAGGGAGGCGATCAGCGTGTATTCGATCGCGGTGGCGGCCTTGTCGTCCGCCAGCAACCGGCGAAAAAAGGACAGCATCGGTATCTCCGGATTGAAGAATGCTGGGGACTGAGTGAAGTCCCTGTCGAACAATAAGTTAGAAAATCGCCCTTAACGTATTGGACCGACACACCGATACAATGTGAGAATTGTATCAAGTTCGTCGTGGCGCGCGCTGCGGCGAGCCTCGTGTTACCGTTGGTCAAGCAAGGAGGGGGCGTGTCATGAAGTCCATTCTGACAATGGCCTGGACGTCGGAAGATCCGGCCGCATTCGAACTGGCCGCCAAGATCGCACGCAAGTTCGGGGCGCGCCTGATAGGCCTCGAACCGCCTTCCTACGGTGTCATGAGCATGGCCTGGGCGGATGCCGGGATGGGCGCACCGATCGGCGGCGGCCTCGCCGAGGATGCCGAGGAACGCCAGCGGGTCGCCGCGGTCAGGCAGGCCTTCGAAGAACGGGCGACGGGCCTCGTCTCCGAATGGCGCTCCGCCGACGACAGCGGTCCGACGGCGATCGGCACGATCGGCCGGGCCTATGACCTCATCGTTCTGCCGCAGCCCGGCGCCCTGCCGAAGATGCCGGAAAGCGTCTTCGAGACGGCGTTGTTCGATTCGGGCCGCCCCGTCCTCGTGGTGCCGCCCGGTTATGGCGGCATGGTCGGGAAGCGCATCCTGTTCGCATGGAACGGCTCGACCGAGAGCGCGCGTGCGATTTCGCTCGCGATGCCGGTCCTGAGCGGCGCCGAGGCCATCGAGGTGCTGAGCGTCGAAGGGGCGATGGTGCCCGGTCCGACAGCCCTGGAAATCGCCGATTCGCTGAAGAGCCACGGTCTCAACGTGACTGGCCAGCATGTGAAGCCAGGATCAAAGTCGGCCGGGCAGACCATCGTCGACCGGGCGCAGGCACTGGGTGCCGACCTCATCGTCAAGGGAGCCTACACACAGAGCCGGTTGCGCCAGATGATCTTCGGCGGCGTGACCCGTGACCTCATCCTGTCGTCGCCCCTGCCGGTGCTGTTCTCCTACTGATCAAGACAATCCGCCGCCGATGCGGCCAGCGGCGGTCGTGCTAGAAACCGCGACATGACGGCTGGCTCGCCCGCATCCGAATCGCTCCGGACCCGTACACTGGTCCTGCTGCTGTTCGTGGTCGTTCTGGTCATGGGCGCCGGGCTCGCCCGCGCTCAGGGGCAAGAAAACCGAAGCGTCCCGGCCTCGCCGACGATCGCGGAGAAGCTCGTCATCCTGCAGGCGGAGCGAGCCGAACTGCAGGCGCGCGCCGGCAGTCTGGCGCGAATCGAGATGTCGTCATCATTCCGGGCCGCGAGCCTGCTGTTCGATGCGCTGACCTCGCGCTACGAAGCCGAGCGCGACCAGCCCTTCGACCGGTTGCCGGCCGCGCGACAGGAGATGTTTGCCAGGCTCGAGGCGGTGAATGCGGCGTTGCGCGCCGCGATCGATCGCCCCGGCGCCCCCGGGGGGGCCGCTGCCGTGTCGCTGGCGGCAAGCGGCATTCCGGCGGACCTGGAGTGGATGGCGTCGTTCGATCTCTCGCCGGTCATTCTTTCCTACACGCCGACGTACCTGGTGCCTCTGCGGACAGCGCCGAGCGACGCGGCGGCTGCCACTGCTCCGGCCGGCGACGATCCCATGATCGAGATCGAGATTCTGGGCCTGCGCCTGACGAGGGACCGAACGCCGCCGGTGCTGACGATCGGCTCCTGGCGCGGGGAGGCCGTCGTGACGCCCGAGCGCTTGAAGTTCGTCGTGCCGCGCAGCGCTTTCCCGGCCGACGCGAAGCATGTGAGATTTGCCACCGGCTGGCTTTTCCTGCGCCATGCCTCCCGCACCGTGGCGTTCCAGCTGCTTTTCACCTCGATCCCGGAGAAGGTGGGCTCGTCCGCCTTCGACCAGAAGGTGCGGTCCGTCGTACCGGAGTCCAATACGCTGGTATCGCCGGAAATATTGGCGCGCGCACCGGCCGGCGAGGCGCGGACCGTGCGGCGTTGCTTCGATCCTCCGCCGGGATGGCGTTTCGACAAGAACAAGAGGCGTGTCGTCATCGTCGAGCGGCTGGGCTGGATCGACGACATTCCCGACGAGACGATGAACAGCGGCTCGGTCGCTTTCGTGCGCGAAGACCGGCCCAACCAGATCTGCGTCGCCGTCGTCGCCAAGGCGGCCACGAAGGCGGCGCGCACCGCCACGATCGGCCGCTTCGAAGCGACGCTCGTACGCGACGTTGCCACGGATCGCGTCGTGCACAGCGGGCGTCGCACCGTGGACTGGAGCGAGCCCGTTCGCATCCCGCTCGAGCCTGGGATGATCGAGTGGAAGCTCTACGTCCGGCTGTTCGACGAGATCGATCGCGAGTTCGAGGGCAACGCCGACACCGCGGCCGTTCCCTCCGGCTTCACGTTCCTGCACATCGCCATCGATGGCGACAAAAAACTGACGCTGCGGGCCGACCCCGAGGCGTTTCGTTAGCGGCCTCGGGCCTCGAGGCGCATGCGTCTCTTGCCCGTCCCGTCAATGAGATCGAGCGTCGTGCCGGAGATTTGCGCGGTCCGGACCGCATCCAGCGCCGCGACGAAACCCTTCTCGATCGCCGTCTCGGCTGGGGGGCAGGCCATCATCGTCATCGGCCCGGGCGTAAAGCGAAGCCCGGCTGGATCGAGAACGTAGTCGCCACTCATGGTGTTGCAGCCCGTCGAGGCGGTGAACTTGCCGAGGTCGTCGAGGCGCATCAGCGGTCGCCGCCGCCAGTCGTCGAAGGTGAGACGATCGCCGTCGAGCTCGACCAGACGCCACTCGGTTTCCTGCAGCGCCGAGCCGCGCGCCGCCAGCGCCGGGCAGGCACCGCCGCGCTTCAGACCGAGGAAGCGATCCACCGTAACCGAGTTGTTGTTGTCGAAACCGCCGATGATTTCGACAAAAAGGCTGGTATCACGGGAGGGCGTGGCGTCGACCCATGCCTTTTCGAGGTCGGGCTCGGCGCCGCCCGGTGCCACGCCATAGATGCGGCCGACCAGACAGGGCGCGAACAACCCGCCGTCCTGCGCGTCGCGATACATGCCGGAGAGCCGGAACCGGCCGTCGATGGGGTCGGGTTTCTCGGTGCGCAGGAGCTCGCTGCCGTCGTCGGCGATCAGCTTTTCGGTTCCGATCTCGCGGAACGCCCGTCGGGGTGCTGCGCTTCCGCGCAAGACCAGCCGTACGCCGCCTTCGACTTCCTGCGCCCACTCCCCCAGATCGAGCAGGGGGTCTGCCGATCCGTCGCGCTTCTCGCGCAGCCGGAACGTCCCGTCGGGAAAGAGGGTGACCGTAAGGCCACCGCCCTCGTAGGTGCGCGGCGGATTGCCCGGCCGGCCGGCGGCGTGGCAGCGCATCGAACGGCCGGCGGCGGTGAGCGTCACTTCGCGGCCGCGTCCGCGCAGCTCGTAGTAGGAATCCGAAAAGGCAAAGCCGGAACCCGCGGGCACGCGCGACAATTCTATCTCGGGTTGGCCGGGCATGCGCAGCGTTGCCTGCTCGCCGTCGTCCGAGAAGGAAGAGGCGAAGTCCATGCCGCCGGGACAGGAGTACATGACCTCGCCCTTTGGCACGGGCATCGGCGACGGCCGTGGGTCCGACGGGGAAACCTGTGCAGAGGCCGGCGACGCTACGAGCAGGATGACGAGAAGTAACAGTCTCTTCATGGCGTCGATTCCGGGATGCGGCCGTCGGCGGACAGCAGGATGGCGATCGGCCGCGTCGCCTCGAACTGTGCGAGCACGATCAGCGCCACCACCATGATGGGCACGCAGAGGAACATGCCGACGACGCCCCAGATCGTTCCCCACACGATCAGGGAGACGATGACCACCAGCGGCGAGAGATTGAGCGAGCGCCCCATGATCGCCGGCTCGATGACGTTGGCCGTAATGACCTGGATCGAGCCGAATACGAGCAACACGATCAGGAAGGGCGTGAGGTTGTCGAACTGGATCAGGGTGAGCAGCGCCGGCGCGATGATGGCCATGATCGAGCCCACGGTGGGAATGTAGTAGAAGAAGAACACCATTACGGCCCAGAAGCCCGCGAAGTCGACGCCGACCGAGGACATGACGACAAAGGCCAGCGCCGAGGTGGCCGTCGCGAGCGTGGTCTTGATGCGGATGTAGATGCGGATCTCGCGGTCGATGCGGGCGAGCACGGCCAGTACGCGCGCCTCCTGCCCGTCGCCATGAAAGATGGCGCCGAGCTTGCGCTTGAAATGGGCCTGCTCGACGAACAGGAACAGCGTGTAGATCAGGATGAGGCCGGCGATGCTCACCACCGACGCGGCGGCGGCGGCGACGCTGCCAACCGTGTCGGCCAGACTGATCCGGGCCACCAGTTCCGAAAGGGTGGGGGCCTGCTCGATGCCGGCCAGACGCGTGGCTTGCTCGACGAGACGGGTGAGGCGGGCTTCATAACTCGGGACCGCCTCGACCACAGCCTGCACGTTGCGCCCGATCGTGCGACCGACAATCCAGAACAGGCCGCCGATCATCAGGACGGCAAGGGCCATCGACAATGGCTGTGGCAGGCGCAGACTGCCCAGTCGCGGCTGGGCGAAAGTGTCGGCCAGCGAATCGACCATGTACCAGAGCACGATGCCCAGGACGAACGGCAGCAGCAGGCCGCGCCCGGCGACGAGCAGGAGGATCGTCGCGGCGATAACCACGGCCCAAAGTGCGGCGCGTTGCAGCGTCATGGGATCATTATACGCGCTGTCGTTTGCGGTTGGGAGGCGGTGTGCGCTTCGGACATCAGGCGCGGTCGAGCGTCGCGCGACCGCGTTCGGTGAGCTCGACCCGGTGTTCGCCGACCTCGCCGCCGCATTGGCGCACCAGCCCGTCCGCCCGAGCGTCTTCCCAGACCGGGAAACGCGGGCAGGAACTCTGCCAGGCGTCGAGCACATCCTCGCGGCGGCGCGGCCGGGCCGCCACCCATTGAAGGAACTGGATCATGATCAGCTTCGGGCTGGCTGACACGACGCCCCCCTACTGGAAACCGCACGCCTGTGCAGTGGCGCCGACGGTCGCCCAGCGCTGGTTTTCGCGGAAACAACCGTTTGTCCAGATGCCGGTGAAGATCTGGCCGCCGGGGCCCCCCGACTTGGTGCCCCAGCCGTTGGCACGGTCATCCATCCATTCACCCTCGTAGCGCGCCCCGTTGGCCCACACGCGCACGCCGCGTCCCTGCATCTTGCCGTTGACGAATTCGCCCTCGTACCGGCCGCCGTCAGCGAACAGTATGGTGCCGCGGCCGGTACGCTGATTGTCGCGAAAGTCACCGATATAGCGGTTGCCGTTGGTCCAGACATACATACCATGTCCTTGCGGGCGGCCCTCACGGAACTCCGCGGTCAGTCTGGCGCCGCTCGGGAAGACATAAGTGCCCTTGCCGTCGCGTTCGCCGGCCTTGAACTCGCCCTCGTAACGAGCCTTGTTGGCATAGGTCAGCTTTCCTTGGCCCTCGTATAGCCCGTCCTTCATCTCGCCTTCATAGCGATCGGTGGGTGCGCCATTCTTGGTCCACTGCAGCACGCCCTTCCCCTGTGCCAGGCCGTAGTCGCAGGCGCCCGACCAGGTGATTCCAATGCTGGGTTCGGCGTTCATCATCACCGCGCCGCAACCGGTCGTCGGATCCTTGACCTCATCGCTGGCCGACGGAGGCTGGCCCGGCGTCGGCAGGGTAGGGAGCTGACGAGGTATCGGGGCCGTTCCGAGTTCGGGCACTGGTCGGGACGTCTGGGCCGCAACGGGGAGGGCAGCCGCTGCGGCGAGGAAGACGAGGAAAGGGAAGAGCGGATGGCTCATGCGGCGGGGAGTTTAGCACCGGCCGCCAAGATCGTCCTTCCTGTCGTCTATCCTGTCACTCTTTCCGGCGTCGCCCTTCCTCTCAGTGCCGATGCCGAGCTTCACCTCCAGCGTCTGAAGCAAACCCATGACGACGAGGCTCAGGAACGTGCCCAGACCCGCAATCTGCCAAAGGCCGAAGCCGGAGGAGAGACCCACGGCGCCCGTGGTGAGGCCCTGCACCGTGCCCCGCGTGAACAGGATCGAGCCCGCGGCAAGGAATGCAACACCCGCCGTTACGGCCTCAACGGCTCGGACGGGGTCCACCTGCACCTCGCGCCCGATGAAGGCGGTGGAGTGGGAGATCTCGACAGTGAGGATGCCGAACGTCGCGGCGGCGACGCAGATCAGGATGTGGGTGCGCAGTCCCGCCGGCCGTGCGCGCCACTCGCGCTCGAAGCCGATGAGCGCGCCAAGCAGCGCGGCGAACAGGAGACGCGCAGCGATGACGGGAAAAGAGAGGAATGTCGGGTGTGCGAATTCCTCTGCGAGTGCGCCCATCACGAGTCGTACTTGAACTCGGGGAGGACCTTCAGCGGGTCGTTGGTCGAGCCCAGGGCAGTGGCCGCGACGACCGCAGCTGTGACGACATATTCACGCATGGGAGCAACTCCGTTGGCGGAAGGATTTCTCAACGGGCGGCCTTCGCCGACGTTCCGTGACCGAGGAGGCTACGGCAGGAAGTGGTGCAGGGTGTGGTGCGGCGCCGACAGCGAGCGCCGCCACAGCGTGGTAGCGCGGCCCGTCAGATAACCGGCGCAGGCCGCGACCATGCCTGCGGCTCCGACCCCGAGTGCCGTACTGGGCAGATTCGCCAACCCCGCACCAGATGCCAGGAGGGTGCAGAAGGCCAGCAAGCACGCGGCCCAAAGCCCGTCGCGGCCGTTGGGCAGTCGCAGCCGGGAGTAGATGCGGTCGAGTTGGAACTTCAGGAACGAGCCGCGCACTGCGCCCAGCCCGATGCCGACGAACAGCCCGGCCAACCACAGGCGTGGCGCGCGGGTTTCGGGTGCTCCCATTGCGAACAACAGCGCGGCGGCGGCGAGGGCAAAGTCATTTTTGCTACGCGCCTGCAGATTTCTTGGGCCGGCGTCGTGGGTTCGTTGAGAGTCCTGTGGCGAAACCTTCTATTTGTTGATCGTGGCTGTGGCTGGGCTGCCACACTCACGGCAACAATGAGTTGATCTCGTCATACTCTGTGGCTTTGTCCGGGGAAGGTCGGGTACATTCCGCTCGTTACTACGATGAATTTCGCCCCCACCCTCTCGGAGACGGGCTGTGCAAGTAAGGAGATATCGGATGAAGAAGGCTCTTCTGGCGGCCGCCGCCATTGTAGCGCTGCCGGTTGCTGCGCAGGCGCAGGCTCCGCAGCCGGGCATCTACATTGGTGCCGAGGGCGGCATCAACTGGCTGACGAACTTCACGGCGAACACGAACATT
>NZ_JAUSBN010000069.1 GCF_030651995.1 Reyranella sp.
TTTGACCAGGCGCTCTCGACCGAGCGGCGTCAGACGGGCATTCTTGTGGATGTCCATTCGGCTCTCCCAAGGATTACTGAAGTCTCGACAACCTCAGCTTCCTCGGCCCGGGCCGGATGGACAACCTATTGAAAGCTCACAGCTAGAGCAGCCCGCCCGCGAGCATGTCGAAGCGGGTGCGGATTTCGGAAGCCGAGGGCGGCCTGTCCGCCTCCATCTCCGGAAACTCCTTGGCGAGATCGGCGCGATCGAACTCGTCGAGATGGAGGTCGGCTGCCGAATGGTCGTCCGGAAGCGCATTCAGCGCATTGTGAAGATGAAACAGGTGCCAGTGCGCCGGTCCGGCGATCGCTCCTGATTCGAGGTGCGCGAGCCGCTCCTTGAAGCGTTGCAGCACCCTCTTCCGTTCCTCAGACATGATCGACCTCCTCCATCTCTTGAACTGGCAGCGTGCAAGCATACTGCAGGACGCCAGAGCAACGCAGCGACAAATGAGGCGGCCTCGCCTTGGTGAACACGCTCACCAACAATCGTTGCGCTCATTTCGCAGGAAACTTCCACCGTGGCTTTTGCGTTGATCAGGTACAAACAAAGGAGCCTTGATCATGCACAAGCTCAGCACAGCCCTGGTCGCTGGCGGCCTCGCCTTGATGCCGCTGTCCGCCCTGGGCCAGAACCTCGCATCGGCCCCGGACGCCTCGCCCATCGTCAGGTCGGATCATCTGGTTTTCATGGGCAGCGACGCTGGCCGAGTACCCGAGTCGGCAATGCAAACCGTCCGGTCGGCTGCCGACGCCGCCAAACAGTCGCCCGTGCGCATCGAAGGACGCGCGGACTACGCAAACGCCGTGAAACAGGAGCTGGTTCGCCAGGGGGCACCTGCGGACTCCATCAGCATCAAACCCGTGCCCACCCAACCGCTGGCCAAGGCGGGCGACAATTTGGCCGTTTCCGCCGACCGGGGGGTGGTCCTCCGGTTCTAGAGAGCGTCCGGGATAGCCAAACAGGCCCGCCCAGTCACCTTGGGCGGGCTTTGCCATGCCGTCGGAAACGCCAAAAGAAAGCCCGTCCTGATGGTGGTCAGGACGGGCTCCTGCAGCCCCTCGGGGGAGAGGGACGGCTACTGAACCGTCGAAGGCTGCACTCCGACAACGCGCCAGCAGGCGCGGGGTTGCCAGCAAAAGTCAGTCGGCCGAGACACGCCCCTCCTGATCGACGCGCAACACCACCTCCGTCTTTCCTCTGAGGGCGCGGGCCTGCCATGTACCGCCCGGCCCGGCCACAATGTTCTTCACGGACTTGTAGCCGTCCGCCTCGATAGCACTCCTGGCGAAGTTGCCGCCTTCCATGTCGCTAGGACCTGCGGCTGTCGGCATCGCTGCCGCGGCGGTTTCGACTGTCTGCGACAGTACCGCGGGCAGCCTTTCCCGCATCTGCAAGGGTACCGGCGCCTGTCGAGCTTCCACCGGGCGCTTCGAAACCGGCGTCTCCCCACCAGGCTTCGGGACAGGCAACGCGGCATCTGAAGCGCTCACCGCCTTCGCGGATGCCTGGAAAGGCGCGGCATCCGGCAACGGGGCTATGACATGCGCGGCGGCCACGGCCGCGAGCAGCACCGCGGAAGCGAGAACAAAAACGACGCCTTGCTTCATGGGAGACTGGTCCTGGGTTTTGCGACCTGACAACGCGAGACAGGCCGGAAGCGTTGCGGTCCGCCCGGCTGATTAGTATCGAAGGACCTCGTGAATTCTTCCGGGTCCCGACATGGCGCTTCCCTCAGGCATTTCCTTCTCGTCCACGCATGCCGTCCAGCTGCCGGCCCGATTCAATGCCGCAATGCCCTTCATCGACCGCCACCTGGCGGAAGGACGAGGTGAGAAGACCGCGATCCTGACGCGCGAGGAAACGGTGAGCTATGCGGAGCTTGCCGAGCGCGTGAACCGAACGGGCAACGCGCTGCTTGCACACGGGCTGTCGCCCGGCGACCGCCTGTTGATGGTGGTGAAGGACTGCCCGGCCTTCTTCTATCTCTTCTGGGGAGCCATCAAGTCGGGCATCGTGCCGGTGCCGCCCAACACGCTGCTGCGCGCCCCGGACTATGCCTACATGATCGAGGATTCGGGCTGCAGGCTCGTCGTCTATTCCTCGGAGTTCACCGGTGAAATCGAGCCCGCCCTGAAGCAACTCGGGGACAAGGCGCCGAAGGCGATGACGGTAGACGCCTTCCTTGCGGAGATGGCAAAGGCCCCGCCCACGCTCGAGGCCCGGCTCGCCGCCCCGGAAGACGATTGCTTCTGGCTCTATTCGTCGGGCTCGACCGGACGGCCCAAGGGCGCCGTCCACGCCCAGCGCGACATGGTCGTCTCCAGCGAGCTGTACGGCGTGCGTGTGCTGGGCGTCACCGAGCAGGACGTCTGCTACTCCGCCGCCAAGCTGTTCTTCGCCTACGGCCTCGGCAACGGCATGACCTTCCCGCTGTGGGTCGGCGGCACCGCCGTCCTCGACGATCGTCGCCCGACGCCGGAGACGACCTTCTCCAACATCGAGACCTTCAAGCCGACGATCTATTACGGCGTGCCGACGCTCTATGCCGCCCAGCTCGCCGCGCTCGAAACGAGCAGGCGCGACCTCTCCAGCCTGCGCGCCTGCGTCTCGGCGGGCGAAGCCTTGCCCGGCGACATGTTCCGCCGCTGGAAGGAGCAGACCGGGACGCTCATCCTGGACGGCATCGGCTCGACCGAGGCGCTGCACATCTTCATCGGCAACCGGCTCGACGATTTCCGGCCGGGCACCAGCGGCAAGGCGGTTCCGGGCTACGAAGTCCGTATCCTCGACGAGAACGGAGATCCAGTCCCAAAGGGTGAAAGTGGCCGCCTGTGGATCAGGGCGGAGTCGGCCGCGAAGCACTACTGGAACAAGCCCGAGAAGACGGCCGAGACGATGGTGAACGGCTGGCTGAACACCGGCGACACCTATCGCGAGGACGAGGACGGCTACTTCATCTACGAGGGCCGTAGCGACGACATGCTGAAGGTCGGCGGCATCTGGTGCTCGCCGGTCGAGATCGAGAACTGCCTGGTGGGCCACCCTGCCATTCTGGAGGCCGCGGTCATCGGGCAGAGCGACGAGCAGGGGCTGATCAAGCCCAAGGCGATCGTCGTGCTGAAGCAGCCGGGCGATGCCGGCGCCGCCCTCACCGATGCGCTGATGGCCCACTGCAAGAAGACGTTGGCGCCGTACAAGTATCCGCGCTGGGTCGAGTACGTGCCCGAGCTTCCCAAGACCGCCACCGGCAAGATCCAGCGCTTCAAGTTGCGTGGTTAAGCGAATGCGCCGTCGTCTCGACCGGAGCGCCCCTCGAGTACCCTCGGGGTAAACTCCGCGCGAAGTGGAAAGACCTTCGCTCCCCCAAATGTCGGCAAGTCGTGGTGCGAAGGTCTCTCCACTCCGCCTCGCTGCGCTCGGCTCCGGTCGAGACGACGGAATTCGTTAGCGCCGCTTCAGTGAGCGACGCTCCCGAGCAGCGCCGTGGTGCCGGATCGCTGCTCCTGGAAACGTGGCTGGCCGCGGCTCGGGCGCGAGGCGCGCGATCGTTTCACGTCGGCGTCAATCGCATGAATGTCGGCGCCCTGCGGTTCTGGGAGGCCCGGGGGTTTGCGGCTCTGATTTTCGACAGGGCGACGGAAAGCCGGACTTGCTGGATGGGGCGCGATCCAGGTGAACCACAAGATCAAGACCTGGTGTAGCCAGCCGCCGGGGCAAACCTGCCCCTCGCCTACCTCAAGCCGTCGGCTACGGTCCATTAAGCGATTGTTGGGCCCTGCATTTTCCGCTTTTATAGCCGCCAAGAGAAAACAGGGAGCGACGGCTCATGAAGAACAAATTGTTTGGGACCGCAACTATTGCGGCGGCGATGGCGTTCGGCTTGCCGGCGATGGCCCAGAGCCCGATCAAGATCGGTTTCGTCAGCACCTTTTCCGGGCCGCAGGCCGCGATCGGCGAGGACATGCGCCGCTCAGTCGAGCTCGCCAAGGAACATCTCGGCGGCAAGATGGGCGGCAAGCCCTTCGAGATCATCTACGAGGACGACCAGTTCAAGCCGGATGTCGGCAAGGCGCGCTCTGAGAAGCTCGTCCAGCAGGACAAGGTGAACTTCATCGCCGGCTACATCTGGTCCAACGTGCTGCTGGCCTCCTACAAGACCGTGGTCGACGAGGGCGACACGATCCTGGTCTCGGCCAATGCCGGCCCGTCGCAGATCGCGGGCGAGCTCTGCAACAAGAACTTCTTCTCGACTTCCTGGCAGAACGACCAGACGCCGATGGCGATGGGCGAATATCTCAACACCAAGGGCGTGAAGAGCCTCTATCTGATCGGCCCCAACTACGCCGCCGGCAAGGACATGCTCGCGGGCGTCAAGCGCACCTACAAGGGCAAGATCGTCAGCGAGGACTACACCAAGTGGCCTGACCAGCTCGACTTCTCGGCCGAGCTGACCAAGGTCGCCGCCGCCAAGCCTGACGGCATCTTCATCTTCTACCCGGGCGCGCACGGCGTTCAGTTCGTCAAGCAATGGGCGCAGTCGGGTCTCAACAAGACGGTGCCGCTCTATCAGGTGTTCTCGATCGACGCGATCACCCTGCCGCAGCAGGGCGACCTCGCGCTGGGCACGCTCGGCGCACAGGAATGGGTCAACGACCTGCCGAACGAGGCCAACAAGAAGTACGTCGCCGACTTCAAGAAGAAGCATGGCACCTATCCGTCCTACTACGGCGCCCAGAGCTACGATGCGATCATGCTGATGGCCTCGGCCGCCGACGCGCTGAAGGGCGACCTGTCGAACAAGGACAAGGTCCGCGCCGAGATGAAGAAGGCCAACTTCAAGTCGGTGCGCGGCGACTTCAAGTTCGGCAACAACAACTTCCCGATCGAGAATTTCTACATCCAGGAAACGGTCAAGGACCCGCAGGGCATGATGACGGTGAAGACCATCGCCACCGCCGTGAAGGACGCAGTCGATCCCTTCGCGGCAAAGTGCCCGATGAAGTGACGTCATAGTCGAAACGGTCGGCGGGAGCGCGGCGACGCGCTCCCGTTTCGTTTGGGGAACGTATGGAATATCTGCTGCTCCAGGTTCTGAACGGCGTGCAGCTCGGCCTGCTGATGTTCCTGCTCGCCGCCGGCCTGACGCTGACCCTGGGCATCATGGACCTGGTGAACCTGGCGCACGGCTCGCTCTACATGATGGGCGCGTACATCGCCTGGACGCTGATCGGCATTACCGACTCGTTCGTGCTGGGCGCGCTGCTGGCGCTGCCGGCGATCTTCCTGCTGGGCGTCGCCGTCGAGATCGTGGTGATCCGAAAGCTCTACGCGCGCGATCATCTCACCCAGGTGCTGGCGACCTTCGGCCTGATCCTTTTCTTCAATGAACTGGTGCGTGCGCTCTGGGGGCCGGCCGGCAAGAGCATCGCGGTGCCGAGCTTCCTGAACCGCACCATCGAGATCCTGCCGGGCGTGCCCTATCCCGCCTACCGCTTCGCCATCATCCTGGTGGGCGCGCTCGTCGCGATTCTGCTGGCCTGGCTGGTGGCGCGCACGCGGCTCGGCATGCTGATCCGCGCCGGCGCCTCCAACCGCCGCATGATCGGTGCGCTGGGGGTCAATATCGAGCTGCTGTTCAGCCTGGTCTTCGGACTCGGTGCCGTGTTCGCCGGCCTCGCCGGCCTGATGGCCGCCCCCATCGCCTCGGTGCGGATCGGCATGGGCGACGACATCCTGATCCTCGCCCTCGTCATCATCGTCATCGGCGGCATCGGCTCGATCAAGGGCGCCTTCATCGCCGCCATGGTGGTCGGCCAGATCGACATCGTGGGTCGCGCCTTCCTGCCCGACATCCTCAAGACCTTCATGAGCTCCAGCGCCGCCTCGAGCGCCGCGCCCGCCATCTCGCAGGTGCTGGTCTACGTGCTGATGGCCGTGGTGCTGGTGTGGCGGCCGACCGGCCTGTTCGGCCAGCGCACATGATGGCAGCTCTCCGCACGCCGCGCGGATTCGCGACGGCCCTGATCCTGCTGGTGCTGGCGGTCCTGCCGCTGCTCACCCAGGCGTTCGACCAGCGCTATCTCCTGTCGATCGGCACGCGCATCGTCATCTGGTCGATTGCCGCGGTCAGCCTCAACATGATCCTGGGCTATGGCGGGCTGGTCAGTTTCGGCCACGCAATGTTCTTCGGGATCGGCGGCTATGCGGTTGGCATCCTGTCGGCGGAAGGCATCTCCAGCGGCTGGGTCCAGTGGCCGGTCGCCCTGCTCGCGGCGACGGCGTGGGCCGCCGTGATCGGCGCGCTGTCGCTCAGGACGCGCGGCCTCTACTTCATCATGATCACCCTGGCCTTCGCCCAGCTCGTCTACTACGTGGGCAGCGGCCTCGAAGCCTATGGCGGCGACGACGGGCTCAACATCAGCCGCAGCCGCTTCCCCGGGCTGGTCGACCTGCGCGACAAGGCGAGCTTCTACTGGCTGTGCTTCGCCCTGCTCTGCGCCAGCCTCTGGTTCTGTGGCCGCTACGCCAACTCGCGCTTCGGCCTGGTGATCCGCGGCGCGAAGTCGAACGAGCTGCGCATGACGGCGCTCGGCTTCCCGGTGTTCCGCTACCGGCTCGCCGCTTTCACCATCTCCGGTACGTTCGGTGGCCTCGCTGGCATCCTGCTCGCCAACGAGGGCGCCTATATCTCTCCCGCCATGATGTCCTGGATGAAGTCGGGCGACCTCATCGTCATCGTCGTGCTGGGCGGCATGGGCACCCTGTTCGGCCCGCTCTACGGCACCATCGCCTTCTTCGTTCTGGAGGAGGCGCTGCCGCCGATCCTCAATCTCGCCCACAAGGGCTGGGGCGAATACTGGATGATCGTGTTCGGCCCGCTGCTGGTCCTGATCGCGCTCTACGCGCGCGGCGGCATCGACTCGCTGCTGGGACGCCGCCATGACTGAGCCCCTGCTCCGCACCGAGGGGTTAGTGAAGCGCTATGGCGGCCTGCTGGCGACCGACAATGTGTCGATCGACGTCCGGCCGGGCGAGATCCATGCGCTGATCGGCCCGAACGGCGCGGGCAAGACCACGCTGGTGCACCAGCTCACCGGGATCGTCGCCCCGGATTCGGGCGCCATCCATTTCGCCGGCCGCGACGTCACCCGCCTGCCGACCCATGCACGCGTGCGACTGGGCCTCGCCCGCTCCTTCCAGATCACCTCGGTGCTGCGCGAATTCACGGCGCTCGCGAACGTGGCGCTGGCTGTGCAGGGCCATGCCGGCCATTCCTTCCGCTTCCTGGCCGATGCCCGCCGCGACGAGAGCCTGCACGGGCCCGCCCGCCGCCTGCTCAAAGAAGTCGGGCTGGGCGACCGCGCCGGCACCCTCGCCGCGTCCCTCAGCCATGGCGAACAGCGCCAGCTCGAGATCGCCATGGCACTGGCCGGCGAGCCCCGCCTGCTGCTGCTCGACGAGCCGATGGCCGGCATGGGCGCGGAGGAGAGCCAGCGGCTGATCGGCTTCCTGCGGGCGTTGAAACAGAAGCACGCCATGCTGCTGATCGAGCACGACATGGATGCGGTGTTCCAGCTCGCCGACCGCATCACCGTGCTGGTCTATGGCCGCGCCATCGCCAGCGGCACGCCCGACGAGATCCGCGCCAATCCGGAGGTGCGCCAGGCCTATCTCGGCGAGGAGACGGCCTGATGCTGCGGGTCCAGGAACTCGACGCCTTCTACGGCCCCAGCCAGGCGCTGTTCGGCATGGAACTGCGCGTCGATGCCGGCGAGGTCGTGACCCTGATGGGCCGCAACGGCATGGGCAAGACCACCACCGTGCACACGATCATGGGGCTGCTGCCGGCGCGCCGCGGCACGGTCGAGTTCGAGGGCGCCAGGGTCGAGGGCCTGCCCGCCTTCCGCATCGCCCGGCTCGGCCTCGGCCTGGTGCCCGAGGGGCGCCAGATCTTCCCCAATCTCTCGGTGCGCGAGAACCTTCTGGCCGCCAGCGCCAACCGCACGGCGCGGCCGAACCCGTGGACCATCGCGCGCGTCTTCGAGTTCTTTCCGCGTCTGGCGGAGCGCCAGCGCAACATGGGTAACCAGCTCTCCGGCGGCGAGCAGCAGATGCTGGCGATCGGCCGCGCCCTCATGACCAATCCGAAGCTGCTGATCCTCGACGAGGCCACCGAGGGGCTGGCGCCGCTGATCCGGCAGGAAATCTGGTCCTGCCTCGGCCGGCTGAAGCGCGAGGGCCAGGCGATCCTCGTTATCGACAAGAACGTGTCGGCCCTGATCCCGCTGGCCGACCGCCACCACATCGTCGAGAAGGGCCGGGTCGTATGGGTCGGCTCGTCCCAGGCCCTGGCCGGGGACAAGGACCTGCAGCACAGGTATCTTGGCGTCTGATCCTGCGGAGTTGCCGATGCGTCTGCTTGCCGTTGCCTCTTTGCTCTTTCTTGCCGCTGCCGGTCCCGTCGCCGCGCAGGGCTCCGTCAACGTCTACAACTGGTCGGATTACATCGCCGAAGACCAGGTCAAGGACTTCGCCAGGGATACTGGCATCAAGGTCAACTACACGACCTACGATTCGAACGAGATCCTCGACGCCAAGCTGCGCACCGGCCGGTCGGGCTACGACATCGTCGTGCCGACGGCCTCGCCGTTCTTCGTGCGCCAGCTCCAGGCCAACATCTTCCTGCCCCTCGACAAGGCGAAGCTGAAGAACTGGAAGAACCTCGATCCCGAGATCATGACGGCGCTGGCCAAATACGACCCCAACAACGCCCATGCCGTGCCGTGGATGTGGGGCACGACCGGCATCGGCTACAACGTCGCCGAGATCAGGAAGCGCCTGCCCGACGCCCCGGTCGATTCGCTGCGCATGATCTTCGATCCGGCGGTCGTCTCGAAGTTCCAGGATTGCGGCGTCATGCTGCTCGACAGCGCCACCGACGTACTGCCGGCCGCGCTCAGGTATCTCGGCCTCGATCCCGATTCGAAGAAGCCGGAGGATCTCGCCAAGGCCGCCGACGTGGTGAAGGCGGTACGGCCCTACGTCCGCAAGTTCCATTCGTCGGAGTACATCAACGCGCTGGCCGGCGGGAACATCTGCCTCGCCTTCGGCTATTCCGGCGACATCTTCCAGGCGCGCGACCGCGGCGCCAAGGCCGCCAGCAAGGTCGACATCGAATACGCGATCCCCAAGGAAGGCTCGTTGCTCTGGATCGATGTCGTGGCGATTCCGAAGGATGCGCCCAACCAGGCCAACGCCTACCGCTTCCTCGACTTCATGCTGGAGGCCAAGGTCGCCGCGGCGTCGACCGAGCTCACCGGCTACGCCAATGGCAACAAGGCCGCCTTCGCGCTGCTGCCCAAGGACATTTCCGAGAATCCGCTGATCTACCCGCCGGCCGACGTGCGCGCGAAGTTCTACACCATCACCGCCGGCACCGCCGAACAGGTGCGCGAGCGCACGCGGCTGTGGACGACAATCAAGACGGGCCGTTGAATTGGATTCAGGACCGATCGTCCGCATCGAGGGACTAACCCGGCGCTTCGGGCCGATCGTCGCCGTTGATCGCGTCGATCTGGAAATCGCGCGCGGCGAGCTGTTCGCCCTGCTGGGCGGCTCGGGATGCGGCAAGACCACCCTGCTGCGCATGCTGGCGGGATTCGAGACGCCCGACGAAGGCCGGCTGTTCATCGACGGCCAGGACATGACCGACGTGCCGCCCTATCGGCGGCCGGTGAACATGATGTTCCAGTCCTATGCCCTGTTCCCGCACATGGATGTGGCGGCGAACGTGGGCTACGGGCTGCGCCGTGACGGGGTGAAGGGCCCGGAGATCGCCGACAGGGTCGCGGAGATCCTGAAGCTCGTGCACCTGCAGGACCATGCGAAGCGCAAGCCGTCGCAGCTCTCGGGCGGCCAGCGACAGCGGGTGGCTCTCGCGCGTGCGCTGGTGAAGCGGCCCAAGCTCCTGCTGCTCGACGAGCCGCTGGCGGCGCTCGACCGCAAGCTGCGCGAAAGCACGCGCTTCGAGATGGTGCGCCTGCAGGAGCAGCTCGGCCTCACCTTCGTCATGGTGACGCACGACCAGGAGGAGGCCATGTCCATGGCAACCCGGCTCGCCGTGATGAACGCCGGCCGCATTGCCCAGATCGGCACGCCGCACGAGGTCTATGAGCATCCCGCCTCGCGCTTCGTGGCCGACTTCATCGGCATCGCCAACATCATCGCCCTGGAAGGCGGCGGCTGGATGGCGCTGCGGCCGGAGAAGATCACGCTCTCGGCCACGCGGCCAGCCCTGCCGCAGACCGTCGCCGGCAGGATCGTCGACGTCGCCTACGAGGGCGACCGCTCGCTCTATCATGTCGAGACCGACGCCCACGGCACGATGACCGTCTCGACGACCAACACCAGCCGCAGCGCCGGCGATGCCTTTGCGCGCGGCCAGCCCGTCTGGCTGGGCTGGGCCGACGGGGCCGGCCAGAGGCTGGAGGCGTAGAGCGTTCATGGGCGAGATTGAATCGAGCCGGGCATTCCAACACCGACCTCACCCTGAGGAGCACCGCGCAGCGATGCGTCTCGTCGCGCGGAGTAACCTCCGCGCTGGGATCAGGGCTATCGCATGTGGCGTAAAGGTCCTTCGCTACGCTCAGGATGACACCGTTTTCTGCATCGACGCACTGCGCCCATCCCAGCAAAATTGTCATCCTGAGCGCAGCGAAGGACCTTTCTCTTTCTTCAAAACACCTGCTCCCGCCGCCATTGGGACCGCATGCGATCCCCCTGGCGCTGGGGTGGGAGCGCGCACCTTGCTTGTTGCCCATCCTTCGAGACGCGCCGCTTCACGGCGCTCCTCAGGATGAGGTAAGTGGGTCAATGTAAAATGGAAGGACTCTAGGCGGTGCGGTTCGTCATCGGGCTTCCGTTCCTGTGGCTCGGGATCTTCTTCCTGCTGCCGTGCCTGCTGGTGCTGGCCATCTCGCTGGGGACCTATGCGCCCGACTCGGTGCCGCCGGTCGAGCTGGGGCTCAGCTTCAAGAGCTTCGCGCTCCTCTTCTCGGACGACCTCTATCTGGCGGCCTGGCTCTCCTCCCTGCGCATCGCCGCGACCTCGACCCTGGTGGCGCTGCTGTTGGGCTATCCCATGGCCTATGCCATCGCGCGTGCCGCGCCCAACCGGCGGCCGCTGCTGCTGATGCTAGTCGTGCTGCCCTTCTGGACCTCGTTCCTGATCCGCATCTATGCCTGGATGGGCCTGCTGGCCGACAACGGCCTGATCGAACAGTTCCTGCGCTGGACCGGCCTCGCGTCGAATCCCGGCACGATCCTCGGCACCGAATGGGCGGTGCATCTCGGCATTGTCTACGCCTACCTGCCCTTCATGGTGCTGCCGCTCTACGCCACCCTGGAGAAGCTCGACGACGGCCTGCTCGAGGCCGCCGCCGATCTCGGCGCAAAGCCGTTCGCCGCCTTCCTCACCGTCACCCTGCCGCTGTCGCTGCCCGGCATCGTCGCCGGCTGCCTGCTGGTGTTCATCCCGGCGGTCGGCGAATTCGTGATCCCGGATCTGCTGGGCGGCACCGAAACTTTGATGATCGGCAAGGTCCTGTGGGACGAGTTCTTCACCAACGGCGACTGGCCGCTCGCCTCGGCGGTCGCCGTCTGCCTGCTGGTCCTTCTCGTTGGCCCAATCGCGCTCTTCCAGCGCAACCAGGCGCGCAGCCTGGAGCGGCGCACGTGAGGGCGCCCACATGACAGGTCGCGCATGAGGGGCCGCGCCCGCTTCGCCTTCGGCATGCTGGCCTTCGGCTACGCCTTCCTCTACCTGCCGATCGCGCTGGTGATCGTCTATTCGTTCAACGAATCGCGCCTCGTCACGGTGTGGTCGGGTTTCTCCCTGAAATGGTGGCACGCGCTGTTCGCCAATGAGGCGATGCTGCAGGCCGCGTGGCTGTCGCTGCGCATCGCGCTGGTGAGCGCCACCGGCGCGGCGCTGCTCGGTCTCGCCGCCGGCTACGCCCTGGCGCGCGCACCGCGCTTTCCCGGACGCACAGTGTTCGGCAGCCTCGTGGTCGCTCCCATGGTGATGCCGGAAGTCGTCATGGGCATCTCGATGCTGCTGCTGTTCGTCGGCTCGGAGAGACTGTTCGGCGGACCGGACCGCGGCTTCCTCACCATCGCCGTCGCCCACACGACCTTCTCGATCGCCTTCGTGGCCATCGTGGTGCAGGCCCGCCTCTCCGACTTCGACCGCGCGCTGGAAGAAGCGGCGATGGACCTTGGCGCCACGCCCTGGGTGACCTTCCGCACCATCACCCTGCCGCTGATCGCGCCGGCCGTCGGCTCGGGCTGGCTGTTGGCCTTCACATTATCGTTGGACGATCTGATCCTGACCCAGTTCGTCGCCGGCGCGCAGTCGCAAACGCTTCCGATGCGCGTCTATTCCAGCGTCCGGCTGGGCGTCGACCCGCAGATCAACGTTCTCGCGACCATCGTCGTGACCATCGCGGCCTGTGCCCTGATCCTGTCCGGCTGGCTGACGCGAAGGAAAGTTTGAGCTAAGAATCCCTCCTCAGGGAGAAAAAAATGCTTCGTTCCGAAACGTCGAAGGCGTCGCGTCGTAGCGTATTGAAGGGGGTCGGCCTGGCCACCGTCGGTGCGTCGTTGGGGGCTTCTCTGCCGGTTGGGGGCGCGGCTCATGCTCAGGGCGCGCCGGCGGCCGCCAAGGGACCGAAGCTGCTCGAGATGGACGGCAAGGCCAAGCTCGCCGTGCTGGGCGACAGGCCGCTCGTGGCGGAAACCCAGGCCGAGCTGCTCGACGACAATGTCACGCCGACCAACAAGCTGTTCATCCGCAACAACGGACAGGTGCCCGACATCACCGGCGACCCCAAGGCGTGGAAGGTCAAGATCGACGGCGAGGTCAACACGCCGATGGAGATCACGGTCGGCGACCTGATGACAAAATTCCCCGCCGTCACCTACCAGCTGATGCTGGAATGCGGCGGCAACGGCCGGTCCTTCTTCACGCCGGAAGCACGCGGCAACCAGTGGACCAATGGCGGTGCGGGCTGCCCGATGTGGACCGGCGTGCGTCTGGCCGACGTGCTGAAGGCCGCCGGGCTCAAGACCTCGGCCACCTATATCGGCAGCTACGGCGCCGATCCGACACTGGCGGGGGAAACCGACAAGCCCACCCTCTCGCGCGGCGTGCCGATCGCCAAGGCCATGGAGGAGCACACGCTGATCGCCTTCAAGCTGAACGGTCAGGACCTGCCACTGATCCACGGCGCGCCTGTCCGCCTCGTCATCCCAGGCTGGCCTGCCTCGGCGTCGATCAAGTGGCTGAACCGCATCTGGATCCGCGACAAGGAGCATGACGGTCCCGGCATGGGCGGTTTCTCCTACCGCGTGCCGAAGACGCCAATCGTCCCCGGCAGCAAGGGCAACGACAAGGACATGGCGATCCTGGAATCGATGCCCGTCCGCTCGGTCATCACCTTCCCCGCCGACGGCACGCGCCTCACGTCGCGCAAGCTCGACCTGCGCGGCCATGCCTGGGCCGGCGACTTCGACATCAAGACCGTCGACATCTCGACCGACTACGGCGTCACCTGGAAGCCCGCGAAGGTCGACGCGCCGGCCAACAAGTATGCCTGGCAGAACTTCAGCGCCTCGATCGAGCTGCCGACCACGGGCTACTACGAAGTCTGGGCCAAAGCGACCGACAGCAAGGGCGTGACCCAGCCCTTCGCCGCCGCCAACTGGAACCCGCAGGGCTACGGGGCCAATCCGATCAACCGCATCCGGGTGCTCGTCGAATCTTGAGCCAGATCAATGTGATACACGCCGCCGTCCTCGGCCTGGCGGCGACGTTCGTGCTGCTCGCCTTCGATCGCGCCGGCGAGTTGCACAGGGACAAGTACGTCTACGTGCCGCCGGCGCCCAAGGTGGCGGCTGCACCGCCCGTCGTCGATCCCGACAAGGGCAAGCCGCCGCCGCACAACGACACGGTCGAGGACCTGCCCGAGGGCAAGAACCGCGAGCTGACGTTCTATGCGTGCACGGCCTGCCACGGCGTGGCACTGATCAAGGCCCAGGGCCTGACGCGCGACCTCTGGGATTCGACCCTCGACCTGATGGTCGAGAAGTTTCGCATGCCGCCGATCAAGGCCGAGGAGCGCACGGAGATCCTCGACTATCTCGCCGAGAGTTTCCCGCCCCGCCGCAAGGGACGTGGCAGCGACAATCCCTTCCTGAAGTAGTGAGGGCGAAGGCTACGTCGTCGCCTTCGCCCACTTCTCCGACCAGACGTGCAGCGGCAGGAACAGCCGCAGCAACTCGTTGCCCAGCGCCGTGAGCCGGTAGCCCGTCGCCTCGTCCAGCTCGACCAGCTTCGCCTCGCGCAGCTCGGCCAGCCGCGTGTTCACGATGGTCGGGCTGGCGCCGATCAGGTCCTGCAACTCGCGGAAGCGCTTAGGCTCCTCGCGCAGCTCCCAGACGATGCGCAGGGTCCAGCGCCGGCCCAGCAGGTCGAGCAGCGCCATGATCGGACGGCCGGTCGACGAGCCGCGCACCCTCTTCACCATCCATTACACTCCATTACTACATTTTTTGTAGCGCATTGCGTCGCTTGTTGCTACGGAATGTGTAGCGCACTGATTGGAGACCCGCCATGCCCCGCATCGCTCCCGCCGACGAGCCTTACCCGTCCGAGATCGCAACCGCCCTGGCGCGCACCATGCCCCCGGGCGTCGCGCCGCTGGTCCTGTTCCGGACGATGGCGCGCAACCCGCGCGTCTTCGGGAAGATGTTCGCCGGCGGCCTGCTCGACAAAGGCGCCCTCTCGCTGCGTCAGCGCGAGGTCGTGATCGACCGCACGACGGCACGGCTCGGGGCCGAATATGAATGGGGCGTCCACATCGCCTTCTTCGCCGAGAAGGTCGGCTTCGACGCGGAGAGGATCGCGGCGACCGTTCACGGACCGGCCGATGCGCCCTGCTGGTCGGCCGACGAACAGGCGTTGCTGGCCACCGTCGACGATCTGGTCGACCGCCGCACCATCGGCGACGAAACCTGGGCCCGGCTCGCCACCCATTTCGACGCGGCGCACATCGTCGAAGTGATCGCGCTTGCGGGCTACTGCCACACGATCAGCTTCCTCTGCCGCGCCCTCGACCTGCCGCTCGAAGCCTACGGCGCGCGTTTTCCTGGAGCGTCATGATCTGAAAAGGACTCGAAAGGGATCCCCTTTGACCCTCCACCCCGGCGCCCCGTCAGCCCCCATAAACGAAACAAACGCAATAAACGAAATAACTCACGGGGAAAGCCCCCCGCCCCGGAAGCGATTCCCGGGGTTGCCTGCCCAAAGCCGCACCGCGCAGCGGCTCTAGCGCTTCGCCTTCGTGAGACGGTCGACCCCTAGGATCAGCAGCCCGAAGACGAGGCCCCAGAAGGCCGAGCCGACGCCCATCAGGGTGACGCCCGAGACGGTGACGGCCAGCGTGCCCGCCGCCGCGAGACGGTCCTGCTCGCCGGCCAGCGCGATCCCCAGCGCGCCAGCCATCGAGCCCAGCAGCGCGGTGCCGGCAACGGTGGCCAGCAACGCAGGCGGCAGCGCGCCGAACAGGCCAACCAGCGAGGCGCCGAACAGCGCGATCAGGCCCCAGAACAGGGCGTAGAACGGCCCCGCCTTCCAGCGCTGCGCCGGATCGGGATGGGCGTCGGGACCGGTGCACAGCGCGGCCGAGATCGCGGCCAGGTTCGACGTATGGGCGCCGAGGAACGCCGTGCCCAGCGACGCCGCGCCCGTCACGGCGAGGATGGGTTGCGTCGGCGGCTGGTACCCAGAACCGCGCAGCACCGCGAAGCCCGGCAGGTTCTGCGACGCCATGGTCACGAGATAGAGCGGCACGCCCAGGCCGACGAGCGTGGCCACGTCCCATGCCGGCGCGGTGACCACCAGGGTCGAGAGGCCGAGCGACGGCAAGGGCTTCACCAGGCCCAGCGACCAGGCGAGCAGCGCGCCGCCGACCAGCACGATCAGCGAGGCAAGCGCCGGGAGGAAAACGCGCGCCACCAGGAACAGGGCGATCAGCGGCAGGACCAGCAGCGGCGCGGTGGGCACATGCTCGACCATCGCCATGACGAGCCGCAGCAGGATGCCGGCCAGCATGGCCGCGGCAATGCTGGGCGGAATCCTGCCGATCAGCCGGCCGAGCGGCTTCACTGCGGCGGTCAGCAGGATGAGCAGCGCCGCCAGCACGAAGGCGCCGACCGCTGCCGCGAAGCTCGGCACGCCGGAGGTCGAGGCGATGAGCGCGGCACCCGGCGTCGACCACGCGGTGATGATCGGCATACGGTACCGCACGCTGAGCAGCAGCGCGCTGGCCGCCGTGGCGAGACCGAGCCCCGAGACCCAGGAGCTCGCCTGATCGGGCGTCGCCCCCACTGCCTGCGCCGCCGCCAGCACGACGGGCAAGGTTCCGCCCACGCCGGCGATCGTCGCGACCAGCGCGGCGGCCGCGACGGAGATCAGACCTCCGATTTTCAACGGCGCACGCCTGTCGAACTCCACACCATTGTCATCCCGAGCCGCAGGCGAGGGACCTTTGATCGGTGCCGCGAAAGGTCCCTCGCTGCGCTCGGGATGACAAACTTCGTCGAGCGATCGCCCTGCGCCCAATCAAGCATTCGCGCGCTCGACCATGGCCTGCAGCAGGATCTGCGCGCCGGCACCGACGTCGCTCTTGCTGGCGTCCTCGATCTCGTTGTGGCTGACGCCGTCCTTGCAGGGCACGAACACCATCGCCGTCGGGGCCACGCGGCTGACATAGCAGGCATCGTGGCCGGCGCCGCTCACGATGTCCATGTGCGGATAGCCCGCCTGCTCGGCGCCGCGGCGTACCGCCTCGACCAGCTCCTTCGCGAAGGGCGACGGCGGGAAATACCAGATCTGCTCGATCTTCACCTCGAGACGATGGCGCCTGGCGATGTCGGCCGCGGCGGCGCGCATATCGGCGTCCATCTTCGTCAGTTCAGCATCGTCGGGGTGGCGGAAGTCGACCGTCATGAATACGCGCCCGGGGATGGTGTTGCGCGACTGCGGCTGGCTCTCGATCACGCCGATGGTCGAGCGACCGTTGGGCCGGTTGCCGATGGCGCGCGCGGCAACGATCAGTTCCGCCGCGCCGACCAGCGCATCGCGGCGGCCTTCCATCGGCGTCGTGCCGGCATGGCTCTCCATGCCCGTCCAGTTGATCTCATACCAGCGCTGGCCCTGCGCACCCGTGACGACGCCGATCGTCTTCTTCTCGCGCTCCAGGATCGGTCCCTGTTCGATATGCGCCTCGAAGAAGGCGGCGATCGGCCGGCCACCAACCGGCTCCTTGCCGGCATAGCCGATCTGCTTCAGCGCCTCGCCGAAGGTCACCCCGTCACGATCCTTGATCGACAGAGCGTGCTCCAGCGTGAACGCGCCGCCGAACACGCCCGACGCCACCATCGCCGGCGCGAAGCGACAGCCTTCTTCGTTGGTCCAGACCGCGACCTCGATCGGCGCCTCGGTGACGTAGTTCGAATCATGCAGCACGCGCAGCACTTCGAGCCCCGCCATCACGCCATAGGCGCCGTCGAACTTGCCGCCGGTCGGCTGGGTGTCGAGGTGGGAGCCGGTCATGATCGGCGGCTTCGCCGGATCGCGTCCCTCGCGACGTGCGAAGACGTTGCCCAGCTGGTCGACCTTGATCGTGCAGCCTGCCTCCCTCGCCCAGCGCACGAACAGATCGCGCCCCTGCCGGTCGAGGTCGGTCAGCGCGATCCGGCAGACGCCGCCCTTCTCCGTGCCGCCGATCTGGCCCAGTTCCATCAGGCTCGACCACAGCCGGTCGGGATCTACGCGAAGATTGGGGCGGTCGGCGGTGGTCATAGCGACTCCGTTGTCAGCTAGCCGTTAACGGACTAAATTCAGTCCAGGTTTAGGAGGACCCTACCATGAAGTACTCCACCCGGATCAAGCCCATCAGCTACCTTAAGGCCAATGCCGCCGAGGTTGTGCGCGGCCTTGCCGAAAGCGGCGAACCGATGATCATCACACAGAATGGCGAAGCCACCGCCGTCATTCAGGATATCGTCAGCTACGAGCAAACGCAGGAAACGCTCGCATTCCTCAAGATCCTTGCGCTGGGTGAGCAGCAGGTCAACGAAGGCAAGACCGTGCCCGCAGTCAAGGCTATGCGGCGCTTCCGCGATAGGATCAAGCGGACAAGAGCTGCGGAATGAAGCGCTATGCGGTCGTACTGACCGAACAGGCCCTTCTCGATCTCGACGACATTGCCCACTATATCGCTATCCACGATTTGCCGGAGAAGGCGGAGCACGTCGCGCAGCGAATCGAGGAAGCCTTTGCGTCCCTAACGAGCTTGCCAGACCGCGGATCGCATCCGCGCGAGCTTTTGGCCATGGGCAACCGCAGCTTTCGGGAGGTTCACTTCAAGCCTTACCGTATCGTCTATCGCGTCTATGAGCGCGAGGTTGTCGTGTTCCTCGTCGCCGACGGCCGCCGCGATATGCGCGCCCTGCTGAGCAGACGCCTGCTGGGCGCCTAGGCCGGCGCTGGCAGGATTGGCTGCGCACCGCTATTGCTGAAGCCTCCACTACAGGAATGGATACGCACCGCATGCTTCCGCTGTCCGACACGCTCGTTCTCGACCTGACGCAGGTCATCGCCGGTCCCACGGCCGGCCAGATCCTCGGCGATATGGGCGCCGACGTGATCAAGGTCGAGCCGCTGAACGGCGAGCATTTCCGGCCGCATTTCGGCGGTGCCTGGGTGCCGTCGATGAACCGCAACAAGCGCGGGCTGGCGATCGACCTGCGCAGCGAGGGCGGCAAGGGCGTGCTGATGCGGCTGGTCAAGAAGGCAGACGTGTTCATGGAAGCCTTCACGCCGGGCGTGATCGACAAGCTGGGTTTCGGCTGGGACGTCGTCTCGAAGGTCAATCCGCAGACCGTCTATGCCTCGATCTCGGGCTACGGCCAGACAGGTCCCTACTCGCCCCGTGCGGGATACGATCCCTGCATCCAGGCCGAGATCGGCCTGATGGATGCGACCGGCCCTTATCAGGGCGAGATGTGCCGCGTCGGCACCGCGCCCATCGATTATTCGACCGGTCTCGCCTGCGCCGGCGGCATCGCCTTCGCGCTGCTGCACCGGATCAAGACCGGCAAGGGCCAACGGCTCGACCTGTCGCTGTTCGACGTCGGCATGCACATGATGAGCCACTGGATCACGAATCACGGCCTCACCGGCGAGAATCCGGAGCGCATGGGCACCTCGAACACGATCCTCTGCCCGCTGCGCGTCTTCCCGACCAAGACGCAGCCGGTGTTCGTGGCCGGCACCAACGACGCCTTCTGGCGCATGCTCTGCACGGCACTCGGCAGGAAGGACTGGCTCGACGACGAGCGCTTCAAGACCAATGCCGGCCGCGTCGCCCATCGGGCGCTCCTCGAAGGGATGATCGAGGACTATTTCCTGCAGTACACGGCCGACGAGTTGCTCGAAAAGCTGATCCCCGCCGGCATGCCCTGCTCCGCCGCCTACAAGGTGAGCGACGTGATGGCGAGCGAGCATGCCCGGGCGCGCGGCAGCGTGCTGGAGATCGACTATCCCGGCATCGGCCCGGTGAAGTCGGCCGCCAACCCGATCAAGCTGTCCGAAGCACCGGTCGAGACGCGGCAGAAGTCGCCCGGCATCGGCGAGCACACGGTCGAGATCATGCGCGAGGTGGGCTATAGCGATGACGAGATCGCCGCCCTCAGGACGGCGAAGGCCATCGTGACGACCTGAGGTCCTACCGTGAAAATCGTCTATTCCGAGAAGCACGCCCAGCACGACCCGCAGCACTTCGTCGTGCGCGGCACCAAGCTACGCAGCGCCGAGCAGCCCGAACGCGCCACCCGCCTGCTGGCTGCCGCCACGGAAGCGGGCCATACGATCCTGCCGCCGAAATCATACGGACCGGCGCCGGCCGCCACCGTGCATACGCCGGACTATCTCGACTTCCTGCAGATCGCCGCGCGCGAATGGGCGAAGCTGCCGGGTGCGGGTCCGGAGGTGGTGCCCAACGTCCATCCGGCACGCGCCCATGCTTCGTATCCGAAGGCGCTCGCGGGCCGCGCCGGCTGGCACCAGGTCGATACCGGCTGCCCGATCGGGCCGCACACCTGGGACGCGGCTCTCGCCGCCACCGAGGTCGCCGCGACCGTGGCCGACATGGTGCTGGCGGGCGAAGACCATGCCTATGCGCTCTGCCGGCCGCCGGGCCATCACGCCTATGCCGACATGGCGGGCGGCTTCTGCTTTCTGAACAACACCGCCGTCGCCGCGCAACGCTTGCGCACGAAACATCAGCGCGTCGCGATCTTCGATGTCGACGTGCATCACGGCAACGGCACGCAGGGGATCTTCTACGAGCGCGACGACGTGCTTACCGTCTCGATCCACGCCGATCCCGACCATTACTACCCCTTCTTCTGGGGCCACGCGCACGAGCACGGCGCCGGCAAGGGCCAGGGCTTCAATCTCAACCTGCCGCTGCCGCTCGGCTCGCCCGACGCGCCGTGGCTCGAGGCCGGTGACAGGGCCCTCGCACGCATCCGCGAGTTCCAGCCGACGGCGCTCGTCGTGGCGCTTGGTCTCGACGCCAGCGAAAGCGATCCGCTGCAGGGCCTCAAGGTCACCGGCGCGGGCTTCCACGCCATGGCCGAGAAGATCGCGCGCCTGGGCCTGCCGACGGTGCTCGTGCAGGAAGGCGGCTATCTCGGGGACGATCTCGGCCGCAACCTCGTGCAGTTCCTCGCCGGTTTCGAGAAGGGACGCGGCGCTTAGCGCCTGGTCGGCCTGCGCTTCAGCTACCCCGATCTTTCGGCGCTCCCGCTTCGCCTCGACGGCGTGGTCCTGCGGCCACGCGCCTCGCGAGCCGAATTGCGTTATGTTGAGATGCGGACGCATCTGGCGCCGGAAACGCAATTAGCGGGGAGCGATGACATGGCACAGACGATCGCGGATCTTATGGCCGAGACCCTGCGGGCAGCAGGCGTGGAACGCATCTACGGCGTTGCAGGCGATTCGCTGAATGGCTTCACGGACTCGCTGCGTCGCATGAAGGGGATCGAGTGGGTCCACATGCGCCACGAAGAGGCCGGCGCGTTCGCTGCCGGCGCCGAGGCTCATCTGACCGGCAAGCTGGCGGTCTGTGCGGGAAGCTGCGGGCCCGGTAACATGCATCTCGTCAACGGCCTGTTCGACTGCTACCGCAGCCGTGTGCCCGTGCTGGCCATCGCCGCACACATCCCGAGTGCCGAGATCGGCGGTCACTATTTTCAAGAGACGCATCCGGAGCAGCTCTTCGCCGAGTGCGCACACTACGTCGAAACAGTCAGCAATCCGGAGCAGATGCCCCGCGTACTGGAAAAGGCGATCCGCATCGCCATCGCCGAAAAGGGCGTGGCGGTCATCGTCATTCCGGGTGACGTCGCCCTGATGAAAACCGAAGTCGAGGCCGGGAAATGGTTCGCACCCAGCCCGCCGATTGTCCGACCATCCGACCACGATCTCGACGCGCTGGCCGATCTGCTCAACGGCGGCAGCAAGGTCACGATGATGTGCGGCGCGGGCTGCGCTGGCGCGCACGACGCCGTCGTCGAACTCGCGCGCAGGCTGAACGCGCCGATCGTGCACTCTCTGCGTGGCAAGGAGCATGTCGAGTACGACAATCCGTTCGATGTCGGCATGACGGGCCTGATCGGCTTCTCCTCGGGCTATGCCGCGATGAAGGAATGCGACACGCTCCTCCTGCTGGGCACCGACTTCCCCTATCGCCAGTTCTATCCCGAGAAGGCCCGTGTCGCGCAGGTCGACATCCGGCCCGAAAGCCTGGGTAACCGCTGCCGCCTAGACATCGGCGTGGTCGGAGATGTCGGGGACACGATCGCGGCGCTGCTGCCGCGCCTGAAGGCCCGGACGGACCGCAGCTTCCTCGATGCTGCCCTCGCCCACTACCGCAAAGCGCGCGCCGATCTCGACGACCTTGCCGAAGGCCGCACCGACGGCAAGCAGATCCACCCGCAATGTGTCGCCCGCTTGATCAGCGACTTGGCCGATGAGGATGCAATCTTCACCTGCGATGTCGGTACCCAGTCGGTCTGGGCAGCGCGCTACCTCAAGATGAACGGCAAACGGCGCCTGATCGGCTCGTTCAACCACGCTTCCATGGCCAATGCGATGCCTCAAGCGATCGGCGCACAGGCCTCCCACAAGGGACGTCAGGTCATCTCGATGTCCGGCGACGGCGGCTTTGCAATGCTGATGGGCGACTTCATCAGCCTGTCGCAGCTCGGCCTGCCGGTGAAAGTCGTAGTGCTGAACAACGGCACGCTGGGCTTCGTCGAACTGGAAATGAAGGCGGCTGGCTTCGTCGACACCGCGGTCGAGCTCAGGAACCCTAACTTCGCAGCCATGGCCGAGGCTATGGGCGTCAAGGGTTTCCGGGTTGAGGATCCAGCCAAACTCGAGGGCGTCATGCGCGAGGCGCTGGCCCACAAGGGTCCTGTACTGGTCGACGTGGTGAGCGCCCGTCAGGAACTCGTCATGCCTCCCGAGACAACACTCGAGCAGGCCTATGGGTTCAGCATGTACCTGACACGAGCGGTGATGGACGGCCGCGCGAAAGAACTCATCGACCTGGCGCGCACCAACCTCAGCCTCTAGGCAGCGTGGACAGTTATCTGATCCATAGGACGATAGCGGCGAGGGTGACGACGGCGAAGTAGTTGCGCGCGGTTTTCTCGAAGCGTGTGGCGACCCGTCGGAACTGCTTGAGCTTTGAGAAGCAGCACTCGATCAGGTGACGCTGAGCATAGAGGTGCTTGTCGATCGGGTGTTTCTGGGCTCGCGACGGGTTG
Source organism: Reyranella sp. (assembly GCF_030651995.1). Lineage (GTDB taxonomy): Bacteria > Pseudomonadota > Alphaproteobacteria > Reyranellales > Reyranellaceae > Reyranella. The sequence goes on from NZ_JAUSBN010000069.1 coordinate 23,008, forward strand.
TTGGGAATGACCGCCTCGGCACCTTTTGCTGCGATACCCTGCCGTAGTCTGTCGCTGTCATAGGCTGCATCGCCCATCACGAAGTCGGCAGGCAGGCCTTCGATCAAAGCGTCGGCTTGAGGTGCGTCGCCTTTCTGGCCGGCCGTGCGGAGGAAGCGGACGGGGCAGCCAAGCCCGCGCACCGCCATATGGATCTTGGTACTCAGGCCGCCGCGGGATCGGCCGAGGGGGCCTGATCTTCAGACCCCCCCCTTTTTGGCGCCTGAAGCGTGCTGATGCGCGCGAATGATCGTCGAGTCGACGATCAGGTACTCGAAGTCCCGATCGTCCGACATGGCTTGGAACATTCGCAGCCAGACACCCTTGCGGCTCCAGCGGCTGAAGCGGCGAAAGACACTGTTCCATTCGCCGAACACCTCGGGCAGATCGCGCCACGGCGAGCCGGTGCGCACGATCCACAGCACTGCCTCCACGAACAGATGGTTGTCGCGGCCCGAGGAGCCGCGCGTGCGCTCATCGCCGATGCTGTGCGGCGATATCCTGGCCCATTGATCGTCTCGCAGGATCAGACGGTCCAAAGCACTCAACGCTGCCTCCAAAAGACAGCTTCGAATCACAATCCATCAGCGAACGGAATCCCCCAAGAGTCCACACCACCTAGTCGACCTGCGCGCCGGCAGCCTTCACAATCTTGCGCCACTTCTCGATCTCGGCTTCGACAAACGCCTTCGTTTCCGCGGGCGTCAGTGCTTCACTCGCCTCGACGTTCAGGGACTTGAGTCGCTCACCCAGTGTCGGATCGGCCAGCGCCTTGTAGATGGAAGCGTTGAGGCGGCGGACGATGTCCGCCGGCGTGCCCGCCGGTACGGCGATTATGTTCCAAGTGCCGCCCACGAAATCGGGCAGGCCGGCTTCCTTCATCGTCGGGATGTCGGGCATCACCGTGCTGCGCTTGTCGGCCATCAACCCGATCGGGATCAGCTGCCCCGCCCGAACATTCTCCATCACCGGTCCCAGCGTGGCGAACATCAGCGTATGCCGTCCTGCGAGCAGGTCCTGCAGCGCCGGTCCCGTTCCGCGATAGGGCACGTGCAAGATGTCGACTCCGGTGCGTGTCTTGAACAGTTCGCCGGCCAGATGGTTGGTCGTGCCGTTACCGGAGGACGGATAGCTCGCCTTGCCGGGCTCGGCCTTCAGCTTGGCAATGAGGTCGGGCAGCTTCGTGGGCTGTCCCGGCGGTACCAGCAACGCCATCGGCGCGAGGCCGACCAGCGCGACCAGCTCGAAGTCCTTCACCGGGTGATAGGGCAGGTTCTTGTAGAGCGAGATGTTGATGCCGTGCGTCGCAGCCGTGCCGAACAGCAGCGTGTAGCCGTCGGGCTTCGACTTGGCGACCATCTCGGTCCCGACGTTGCCGCCGGCGCCGCCCTTGTTGTCGATGATGACCTGCTGGCCGAGATCGGCCGCCATGCCGACGGCGACAACGCGCGCGATCAGGTCGGTCGGGCCGCCCGGCGGGAACGGCACAACCATGCGCAGCGGCTTGTCGGGATATTGTGCAGCAGCTTGCCCGGCCGAAAGCAGCCCGACGACACAGGCGAAGAGCGAAGCGAGGATAAGCCGCATGGTCAGTCCACCTTCGCGCCGGCGGCACGGATGACGTCACGCCACTTGGCGATTTCGGCCGTCACAAAGGCGCGCGTGCTGGCCGGCGTCGAATCCGTGACCGCTTCGATTCCGAGCTGCTGCAGTCGTTCCGCCACGGCCGGACTGACCAGCGCCTTGTTGATGGCGGCGTTCAGCCGGTCCACGATTGGCTTGGGCGTGCCGGCCGGCACCGCCACGATGTTCCAGGTACCACCCACGAAGTCTGCGAGGCCTGCCTCTGCTGCGGTCGGCACGTCGGGGCGTGCAGTGCTCCTTTTGTCGGCCATGATGATGACGGCATAGAGCTTGCCGGCCTTGATCTGTTCGAGCGACGTGCCGAACGAATCGAACATGAAGGTCACGCGGCCGCCCATCAGGTCCTGCAGCGCCGGCCCGGAGCCGCGATAGGGCACGTGCACGGCCTCGACGCCGGCGCGCGTCTTGAACAGCTCGCCGGCAAGGTGATTGGTCGTGCCGTTGCCCGACGAGGCGTAGCTCGACTTGCCCTTGTCGGCCTTCAGCTTGGCGATCAGCTCGGGGAGCGTGCGCTGCTGCTCGGGCGAGACCAGCAGCACCATCGGCACGAGGCCGGCCAGCGCCACGAGTTCAAAATCCTTCAGCGGATCGTACGGAAGCTGCTGGTAGAGCGATACGTTGATGCCATGCGTGGCAGCCGTGCCGAACAGAAGCGTGTAACCGTCGGGTTTGGCCTTCGCGACCAGGTCGGTGCCGACCGTACCGCCGGCGCCGCCCTTGTTCTCGATCACGACCTGCTGACCAAGCTGCTCCGCCAGCGCCGCCGACAGGACGCGCGCAAAGACGTCCGTCGGACCGCCCGGCGGGAACGGCACCACCAGCTTGACCGGTTTGTCCGGATATTGCGCCATTGCGGGCACACACGACAGCATCAGCGCCAGCACCGTGGCCAGCGCACGCCTCGTCATCGTCATGTTTCCTCCAGTTTTTCTTGGTTAATTCGGCCGAGACGAGGCAGCGTCAGTGGGTCGTCACCTCCTTCATGGTGACGAAGCTGTAAGACGGCGGACGCGGGCTGCTGCGCCACTTGTCCATGTCCTCGTAGCGGTCGCGCAAAGCGGCGGGGTAGTCAGTGAAGGCCGCCGTCCGAAGCCACAGACGCAGCAGGTGGCGCTTGCGATCCTGTTCGCTGTGATCGACAAAGGCCGTGCGCGAGTGCAGCACGCAGTAATTGTTCACGAACTGCATGTCGCCACGCTCCAGCTTCATATCGAGACGGAACACGGGATCCTTGCAGTAGGCCGCCACGGTATCGAGCGCCTCGATCTGCAGCTTCGTCAGTCGCGGCACCTCGTTGAAGCGCTGCGCGGAGTCGATGAAAGTGCGATTGAAGCGGTTGAACATCCGGCCCTTGTGCCAGATGAAGATGGGCGTGATGTAGTAGGGCTTCTGCCCTTCCGACTCTTCGCCGCGCCGGTCGGCATAGAACGGCTGGGCCAGGACCTTCACGAGGTCGGGGCGCGAGCGCAGCATCGCGTTGTAGACCGCAACCGAGCTGGCAACGGCGGAAAGGCCGCCACTCTGCGCCGTCTCGAGGCAGCACAGGCCGACGATGTCGCAGGAGTCGTTGTGGAACGGCAGGAGGTTGGCGGTCTGATAGCCGCGTGCATGCATGTCCTTGTACTGGTCGCGGCCGAGATCGCGGACGTGGCCGAGCACGTCGCCTTGTGCGTTCTGCGCCACGGCGCGCCCGAAATGTGCTCCGATGCCCCAATAGATCAGACCCATTTCTTCGGCACTGTATCGGTCGCGCGGCAGGCCACGAATCAGCAGGATCCCGAGGCCGTTCTCGATCTCCGTCTGGATCAGCCGCAAAGTCCGCGCGAAACGCGGCAACGGGAAATGTTCCTTGCCGATCTCCGGGATCTGGTGGCCGGTGGACTGGAGATGGCGCAAAGCGGCGTCGATCTCGGCGATTTCGTCAGGGCTCAGCCGGTAGAGCCATTCGTCGCTTTTCTGCAGGTCCTGACCGAGCCATGCCGAGCGGCCGAGGACTTCCTCCAGTTCGAACTCCTTCATGAGATTCTTCCTCCGTCTGAATGTCGACATTATTAATTACAGACATTCGGGCACCTACTTGCTGGAAGCAAGAGCGAAATGCCGCTAGAGGGTTCCAACCCATGGCCGCACCCGTCCAAAAGACCTACGACATCTACGCCACCCTACCCGCGCAGATCGCGGTGCGGATCGGGCAGGCCATCGTCGAGAACGAATTCAAGCCGGGCCAGAAGTTGCGCGAGGTCGATCTCGCGGGCGCCTTTGGGGTCAGCCGGGCGTCGGTTCGCGAGGCCCTGCGCATCCTCGAAAGCGAAGGGCTGGTGACGATCCTGCCGCAGCGCGGCGCGCAGGTGACGGCGCTGAGCGCCGCCGAGGTCGAGGACATCTTCGATATTCGCGCCCAGTTGATGGGCCTGGCCTGCGAGCGTCTCGTGGCCGCCCTCCCCCCGGCCGGCAGGCCCGAATTGGAACGCCTCTGTGCCGAACTGGAAAGATCGCTCGACGATGCCGAGGCCTATGCCCGCGCGAGTCTGGCGATCAGCGAGTTCTGCGTGCGCAATGCCGGCAGTCGGCGGCTGGCCGACCTGATCCTGTCTTTCGGCCGCCAGACCGCCCGCTATACGAAGCTCAGCCTGTCGACGTCCGACCGACGTCGGCAATCGATCGCCAACTGGCACGGTCTGGTCCGGTCGATCCTCGCGGGCGACGCCAAGGCCGCCGAGGGCTTCGCCCGCCAACTCGTCTTTGACACTCGCGACACGGCGTTGAGCATGCTCGCCGACGGGATGGCCAAGCAGGGCTGACGGATCAGCATCCGAGCGCAGCCGACGCGAGCTGGCTGCCGCGGCGCTCCTCCGGTTTCATGCGCGATCTTGAGCATGGCCGGCTCACCGTTGCGCCGCACCGGTAACAGCAGGCTGTGTGGGTCCTCAGCGGTTCGCCATCGGCGTCGAGAGTCCAGTGTTCCAGCCAGCTCGCGGTATCAACAGGATCAGTCGCCGCCATTGCCGCCGACGACATAGACGGTGAGCTTCTCGGGCAGCTTGTCGTGCGCGACCTCGATGGTGCGGCGGTCGGGCCAGATGAAGACGGCGTCCTGGTCCGCCATCAGTTCCTCGAAGCGCGCGACCTGGCCGCGTCCCCAATAGTGCATCGGCAGCACGATCCGTGGCTGGATCTGACGGATGACCTCGACCATCACCGGCAGGCCCACGGTGTAGGCGCCGTCGATCGGCACCATCAGCACGTCGATGCGGCCGAGCTCGTCGAGATGGTCCCGGGTCAGCCGGTGATGCAGGTGACCGAGATGGGCGATGCAGAGATCGCCGATGGTGAAGGTGAAGATCGAGTTGCCGTTGATGCGCGCCGAGCCGCCGCCCCAGTCGCGCGCATTGGTCGGCAGGTTCGTCACCTTGAGGTCCTTGAGCGAGACGTCGTGGCGCGCCTCGGTCTGGCCGGCTTCGCTCGGCCAGCCGCGCAGCACGTAGGTGATCCCCTCCTCGGGCGTGTCGGTGTAGTGCGTGGAGTGCGCGTTGTTCATCGTCACGATGTCGGGCTTGCGGCCGAAGCCGTTCAGCCCGTTGTAGTCGGTGATGGCGCGCACGCCCTGGGGCGTGTCGATCTCGAAGCTGGCATGGCCGAGGAAGGTGATGATGGCGCGGCTCGCCGTGTCCGCCGCCATCTGCGCCCCGTCGAGCGAGGCCATCTGCACACCGCGGCCCTGCAGGGTGGGACCGAGCTCGACCAGGTTCTTGGAACAGCGCGCCAGCGCCGGGCCGGCCAGCAGGGCCAAGGCGGTGGCGCACAAGGCGAAGAGCGACAGACGAAGAGTCATGGAGCCTCCGGGACAGGATGGCAGCTTCTCCCCGGATGCACTCGATATGCCAGCCCTGAGTGCCGTTGACTCGCGATTGTGAAGGAACTAGAACAAAACAAGAACATTTAACCCACAGCCCGTCCACCAGACCGACGAGGGGGCGATGCCGGTCATTTCCCCGAGTGCCTTTGCTTCCCCTGCTTCCAAGGCCGCCAACGATCTGGCGACTCTGGTCCCTGCGGCCCTGCGGGAAAAAGTAAGGCGTCTGGAGAGGGCAAACAGTGTCCAGAGAAGCGGCAAAGCGGCCGCGGTTCCCCTTGGGATTGCGGCCATCGACGCCCTGCTGCCCGAGGGCGGGTTGCTGACGGGCGCCCTGCACGAGATCGAGGCCGGGCCCTGCCCCTCCGGCCGCGTGGCGCCCCATGACGGGGCCGCGCTGGGCTTCGCCGCCCATCTGCTCGGTCGCTTCGGGCCGGGCACGATCCTGTGGTGCCGCCGCCCGACCGGCCGCTTCGACGCGCCGCCCTATGCGTCCGCGCTCTCCCCCTGGTTCGATCCGGCGCGCCTGCTGATGGTCACGGCCCATCGCGACGAGGATCTCTTCTGGGCGATGGAGGAAGGGCTGCGCTGCCCCGGCATCGCCGCCGTGCTGGGCGAGACGCGGGCGGCCGATCCCACGGCCGGCCGCCGCCTGTCGCTGGCCGCCGAGAAGAACGGCGTGCCCGCCCTGCTGCTGCGCGCCCAGCCGGCGCCGCCGCAAAGCGTATGCGCGACCCGGTGGCGGATCGCCTCCGCGCCCTCCTGCTCGACGCCGGGTCTCAAGGATGTCGGCGCCGCGCGCTGGCGCCTCGAACTTCGGCGCAACCGCTTCGGCACGCCGTCCGCCGCCGAAACACCGTCCTGGCTCCTGGAGTGGAACGATGAAACGCATTGTCTCGCTGTGGTTCCCCAAGCTCTCCACGGATCGTCTGGCGCGCGCTTCGAAGAAAGACTGGTCGGATAGGGCCACCGCCACCGTCGTCTGGCACGACGGCTGCCCGCGCCTCGCCGCCGTCAATCCGCACGCCCGGGCCGCCGGCCTGCGTCCACGCATGCGGCTGGCCGATGCGCGCGCCCTGCTCCCTGACCTCGTCACGGTCGCGGGCGAACCACAGGCCGACCTTCGCCTGATCGAGGCGATCGCGGGCTGGTGCGATCGCTACACGCCGTGGGTGGCGATCGATCCGATGGGCGGGGCCCTTGCCGATGACATCGAAAAGACCTGCAGCGCCGGCGGCTTCGGCGGTGATGCCGGCCTGCTGCTCGACGTAACGGGCTGCACGCATCTCTTCGGCGAGGGCGAGGCCGGCGAACGGGCGCTGCTGGCCGACCTGGTCACGCGGCTGGCCCGCCGCGACCTTTCCTGTCGCGCCGCGATGGCCGACACGGCGGGCGCCGCCTGGGCACTGGCGCGCTTCGCCGAGCGCCAGGCCGATCTCTTCTGCCCGTCGCGCGGCCAGCGCGATGCGCTCGGCTCGTTGCCGGTCGAAGGCCTGCGGCTCGACCCGCCGATCCTCGAGGCCTTCCTGAAGCTCGGCCTGCGCCGCATCGGCGATCTCTATCCCATGCCGCGTGCGCCGCTCGCCCGCCGCTTCGGCAACCAGCCGCTCAATCGCCTCGACCAGGCGCTGGGTACGCTCGCCGAGCCGATCGAGCCGCGCCGCCTGCCGCCCGCCTTCCGCACGCGCCTCGCCTTTGCCGAGCCGATCGGCCGGGCCGAGGACATCGCCGCCGCGACCAGCCGGCTGCTGGCAGCACTTTGCCGACAGTTCGAACAGGCCGGTGTCGGCGCGCGCCAGCTCGAGATCGCGCTCTATCGTGTCGACGGATCGGTCGACCGCACCTCGATCGGCACCAGCCGGCCCAACCGCGACAACCCGAAGCTGATGAAGCTGTTCGAGGAGAGGCTGGGCGAGCTCGATCCCGGCTTCGGCGTCGAGCTGATGATCCTGGCCGCCCCCGAGGTCGAAGCCTGGAGCGGCACGCAAGATGCGCTGCCCGACCAGAACGCGCCCGGCATCGCCTCGGGCGTCGACGGCATGATCGATCTCGCCGACCGTCTGGCGCTGCGGCTGGGATCGGAAAATGTCGTGCGGCTGCTGTCGCGCGACAGCCATCTGCCCGAACGCGTACAGGTCGCTGCGGCTGTTTCATCGAAGCCCGCAGCGGCGGGCGCCTGGCGCCGCGTCGCGAGCCTCAAGGGCGCACGGCCAACGCGCCTGCTGCAGCGACCCGAGCCCGTCGAGGTCACCGCCTTCGTGCCCGACGATCCGCCCTCGGTCTTCCACTGGCGGCGGCATGCCCACCGCATCGTGCGCGCCGACGGCCCGGAACGGATCGCCAATGAATGGTGGCGACCGCGGTCCGACGGCACTCATCCGCCGGCCGGCACCCTGCCGCCGGTGCGCGATTACTACCGCGTCGAGGACGATGACGGCGGCCGCTTCTGGCTGTTCCGCGACGGGCCTTACCAGCTCGCCGCCAACGGTCATCCGACCGCCCGCTGGTTCCTCCACGGTTTCTGCGCCTGAAGGGGAGAGGGAAATGGAGACGGCAACAGCAACGGCCAGACGGGGCACCACGCTCACCATCCGCGGCCTCGATGTCGCGATCATCGAACGCCTGAAGATCCATGCGCGTGCCAGGGGCCGCTCGCTGGAGGCCGACCTGCGTGACCTGCTGACCTACGCGTCGGGCCAGCCGCTGGTGCTCGATCCGCTGGAAGAGGCCGACCGCATCGCCGCCATGACACCGCGATCCGTCGCCCAGATGGGAGGCGGCACGTGATCGTCGTCGTCGATCCCGGCGTCGCCATCAAATGGTTCGTCGAGGAGCCCTTGCGGCCACAGGCACGCTCCCTGTTGGCCAACCGTCACGAGGTGATCGCGCCCGACATCCTGATCGCGGGCGTCGCCGAGCTGGCCTGGCAGAAGACGACACGCGGTGAAATCACGGCCGAACAGGCCGAGCCCATCGTGCGCAACATCGCGCTGCCGTCGTTCATCTCGGCCTTCGTCGAATCGTCTCAACTGCGCAACCGCGCGCTGGCCATCGCCCTGCAATGCGGCCGGCCGGTGCACGAATGCTTCTATGCCGCCTGTGCCGAGTCCGCCCAGGCGCCGCTGGTCAGCGCGGACGAGGCGTTCCTGCTGGCGCTGAAGAGCGAAGGCATTGCGGTGCGGGGTGTCCCGCTCACCCAGGCGGACGAACTCGTCGATCGCTGATGCCATGGACTACGCCGAGCTCCAGGTCACCACCAACTACAGCTTCCTGCGCAGTGGCTCGCACCCGCAGGAACTGGTCGAACGGGCGATCGAGCTCGGCCATACCGCCATCGGCATCACCGACCGCAACACGCTGGCCGGCGTCGTGCGTGCCTTCGCAGCTTCGCGCGACGAGAAGAAGCCAAAGGATCCCACGTGCGACAGAATAAAGCTGCTGGCCGGCAGCCGCCTCGAAACGCGCGACGGCTTTTCGCTGCTCGCCTATCCGACCGACCTCGACGCCTACAAGCGCCTGTCCCGCCTGCTGACCCTGGGCAACCGTCGCACCGAGAAGGGCCAGTGCGACATCAGCTTCGACGATCTGGCCGGGCATGCAGAGGGCCTGCTGGCCATCGTGCTGCCGCCTCGCGATCCCGGAGACCCGGCCTTCCGCGACAGGCTGCGGGCCCTGGCCGGACTGTTCGGCGACCGCTGCTACCTCGCGGGCACGATGCTGTTCCGGGGCGACGATGCGCGGCGGCTGGCCCGGCTCGACGATCTCGTCACCGAGATGGGGATGAAGTTCGTCGCCACCAACGACGTCCACTATCATGTCCCCGAGCGGCGGGCGCTGCAGGATGTCGTGACGGCGATCCGCCTGGGCTGCACCGTCGAGGAGCTTGGCTTCCGGCGCTTCGTCAGCGCAGAACGCCATCTCAAGGACCCCGCAGAGATGGCGCGCCTGTTTCGCCGCCATCCCCATGCCATCGCGCATACCCAGGAGATCGTGAAGCGCTGCGGCTTCTCGCTTCGACAACTCACCTACCAGTATCCGGTCGTCTACGAGGGCGGCGAGACCCCCATGGACAAGCTCGTCCGCCTGACCTGGGAGGGTGCGAAATGGCGATATCCGGAAGGCGTCCCGGACAAGGTGGCCAGCACGATCCGACGCGAGTTCGCACTCATCGGTCACAAGCAAATCGCGCCTTACTTCCTGACGGTGCAAGAGATCGTCAGGGAGGCGCGTGATCGCGGCATCCTATGCCAGGGCCGCGGTTCTGCCGCCAACTCCGCCGTCTGCTACTGCCTGGGTGTCACCTCGGTGAATCCCAACGAGACGGAAGTGCTGTTCGAGCGCTTTCTGTCCAACTCGCGCAACGAGCCGCCCGACATCGACGTCGACTTCGAGCATGAGAGGCGCGAAGAGATCATTCAGTGGATCTACGAAACGAAGGGCCGCAACCGCGCCGCCCTGGCGGCCACGGTGATCTCCTTCAGGAGCCGCAGCGCCATCCGCGAGGTCGGCAAGGTTCTGGGCCTGTCGCCCGACATGGTGGGCGTGATGGCCGACACGGTGTGGGGCATGGGGTCGAGCGGCGTGAAGGTCGACCATGTGCGGGAAGCGGGTCTCGACCCGATGGACCCGCGCATCATGCTGGCGCTCGAACTTTCGTCGGCGCTGTGCGGCTTCCCGCGTCACCTCTCCCAGCATGTCGGCGGCTTCGTGCTGACCGAGGGCCGCCTCGACGAGCTGATGCCCATCCAGAACGCGGCGATGGAGAAGCGCACCGTCGTCGAGTGGGACAAGGACGACCTCGACGTACTGGAGATCTACAAGGTCGACGTGCTGGCGCTCGGCATGCTGACGGCGCTGCGCAAGAGCTTTGCCCTGATCGAGAAGCATTTCGGAGAGAAGCTGTCGCTCGCCATGCGGCCGACCGACGAGAACGTCTACGAGATGCTGTGTCGCGCCGACTCGGTCGGCGTCTTCCAGGTCGAGAGCCGGGCGCAGATGTCGATGCTGCCGCGGCTACAGCCCAGGGAGTATTACGATCTCGTCGTCCAGGTGGCGATCGTGCGGCCGGGACCCATCCAGGGCGGCATGGTGCATCCCTACCTGAAGAACCGCGCCAATCCCCGCGCCGTCGTCTATCCGAGGGACGAACTCAAGGCGGTCCTCGAGAGAACGCTGGGTGTTCCCCTGTTCCAAGAACAGGCGATGCAGATCGCCATCGTCGGTGCGGGATTCTCGCCGGAGAAGGCCGACGAACTGCGCCGCGCCATGGCGACGTTCCGCCACAACGGCACCATCCACAAGTTCAAGACTCCCTTCATCGAAGGCATGGTGGGGAAGAAATACGATCGCGACTTCGCCGAGCGCTGCTTCAGGCAGATCGAAGGCTTCGGCGAGTATGGCTTCCCCGAGAGCCATGCCGCGAGCTTCGCGATCCTGGTCTACGCCTCGTCCTACGTGAAGCACTACTATCCTGAAGTCTTTGCCGCGGCCCTGCTCAACGCCCAGCCGATGGGATTTTACGCGCCGGCCCAGCTCGTGCGTGACGCAAAGGAGCATGGCGTCAACATACGGCCGCCCGACATCAACGACAGCGACTGGGATTGCACCCTGGAGCCGGGACGGAACAACCGCTGCGCGCTGCGTCTTGGCCTGCGTCAGGTCACGGGGCTTTCCGAGGACGCGGCCAGGCAGATGGTCGCGAACCGGGGCGGCAGGCCCTATCGCGATCCCTCCGACCTGTGGCGGCGCAGTGGCCTCAGCAAGAAGCAGATCGTGGCGCTGGCCCGTGCCGATGCCTTCGCGTCCCTCGGCCTCACGCGCCGCGACGTATTGTGGGCGGTGCGCGGCTTCTCCGATGGGCAACTGCCGTTGCTCGATACGGAGTCGGGAGCCTGCGACGTCGAGCCCGCCGTCGTCCTTCCGGCACTGACGCTCGGCGAACAGGTGGTCGACGATTACAGCAGCTTCTCGATGTCGCTGCGATCGCACCCGATGGAGCTGCTGCGGGCCACTCTCGCGCAGCGCGGCATGTCCAGCACCGAGGCGCTGAAGGCGTCGATGAATGGCCAGCTCCTGACCTTGGCGGGTCTCGTCCTGGTGCGCCAGCGACCGGGCACCGCTTCGGGCGTGGTGTTCGTCACGCTTGAAGATGAGTTCGGCATCGCCAACCTCGTGGTCTGGCCCAAGGTGTTCGACGCCCATCGCCGCATCGTCATGGGGGCCCGGATGATGGCCGTGCGCGGTCGCATCCAGTGCCAGGGCGAGGATAACTACAAGGTGATCCATCTGGTCGCGGATGAGCTGTGGGACCTCTCGGCCGAACTGGACTCGATCTCCGAGCTCGACTTGTTCCACCTGACCAACGGCCGTGGCGACGAGGTCCGCAGCGATCCCGGCGACCGTCGGGTGAAGGTCGCAGAGGCCAACGCCACGCGCCATCGCTCGAGCCGGAATGTCCCTGAAAAGCCGGCCGGCCAGCCGAAGTACGACCGAAGCCTCGTCGTCCTCGACCGGCCCAAAATCCGCATCCAGAGCCGGGACTTCCATTGAGCCCCTCAACTCTTGACGACCAACCTCAAATTACACGTGTTGGAGACACATGTGTTTTCGAGTGGAATACAGCAATGAGGCAGCTCAACTACGATCCAGCGGCCCGAAAGCGCACGGTCAGCCTCACTCTGAATGGCGACCTCTACGCCAAGGCCAAGGCTCAGGGCATCAATGCGTCGCAGGTGGCCGAAGCGGCATTGGCCGAGGCTCTGGCCGTGCGCATCTCCGAGAAGGTCAGAGCCGAGATCAGCCAGGATCTCGGCGCCTATAACGCCTACGTCGAGAAGCACGGCTCTCCGGCCGAGATGTTGCGGGAACATCTTGCCGATCGTGACGATGCAGCTTGAGGTCTTTCCCAACACGCTCGTGCGAGCCCGCCGGGCGTACCCCTACTTGGTGGTCCTTCAAGCCGATATCGCAGCACTTGGCCGTGAACGCATCATTGCCTTCCTGGCCCCACGGGCCGAAATCGGTCCGATCAGCGGTCGGCTGATGCCCGTTGTCGAGATCGGCGACCGGGAATTTGTTCTACTCATGCCCTCCATGACCAATGTGCCGGTGACGGGGCTACGCCATTCAGTGGCAAATCTCGGGGCATTTCGCGACAGGATCGTCGACGCCATCGATTGGACGTTCCAGGGTATCTGACTGCCTGCTCAGAGCCGCGTCGCCTCGTCGATCAGCTCCTGGGCGGCGATGTCCAGCAGCTCGTCCTCGGCGGTGCCGTCGAGGACGCGTTCCTTGCCGATCTCGAGCAGGACCGGCACGGCCAGCGGCGAGATGCGGTCGAGCCGGCGATAGACGATGCGGCCCTTGGCGCGCTTCAGCAGGTCGCCCAGCCGCTTGAGATCGGCGAGCTGCCAGGCCGCATCCTGGCGCGTGGCGCGCAGCAGGATGTGGTTGGGCTCGTGCTGGCGCAGCGTGTCGTAGATCAGGTCGGAGCTGAACGTGACCTGGCGGCGCGATTTCTCCTCGCCGGGAAAGCGGCGTTCGATCAGGCCGGCGATCACCGCGACGTTGCGGAAGGAGCGCCGCAGCATGCTCGATTCGTCCATCCAGGCCTCGAGATCATCGCCCAGCATGTCCTCGTCGAACAGCTCATCGAGCTGCTTCGGCGACGCCGACCGCAACCCCCAGAGGCCCAGCACATAGTCGGTGGCGACGAAGCCGAGCGGCCGCAGGCCCATGCGCTCCATGCGCCGCGTCAGCAGCATGCCCAGAGTCTGGTGCGCGTTGCGGCCCTCGAAGCAATAGGCGACCAGGAACTGCTTGCCGCCCCTCGGGAAGCCTTCGACCAACAGCTTGTCGGCCGGCGGCAGCATCGAGCGGAAGACCTGGATGCGCAGCCACTCCTGCACCTCGGCCGGCAGCTTGGGATGCTTCAGCGGGTCCTGCAGGATGCCGCGCACGCGGTCGGCCAAGAAGGTCGAGAGCGGCAGCCGGCCGCCGCCATAGGCCGGCACCTTGGGATCGCCGCTGAAGGCCGGCGAACAGATCGCCGCCAGTTCCTTGACGCCCTCGAAGCGCAGCAGGCGGCCGGCGAACACGAACGTGTCGCCCGGCACCAGCCCCTGCACGAAGCCCTCCTCGACCTCGCCCAGCACCGCGCCGCGCCGCAGCCGCACCTTCATCAGGGGCAGCTCGACGATGGTGCCGACATTCATGCGGAACTGCTTGGCCACCAGTGGCGAGGCCAGCATCCAGCGCCCATCCGGGAGCTGCTTCAGCCGGTGCCAGCGATCGTAGGCCGCCAGCGCATAACCGCCGGTCGCCACGAAGTCGAACGTGTCGTCGAAATCCTTGCGCGGCAGGTCGCGATAGGGCTGCGCCCGGCGCACCTCGGCGAAGAAGGCCTCGCGGTCGATCGGCTGGGCACAGGCGGAGCCCACGATGTGCTGGGCCAGCACATCCAGACAAGGCGGTCGCGGCGGATCACCGTCGAGTTCGCGTGCCTCGACGGCTTCCAGCGCCGCCAGGGATTCAAGCACCTCGAAGCGATTGGCCGGCGCGATCATGGCGCGGCTGGGCTCGTCGAGCCGGTGGTTGGCGCGACCGATGCGCTGCATCAGGCGGCTGACGCCCTTGGGCGCGCCCATCTGGATGACGAGATCGACGTCGCCCCAGTCGATGCCGAGATCGAGCGACGAGGTGGCGACCACCGCGCGCAGCTTGCCCGCCGCCATCGCCGCCTCGACCTTGCGGCGCTGCTCGACGGCCAGCGACCCGTGATGCAGGCCGATCGACAGATTGTCGTCGTTGATGCGCCACAGCGCATCGAAGGCCAGCTCCGCCTGCGCCCGGGTATTGACGAAGATGATCGACGTCTTGTGCTGCCGGATGATGTTGTAGATCTCGGGCACCGCATGGCGTCCCATGTGGCCGCCCCACGGCAGCCGCTCGTGCGCATCGATGATCGAGACGACCGGCGGCGCGCCGGGCTCGCCCATCACGATCTCGACTGGCTGGTCGCGCAGATTGAGGAACTCCGCGAGTGCCGGCGGATCCGCGACGGTGGCGGACAGGCCGACGAACCGCGCCTGCGGGGCGAGCGTGGCCAGCCGCGACAGGCAGAGCGCCAGGTGATGGCCGCGCTTGCTGGTCGCGAAGGCGTGCAGCTCGTCGATGATCACGCATTTGAGGCTGGCGAAGAACTTCGCCGCATCGAGATAGGAGAGCAGCAGCGCCAGCGACTCCGGCGTCGTCATAAGAAGGTCGGGCGGCCGCTCGCGCTGGCGCAAACGCCGGCTCTGGGGCGTGTCGCCGGTCCGGCTCTCGGCGCGCACCGGCAGCTGCATCTCGGCCAGCGGCTGTTCGAGGTTGCGGCGGATGTCGGTCGCGAGCGCCTTCAAGGGCGAGATGTAGAGCGTGTGCAGCTCCCCCTGCCCCTTCTTGTAGGCGAGGTCTTGGCCAGCCTGCCGCCGCTCCGTGAGTTCGATCAGTGACGGCAGGAAGCCCGCCAGCGTCTTGCCACCGCCGGTCGGCGCGATCAGCAGCGCGCTCTTGCCCTGTCGCGCCAGCTCGACCAGCGCGAGCTGATGCGGCCGCGGCGCCCAGCCGCGACTTTCGAACCAGCGCTTAAACAAGTCGGGAAGCAACTGTGCCGCAACCAACCTCAAGCAGCTCTGGCAATCTCAAAGTCGACGTGAATCAGGTCGAACGGACAGGAGACGCCCGAGGCCTCTCGCTCGAATATGCCCAATTCGACCAGAGTAGCCACATCCTCATGCACACGCTTAACATCGCGCTTGGATTGGCGTGCCAGCTCTCTAATCGAGATCGCGCCCTTTCCTTGCAAAGCACCGATGAGCTCCCATCGCCGCTCAGTGAGCTTTGAAAAGAAAACAGCAGCGGTCTCAAAATGGAGTTCTTCGCCCTGGTAACTCCTGCTGGTCGCCTTGCGGGCTGCGGCTCTCAGGCTGGATTTCCAATCTTGCTTTAGCCGGATGGTTAAAGTGCGCTTCGTCATCTTTGCCTCCGAATGGCATCGACCTCGCTGATGAAGTCCTCGATCATCTGCTCGACCGACGTGAACCGGTAAACCGTCTCGCGGCCCATGACGTGCTTATGGTCTCCCTTGCCACGTTCGTTGTCGAAGCCGACGACCCGTTTCCCTTCGACGACATAAGCCGCACGATACTTGAAATCATGCCGGCTTGGCGGCACAGGGGCTGGAACACGCCGCACAACGAATTCGATAATGTCTCCTTCAGCGGTAACCGTCTTGGAGCGAACGATCAGCGTGGCGTTCATTGTGTTGGCAAAAATGCCAACACCAAGGAGTGTTGTCAAACTCGCCAACACCCGATGCATAACACGCGTGAAGCCCCATATCTGTGGGGTAGGATGCATCAGGAGCCATGGCAATCACGACGGCAACCGAGACCCTGAATCCCCGTACGTGGCTCTATCCGACGCCGCGCGGCCTCTATTGCGAACCGGGCGATTTCTACATCGATCCGGCCTTTGCCGTGCCGCGCGCGGTGATCACGCACGGGCATGGCGACCATGCGCGGCCGGGCCATCGCAAGGCGCTGGCGACGCCCGAGACGCTGGCGATCATGCGCACTCGGTTCCAGGACATGCCCGACACCGAGCAGCAGGCGCTGAAATACGGCGAGAGCGTGCGCATCGGTGAGGTCGAGGTCGGCTTCGCGCCGGCCGGTCATATTCTCGGCTCGGCGCAGGCCGTGCTGGCATACAGGGGCCAGCGCATCGTCGTATCGGGCGACTACAAGCGCCGGCCCGATCCGACCTGTCCGCCGTTCGAGCCCGTACCCTGCGACGTGTTCATCACCGAGGCGACCTTCGCGCTGCCGGTCTTCCATCATCCCTCCGATGCCGGCGAGATCGGCAAGCTGCTGCGCTCCGTCGCCACCTTTCCCGAGCGCACTCATCTGGTGGGCGTCTATGCGCTCGGCAAGTGCCAGAGGGTTATCCGCCTGCTGCGCGAGGCCGGCTACGACAAGCGCATCTGGCTGCATGGCGGCCTGCTATCCCTGTGCAAGCTCTACCAGGATCATGGCGTCGATCTCGGTGATGTGGCACCGGTTTCCGAGGCGATTCTCGAGACCTTCAAGGGCGCCATCGTGCTCTGCCCGCCCTCGGCCCTCGCCGACCGCTGGTCGAGGCGCTTCGCCGATCCGATCGCCGCCGTATGCTCCGGCTGGATGAACGTGCGTGCGCGAGCGCGGCAACGCGGGGCTGAGCTACCGCTGGTGATCTCCGATCACGCTGACTGGCCGGAACTCACGCAGACCCTGAAGGATGTGGGCGCGCCCAGGGTCTGGGTGACGCACGGCCGCGAGGAGGCGCTGGTCCATTATGCGCGCGGGCTCGGCATCGACGCCGAGGCGCTGCACCTGGCCGGCCGCGAGGACGAGGAGTCCTGAACGTGCAGGCCTTCGCCCGCCTTCTCGACTCCCTCTCCTTCCAGCCGGCCCGCAACGCCAAGCTGCGGCTGATCGAGACCTACCTGCGCGAGACACCGGATCCCGACCGCGGCTGGGCGCTGGCGGCACTGACCGGCGGGCTCGACTTTCCCTCGGCCAAGCCGGCGCTGCTGCGCGGCTTCGGCCAGGAGAAGATCGGCGAGGAGCTGTTCGCCCTCTCCTACGACTATGTCGGCGATCTCGCCGAAACTCTGGCGCTGATCTGGAAGACCGACCCCGCTGCCGGACCACCCCCGACACTCGGCGAGGTCGTCGAGACGCTGCAGCGGGCCACGCGCACCCAGACGCCGGCGATCCTGAAACGCTGGCTGGATGCCCTCGATTCGACCGGCCGCTGGGCCCTCCTGAAACTTCTCACGGGCGCGCTGCGGGTCGGCGTCTCGGCGCGCCTCGCCAAGCAGGCGGTTGCCAACATCGGCAGCCAGCCGGTCGATGCCGTCGAGGAGGTCTGGCACGGGCTGGAGGTGCCCTATCGGCCGCTGTTCGACTGGCTGCTGCAGGGCGCGCCGCGACCGCAGTCCAACGCCGGTGCCGCCTTCCTGCCGGCGATGCTGGCCAATCCGATCGACCGCAGCGAGCTCGACGCGCTCGATCCCGCGCATTTCCGTGCCGAGTGGAAATGGGACGGCATCCGCGTGCAGGTTGCCGCATCCGGCGGGCTGAAGCGCCTCTACAGCCGCGCCGGCGAGGACGTGTCCGGGGCCTTTCCCGACATCATCGAGGCGATCGACTTCGAGAGCGTGTTCGACGGCGAGCTGCTGGTGCGCCGCGAGACGGCGGTGGCGCCGTTCAACGACCTGCAGCAGCGGCTGAACCGCAAGACGGTGACCCCGAAGATGCTGAAGGAGCATCCGGCGCATGTCCGCCTCTACGACGTGTTGTGGCTCGAAGGCGTGGATCTGCGCGCCCTCCCCTTCGACGAGCGCCGCGTTCGCCTCGAAGCCTGGATCGCGCGGAAGGAGCGGCCGCGCTTCGATCTCTCGCCGCTGGTGACCTTCGCCGACTGGGTAGAGCTTGCGGCCAAGCGCGAGGAGATGCGGGCCGACGGCATCGAGGGGCTGATGCTGAAGCGCGGCGACAGCGCCTATCTGTCCGGCCGGCCCAAGGGTCCGTGGTTCAAGTGGAAGCGCGACCCGATGCTCGCAGACTGCGTGCTGATGTATGCCCAGCGCGGCCACGGCAAGCGCAGCTCCTTCTACTCCGACTTCACCTTCGGCTGCTGGCGAGATGGGGCGGCGGGCGGACGGGAGCTGGCGCCGGTCGGGAAGGCCTATTTCGGTTTCACCGACGAGGAGCTGCGCTGGCTCGACAAATGGGTGCGCGACCACACGACCAACCGCTACGGCCCGGTCCGCGAGGTCGAGCAGAAGCTGGTCCTGGAGATCGCCTTCGATGGCATCGCCCGCTCGACCCGCCACAAATCCGGGGTGGCCATGCGCTTCCCGCGCATCAGCCGCATCCGGACCGACAAGCCGGCCGCCGAGGCCGACACGGTCGAAAACCTCCTGCGGCTGCTGACGATATCGGGGCCGGAATCGCCCCTTGCAGGGGGTATGTCGCATGCCCATTATCCCAGCGTCATCGTAACCGAAGAGCCATGATCGACCCGTTCGGCCGCCACATCTCCTACCTCCGCGTCTCCGTGACGGATCGCTGCGATTTCCGCTGCGTCTACTGCATGGCCGAGGACATGACCTTCCTGCCCAAGGCGGAGGTTCTGTCGCTCGAGGAGCTGGAGCGCCTGTGCACGGCCTTCGTCCGCCGCGGCGTCAAGAAGCTGCGCCTGACCGGCGGCGAGCCGCTGGTGCGCAAGAACGTGATGTCGCTGTTCCGCGGCCTCGGCAGGCACCTCGACAGCGGCGCCCTGGAGGAGCTCACGCTCACCACCAACGGCAGCCAGCTCGCCAGGTACGCCCAGGAACTCGCCGACATCGGCGTGCGGCGGGTGAACGTGTCGATGGACACGCTCGATCGCGACAAATTCCGCCAGCTCACGCGCTGGGGCGATCTCGACCAGGTGATGCGCGGCCTCGATGCCGCCCAGCGCGCCGGGCTCGCGATCAAGATCAACGCGGTGGCGCTGCGCGGCGTCAACGACGGCGAGTTCGAGGAGATGATCCGCTGGAGCCACGGCCGCGGCATGGACCTCGTGCTGATCGAGGTCATGCCGATGGGCGAGATCGGCGACGCGGCGCGGCTCGACCAGTATCTGCCGCTGTCCCTGGCCCGCACCGAGATTGCCCGGCACTTCACGCTCACCGAGACGGATTACCGGACCGGCGGCCCCGCGCGTTACTTCCGGGTCGAGGAGACCGGCGGGCGGCTGGGCTTCATCACGCCCCTCACCCACAATTTCTGCGAAAGCTGCAACCGCGTGCGCCTCACCTGCACCGGCACGCTCTATATGTGCCTGGGCCAAGAAGATGCGGCCGACCTGCGCGCGCCGCTGCGCGCGTCGGAGAGCGACGAGGTCCTGGACCGCGCCATCACCGAGGCGATCGCGCGCAAGCCCAAGGGCCACGACTTCATCATCGACCGCCGCCACAGCGGCCCCGCGGTGCCGCGGCACATGAGCGTGACCGGCGGCTGAGCGCCTGTTCCAATAACTCCCGTCGCCCTGAGCGAAGCCGCCCAAAGGGCGGCGCAGTCGAAGGACCTCTTTTCCGACGCACGGTGCGTTGAAGCGAAAAGAGGTCCTTCGACTACGCGCCTATGGCGCTCCGCTCAGGACGACGGGTTTTTTGTGTCATGCTCCATCAAGCCTCTGGATTGGCCTTCGCCGTTGCCGTCTTGATCTGCGCCCGCCGCACCGCCTCGCGGTGGGAGATGTACAGGGCGCTGGCGAAGATCACCGCCGCGCCGACGAAGGTCCAGACGTCCGGCTTCTGGAAGAACAGGAAATAGCCCAGCATCGTGTTCCAGATCAGCGACAGGAAGCCGATCGGCTGCAGCAACGTGATGTCGGCGAGCTGGTAGCCGCGCTGCTGGCAGATATGGCCGAGCGTGCCGGCCAGTCCAGCCAGCAGGAACCAGACGATGTCGCCCCACTCCGGCGTCTGCCAGAACCACAGCGCGAACGGCAAGGCGCAGACGACGATCACGACGTTCTGCCAGATCACGATCGTGGTCGCCGAATCGGTGCGGGCCAGCGCCTTGGAGATCAGGTTCGAGGCCGAGAAGATCGGCGTCGAGATCAGGATGCAGATGACGCCGATATGGATGTCGCCGAAGCCCGGCCGGATGATGATCATGGCGCCGATGAAGCCCACGATGACGGCCATCCAGCGCCGCAGCCGCACCTTCTCGGCGAGGAACAGCGCGGCGCCGATCGTGACGAAAATCGGCCCGGTGAACCCCAGCGCCGTGATCTCGGCCAGGGTGGTGAGCGGCAGCGCCACGAACCACAGCATCATGCCCGCGGTATGGATGGCTCCGCGCGAGATGTGCAGGGGCAGCCGCCTCGTGTGCAGCGAGCGGTAGAGGCCAAGGCGCATCACGATCGGCACGAGGAACAATGCGCCGAAGAAATAGCGCAGGAAGGCCATCACGTAGGGATTGAGATGCTGCGCCGGGATCAGCGTGAAGACGTTGAGCAGGGCGAACAGGACGCCCGACAAAGCGACCCAGAGGATCCCGCGCAAATTCGGCGGCAGCGCGAGCCAGCGGGCTACGAGAGCGGACACGCCGCAACTATGTCACAGGCCCTGCGACCCCGCACCATCGACGGTTCGGCGGCTTCCGAGAGGCGAGTGCGTCGCCCCCTCCGACGATCAGATGTCAGGCCAACGCGATGTCGGGCGCCCGACCCTCGCGCAGCCGGACGACACGGGCCACCAGCTCCTCGAGATAGGGATCGTGGATGCCGAGCGACCGCGCATGCTCCGCGGTATTCAACAGGTACTCGCGGCACGCGCCGCGGCGGCCCTCGGCGAAGGCGATGTGGTAGGCGGCGCGCTCGATCGGCAGGTCGCCGCAATACTGGCAGTGCCCGGTCTCGACGACGAAGGTCACGGCGCTGACAGTGCGCCCATCCCGCAGCTTCGTCGGCACCCAGCGCGGCTTGTAGACGCCCGCCAGCATCTCGCGGTTCCACAGCAGGCCCAGTTCCTGCCGCACGAGTTCGGGCGACAGGCGATAGGCGATGCCTTCGCACTGTCCGCCGTCGGCCAGCGCCAGCATCAGACCCGGCAGTTCCGGCGTGCCCCGACCCATCGGCGTCCAGAAGCAGAAGGAGCGGCGCCAACCTTCCACGCTGCAGGGCTGGACCTCGGCATATTCGAGGGCCGGATTCCACATCAGCGAGCCGTAGGCGAAAACCCAGGTCTCCTCGCCCGGCGGACGGTCGAGCAGCGCCTCGTTAAGGCTGGCCTCGCGCTCCGGCGACGACAGGAAGAAGTCGTAGCCGGCGGCTCGGGCGTCGGCGACGATCTGGTCGATCCGTTCCGACGTCAGGTCCTCGCGTGTCAGCAAACGCGGTCCCTCAGGTGCCGTAGACGATGGACATGGTCTCGGCCACGCAGGCCGGACGCTCCTGGCCTTCGATCTCGATGGTGACCTGGTTGGTCAGGCGCACGCCGCCCTTGTCCATCGGATCGGCCGCGATCAGCTTGGCGCGCGCGCGCACCTTCGAGCCGGCCGGAACCGGGCTGGTGAAGCGCACCTTGTTGCAACCGTAGTTGATGCCGTTGCGCACGTTGTTGATGTGCGAAATCTGTTGGCTGAGCATCGGGATCAGCGACAGGGTCAGGAACCCGTGGGCGATGGTCTTGCCGCCCGGCATGTCCTTCTTCGCCCGCTCGACGTCGACATGGATCCATTGATGGTCGCCGGTCGCATCGGCGAAGAGGTTGATCCGCTCCTGCGTGATCTCAACCCAGTCGCTCACACCGATTTCCTCCCCCACGTGCTTCTGCATCTCGCTGGGATGGGCGAACTCTCGCTTTGCCATTTACCGCCTCTGCTTCATTTACTTCGCTTCAACTGCAATATTGACCAGAAACGCACGCGTGTCTGCTCGATAGCTATCCTCCGCGTTTGTATCGTCGCGGCCTTTTGCCCATCATGCCACTCTCAAGAATGCACAGGAGGAGACCCCCATATGGCGTACGAGACCGTCCTCTACGACGTCGCGGAGCGCATCTGCACGATCACCCTGAATCGTCCCGAGAGGCTCAATGCCTGGACCCGGCAGATGCATTTCGACCTCAAGGACGCCATGCACACGGCTGGCGCCGACCCTGAGGTGCGGGCCATCATCCTGACCGGTGCGGGTCGTGGGTTCTGTGCCGGCGCCGACATGGGGGGCCTCCAGGCGATCGGCTCGGGGGCCTCGGCCGACAGGTCGACCAAGGCCCAGGAGGGGCTTCCCGGCGGCAGCACGCTGCCCGAGTTCAGGATGAACTACTCCTATTTCCCGGCGATCCCGAAGTTCATCATCGCGGCGATCAACGGCCCGGCCGCCGGCCTCGGCATGGTGATCCCGCTCTATGCCGACCTGCGCTTCGCGGGCGAATCGGCGGTGTTCACCACGGCCTTCGCCCAGCGCGGCCTGATCGCCGAGCACGGGATCAGTTGGCTGCTGCCGCGGCTGGTCGGCCTGCCGACCGCGCTCGACCTTCTCTGCTCGGCCCGCAAGTTCCGCGCGCCCGAGGCACTGGCGTTGGGCCTGGTGAACCGGGTCATTCCCGACGACAAGCTGCTGGCCGAGGCTCGCGCCTATGCCACCCTCTTGGCCAACACGGTCTCGCCGCGCTCGGTGGCGGTGATGAAGCGCCAGCTCTGGGAGGCCCAGTTCCAGACGCTGGCCGAGGCCACGCTCCAGGCAAATCACGAGATGGAACTGTCGTTCCAGACCTCGGACTTCAAGGAAGGCGTGGCCCACTATCTCGAGAAGCGGGCCGCGAGGTTTACCGGCAGGTAGCTAGACCTTTTCCGTCTGCCCGGCCTTGGGCTGCCAGGTCATCAGGCGGCGCTCGACGACGCCGACCAGGCTGTCGAGCACGAGGGCGCAGGCCGTGAGGACCAGGATGCCGGCGAACACGGTGTTGATATCGAACGTGCCCTCAGCCTGGAGGATCAGATAGCCAACACCCATCGAGGAGCCGAGATACTCGCCCACCACGGCGCCCACGAAGGCCAGGCCCACCGCGTTGTGCAGGCTGGCGAACACCCAACTCATGGCGCTCGGCAGGTAGATCGAGCGCAGGAGCTGGCGTTGCGAAGCGCCCAGCATGCGGGCATTGGCAATCAGGTTGGGGCTGACCTCGCGCACGCCCTGATAGACGTTGAAGAACACCACGAAGAAGACGAGCGTCACGCCCAGCGCCACCTTCGACCAGATCCCGAGGCCGAACCAGACCGCGAAGATGGGCGCCAGCACGACGCGCGGCATGGAATTGAAGCCCTTGATATAGGGATCCGTGATCGCCGAGGCGGTGGGTGACAAAGCCAGCCATAGGCCGATGCCCAGCCCCGCCGCCGCACCGATCGTGAAGCCCAGCGCCGTCTCGAGCAGGGTGATGCCGAGATGGGGGAAGATCTCGCCGCTCGCGAACCAGTCGACGATCACCCAAAAGACCTTCTGCGGCTCGCCGAAGAAGAAGGCGGCGCGGTTGGCCTTGTCGAAATAGAAGGGCGGGATCAGCCCGGGCGCCGTCATGACGTACCAGGCCACGATCAGCAGGCCGAGGAGAAGCAGTTGCAGGATCCTGAGCCGCATCTCAGATCGCCTTCTGCTGTTCGTAGGCCTTCAGCACCTCTTCCTTCATCGCGGCCCAGATCTCGCGATGCAGGTCGAGGAAGGCGGGCGTCATGCGGATCTCCTGCACGTCGCGTGGGCGCGGCAGATCCACCTTGAAGTCGCCGATTGGCCGAGTTGCCGGGCCGGCCGAGAGTACGACCACGCGATCGGAGAGCGCGATGGCCTCCTCGAGATCGTGGGTGATGAACAGCACCGACTTGCGATCCTCGGCCCACAGCGCCAGCAGCTCGTTCTCCATGAGCTGGCGCGTCTGCACGTCCAGCGCCGAGAAGGGTTCGTCCATCAGCAGGATGTCGGGACTGAGGATCAGCGTCTGGGCGAGCGCAAGCCGCTTGCGCATGCCGCCGGACATCTGGTGCGGATAACGGTCCCCGAACCCCGCCAGCCCGACGCGGCGCAGCCACGCCTCGCCCTGCCCGACCGCTTCCGCGCGCGGGACGCCGCGAAATTCGAGGCCTGCGATCACATTGTCGATGCCGGTGCGCCAAGGCATCAACGCATCGGCCTGGAACATGTAGCCCGCCCGCCGGTTCACGCCCTGCGTTGCCAGCAACCTCTCGCCGAAAACTTCGACGGTGCCCGATGACGGCTCCAGCAGTCCCGCCGCCACGTTGAGCAGAGTGGACTTGCCGCAGCCGGTCGGCCCGACCACCGACACGAACTCACCGCGCGCGACATTCAGCGTGGCGTCCGCAACAGCGGTGTAGGCTTTGCTCGCATCGTCGCGGGCGGCGAAGCGACAGGTGATATCGGCCAGCGCCAGTGCCGGCACGTCCTTCGTTGTCGTCACGTCCGGTCAGCTGCGCTTGGCGGCACGCTGGGCGAACTCGTTGTTCCACGTGTCCGCGAGCTTAATCGTCGCGGGCTTGATGGCTGGATCGCTCTCGGCCAGGAACTTGAGACAATTCTCCATCGCTCCAGCCGGCATGGTCCCGTCGGGCGAGATCGTCTCGCGGACGCCGGCGAACGACTTCTCGTAGATGGCACGGTCGCCCAGCAGGTAACCCTCGGGCACGGCACTGGCGACGTCAGCCGGCGAAGCGTTCTGCAGCCACTGGTTGGCGCGCACGATGCCGGTGGCCAGCGCCTGCGTCGTACCGGGGTTCTTCTTGATGAAGTCGGATTGCGAATAGAGACTGCCTGCCGGAAAGGCACCGCCGAACACTTCCTGATTGCCCTTGGTCGTGCGCGTGTCGACGACGACCTTCACCAGGTTCTTGTTGGTCAGGATGGTGAGCGCGGGATCGGTCTGGGACACGCCGTCGACCTCTCCCTTCTCTACCGCAGCGATGACCGAGGCGCCGGCACCGACACCGATCGCCACCACGTCGCTGGCCTTCAAGCCACCCTTGGCCGCCCAGAAATTAAGCAGCATGTGGGTCGAGGAGCCTGGCGCCGTGACGCCGAACTTCATGCCCTTGATGTCTGACGGCCCCTTCACCCGGGCGGCCACGTCGTTGCGCAACGCGATGCAGATCTGCATGCCGCGGCCGATCAGCGCGAAGCCCGTCACATCCTGGCCGCGCTGCTGCATACGGATCGTGTGCTCGTAGGCGCCGGCGACGACGTCGGCGCTGCCGCCCATCAGGGCCTGCAGCGACTTGGCGCCGCCCTGGAAGTCGTTGATCTCGACGTCGATACCGGCTTCCTTGAAGAAGCCCTTGCGCTCGGCGATGGTCAGCGAAAGGTAATAGAGTGCCGACTTGCCGCCGACGGCCAGGATGACCTTGCTCTTCTCGGGCTTGGCCTGCGCCCGCGCGACATGCGGAGCCGCCAGTACGATCGGGGCGGCCGCCAGCAGGGTCCGGCGCCGCATCTGCAGCTTGGTCATCGTTTCCTCCATGACAGGCTTGTTTTCCGGCAGATTGCCGCAAGGCGCGCAGCGCGGCAACCGCCGCCGGTCACGGAGAAAGATCGGCTAGTTGAACTTACGCTCCTGCCACCACGGGAAGTAGGACGGCATGCCGTCGCTCACCTTCATGGGGAAGCGGGCCGGGCGCTTTTCGAGGAAGGCGGTCACGCCCTCCTTCACGTCGTCGGACTTGCCGCGCGAGTAGATGCCCTTGGAATCGACCTTGTGCGCTTCCATCGGATGGTCGGCGCCCAGCATCTTCCAGATCATCTGGCGGTTCAACGCGACCGAGACCGGCGCGGTGTTGTCGGCGATCTCGCGCGCCAGCGCATAGGCCGCCGGCAGCAGGGAATCGGGCTTGTGGATCGAGCGCACGAGGCGGCCAGCCAGCGCTTCCTCGGCGCCGAAAACCCGCCCGGTCATGACCCACTCCAGCGCCTGCTGCGGCCCGACCAGGCGCGGCAGGAACCAGCTCGAGCAGGCTTCCATGACGATGGCGCGGCGGGTGAACACGAAGCCGTAGCGTGCCGCTTCCGAGGCAAGGCGAATGTCCATCGCGAGCTGCATGGTGATGCCGACGCCGACCGCCGGGCCGTTGCAGGCGGCGATGGTGGGC
>NZ_JAUSBN010000079.1 GCF_030651995.1 Reyranella sp.
CACGATCTCGGGCGCCTGGTTGACCTTCAGCGTACCATTGTCGAGGTCGCGCACATAGGCGACCAGCATGCCCACACCATGGCTATCGTGGCCGCGCAGGTTTGCCTCGACCAGATGCTCGGCAACGATGGACGCCTCGGCGGGCGAACTGCCGCCGACATTGGCGATGCGGTTCGCAAGCTTGAGCAGCTTCAAATGGTCGATAATCATGTTTCGCTCCGTTTTGTGACGTGCCGATGTTTGAAGCCCGGCTTGTCGCGCTTGGCAGGGGTTGCGTTGGAATTGGCAATTGAACCGAACGATCAGCGGCTTCCGATCTTCTCCAGCACCGGCAGCAGATGCGGCAAGAACTCCGCCGGGCTCTCGCTCATCGGGAAATGGCCGAGGCCCTTCATGATGGTGACCTCGCAGCCTGGAATGCTGCCGGCGACGGCGAGCGTTTCCTCCGGGGTACAGGAATAGTCGTATTCGCCCGACAACAGGAACAGCGGACATGTGCGGGTGTCGATCTGAGCGACGCGGTCGCGGATGTCGCCGTCGAGCTTGTAGAAATAGAGGTCGCCCTTGAAGACGCCCGGACCGCCCTGCATGTAGTGCCACAGCGTTTCCCAGCGCTCGGCATCGGGCGCGTCGGGCCCGACCAGGCCGGAGACGATGGCAGCGGCGACTTCGCCGCCGTGAACGTCGGGCCGGTGCAGGAAATTCAGGTCGTAATAGGGATCGACATGGGCGCCGGCCTGCAGGCCGATGATGGCGCGGAAGCGTTCGGGATGTTCGAGCGCCAGATGCAGCGCGATGCGGCCGCCGATCGAACATCCGATCGCGATGGGGCGGTCGAGTTCGAGCGCCGTCATGATCTCGAGGATCATGGTGGTGTATTGTGCCGAGGTCAGCTGGTATTCCTCGTTGTGCCAGCCCGCCGGCGGCGACGACTTGCCGTGCCAGGGCATGTCGAAGGCGATGACGCGAAAGCGCCTGGTGACCTCGGCGTCGTTCAGCACGCCGCGATACTGGCGGCCGTCGGCGCCGGCCGTGTGGAGGCAGAGCAAGGGGATCCCCTCGCCGGCTTCCTCGAAGTAAACGCGATAGCGCCTTCCTTCGAAATCGAGCGACAGGTAGCGGCCGACGATCGGCTCGAGTCCCGCGGGCATCATACCGCTCCCTCCCGCCTGGTCAGCGCACGCGGCGCCTCGAGGACACCCTTGATGTAAAGCAGGTTTGCCATGAGCGGCTGGAGATCCCCTTCGAATTTCAGGAGCCCGCGGCGGACCAGGGCGAGCAGGTCATGGTCACCCGGCGCCGGCCGCGGCTGCCAGAATCGCCGCCAGCTCACTTCGTCGGCACGCAGGGCGAAGCGCCAGGACGGCATGACGAACGGCCCCTCCTCGACCTTCTCGATCCGGCCCCGCAGCACATGGACCAGCCATGACCGCGGACGGGCCTCCACCAGGAAAGCGCCGCTGAGATGCCGGCCGCGCCGCACCAGGGCTGCGTCGCCGTTCACGAGGCCCGCAAGTTGTTCGAGCATGAGTTCCTCCGTCGTTCGCGAGGCCGTCCGGGTTCGTGTTTCGGCCTCAATTCCATGCTAGACGGTCCGCCGTTCCGCCAATACCGGCAGTGCTTCCCGGAGGCTTCTTCCGTGCATCTCGTTCGTTCCGTCCGCGCCGCCCTGCCCCTCGCCGTGGCCACCCTGTTGCTCGCCGCCCAACCCGCCGCCGCGGGCATGGAGGAAGCGGTCAAGGCCCTGCAGGCCGGCGATCCCGTGACGGCCGAAAAGGAGCTGCAGCTCCTGGTCAAGGAACGCGACCCGCGCGCCCAGTTCCTGCTCGGCCTCTACGTATACGGCAATGCCGAGTCGAAGCTCTTCGACATCAACAAGGCGACGCCGCTCCTTCTCGACGCCTCGGAGCGCGGCTACCTGCCGGCGATGGTGCCACTGGCCGGCGCCTACGCGGAAGGCAAGGGCGTACCGAAGAGCCTCTTCGAAGCCTACAAGTGGTGTGCGATCGCCGACCGCTGGAATGTCCCCAGCGCCAACCTGGCGCTCGAGCAGGCGGCCCGCGAACTGCCGGCCGCCGAAGCCGAGAAGGCCAAGGCGGCCGCTCTCGCCTACACGTTCAAGACGAAATGACCGTGGCGCGATCGGCGCTCGCCGCGGCCCTGATCGCCGCCAGCACCGTCGCGCACGCCCAGCAGCCGCCTGACGCCTCGGACGTCGCGGCCCCGCTGCGTCCCGCCGTCGTCGCCTATCGCCAGGGCGATACGGCCACCGCCGAGCGGGCGCTGCGCTCCCTCGGCTCGCCGAGCGCCGACGGAGATGCCTGGCTGGGCGCCGTCCTGCTCGACCGCGGCGCCAAAGGCGAAGGTCTCAAGCTGATCCAGCGCGCCGCCGACGTGGGCTCGGCCGAAGGCCAGCATCGACTGGCGCTCGTCTTCATCAACGGCGACGCCGGCGTCCCGGTCAATCCGGCCCGAGCCGTCGAGCTTTTCGAGAAGGCCGCGGCGCAGGGCCACCGCCGGGCTCAGCTCAATCTCGGCACGCTCTACTTCCGCGGCCAGGGCGTTCAGCGCGACCTGATCCAGGCCCGCGCCTGGCTGGAGCAGGCGGCCGCCGGCGGCGACGTCTACGCGACCTATGCGCTGGGGCGGGCGATGTCGGAGAGTGCGCCACCGGCATCGGCCGATCCGACACGGGCCGCCGATCTTTACCGCCGGGCCGCCGAGCAGGGCCACATGCTTGCGGCCCTGCGCTACGGCATGGCCCTGGCCGAAGGATCGGGCGTGAAGCAGGATATTCCGGCCGCGCAGCGCTGGCTGATCCAGGCGCAGCAGAACGGCGTGCCCGAAGCGGCGCTCGCGCTGGGCGACATGGCGGTCCGCACGCCGGCAACGCGCGACAAGGCGGCCAACGAGAAGATCCTGCAGTCGGCGATCAGCTGGTACCAGGCCGCCGCCAATGCCGGCGTGCCGTCGGGCCAGTTCAAGCTGGCCAATGCCTATCTCGCGGGCTCGGGCGTGCCCCGCGATCCGGCGCAGGCCCAGCTCTGGTATTCGCGCGCCGCCCAGCAGGGATTGACCGGAGCGCAGCAGGCGCTGGGCGTCATGCTGCTGACCGGCACCGCCGGGGCGACCGACCCGGCCGAAGCCTTCAAGTGGCTGTTCCTCGCCGAGCGGGGCGGCCATCCGGAAGCCCGCGCGGTCCGGGAGAAGGTCGGCGACAAGGTCTCCGATCGCGACCGCAAGCGCGGCGAGGCTCTGGCCCAGGCGTTCAAGCCGACCTACGAGCTGCCACGCGACGAGGGCCCGCCGCGCCTCGTGCCGGTGCGACGCTGACGTGAACCACCGTGGATACGCCGCAGAGCGCTGCGCGCCAGACGCGCCCTGACATCACCCTCGCGGTCTGCCGGGGCGCCTGCCGCCTGATGCGCCAGTCGGGCCGCTCCGTTTTGCGGGAGCTGCCCCTGCCCGACGGACGGCGCGCCGACATCATGGCGATCACGGCAAGCGGCGAGCTCACGATCGTCGAGGTGAAATCGTCGATCGAGGATTGGCGGGTCGACCAGAAATGGCCCGACTATCTCGCCTGGTCCGACCTGCTCTACTTTGCCGTGCCGGTCGATTTCCCCCAGTCGCTGATTGCCGAGGATGTCGGCCTGATCGTCGCGGACGCCTATGGCGGGGAAATCCTTCGCCATCCGCCGCGCCGGCCGGTTGCACCGGCGCGCCGCAAGGCGCTCCTCATCGACTGCGCGCGCCTCGCGTCGGAGCGCCTGGCGCGCCTCGAAGATCCCGAGTTCCTCGAGTTCGTCTGAGCCTCAGCCAGACATCGGGCGTGCAGTCCCGCGACTGGCTTCGGCCATGCGGATGCGGGCATAGGCCATCACCTCGGTCGGCGGGCCGATCCGCTCGACACGGCCATCCATCACCAGCGCCACGCGATCGGCAATGGCGAGCGGCGCCAGGCGATGGGTGATCATGATCACGGTCCGCCCGCGGGTGTTGGCCTTGAGCTGGCGCAGGAGCTGCTCCTCGGTGGCGGGATCGAGCGCGCTGGTCGCCTCGTCGAGGATGAGGATGCGCGGATTGCGGATCAGCGCCCGGGCGATGCAGAGGAGCTGGCGCTGGCCCGTCGACAGGCCCTGCCCGCGCTCGCCGAGCACGGTGTTGTAACCCTGCGGCAGGCGCTGGATGAAGTCATGCGCGCCGACGAACTTCGCGACCGCGACGACCCGGCCGGGATCCTTGTCCATGACGCCCATCGCGATATTCTCGCGCACCGTCCCGGTGAAGAGCTGGACGTCCTGCGGCACCGCGCCGATCTGCGCCCGCAGTTGCGCCGGCGAGATATGGGCGATGTCGGTACCGTCGACCAGGACTCGGCCGTCGCTCGGGCCCACCAGACCCTGCACCAGGTTGGCGATGGTGGTCTTGCCCGAGCCCGAGGGACCCACGATGCCGATGATCTCTCCCGCTGCCACCGTCAGATCGGCCTCGCGCAGGATCGGCGCGCCGCGTTCGTGGGCGCGATAGGTCACCCGTTCGAGCGTGATCTCGCCGGACAGCGCCGGCATGGGCGCGAACTCGCCCGGTGCCGCCTCGGGCGTCTCGCGCATCAGCTCGTCGACCCGCTTGAAGGCGGCGCTCACCGCCTGGAGCTGGTGCCACGCTCCCGCGAGCTGGCGCATCGGCTGCAGCGCCCGCGCCGCGAGCATGTTGGCGGCAATGAGGGCGCCGATCGTCAGGCGATGATCGGCGATCTCGGTCACACCGATCATCACGATGGCGAGCGACGCCACGAGCTGCAGCGTGCCCGAGGCGCTGGCGGAGATATTGGCAAGGTTGTTGGCCCGCAGGCTGCTGCGCGCCGACTGCTCGACGCGCGCCCGCCAGCGCCTCTCGACCTCGCCCTCGAGCCCGAGCGCCTTGATGGTGGCAGCGTTGGCCACGGTTTCCGTGAGGGTCGAGCTCTTCGCGGCCAATGCCTGGAAGTTCTCGTCGGCCAGGCGCCGCTGCGCACGATGGCTGGCGAGCGACACGCCGACCAGTACGGGAATGGCGAGAGCGGTGATCAGCCCCAGGGTCGTGCTGATCAGAAAGGTGGCGATCAGGAACAGCACGACGAACAGCAGGTCGATGGCCAGAACGGGCAATTGTCCCGTGAAGAAGCCGCGCAGCACGTCAAGCTGGCGCAGCCGCTCGGCGATGACGCCCGATGGCGTGCGCTCGAAATGCCGGTAGGGCAAGGCCATCAGGTGATGCAGCACTTCGGCGCTCATCAACGCGTCGAGGCGCGCGCCGGTCCGGGCCGACAGCCAGCCACGCACGACGCGCAGGCCGAAGTCGGCGGCATAGGCGAGGAGCATGCCGGCACACAGCAGCAACATCATCGACGAGAGACCGTCCGGCGGGTGATAGCGCCCGACCACGGTGTTGATGACCAGCATCATGAAAAGCGGCGTGAGAAGCCCGAGCAGGTTGATGACGAACGACGTGGCCGCGAGCTTGAAGACGACTGGCCGCACCCGCACCCAGAGCGGTGCGTACCAGGGCTCCGCGGGAAGCGATCCCAGCGGTTGGCGCAGCAACAGCGCCCGTGAGCCCAGCACGCCGACTTCCTTCGCCGTCGCCTGCCAGACACGGCCCTCGACGACATCGAGCACCGTCCAGTCGTTGGCGCGTCCCGAAACGATGACATGGACCAGCCCGCCGGCGGCGAGGAGAGCGAAGGGAACCGGCAGTTCATCGAGCAGACGGGAACCGAGATCGACCGCCTCGCTTTGCAGGCCGAGCCGAGTTGCCGCCGTCAGGAAGGCCGCTTCGTCGAGGCCGGCCGCGGGCACCGTCGTCAGGCGCCGGATATCGGCTTCGCTGACAGGCCGGCCGACCTGCTGGGTGATGTAAAGCAGGGCCCTCATGAGGGAATCGACGCGGGGGCGGCCCGCTTCGTCCCATACGGACGGCTGGAAGCTTCCGTTCTCGAGGGGAGCCATCCCTGAAGGGTACCAGAAACACCCCTTGATTCAATGATCTAGGAGTATTTCCTAAAGCAAAGGGCGCGCGACCTGCGTCGCGCGCCCTGCTTTTGCTGATCGAAAGGCCTAGCGGGCGCCGAAAGCGCGCTTCAGCTCGGTCACGAGGTCTGTGCGCTCCCAGGAGAAGCCGCCGTCCTTCTCGGGCTTGCGGCCGAAATGGCCGTAGGCCGCGGTGCGCTGGTAGATCGGCTTGTTGAGCTGCAGCGAGCGGCGGATGTTGGTCGGACGGAGCGGGAACAGTTCCGACAGGACCTTCTCGAGCTTGCGCTCGTCGACCTTGCCGGTGCCTTCGGTGTTCACGTAGAGCGACATCGGATCGGCGACGCCGATCGCGTACGCGACCTGGATCAGGCAGCGATCCGCGAGCCCAGCCGCGACGACGTTCTTGGCGAGATAGCGCGCGGCATAGGCGGCCGAGCGGTCGACCTTGGTCGGGTCCTTGCCGGAGAAGGCGCCGCCGCCGTGCGGCGCGAAGCCGCCGTAAGTGTCGACGATGATCTTGCGGCCGGTGAGGCCGCAATCACCGTCGGGACCGCCGACGACGAAATTGCCGGTCGGGTTGACGAAGAAGTCGGACGCCTTCTTGGGCATCCAGCCCTTGGGCAGCGACTTCTCGACGTGACCCGTGATCATCTCGCGGATCATGCCCGAGTTGTACTTCTTGCCCTTGGCGGTGGCCTCGCGATGCTGCGTGGAGACCACGACCTTGGTGGCGCCGACGGCCTTGCCATCGACGTAACGCACCGTCACCTGGCTCTTGGCGTCGGGCTGCAGGTCGCCGAGCTCGCCCGAGCGGCGGGCCTTGCTCAGCACTTCGAGGATCTTGTGCGAGAAGAAGATCGGAGCGGGCATGAACGAGCCCTTCTCGTATTCCTCGCTGTCGCGGCAGGCGAAGCCGAACATCAGGCCCTGATCGCCCGCGCCTTCCTGCTCGCCGAGATTGCCGCCCTTCTTCTTGGCATCGACACCCATCGCGATGTCGGGCGACTGGCCGTGCAGCAGCACCTCGACGTCGGCGCCGTGGAAGGAGAAGCCGTCCTGATCGTAGCCGATGTCGCGCACGACATCGCGCGCGATCTCGGTGATCGCCTCGCGGTTGACGACGGTGTTCTTGCCGTACTTCTTCATGTACGGCTCGGAGGCGCGGCCTTCGCCGGCGATCACGATCTTGTTGGTGGTGACCAGCGTCTCGCAGCCAAGGCGCGTATTGGCGTGGCTGTCGTCGGCATGGCCGAGCTTCACGTCGTTGGCGATGAACGCATCCAGGATCGCATCCGAAATCTGGTCCGCGACCTTGTCCGGATGGCCTTCCGAAACCGACTCACTGGTGAAGATATAGTCCTTGAGCGCCAACGATCCCTCCCAAAGTGCACTGGACTCCGGGCAGGGCGGGTGGTGCCGCCAACGTCCGGCTTAGCCTTTGTTTGCGCGGTGGCAAGTCGTCCAAATCCGTCCGCGGCGATCCCGACCACCGGGACCGCGGTTCGCTAAAAACGCCAAAAACCGGCGGAAATCAAGAGGATCGCGGGATGAATTCCCACGTCCTCAGTCGCGGGCCTTGGCCCCCTTGCGGGATCCCACCGTTTCGGCGTGGCTGGCCGCGCCGACGGCCTTCACCATTTCGAAGATGCGCTTGCGCACCTTGCTCTCGCGAATCTTGTAGTAGGCGCGGACAAGTTCGAGGGTTTCCCGCTTGATCAGGGGATCCTTCTCCTGCTCGAACGGCGTCCCGGCCTCGCCGAAACCGCCCTTCTTGCCGCGGCCCGACATCGGACGGCCCGCCAGGGCGTTCGACGGCATCTCGTCGAAGAAATAGGAAATCGGAACATCGAGGACCTTCGCGAACTCGAACAGGCGGCTGGAGCCGATCCGGTTGGAGCCGCGCTCGTACTTCTGGATTTGCTGGAAGGTAAGGCCGACCGCCGTCCCGAGCTTCTCCTGGCTCATGCCGAGAAGAGTGCGCCGCTGGCGCATGCGCGCTCCAACATGAACGTCAACGGGATGCGATCTCGCCATGGATTCCCCTACTTTTCCAAACACGCCACGGTCCAACGCCGATACGACCCAAACATGGCCGAATGGCGTGCGGAGCCCACGATCAGACAAAGATGTGCAAAAATGCATATCTGCACGCGCAAGCTGCATATTACTTAATCGTGTCCCCATCAGAATGCAAGCAGGGAGCAGGGAGTTAAGGCGTTGAATCTCTTGTTTTTTCACATCGTGTGAAACGCATTGCGACCATCAGCCATCCCGTTGCGACGAGCAGCAGCACAACCAGCGCCCCATCGCCCCAACGGCCATAGGGAGTCGGTTCGCGGACGGTGGGAATCCGATGGTCGATGACGCCTTCCCGTTGCATGTCGATCGCAGCCAGCACGCGGCCGTAGGCATCGATCACCGCCGATACCCCCGTATTGGCGGCGCGGAGCATCGGCAGGCCCTCCTCCACCGCGCGCAGGCGCGCGCTGGCGAGGTGCTGGTAGGGGCCGCTGGAAAGGCCGAACCAGGCATCGTTGGTCACGTTCAGGAGCCAGCGCGGCCGGGCTCCCGGACCGGTGACGGCTGCCGGGAAGATCACCTCGTAACAGATGATCGGCGAGAAGGACGGCAGGCGCGGCAGATCGAGAGTGACGCGCGATTCACCCACCTCGAACGAGCCACGTCCGATGAAGCCCGAAACCGGCGCGAGCTGCTTGTGGAAGGGGATGTACTCGCCCAGGGGGACGAGATGGACCTTGTCGTAGGTGGCGACGATCTCGCCCGCTCCGTCGATCACCAGCAGCGAGTTCCAGACCCCGTCTTCTCGATTGCGCGTGCCGCGCGCCGCGCCGGTGAGGAGGTAGCCCCCGGGCGGTACGGCCCTCGCCATCACCTCGAGCGCCGCCGAACCGGGCTGCACGACGAACGGCGGTGCCGTTTCCGGCCAGATCACGGCCGCCAGCCCGTCGAAGCCGTCGCGGCGGCTCATTTCCACGAGCTTGGCCATATGCGCCGAGCGCATCTCCGGGCGCCATTTCTCCGCCTGCGGCGTGTTGGGCTGGACGATGCGTACCATGGGTCCGTCCCCCGCCGTGTCGACCGGCGCCATGACGGCCTGCCCCGCGAAGCCCGCGCCGCCGGCGACGACGAGGGCGAGGATCGACGCGCGCCAGCCCGCGGCCGGGGCGGCCAGGATTATGAAGGTCAGCAGGCCAAGACCGTAGACGCCGAACAACGCCGCGCCCTGCAGCAACGGCGTCGCGAAGGCCCAGACATGCGCGAGCGGATTCCACGCGTAGCCCGTGAAGACGTGACCGCGCAGCCATTCCGCGATCGTCCAGGCGATGGCCAGCAGCAGCAGGCGGCAGTAGCGGCCGCCCAGCGATGGCGATCGCACCGCCAGCCATTTCGCGGCGCCTGCGGCCATCGCCGGAAAGAAACCCAGGAGGGCGGCAAGTCCGACGACGATGGGCGGGCCGAGCGGTGCATAATCCGCCGGCGGCACGAAGAAGGCTTCCAGTATCCAATAGGAACCGACGGCGAAATGGCCGGTGCCCCAGGCCCATCCGCGCAACAGGGCGCTCCTGGGCCCCGGCGCGGTATCCCACAGCCAGACGAAAGCCACGATGCCCAGCACGGCGAGCGGCAGCCAGTGGAGGGGCGGCATCGCCAGCGCAGCGAGCGCGCCGGCCACGAAGGCGGCACCCGCGGCCCGCCAGCCTTTGAGGATCATCGCATCATTCGAGGATCAGGCCGCCGGCGCCGTTGTCGGCGGCCGCA
Source organism: Reyranella sp. (assembly GCF_030651995.1). Classification (GTDB taxonomy): domain Bacteria; phylum Pseudomonadota; class Alphaproteobacteria; order Reyranellales; family Reyranellaceae; genus Reyranella. Next base: position 9,795 of record NZ_JAUSBN010000079.1, read on the forward strand.
CGCGCAGGCGGCGGATGCGCCTGGGATCGACATCGAGAATCTCGAACTCCACACCCGACGGATGACGAACCACTTCGCCGCGTTCGGGAATGCGGCCGAGCAGCGAGAAGATCAATCCGCCAACCGTATCGATCTCACGCCGTTCGTCTTCGGACAGGACCTTGCCGATCTCCTCCTCGAGAAGTTCGATCGGCGTACGGCCGTTGACGTCGATCGTGCCGTCGACACGGCGGGCGACGGTCGGGGTCTGCGCGACATCATGCTCATCCTCGATCTCGCCGACGATCTCCTCGACGAGATCCTCGATGGTGAGCAGTCCGTCGGTGCCGCCGAATTCGTCGACCACCAGCGCCATATGCGTACGCGAGCGGCGCATGTCGAGCAGCATGTCGAGCACCGGAAGGGTCGGCGCCACGAACACGACGCGCCGCAGGATGTCGCGAAGATTGAACTTCTTCGACGTGCCCCAGTAGGCCAGCACGTCCTTGATGTGGATCATCCCGATCACGTCGTCGAGCGACTCGCGATAGATCGGATAGCGCGAGTGCGCCTCGGCCTGGATCAGTCTCACCACTTCGTCGAGCGGCGTGTCGGCGGCAATGCCCACGATGTCCACCCGCGGCACCATGACGTCCGCGACGGTCTTGTCGCGCAGCTTCAGGATGTTGGCGAGCAGGACCCGCTGGTCCTCGCTGATCGGGGTGTCGCTCTCGGGCGTCTCCTCGATCAGCTCTTCTATGGCTTCGCGAACCGCTTCGTTCTTCTCCCGGCGGCGCAGCCGCCGCAGGAGGGCGCGCAGGAGCCCGCCGCTCGGAGGGACATCGGGGACGGCCGGCGAGGTGGCCGGGGTCGTCAGAGGCTCAGTCGACGAAGCCGGGCTGTAACCCGGCCTGGTACTGTGCGCTGTGGAGTCAGGCATGGTCGGTAAGATAAGCTATCGGCTCCGCGTTGCAATCCATGGAAGTTCCCGATGCGTTCCTGCAAGCTGCCTTCCGGAGCGGAAATGCCGGTGCTCGGCCTCGGCACCTGGCGCATGGGCGAGAATGCGCGCCGGAGGGCCGAGGAACTCGACGCCCTCAAATACGGCCTCGATCTCGGCTATCCCATGATCGACACGGCCGAGATGTACGGTGAAGGCGGCGCCGAGGAGATCGTGGGGGATGCGCTGGCCGGTCGCAGCACCCGGCCCTTCATCGTGAGCAAGGTCTACCCGCACAACGCCTCGCGCGCCGGCACCATTGCTGCCTGCGAGCGCAGCCTGAAGCGTATGCGGCTGGAGCGCATCGACCTCTATCTGCTGCACTGGCGCGGCGGCGCCCGCATCGAGGAAACGTTCGAGGCGTTTCACAAGCTGAGGGACGCCGGAAAGATCGGCGATTTCGGCGTGAGCAACTTCGACCTCGACGACATGCAGGATACCGCCGAACTCGACAAGGGTTTGAACGGCACGAACCAGGTTCTCTACTGCCTGTCACGCCGTGGCCCGGAATTCGACCTGCTGCCCTGGATGCGCAAGCGCTCCATCCCGCTGATGGCCTATTCGCCGCTCGACCAGGGCGGACTGCTGCGCAAGGCGTCGCTCAAGAAACTTGCCGACGAGGTCGGCTGCACGACGGCGCAACTGGCGCTGGCCTGGCTGCTTGCCCAACCCGGCGTCGTCACGATTCCGAAATCAGCGAGCCGCGAACGCGTGAAGGAGAATTTCGCGTCGCTCCAGGTCAAGCTGACCCAGAAGATCCTGGCCGACCTCGACCGCGCCTTCCCGCCGCCGCGGGCGAAGCAGCCGCTCGAGATGCTCTAGAGTCTTTCCGCTTCAAGTCGACCCGCCCCCTCATCTTGAGGGGCTGGCCGGAAATGAATTGAATCAATTCAAGCACTTACCTCATCCTGAGGAGCGCCGCGAAGCGGCGCGTCTCGAAGGATCGGCAACAGACGTGGTGCTCGTTCCCATGCTTCGAGACGCGCTCCTCAGCATGAGGTTGGTTGGTGATTCGATCGGACTCGGAAAGACTCGAACAGGCTGTAGAGATGAGCTTTTCAGCAGTCCCGACGAGCGACTTTGATCCGTCAGGGGGCATCACGACCTGAGAATCAGGGGGCGCGACTCCGGCTTCGTTTGTTTCGATTATTTTGGTTATTTCGTTTTCCCACCGGGCTTCGGACTTTTTTCGACGGTCAGCTCATCGAGGGCATAGGGATCGGCAATCCCGAGTTTCGCCAGGATGCGACGCTCCAATGCCTCCATGCGCTCGGCATCAGACTCCCCCGTCTCATGGTCGTAGCCGAGAAGGTGCAAGGTGCCGTGCACGACCAGATGGGTGAAATGGTCGGCCGGCGACTTGCTCTGCTCGCGCGCCTCCCGCCACACGGTCTGACGCGCCAGCACCATGTCCCCCAGGAAGTCGCGCGCGCCGGAGGGATAGGAGAGGACGTTGGTGGGCTTGTCCTTCTTGCGGTCGCGCGCATTGAGGACGCGCACGCCCTTGTCGTCGTCCAGGGCGACGTTCAGCGAGCGACGACCGCGCCGGCGTGCGCCGGCAAACGCCGCCCGTGTCGCGCGCTTCGCCAGTCGTTCGGCCTCGGGCAAGGCCTCGAGCCAGGCCTCGTCGAGCACGACGACCGTGCAGCGGAGCGACGGCTTAGCCTTTGGCTTTCTTGTCGCGGGCGTCATAGGCATTGACGATGCGCGTCACGAGGTCGTGCCGAACGACGTCCTGGGAGGTCAGCCGCACGAAGCGCACGCCCTCGACGTCAGACAGCGTCTCGACGGCGTCGTTCAGGCCGGATTTCTGGTTGTTCGGCAGGTCGGTCTGGCTCGGATCGCCGGTGATGACCATGCGCGAGCCTTCGCCGAGACGCGTCAGGAACATGCGCATCTGCATCGGCGTGGTGTTCTGTGCCTCGTCGAGAATGACGTAGCAGTGCGCCAGGGTACGGCCGCGCATGAAGGCGAGCGGCGCGATCTCGATCTCGCCGGACTCCATGCGGTGCGCAATCTGCTCGGCCGGGATCATGTCGTGCAGCGCGTCGTAGAGCGGCCGCAGGTAGGGGTCGATCTTCTCCTTCATGTCGCCGGGCAGGAAGCCCAGCCGTTCGCCCGCCTCGACGGCGGGACGCGACAGCACGATCCGCTCGACCTTGCCGGCCAGCAGAAGCATGACGCCCATGGCGACCGCCAGATAAGTCTTGCCGCTGCCGGCGGGCCCCAGCGCGAACACCATGTCGCGCTCGCGCAGCGCCGTCAGGTAGTCGCGCTGACCGGGCGTGCGCGCCTGGACGGTGCGCTTGCGCGTGCGAATGCTTTCGGCGTCGCCGCCCTCGGCGCCGCTGCGCGCGAAACGTACGGCGGCGTCGATGTCGGCACCTTCGATGGAGAGGCCCCGCTTCAGCCGCTCGTAGAGGCCGGAGATCGCCTTCTGGGCGATGGCGGCATCGTCGGGCGTGCCGGAGATGGCGAGCTGGTTGCCGCGCGCGGCCAGCTGAACGTTGGCGAGCTGCTCGATGCGCACCAGGTTGCGGTCGTGGTTGCCGTAGAGCACGGCCAGCAACGCATTGTTGTCGAACGTCATGCGCCGGACGTCGACGGCACGCGTACCGGCGACCTGGTCGCTCACGCGGCGGCCTCGTACGGGTCGACGACTATCTCACCCAGAAGGCTGTTGGCGTAGCCCTCGATCAGGCGGACGTCGACGATGTGGCCGAACAGGCGCGGATTTCCCTGAGCGTAGACCGACTGCAGCCACGGCGTCTTGCCCATGATCTGGCCGGGCTTGCGGCCGGCCTCGGCAAACAGCACGGGCACGGTGCTGCCGGCCTTCGACTCGTTGAACCGGCGCGCCTGGTGCCCCACCAGCGCCTGCAGCGCGGCAAGGCGTGCGACCTTCACGTTCTCCGGCACCTGGTCGATCAGCGCCGCGCCGGGCGTGCCGGGCCGGCGGCTGTATCTGAAGGCGTAGGCCGAGGCAAAGCCCACCTGCTCGATCAGCCGCATCGTGTCGTCGAAATCGGCATCGCTTTCACCCGGAAAGCCAACGATGAAGTCGGACGACAACGCGAGGTCGGCACGGGCGTTGCGCAGGCGCTCGACGATGCGCAGGTAGAGATCGCGATCGTGGCGGCGATTCATCGCTTCGAGGATGCGGTTCGATCCCGACTGCACCGGCAGGTGCAGGTACGGCATGAGTTGCGGCACGTCGCCATGGGCGGCGATCAGGCCGTCATCCATGTCGCGCGGATGGGAGGTGGTGTAGCGCAGGCGCGCCAGACCCGGGATCTCGCCGATCGCCCGCAACAGGCGCGCGAGCGACCAGGTCGAACCGTCCGGCCCCTCGCCGTGATAGGCGTTGACGTTCTGCCCGAGCAGCGTGAGTTCGAGCGCGCCCGCGGCGACGAGCTGCCGCGCCTCGGTCAGCACCGCGGCGACGGGTCGCGAATATTCCATGCCACGCGTATAGGGCACGACGCAGAAGGTGCAGAACTTGTCGCAGCCTTCCTGGATGGAGAGGAACGCCGAGCCCGCCCGGATGCCCTGCGGCGACGGCAGGTGATCGAACTTGCTCTCGGGCGGAAACTCCGTGTCGAGAACGCCGGCGCCCGGCTGCCGCCGGCCGGCATCGCTCCCGGCCGCCTTGCGCGCCACCTGCGCCAGCAGTTCGGGGAGGCGGTGATAGGCCTGCGACCCCACGACGATGTCGACCGCGGGCTGGCGGCGGATGATCTCCGCGCCCTCGGCCTGGGCGACGCAGCCGGCGACCGCGATGGTCAGGTCGCGCCCCTCCGCCCGGCGCTCGGTCTTGACGGCGCGCAGGCGACCCAGCTCGGAATAGACCTTTTCCGAGGCTTGCTCGCGAATGTGGCAGGTGTTCAACACGACCAGATCGGCCTGCTCGGGCCCCTCGGCCAGGGCATAACCCAGCGGCCGCAGGACGTCGGCCATGCGGTCGGAATCGTAGACATTCATCTGGCAGCCATAGGTGCGGATGAACACGCGCTTGGGCTGCCCGTCGGTGCGGACGTCCTTCATCGGTCTCCGGTTCTGGAACGAGCGGTTTCTATCACCGCCGCCCATCAGGGTCGAGAGGGGGCAGGGTCGAGGCCGGTCGGGGCCGGTTCAGCCAGGGACGGAAGCAGTTCGGGCCGGCCCGAATTCGCCGCCTGCACGCCGGAGGACACCTGGCGATGGCAATACTCCGCCAGCTTCTTGCGGTCGCCCAGACGGTCGATGTCGATCGGCGGGAAGAAGGTCACGACCGCCTGCGTCTCGCCGAGGCAAACCATCTGCCAAAGATGCGGCACCAGATCGAGATCGCCGAACCAGGCAAAGAGCGGCCGCCAGTAGCGGCCGAGCGGGATGCCATCGAGGCGGGTGTAGGAGATCGCCACCGGCTGCACCATGATGGGCCTGTCGTCGCGCCGGAGCTGCGCGACGGCGAACAGGGCACTGCGGAAGGGCAGCACGCGCGTGCCGTCGCTGCTGGTCCCCTCGGGGAACAGCATGAGATTGTCGCCCGTGTTCAGCCGTTGCATCATCGCGTCGCGACTGCTGCTGGTCTTGTTGGACCGTCGTTCGACGAAGATGGTGCGCTGGGCCTTGGCGAGGGTGCTGAAGAACGGCCATGTCGCCACCTCGGCCTTCGCAACGAAACATCCGGGGATGAGGCCGCCCAGCACTTCGATGTCGAGATAGGAGACGTGATTGCAGACGAAGAGCGTCGGCGTGACCGTCGAGCGCTCGCCGTTCACCTTGACCTTGATTCCGAGGATCACGCAGACCGTCCGGTGATACATCACCGGCAGCCAGCGTACGACCGGCGTCACGCGCAGCGCCAGCGCCAGCAGATGGAACGGCAGCAGCACCAGCGTGAGCAGCAGATAGCTCAGGAGCCGAAAGGCGCCACGCAAGGGAGAACCGATCCAGGTCACGGCGAAAGGAGTGTCCGCCGCGCTACTCACGCATTCCGCGTTCGTAGTGGCGGATGTATTTCTCCGTCACCAGTTCGGTTTTCACGATGATGAAGACGTCGGTGCTGTTGAATTCGTGATCGATCACCGCACCGTCTCCAACGAAGCCGCCCAGTCGCAGGTAGCCCTTGATCAGCGGCGGCACGCGCGCCATCGCCTTGCGCGGATCGTAGCTGCCGGGCTCGAGCATATCCATGTTCACGTAGCGGCTCGGCAGTGCGCGCACGCGAATCTCGGGCGGGGCGAGATGGTGGTGATGGAGATAGGACAGCGCCAGGGCGTGCTGCTCCGGATCGATGCCCGGAAGGCTGGCGCAGCCGAACATCACCTGGATGTTGTAGTGATAGGCATAGAGGGCGATGCCCCGCCACAGCATCTGCATGGTCGCCGTGTTGCGGGCGTCGCGTTCGATGCAGGACCGGCCGAGTTCCAGGACTTCGCCCGGATAGTCGATCATCTTCTGGATGTCGTATTCGGCGGACGAATAGAAGCGGCCCATCTTCGCCGCCGCCGCGCGGCGGATCAGACGATAGGTACCGACGATTCCCTCCGGACCCTCACCGCGCCGGCGATCGAGCACCAGCAGATGATCGCAGACGTCGTCGAACGGATCGAAATCGCGGCGCAGCGCCTGCATCTCCGGCGACGCATGAGCCGTCATTTCTTCATAGAAGACGCGAAAACGCAGAGCCTGCGCGGCCTCGATCTCGGCCAATGTCTGGGCAAGGCGTACTTCGAAATCGCCAGCGACGACCTTCACGATCTCCGCGTTGGAGACAGGCGGTCCAAGAAGCTCGGCTTCGCTGTCAACGCGGTCGATGCGCATGATTAATCCGCAAGGGGTCCGCCCCGATCATGGGCCCATTATCGGGGTGGCGAGAGGCGCGTCCACTTATTTTTGACGGTCGGGTTTCCCGTCCAGGGGAATGCCGTAAAGCTCCAGGCGATGGCCGACGAGCCGGTATCCGGCCTTCTCGGCAATTTTTCGCTGCAGCTCCTCGATCTCGTCGTTGTGGAACTCCACGACCTTTCCGCTCTGGATGTCGATCAGATGATCGTGGTGCTCGTCCGGCGTCTCCTCGTAGCGCGCCCGGCCATCGCCGAAATCGTGCTTGGCGAGAATGCCCGCCTCTTCGAACAGCCGCACCGTCCGGTAGACGGTGGCGATGGAGATGTTGGGATCGATCGCCGTCGCGCGACGATGCACCGCCTCGACGTCGGGATGATCCGACGCATCCGACAGGACACGTGCGATCACGCGTCGCTGGTCGGTCATCTTGAGGCCGCGCTCTGCGCATAGGACTTCGAGTTTGGACTTTCGGTCTGGCATGCTTGCCTACCCTACACTGGCAGGCGTTCCGGGTATAGTTGGACATGTCCTTAAAGCCCGACCATGACATCGACATTACCGGCGAGGTCTGCCCCATGACCTTCGTGCGGACCAAGCTCCGGCTCGAGCGCATGCAGCCCGGCGAAGTCCTGGCCGTGCGCCTGCGCGGGGACGAGCCGTTGCGCAATGTCCCTCGTGCCGCAAGGGACGAAGGCCATGCCATCCTGGGCATCGAGGCGGACGGCGATATCCACATCGTCACCATCCGGCGCGCCTGATCAGCTGAGATTGAAACGCATGATGACGGCATCGGCCGCGGGCCGGCCGTGTCGTGCATAGTAGCCGGCGCGGCGCCCGGCGGTCCTGAAGCCCAGCGAGTCGTAGAGTGTGCGGGCGCCAGGATTGTCCGTACCGACTTCAAGGAAAAGCGTCCCGGCGCCATCGCCCCGAACCCTGTCGACAACGGCACCGAGCAGCCGGCGGGCGGCCCCGCGGCGACGATGGGCGGGATCGACGGCGACGGCGAGAAGTTCGGCCTCGTCGGCAACCACGCGACAGATCGCCATGCCGATGTCGCAAGCGCCCTCCGTCAGCAGGAAGCCAGTGACCCCCGGCGACGCCAGCAGCCCCGCAAGGTCCTGCCGCGTCCAGCCGCGCTCGCCCAGGGGCTCGAACGCCTCGCGATGCAGGCGCGACGCCCGGTCGAGGTCCACGGCGCGCAGCGAATTGAGAACGAACCGGGTGCCCATCCAATCGTCTCGTCACTCGACCGTGCGACGGGCACCGTCCGGCAGGGTGATGTTGACCCCTCTCAGGTAGAGCGGCCGGGGCAGGCCTTCGGCGCGGTTTCGGGCCCGCCAGGCCTCGACGCCCTCCATGAGCGCCCGGCGGCCGAGGACGACGGGGTCGGGCGGCCCCTCCTGTACGGTCGCTTCGATGCCGGCGGCCTCCAGGGACGCGGCCAGCGGTCCCACATCCTTGCCGACGATCAGGCATTTCTGGCCGCCGAGGCGCGCCGCGAGGTCTCCGGCCGTTGCCGCAAAAGGCACGGGATCGTCGCCGATCGCGCAAAACCAGTCGCCGAGCCGGGTGTCGACCGCGGCGACCGCCAGCCGGTCCGCTGCCGTCGCCTGGGTGCGCAGAACCGTAGTGGTGGGGATGCCGGCCAGGGGAATTCCGAGCCCGACCGCCAGGCCACGGGCGGCCGACAGTCCCACACGCACCCCGGTGAAGCTGCCGGGCCCGGTCGTGACCGCGATCAGGTCGAGCTGGGATCGCGGAACCCCCGCCTGTTCGAGTGCGGCCGCGATTGCGGGCAGGAGCCGTGCCGCCTGGTCGCGCCCCTCCTCGAAGAGGCTCACCAGGGAAACGCCGTTGCGCACGATCGCGACGCCCTGCCCGCTCACGGCGCAATCGAAGGCGAGGACGGTGCTCACGGGCAGCGTCCGCGCGGGACGCTGGCGCTGCTGGAGGCGGCTGGGCATTCTGGTGTCATGAAGCTCGACATTGTTGCGATCGCTCCGCCCGAATTCGACGTCGACGTGACGCTGGCCTATGCGACGGACGCAAATCTAACGGGACGGCCGGTCTATCGGAACGCCGAATGCTGGCTGCACCGCGAAGCGGCCGACAAGCTCGCCGCCGCGATCGATCTCGCCCGGCCGCTGGGGTACCGGCTGCGCATATTCGATGCGCTGCGACCGGTGGAAGCGCAATGGGCGTTGTGGAACGTGAACCCCGACCCGGAGTTCATCGCCGATCCCCGCCGCGGCTCGCCCCACTCGCGCGGCGTGGCCGTCGACCTCAGCCTGCTCGACGCCGACGGCAACGAACTCGACATGGGCACCGCGTTCGATGCGTTCACGCCGCTGTCCCACCATGGACGCATCGACATTTCCGTCGAGGCGCAACGCAATCGCCTGTTGCTCATGGGCCTGATGACGTCGGCGGGCTGGGACTTCTACCGCAATGAATGGTGGCATTATCAGCTGTTCGACGCGCGGCGTTATCCGCTGGTCGCCGATGCCGACCTGCCGCGGCCGATGATGTAGCGTCGGGCTTGCTCAGAATCCGGAGAGCTTGGCCCCGTCGAAGTCGCGCAGGTCGTTCTCGCGCATGATCTGCCGGACGAACTGCACGTAAGCCTGGCCGCGCTCGGAATAGCGCAGCAGCGAGCCGATCAGCCGGAAGCCGTCGGGATCCTCGCCGCGCTCGCGCATGGCGGCGCGTTCCTTGCGGAAGCCGGCATAGGCGGGGTGGGTGTTGAGGTTGGCGACATAGGCATCCGTCGCCTCGCCCACGTCGGTGAAGGGCTGCGGCATGCCGGCGCCCGGCTTCCACGGCACCGAGACGCTGTGACGACCGACCGCCTGGATCTGGCCATAAAGGGCGTTGCCGTTACGCGCCGCGAACGACGTACCCCAACCCGATTCCACGCCGCCCTGGGCGATCGCCATCGACGGCGGAACGATGTCGACGCGCCGGACCAGTTCGTCGAGCTTGTCGGGCGAGGAGTCGTAGCGGTCGGCGAGATCGTCGAGCCAGATGCGCTCGATGGCCGTCAGCATCTGCGGCGCCGCGTCGAGCTTGTCGCGGAGATACAGCAGCTGTTCGCGATCGGCGAGGACGCGCTGGTTGACCTCGAGGATCACGGGCAGGATCGCCGTGATGAACAGCATCTTGCGCTGGTTGCCGTCCTTGCTGCCGAGATCGGCGGGCACCCGGTCGACCTTGTAAGCCGGTACGGCCTCACCCTGGCGGATGTCGGTCAGCGTATAGGAAACGTCGCGGAAGAAGCCCGCGAGCTCGTCGGCCGTGCGCGGGCTTATGGCGCGCACCTGGACCTGTCGGCGGACGGCGTTGCCCGGCGCCGCGAATCGTCCGTGACTGCCCGCGCCTTCGCGCGTGGAACGATAGCTCACATCCTCAGGCTCGCTCCAGTCGTGCCGCACGAAGGTGAGAGTGGCGGGTTCGGCCTCAGGGACGAAGACGATGGCCTGGTCGACTTCGCGAGCCTCGGCGCTCCCGACGCCGAAGGAAAAATATGGCGCCGCATCGACCGACGGCAGGGGCTTGTAGAGGACCACACCCGTTGCCAGCAGGGCTGCCCAGGTGGCGGGAAAAGCGTAATTGCGCCCACGCTCGATCGCGGGCCGTATCGTCAACTGCATGCCACACTCTTCATTTTATTTGCGCGCACGAACGGGCTCTCGCGCGGGCCCTGTTGGGCCCGCGAACGCCATCTCAACGCGAACGCTTGAGCTGAAGCGCGGCCTACTGGGCCGCTTGGACTTCCACCACTTCCGGCACGTAGTGCTTCAGAAGATTCTCGATTCCCATCTTCAGCGTGGCCGTCGAGCTCGGGCAACCCGAGCAGGAGCCCTGCATGTGCAGGTAGACGATGCCATCGCGGAAGTCGTGAAAGACGATGTCGCCGCCATCCTGGGCCACGGCGGGCCGGACGCGGGTGTCGAGGAGTTCCTTGATCTGGGCGACGACTTCATCGTCGTCCGCCGCGACGGAAACCGCCGCGTCCTGGTCGGCGATCACGGGATCGCCGGACGTGTAATGCTCCATGAGCCCGCCGAGGATCGACGGCTTCATGATCTGCCAGTCCCGGTCGGCCGCCTTGGTGACGGTCACGAAATCGGAGCCGAAGAACACGCGCTCCACGCCTTCGACCGCGAACAGCCTCTTGGCAAGCGGTGACGGCGTGGCGGCCTCGACGTTGGCGAAATCCGCCGTCCCCTTCTCCATGACCACGCGGCCAGGAAGAAACTTGAGAGTCGACGGATTGGGCGTCTGCTCGGTCTGGATAAACAAACCTACCTCCGGTTCGAATGCTTCGGGCGGAGCCGTCGGCATCGCTCAGGCTGGGGATAGGACGTCTCCACCCCCACTCGATGACTTCGGACGTAGGAACCGAGGGCAAGTCGATCAAGACGATTCTTGAGCGTTAGTGTATAGATGTTATGGAATAAAGAGTGATTATCTATATATATCAGTCAGATAAACTGCGAAATACCCAACGCGACCTTTATGCTTCAATTGTACACAAAGAAGATTTGTGCGCAGATCGCCGCATCGCGAACAGCAAACCATGCGCACGGGTCATGAGATTGCGTCGATCTCCGCCTCGGTGAGGGCGCCCGGTACGATGGTCAGCGGGATACGAAGCTGGCCTCCAGACTTTCCCGTGAAGGCCGTCACCAGGGGGCCCGGGCCATCGCTGCCCGAGGCGCTGCCGAGCACCAGGACCGAGATCGATCGGTCCTCCCCGAGGAGCTTCGCGAGTTCGTCGCGACTCTTGCCTTCGCGGATGTAGATCGAGGGAGGCTGGCCGGTCATCGAGACCGCCACATCGGCGTGTTGAGCCACCACGGTCTCGGCCTGCTGACGCGCTTCCTCGCGCATCAGCTCGACCACCGAGCCCCATTGCTGACCCTCGGGCGGATCCATGACGTAGAGCATCGCGACCCGGCCGCCGGTGCGCTTGGCGCGGCGGCAGGCGTAACGCAGGGCGTTGCGCATCTCCGGACTTTCGTCGACGACGACCAGGAAGACGCGTTCGCCTGTCTTGAGCTGCTCGTTCATGGCCCCTCCCCTTGATCTTCTAGAGACGTCGCATGACGGCGCCGCCCAGCCAGCCGACCAGCAGCGCCATCAGGACGGCGCCCACACCGTACAAGGCGCCCTCGTGCTCCGACCAGCCTGCGAGCTGGGCATTGAAGCCCACCTTGCCGACCGGCAGCGGCCGCGACACGGCCGCAACGATCTTCCCCTCCCGCAGCAGATAGACCCGGATGTCGTAGACCCCTTCCGGCACCCGCGACGGGAAGGGCAGGTCGACGCGAAACAGCCGGCCGGCCTGCACCGTCACCTGGCCAATGGCCGCGGGGTAGAGGCCCTCACGCCGCTTCACCTCGACGAGGCCGGCGCGGAAGCGCGCCAGCTCCGGGGCGTCGCGGGGCGTCGCCGGCTTCAGGCTGGCCAAGCGGTCCTCGAGCGACAGGATCTCGCCGCCGGCGCCACGCGCCAGCAGGCGCTGCAGCGGCTGGCTGGCCGCGATGGCGTAGTAGGCCGGCACGTCGTCGAACGCCTGACGTCCGGTGTTGAGCCAGATCCCCATGAACCGTTGCTTGCGCATCACCGTCTCGCGCGCGGACGGGCCGGCCACGACCACCACGATCTCGCCGGGCGGGTCGAACATGCCGAACAGCAGGATGCTCTCACCCTGGAAGGCCGAAGTGATCGACACGCGAGCGAGCGAGAGATCCATGATCAGGTCGGGTGTCGTGGGCTCGATGGGCACGGAAGGCGGCGCAATGGCGCTGGGCGGCCCGCCGATGGTCGGCGCCGGCAGGGCTCCCGGTGCCGGCTCCAGGCGCGGACCCTGCGCCAGGGCCCCGGTCGCGCCGACGAGAAGCGCGAGGCAGGCGAGGAGAGCCAGCAATCTCACGGCAGCACCTCGCGGGTGCCCAGCGAGTAGAGCGAGCTGGGGGTGCGCAACAGTTCCGTCAGCAGTTCGGCGGCCACGAGCAGGATCAGGAGCGACATCAGGGCGCGCAGCGCCACGCCCGGCAGCTTGGCGGCCAGCCGCGCGCCGATCGGCGCGCCGACGACCCCGCCCAGGATCAGCAGCAACGCCAGCACGACGTCGACCGTGCCGTTGGTGGCTGCCTGCAGGAAGGTGACGTTGGCCGCCACGAACAGGATCTGGAAATTCGACGTGCCGATCACCACCGCCGTCGGCATGCCCAGCAGGTAGATCATGGCCGGCACCAGGACGAACCCGCCACCCACGCCCAGGATCGCCGACAAGACACCGATGATGAAGCCCAGCCCGATCGGCAGCAGCGCGCTGATGTAGAGCTTCGACTTGTAGAAGCGCAGCTTCAGCGGCAGCCGGTGGACGAGATAGTGGGTATGGAGCTTGCCGCGGGGCCCGTCGGGATTGCGCCGCCGCTTGAAGTAGGTGTTGAGACTCTCGAACATCATCAGCAGGCCGATGGTCGACAGCATCACGACATAGAGCACCGCAATGACGAAATCGATCTGGCCGATGCGCTTCAGGTAGGTGAACAGCCAGACGCCGGCCGACGATCCGAGCATACCGCCCGCCAGCAGGACCAGCCCCATGCGCAGGTCGACATTGCCGCGCCGCCACTGGACCTGCAGCGAGGAGATCGAGTTGGCCACCACCTGGTTGGCCTGGCTGGCGACCGCGACGGCCGGCGGGATGCCGACGAAGATCAGCAACGGCGTGGCGAGGAATCCGCCGCCGACGCCGAACATGCCCGACAGAAGGCCCGCCGCGGCGCCGAGGCCAAGAAGCAGGAACACGTTCATCGAGAGTTCGGCAATGGGGAGATAGATCTCCACGCTGCCGCCTACTTCAGCAGGATGTTGGTGATCTCGCGCAGCTGCGTGCGGGCGCGCAGCAGGTAGAAGCCCTGCGCGAGCAGGTGATTGGGAATCAGCAGCGCATCGGGATAGCCGTTCCAGACGATCCAGGGGTCGAGCTGGGCAGCGATGCGGAAGGTATCGACCGTGCCGTTCCAGGCGGTCGTGAGTTCGCGGTCGCGAATGACGTTCTGGAAGTCCACACCGAGATCGCGCAGCAACAGGTAGTAGACGTAGAGGCGGCCCTTGTTGAAATAGAAGATGTCGTCGCACCTTGCGTCGAACAGGTCCCCGGCCTTCTCGATGACGTGCTGGTCGATTGCCGCCGAATCCGAGCCGAGATCGCTGGCAATGCGGTCGAGCAGCGCCTGGAGATTGTCGGCGCGCCGTTCGAACACCGCCTGACCGGTGCCCAGCCGCTTGTTGTAGGCCATCAGCCGGTCGCGACCGGCGCGGTACTTCTGCGCCGAGGTCGTCGAGGGCAGCAGCGACACGCTGGGCTGCCACAGCCAGATGTTGGGCTGCTCGTTCAGGAAGCCGCGTGCCTGCTCGAGGTCACGGTCGGTCTGGCTTGAGCCGCGCGTGCGGCCGAGCTGGTCCATCAGCTCCGTGCTGAAGCGGCCCAGCGCCGACATGATGCCGCGCTGGAAGTTCGGCATGTTGTCGAGCAGCCCCGCCGGCGTGAAGAACGGCATCATCGGCGTCCAGGTGTGGACGTCGACCTCGCGGGTGACGAGGTCGGCCGCGGTGGCCACCGCCTTGCTTTCACCTGGCGCAACGCCGCGCGCCGTGAACTGCGGATCGTCGTCGATGTCTTCCGTCACCAGCGCGCCCACCGGATAGTAGAGAATGAGCAGTGCGAGGACGATTCGCCATGTCCATCTCCAGACAGTGCGACCGCCGGACGACGGGGCGGAGGTCGAGCGGCCCGGGCGCCATGCCCTCACGCGGTCCCAGCTTCGCCGCCACCAGGAAGGCGTGGCCGACGGGGGTGCGCTGTAGTCCGGTTCGAATGTCATGGCACACCTTACCATTCGCCTCGTGACGAAACAGGGGCGAGGGCTGCTAGAGTGCAACGAATGTTCTCAATGGAGTGGGTGGAATGGCTCTCGATCCGGAATCCCAGCGGTTGATCGACCTGATGGCGGCGGCAAATCGCCCGGCCTGGAACACACTGAGCCCACAGGCCGCCCGCGATCTCTATCTTTCCCTGCGCCCCGGTGCGCAGGGCCCGCGCCCCGCCGACGTGACCGTCGTCGACCGCACCATCCCCGGCCCGGCGGGAGAACTGCCCGTCCGCATCTATCGCCCGGCATCCGCTCCTGCCGACGCTCCGCTGCCGGCGCTGGTCTATGCCCATGGCGGCGGCTGGGTATTCGGCAATCTCGACAGCCACGACGTGCTCTGCGCGCAGCTCGCTCTGGAGGCCGGCATCGCAGTGTTCCATGTCGATTATCGCCTGGCGCCCGAAGCGCGCTTTCCCGGGGCCTTCGACGATGTCGTGGCGGGGCTGAAATGGGTGGCCGCCAACGGCGCCTCGGTCGGCATCGACCCCGCACGCCTCGCCATCGGTGGCGACAGCGCCGGCGGCAATCTCGCGGCCGTGGTTTCCATCTGGGCGCGCGACCACGGCGGACCGAAGCTCCTGATGCAGCTTCTCGCCTATCCCGTGACCGACGCCGTGGCGCGCGCCGACTCTTACCGGCGCTACGAGGACGGCTATGGGCTGAACGCCATCACCATGGAGTGGTTCTTCGACCACTACACCCCCGACAAGACCAGCCGGGGCGACTGGCGCGTCTCGCCGCTCCGCGCGGCCTCGCTGGCCGGCCTGCCGCCGGCCCTGGTCGTCACCGCCGGCTACGATCCGCTGCGCGACGAGGGCCGCGCCTATGCCTGGCGCCTGCAGCAGGAAGGCACGCAGGCCGATCTGGTGGAGTTCGGCGGCATGCTGCACGGGTTCCTGAGCTCGCCGATGCTGCTGCACGGCGCCCGGCGCGGCACGACGCTCTGCGCCGCCGCCCTGCGCGAGGCTCTGGTGCTGCGCGCCCAGTGACGATCACGGCATGACCGTGGCGGCCTCCCGCGGCGCCGCGCCGGTCGGCATGGCGCTGCCGGGGCTGGTGATCGCCGTCTGCATGATCGGCGACACGCTGCTCTATGCCGTGCTGCCGCTCTATCATGCGGAGTTCGGCCTCTCGCTGGCGATGGTCGGCGTGCTGCTGTCGCTCAACCGCTGGATCCGCCTGCTCGCCAATTCCGGCGTCGCCCATCTTGGCGAACGCATCGGTCCTCACGCGCTGATGATCGCCGCCGCGCTGGGCTCGGCGGTCTCGACGACCGTCTATGGCCTGATCGACGATCCGACCGCACAGATCCTGGCGCGCATCCTCTGGGGCATCTCCTATGCCTCGCTCAACCTCGCGACGCTGGCCTATGCCGTGAGCGATCGCGCCAATGCCGGCAAGCGGGTCGGCGCCAGCCGCGCCGCGATCGGCCTCGTGCAGGCCCTGTCGCTGGTCGGTGGCGCCTGGATCGTGCTCGAACTCGGCGCGCGTTCGGTGTTTCTCCTCTTCGGTGCCCTGACCCTGATCGCCCTGGTGGCCGCGATCGCCCTGCCGCGCCTGCCGCCCGAGCCCGTCACGAAGAAGGGCTTCAAGCTGCCGGTTCCGCATCGGCTGGAAGTCTGGGGTTTCGTCATGGGCTTCGCAGGCGATGGCGTCTTCCTGCTGACCCTCGCCTTCCTGATGAAGGACTCGATCACTTCGGTGGCCCCCGTGATGGCGACGGCGATGCTGCTGGCGTTGCGCTGGCTGGTCGAGGTCACGACGGGTCCGATCGGCGGCCGGATCGGCGACCGTTTCGGGGCGCGGCGCATCGCCATCGCGAATGCGGCCCTCCTGGTCGGCGGCTTCGTCCTCGTAGCGGCGGACCATGAGCTGCTGGGAGCGCTGACGATCGTGATGACCCGCGGCATGTTCAACACGCTGATCCCGGTGCTGGTGATCGAGCGCGGCCACGGCACGGTCCTCTCCAGCCAGGCCAGCTACTCGACCTGGCGCGACTTCGGGGCCGCAGTCGGCCCCCTCACCGCGCCGTGGCTGTTCCTGACCGTCCCGCAGGCGCCGCTTTACGCCGCCCTGGCGCTCGCCCTCGGTCTCAGCGGCTATTTCTGCCTCGTGAGGCGCTGAAGCATTCGAATTGCTTCCCATATGCTTGCGTACGGAAACATATCGGCCTATATCGCGCCGATGACCAGCCCTTCCTTCTCCGCCACCCTCAACCTGCTCCGCGCCACGGCGCGCCTCGAAGAACGCTTCGCCGGCGAGCTTGGCTCCGTGCACGGGCTTGCCCTCAAGGAGGTGCTGCTGATGATGCACCTCGAACGGGCACCCCTCAGGCGGCTGAGCCGCATCGAGCTCGCCAAGCGCCTGCATGTCAGTCCCTCGAGTGTGACCCGCATGACCAACCCGCTGGAGAAGCTGGGCTGCGTCGGTCGCGAAGCCGATCCCCGCGACGCCCGCCTCGCCTACGTCGTCCTGACCGAGGCAGGCCAGCGGCTGGTCGGCGAGGCGAGGGCGACGCTGGAGCGCATGGCCGCCGACCTGTTCCGCGACCGCTGGACCACGACGGAGATCGCCACCCTGGCCGACCTGCTCGGGCGCCTGACTGCCGGCCAGCCAGGAGACCTCGCATGATCCATCTGATCTGCGGTTCGACCGGCGCCGTCGCGTCGCCGAACGGACCGCCGCTGCCGGCGTCGGCGTGCGCCTGCATTTCCTCGACTTCGATGCCACCGAGCGGTGGCGCCGCGTCGAGGCGCGCAATGAACAGCAGGGCGAGACCTTCCGCGTGAAGGTCACACGACCCATGTTCGATTTCATCGAAACGATCTGGCAGCCGCCGACACCGGTAGAAATGTCGGCGTTCGACGGCGTGCGGATCGCGCCTCAGTAAACCGTCAGCCCTTTACCGTCTTTTCGGCAAGCCACGTCTTGATCAAGGATTGATAGGGCACATCGCGCTTGTTGGCGGCCACTTTGATCTGATCGAGAAGCGCCACTGGTAATCGCAGGGAGATCGACGTCGTCGAGGGCTTGAGATTCGGCAGACGAACGCGCTCTGCCTTGCTCCAGTCGACAAGATCACTGGAATCGTGCGCCTCCCAGAAGCGGCGCTCCTCGGCTTCGGTGCGAAACTTCGGGATCGACTTAGCTGTCTTGCTCATAGCATACCCGTTCCTTGCGATGCATCGCTCGCGCCGAAATCACCCTGATCAATCTGCCTTTGTCGCGAAGCATGAAAGTCACATGAAGCAGCCGCCCGTCGTCGGTTCGACCCAAGGCATGCAGTCTCAGTTCATGGATGGTGTGCCGAATATCCTCGACGACCAGCAACGGATCATTGAAGAAAATCTGTTCCGCTTCACCTTGGCCAACCGCATGCTTTTCAGCGCTCTTGCGGCGATTTCCCTCATCCCAATCGAAACCCTCGATCTTTGAGAGATCAATCAATGTATATTACCATAATATACAAAAAGCCAATGATCGGCAACCTTTCAGCATAGCGGCTACCTGAACACGTCCTTGCGGTGACGCACCTCGGCGAACACCGAGACCGGATCGCCGCCGGCGAGGCCGACCGCGGCCTGGACCGCCGGAACGTCGACGCGCAGGAACGGGTTGGTGGCCTTCTCCTCGCCGAGCAGCGACGGCACGGTAGCCTCGCCCCGGGCGCGCGCCGCGTCGATGGCGGCCGAGCGTGCCTTGAGCTTCTGGTTCCCGGTCTCGACCGTCAACGCAAAGCGGGCGTTCGACTGGGTGTATTCATGCGCGCAGTAGACGCGCATGTCGTCGGGCAGTGCGCGCAGCCGGCTGAGCGACGTCCAGAACTGCTGCGGCGTGCCTTCGAACATGCGGCCGCAGCCCAGCGCGAACAGCGTGTCGCCGCAGAACAGCGCCTTCTGGTCGCGGAAGGCATAGGCGATGTGGCCGCTCGTGTGGCCGGGCACGAAGAAGATCTCGGCCTCGGCCTCGCCGACCCGGTAGCGGTCGCCATCGTCGACCTCGACGTCGATGCCGGGGATGCGGGCGCGATCCTGGCGCAGGCCGACGATGGTGCAGCCGGTCGCCTTCTTGATCTCGAGGTTGCCGCCCACGTGATCGCCGTGGTGGTGGGTGTTCAGGATGTGGGTGATCTTCCAGCGGCGCTTTTCGGCCTCCGCGAGGACCGGTCCGGCCACGGCGGGATCGACGACGGCCACGGCCCCGCTCTGGGGCTCCCGCATCAACCACACGTAATTGTCGTTCAGGACCGGGATACGGACAATGTCTAGCGTTGTGCTCATGATGCAAGGCTAGCAGAGCTGAATTGCGTCGGCCATGGCCCGCCCGGCCGGCTTTCTGCTACAGTTCCGAGCATGTGGAGCGACGTTCTCGACCTGGAGGAATTCTACGGCAGCACGCTGGGCCAGATGACCCGGCGGCTCCTGCGCAACCGCCTGCGCGAAATCTGGCCCAACGTTCGCGGCGAGACGGTGCTCGGGCTCGGCTACGCGCAACCGCTGCTGCGCCCCTTCATGGAGGAGGCCGGACGGACGCTCGCCTTCATGCCCGCCCAGCAGGGCGTCACACGCTGGCCGCGCGAAGGCCGGAACCTCGCAACCCTCGTCGACGAACTCGACCTGCCGCTGCCCGACCGATCGGTCGACCGGGTCGTGCTGGTCCACGCCGTCGAATGCACCGAGCAGCTGCGCCCGATGCTGCGCGAGATCTGGCGCGTGATGGCCGATGGCGGCCGCATGGTCGTCGTGGCCCCGACCCGCACCGGCTTCTGGTCGCAGGTCGACCGCTCGCCCTTCTACCAGGGGCATCCCTATTCGGCGGGACAGCTCAACGCCCTGCTGCGCGCCAACATGTTCGCGCCGCTGCGCCAGACCCGCGCGCTCTACATGCCGCCCACCCGGTCGCGGCTCATGATGCGCATGGCGCCGGCCATCGAGCGGTTCGGTCAGCGCTGGCTCGGCCGCTTCGGCGGCGTCAACGTCATCGAATCCGGCAAGCAGCTCTATGCCGGCATTGTCGAGCGCAGCCAGCCGCAAGCCGTCCCCGTGCGGCCGAAGCTCCGGGTCGCCAGCTCGCGCGACACCCCGCAGGCTGCGAGCGCCGCGCGCAACGCCGAGGACGGCGAAAAACCCGCCTCCTGATTTCCCAACGGAAAGAACGACATGTCATTTTCTCCGCGCGTCATCGCGCTGCTGGGTTTTGGCGAAGCCGGTTCGGCCATCGCGCGCGGTCTGGTGACCGAGACCGGATGGCGTGGCCCCTCGAAGCCCGGTGACAATGCCCCGCGCCGCGTCATCGCCATCGACACCGCCCTCGACAAGGACCCGCGCGGGACGGCGCTCGGCAAGGTCGCACGCGGGCTCGATGTCGCGATCAGCGACAGCTACACCGAGACGCTGAGCGAAGCCGATCTCGTGATCTGCGCCGTGCAGGGCGAGCACGCCCTCTCGGCCGCGCGGTCCGCCGCGCCGCTCCTGAAGAAGGGCGCGCACTATCTCGACCTCTGCACCGTCACCGGCAGGATGTCGGACGAGGATCGCGCCGAGATCGAGAAGGGCGCGGGCCGCTACATCGACATCGCCGTCATGGGCGGCTTCTTCAAGCAGGGCATCAAGGCGCCGATGCTGGTGGCGGGCGAGGACGCCGCCGAGGCCGTCGCCTGGATGAACGACAACGGCTTCGTCGCCACCCTGCTCGGACCGAAGCCCGGCAGCGCCTCGTCGGTGAAGATGCTGCGCAGCACGCTGGTGAAGGGCATCGAGGCGCTGGGCGTCGAGGCCCTGGTCGCAGCGCAGCGCCAGGGCATCCTCGACGAGGTACTGGGCTGCCTGGGCGACGCCGATTCGATGGGGCTCTCCGGCTTCATCACCATGCTGGTGCAGACGCATGTCGTTCATGCCCATCGCCGCTGGGAGGAGATGGGTCTGGTCGCCCAAACCTTGCGCGAGACCGGCGTCGATCCGCTGATGACGGAAGTCATCGAGAAGAGCCATCGCCGCACGGTCGACGCCCAGATCGCGCCGGCCGACGGCCAGGTGCCGAGCCTCGAGGAGGCGCTGCAGATTCTCTCGGAGCGGGTGATCGGTGGACGCTGAGATCAGGACGGGTGAGGTCTTCGACCGGCTGGTGACGCTCCTCACCGAGGCCAACGCGAAGTTCCGGGTCATCGAGCACGCCCACGAGGGAAAATCGGAAGCGATCAGCGCCATTCGCGGCAACCGTCCCGACCAGGCCGCCAAGGCGATGGTGCTCGACGTGCGCGGTGGCGGCGGCGGCAAGCGTCACGTGCTCGCCATCCTGCCCGGCAGCCGCAAGCTCGACTTCGCCGCCGTCGCCGCCCTGTTCGAGGCGCGCAAGTGCGGTTTCGCCTCGCCGGACACGGCGCAGGAGCTGACCGGCTGCGTCATGGGCGCGGTGCCGCCCTTCGCGCTCGATCCCGCGCTCTCGATCGTGGTCGAGGAAGACCTGCTGGCGAACGAGACGCTGTTCTTCAACGCCGGCCGGCTCGACCGTTCGATGGAGCTCGACACGAAGGACTGGCTGGCGGTCGCCAGGCCTCGCCTCGCCCGGATCGCGGTCCGTGACTGAGCTGTGGAGCTTCGGCCCCGTCGCCGAGGCCGACTTCGAACCGCTGCTGGCGCTCCGCACCGACGTGATGCGCGCGCATCTCGGACGGGTCGGGCGCTATACGCCGGAGCGTTCGAGGCAAATGTTCCGGAAGCATTTCGACGAGGCGGGGACGCGCCTGATCCTGCAGGACGGCGTCCGCGTGGGCTGCGTCGGATTCCGACGGCATGGTGACGAGATCCGTATCGACTCCTTCTACCTCGAACGCCGCCTGCACGGTTCAGGCCTTGGCACGAAGATCCTGAAGGCGCTCCTGGCCGAGGCCGACGCCACCGGCCTGCCCGTGCGGCTCGAAGTCCTGAACGGCAGCCCCGCCGACCGTCTCTACCTGCGCCACGGCTTCGTGAAGCTCAGGGAAGACGGGATCGAGGGCTTCTACGAGCGTTTGCCGTCCAGCTAAGCGCAAACTCAACAACGACCTCATGCTGAGGAGGCTGCCCCTCGAATACCTCGGGGTAAACTCCGCAGCCATCTCGAAGCATGGGCTACACACACGGCGCTTGTTGCCCATCCTTCGAGACGCACGCCTGCGGCGTGCTCCTGAGAGTCTGACTCGAAATGAATGCAGCTAATACAAGAGGCTATGAACAGCCCCGATAACCTCACCCTGAGGAGCATCGCGCAGCGATGCGTCTCGAAGGGTTGGAACGCGCACCTTGCCTGTTGCCCATCCTTCGAGACGCGCCGTGGAGTTTACCCCGAGGTACTCGAGGGGCGGCGCTCCTCAGGATGAGGTAAGTGCTTGAATTGATTCAATTCATTTCCGGCCAGCCTCTCAGGATGAGGTAGTGCGGGGAGGCTTGAAGGGGAAGACTCTAATCCCGCCGTAGCAGGAACACCGCCTGTTCGCCGATCAGGTTGGCGAGCAGCGGCGGCAGGTTGATGCGGCGGCTCGTGCTGTTCAGGACGATGGCGCGCTCGATGCGCACGCCCATGGTGCGGCAGAGCGCGCGGAAATCGTCGATGCTGCAGAGATGGATGTTGGGCGTGTCGTACCACTTGTAGGGCAGCGACGCGGTTTCCGGCATGCGGCCGCCGAACACGAGCCGCAGCCTCACCTGCCAGTGGGCGAAGTTGGGAAAGGAGACGATGGCGTGTTTGCCGACGCGCAGCATCTGCTCCAGCACCCGGCGCGGCTCGCGCGTGGCCTGCAGGGTCTGGCTCAGGATCACATAGTCGAAGGCGGCGTCGGGATAGTCGCGCAGATCCGTATCGGCGTCGCCCTGGATGACCGAGAGACCGTTGGCGACGCAGGCGTTCACGCCGGCCTGGCTGAGTTCCATGCCGCGCGCATCGACCCTCTTGGCGTTCATGAGATGGGCCAGCAGCGCCCCGTCGCCGCAGCCGACGTCGAGTGCGCGCGTGCCGGGCTCCACCATGTCGGCGATGAGCTGCAGGTCGACGCGGATCGGGGCGGCCATCACGACACGCTCCCGAGGCCGCGCACCGTCGCGGCCCCTTTCAGGAACCCGGAGAGCGTACGGAACATCTCGGGCTCGTCGAGCAGGAAGGCGTCGTGGCCCTTGTCGCTGTCGACCTCGACGAACGACACGTTGGCGGCCGCGGCGTTGAGCGCATGGACGACGGCGCGGCTCTCACGCGTCGGGAACAGCCAGTCGCTGGTGAAGGACATCAGGCAGAAGCGGGTCGTCGTGCCCTTGAAGGCGTTGGCCAGCACGTCGCCATGCGCGCCCGCAAGGTCGAAATAGTCCATCGCGCGCGTGATGTAGAGGTAGCTGTTGGCGTCGAAGCGATCCACGAAGGTCGAGCCCTGGTGGCGCAGGTAGCTCTCGACCTGGAAATCGGCGTCGAAGCCGAAGCCCAGCGCGTCGCGGTTCTGCAGGGCGCGGCCGAACTTGCGCTGCAGCGCCTGTTCCGAGAGGTAGGTGATGTGCGCGGTCATGCGGGCGACCGCGAGGCCGCGCGCCGGGTTGGTCTGGTGCAGGCGATAGTCGCCGCCCTTCCACTCCGGGTCGGCCATGATCGCCTGGCGACCGACCTCGTGAAACGCGATGTTCTGCGCCGAGTGATGCGCGGCACAGGCGATCGGCACCGCCGAGAAGACGCGCTTCGGATAGGTCGCCGCCCATTCCAGCACCTGCATGCCCCCCATCGAGCCGCCGATGACGCAGAAGAGATCGGGAATGCCGAGATGGTCGAGCAACGCCGCCTGTGCCCGCACCATGTCGCCGATGGTCACCACCGGAAAGCGCAGGTTCCAGGGCCGGCCGGTCGAGGGATCGTGCCCCTGCGGACCGGTCGTGCCCATGCAATGGCCGAGCACGTTGATGCAGATGATGAAGTAACGGGCTGGATCGAGCACCTTGCCCGCGCCGATCAGGCTCTCCCACCAACCGTCCTTGCCGGTGACGGGATGGCGATCGGCGACGAACTGGTCGCAGGTCAGCGGATGGCAGACCAGGACGGCATTCGACTTGTCGGCGTTCAGCATGCCGTAGGTCTGGTAGGCCACCCGGTAGGGGCCGAGATCGACGCCGCAGTCGAGGCGCAACGGCCGGTCCGCGCCCAGGATCGCGTGGCGGCACTGGGCGAGCGCCTTGCGTTCGGCATCGGTGAGGTCGTCCAGCACTGCCCACTCCAGCGAAAGGCCCCGTACCAGGAGCCAACGAAAAAGCCCCCGACCGGAAGGACGGGGGCTTTTTCGAGCACTCCGACCTTTTAGCGGTGTTTAACGTGGCCGCAAGCCGGTCGGCTCAAATTCCACGGAGAGGCTCTATAAGGTCGCGGACGGCGGGAGGCAAGCCTCTTGCGGCTTGTTTGCCTTTACGCGGGCGGTGCGGACGTAGTATCGCCGCTGCGCACAGGAAAAAAACGGCCTAATGGACGCTCCCAGTCTCGACAGCTTGCGGCAGGAAATCGATGCCATCGACACCGAACTGCACGGCTTGATCCGCCGTCGCGCGGAGGTCGTCGGGCAGATCTCTGCAACCAAGCCGGCGGGAGGCCTCGCGCTGCGTCCGGGCCGTGAAGCCCAGGTTCTGCGCAAGCGGCTGGCGACGCACGACGGACAGTTCCCCTCCGCCGCCGTCTATCGCATGTGGCGTGAAATGATGAGCGCCTTCACGCTCATCCAGACACCCGGCCTGAAGATCGCGATCTGCCGTCCCGACGACCAGCCCGGGTACTGGGACCTCGCGCGCGACCATTTCGGCTGCCAGATCCCCTTCGTTCCGCACGACACGCCGGCCGGCGTGCTGTCCGCGGTGCGCGCCAGCACGACGACGATTGGCGTCGTGCCCGCCCCGCTCGAGGCGGACTCGACGCCCTGGTGGCCCCTGCTTGCCGGCAAGGACACGACCCTGCCGACCGTGATCGCCCGCCTGCCCTTCCTGGCCATGCCGAACGCGCGCGCGCGAGGGATCTCGGCCTTCGTGCTGGCCCGCATCGATGCCGAGCCGAGCGGTTCGGATCGCGGCCTGGTGGCCATCGAGGCGAAGAACGGGCTGAGCCGCGACCGCATCGCCGCCGCCCTCGCCAAGGTGGGCATGCCGGCCTTCACCTCGGCGCTGGACCAGGTCATGGCGGGAGTGCATCACTATCTCGTCGAGGTACCGGGCATGATCGCCGACGACGATCCGCGCCTGCGCGACCTCGAAGCGGCCCTGGGACTGGAAAAAGGCTGCGCGGCGGCCATCGGCGCCTATGCCGTGCCGATCGACGCCAAACCATGATCTGAACTTTCACAGGAGACTGGCATGAGCGCGCTCACCCCGCGTCCGGGCATCATGAAGATCGCGCCCTATGTGCCGGGCAAGGACTCGATCGACGGCAAGGAGACGATCGCCAAGCTGTCGTCCAACGAGGGCGCGCTCGGCCCCTCGCCCAAGGCGATGGCGGCCTATGCCAAGGCGGCAGCCGAGCTGCATCGCTACCCCGACGGCGACACCGCGAAACTGCGCGCGGCGCTGGGCCGCCACTACGGTCTCGATCCGGCGCGCATCGTCTGCGGTGCGGGCTCCGACGAGATCCTGAACCTGCTGGTTCGCGCCTACTGCGGCCCCGGCGACGAGCTGCTCTACAGCCAGTACGGCTTCCTGATGTACGCGATCAACGCGCTGGGCGTCGGCGCGACCCCGGTCGCGGCGCCGGCCAAGGGCTATGGCAGCGACATCGATGCGATGCTGGCGGCGGTGACGGACAGGACGCGCATCGTCTGCCTCGCCAATCCGAACAATCCGACCGGCACCTACGTCACCAAGGACGATGTGCGCCGCCTGCATGCCGGCCTGCCGAAGAACGTGCTGCTGGTCATCGACGCGGCCTATGCCGAGTATGTCAGCCGGAACGACTACGACTCGGGAGTCGAGCTGGTCGACCAGGCCGAGAACGTCGTGATGACCCGGACCTTCTCGAAGATCTACGGGCTGGGCGGACTGCGTCTCGGCTGGATGTATGGGCCGGCCGGAATCGTCGACGTGATGAGCCGGCTGCGTCAGCCGTTCAACGTCAACCTGGCCGCGCAGATCGCGGGCGTCGCGGCGCTGGAGGACATCGCCCACACCGACGCCAGCCGCACCAACAACGACATCTGGCTGCCGTGGCTCAGCGCCGAACTGACCCGGCTCGGCCTGCAGCCGGTGCCGAGCGTGGGCAACTTCCTGCTGGTCGGCTTCGGCTCGAAGGAACGCGCGGTCGCGGCCAACGACTGGCTTATGAACGACGGTCTGATCCCGCGCCTCGTCGCGGGCTATGGCCTGCCCGAGCACCTGCGCATCACCGTCGGCACCGAGGCCGAGGTGAAGGCGGTGCAGGCGTCGCTGGCCCGCTTCGTGGCCGCGAAATGAGCGAGCCGCTGTTCGACAAGATCGCGCTGATCGGCATCGGGCTGATCGGCGGCTCGATCGCGCTGGAGGCCCGCAAGCGCGGCCTGGCCCGGTCGATCGTGGCGGCGACGCGCAGCGCCGAGACGGCGGCCCTCGCCAACAAGCTGAAGCTCGCCGATCATTGCGGCACCGATCTCGCGGAAGCCTGCCGGGACGCCGACCTTGTGATCGTCTGCACCCCGGTCGGCGCCTGCGGCGCAGCGACGAAGGCCATCGCGTCGAGCCTGAAGCCGGGCTGCATCGTCTCGGACGTCGGCTCGGTGAAGCAGACCGTGATCGCCGATATGGCGCCGCACATCCCGAAGGGCGTGCATTTCGTGCCGGCCCATCCGGTCGCCGGCACCGAGAATTCCGGCCCCGAGGCCGCGCTGCTCGACCTGTTCCAGGGCCGCTGGTGCATCCTGACGCCGCTGCCCGACAGTGATGAGGCCGCCGTCGCCCGGCTCGAAGCCTTCTGGAAGGGGCTGGGCAGCCAGGTCGAGCGCATCGACCCCAAGGACCATGACCGCATCCTGGCCATCACCTCGCACCTGCCGCACCTGATCGCCTACACGATCGTCGGCACGGCCGACGATCTCGGCGGCCATCTCAACAGCGAGATCCTGAAGTTCGCCGCCGGCGGCTTCCGCGACTTCACGCGCATCGCCGCCTCCGATCCCACCATGTGGCGCGACGTGTTCATGAACAACCGCGAGGCCGTGCTCGAGGTGCTCCAGCGCTTCCAGGAAGATCTCTTCTACCTGCAGCGCGCCATTCGCTGGGGCGAGGGCGACAAGCTGTTCGACCTGTTCACGCGCACCCGCGAGATCCGCCGCGCCCTGATCCACCTCAACCAGGCCTAGTTCGGGCGTGGCCACGGCAAGGCCCACCAGCAGGCCCGGGTGGGTCTTCGGCTACGGTTCGCTGATGTGGAACCCCGGCTTCGCGACGCCCGAGACCCAGGCCGCGCGGCTGCAGGGCTGGCACCGCGCCTTCTGCATCTACTCGGAACACTATCGCGGCACGCCACGGAGGCCGGGCCTGATTCTCGGCCTGCTGCCGGGCGGCTCCTGCCGCGGCCTGGCGCACCGTCTGCCGGCCGCCACCTACGACGAGGTGCGGCGCTACCTGATCCATCGCGAGATCGACAATGACGGGGTCTACGAGGAGACGGTGCGGCCGATCCGGCTCGACGACGGCCGGACCGTCCCGGCGCTGGTCTACCTCGCCGACCGGGCCCACCGGCAGTTCGCCGGCAAGCTGCCGGAGGCAGAGGCGTTGCGGCTGATCCGCCAGGGCCATGGCGCCACCGGCAGCAACCTCGACTATGTGCTCAACACCGTCACCCATCTCGGCGAGCTCGGCCTCAGAGACCGCTCGCTCGAGAGACTGGCCCGCGCCGCCGCCGGCGGCGCCGGGCCTTGAGCCGTTAGCGGCGCGCGGCCTCGGTCGCGAACACCGACTGGACGACGAAGCCGAGTTCGTCGCGCGCCTGGTCGACCGACAGGCCCAGACGCTGGCGCAGCACGACCCAGCTTTCCGGCGCGATGGCCAGGGCGAGCGCCGTCAGCGTTCGCTGGCGCGACTCCGCCGGCAGCGCGCCCAGCTCGGGAGCGAAGGCCTGCGAGAGCTGTGCGGTGTTGGCGCTGTAGATCTTCGAGATCATGTCGGCGGCTTCCGGCGAGCGGCGCTGCAGGGTCTCGACGAAGGTCCACATCGGGCGGAGCTGCTCGTAGCGGTCTGCGCACTGGTTGATCATGCTGGCGATGCGCGTCTCGACGGGCCCGGCGGCCGCGATCTCCGGCGCCTCACCGACCAGCGCGGCCAGGACGCGGCCCAGCACGGCGACGTACAGCTCGGCGGTGTCGGCGAAATGCTGGAACACGGTGCGCGCGGAGACACCGGCCATCTGGGCGATGTCGCGCACGATCGGCGCGACCTGCCCGGCCGCGGCGAGGGCCAGGGCCGATGCCACGATCGATTCGCGCGTGCGGGCGACGCGGTCACCCCGACCGGCCGTGTGAGGCTGCTTCGTGTGCAGGGTCTGACCGTCCATTCCTGACTCCCCAGCGAGTGTTTGCCGTCTCGTCGGCAACCTTGCCGATCCTTGAAGATATGGCGAGCAAATCACTATATATGAAGCTACTAGTGCATCCTCATTTCAAGTGCTGCGATGCGCTATAAGGGCGCGTTCGACGTAAGATTCGTGTAAGCCGACGGTGCCCCGGATGTCTGAGAAAAAGTTTGCCCCCGCTTCTCTTGCCGCACAAGCGATGGGGTGGATCGACCCGGTCACCAAGGCGGTCGTGCCGCCCATCCACATGGCCAGCACCTATCTGCGCGACGAGGACAACGGATACCGCTCGGGCCGCATCTATGCGCGCGCCGACAATCCCACGTTCGACCAGGCCGAGGCAACGCTGACGGCGCTCGAAGGCGGCGCGAAGTCCCTGATCTTCTCGTCGGGCATGAGTGCCGCGACTGCCTGTTTTCTGGCCTTGTCGCCGGGTGACCATGTCGTGACCTCTAAAGTCATGTATTGGGCGCTGCGCAACTGGCTAATGACCTTCGCGACCCAGTGGGGCCTCAAGGTCGAGTTCGTCGACACCGACAGGACCGACCAGGTGGCGGCGGCCGTGAAACCCGGCATCACCAGGCTGGTCTGGATCGAGACGCCGGCCAATCCGACCTGGAGCGTGTCCGACATCGCCGCGATCGCCGAGATCGCCCACAAGGCCGGGGCGTTGCTGGGCGTCGATTCGACGGTCGCGACGCCGGTGCTGACGCGGCCGATCGAGCATGGCGCCGACATCGTCATGCATTCGGCCACCAAGTACCTGAACGGCCATTCCGACATCATCGCCGGCGCGCTCACCGGTGCGCACGACGACGCCTACTGGGCGAAGCTCCGGACCATCCGCTCGCAACTCGGAACCATTCTCGGCCAGACCGAAGCCTGGCTGCTGATGCGAGGCATGCGCACCCTCTACCCGCGCGTGGCCTGGGCCTGCAAGTCGGCGCAGAATCTCGCCGAGAAGTTCGCCGAGCATCCGATGGTGGAACAGGTCCTTTATCCCGGCCTGCCATCCTTCGCCGGCCATGCCGCGGCAGCGCGCCAGATGAAAGGCGGCTTCGGCGGCATGCTGTCGGTGCGGGTGAAGGGCGGCGAGCGTGCGGCCATCGCCACGGCGGCGCGCGTCGAACTGTGGAAACGCGCCACCTCGCTGGGCGGCGTCGAAAGCCTGATCGAACATCGTGCCAGCATCGAGGGGCCGGGTACGCCCTGTCCGCCCGATCTGTTGCGGCTGTCGGTCGGTGTCGAGGAGAGCGGCGACCTGTTCGACGATCTCGACCAGGCCCTGAAGCGCGCCCACAACGCCTGATCCGTCGTCTCGACCGGAGCGCCCCTCGAGTACCCTCGGGGTAAACTCCACTCCGCACCTTCGGTGCTTCGGTCGAGACGACGAGATTTGCTAAACGCTCACGTCGTCGTACCAAACACCGAGCCAAGCCCCGCGCCGATGCGCTCGTTCATCATCTCGATCGAGCCGTCGGTGTAGGCCGCGATCTTGGCGCCCGCGAGATGGCGGGCGAGCGGGTAATCGGCGCGCAGGCCGTTGGCGCCCATCGCCTGGATGCAGTCGGCGATGCGCTGCACGGCCATGTCGGTCGCGAACTTCTTGGCATATGCAGCCGGCAGCACGGCGTCGGCGCCTTCGTCGATCAGGCGCGCGGCGCGATAGCAGAGCAGGCGTGCGGCCTCGAGGTCGGTCGCGGCATCGACCAGTTTCCAGCGCACGCCCTGATGCTCGATCACCGGCTGGCCGAAGGTCCGGCGCTGCTGCGTGTAGCGCACCGCCGTCTCCAGCGACGCCTGCAGCATGCCGCAGCACATGGCCGCCACATAGGCACGGGCGCCGTTGATGCCGGCCAGCGCCGCCTTGAAGGCCTTGCCCGGCGGATGCAGCACCGCCTCGTCGGGCGCGAAATAGTCGACCAGACGGAAGCCGCCGACCCCGATCGCGTGGCCGCCATGCAGCTCGAACGGCTTCTCGCGATGGAAGCCGGGCCGTTCCGCCTCGATGGCGAGGCAGATGATGCCGCGATAGCCCTGCGCCTTGTCGGTCTGCGCGTAGGCAACGGAAAGGCCCGCGACCGCGGCGTTGGTGATCCAGGCCTTGGCGCCGTTCACCTTCCAGCCGCCCTCGACCCTCACGGCTTCCATTTCGAGGCCGCCGAAGTCGCTGCCGACGCCAGGCTCACTGAGACCCGCGCAGCCGATCAGGTCGCCGGTCAGCATGCGCGGCAGCAGGCGTGCGACCTGGGCCGGCTGGCCGTCGCGGGCGAAGCGCGTACAGGCATTGTGATGGTTGATCAGGGCGAAGGCGAAGGCGAAGTCGTGCCGCGCGATCTCCTCGAAGGCGCGCAGCTTGCAGGAGAAGGACAGGCCCTGCCCGCCATGCTTCTTCGCCAGCTCGATCGTGTTGAGGCCGAGGGCACAGGCCGCCCTGATGGTCTCGAGCGGATAGCGGCGCTCCCATTCCCAGCGCGCGGCGTTGGGCGCGACCTGTTCTTCGGCGAACGTCTTGGCGCGCGCCACGACGGCGCGCTCTTCGGGGGTGAGGACTTCATCGAGCATATGCCTGAGATACACGATTGGACCTCGGGCGCAACCGCGCGCTAGAATGGGGCCAATGCGGGTGTAGCTCAGTGGTAGAGCGTCGGCTTCCCAAGCCGTAGGTCGCGGGTTCGAATCCCGTCGCCCGCTCCATCTACTTTCACGGCCGGCGACGTGAGCCGGCAATAGCGGTTTCCGTGACAATCGGGGAGCCGGCCGCTTGTCTGCTCCCGGTCGTGACTGAAGGCTGCGTCACCGCGAGACGACCGGTGGAAGGCTCGACGCGGCCAGCCGTGCGAGGTCGCTCTGGCTGCGTACGCCGGTCTTGTCGAAAATGCTCTGCAGGTGCGATCGCACGGTGGTTGCCGACAATCCGAAATTGCGCGCTACCTCCGGCACGCCGCCGAACTGCAGCAGGCCGGTGAAGACCTGGAATTCTCGAGGTGTCAGGCCATAGAGCTGCGCGAGGGCTTGCATGGGCGGCATTTCGTCGGCGACGACCGGGCGCATGAACAGTGCGCACGCGGCCCCTGACACCGGGGCCAGGCGCCCCTTCGGGGCGAGCGACACGAGATAGGCAATGAAGGGCCGGTCATCGGGCGACGAGACGGGGAACTCGCCAACCGGGCCTCCGTTGCGCAGGCCGCGCAGGGCGGCGTTCAGGCTTTCCGTGGCGATACCGTCGCGAAAGGCGAGGCGCCCGCCGGCCTTGGCAACCGGTCCATTCCCCTCGATCAGGACCCGCGACGCCGCGTTGGCGAACAGCACGACGCCCGCCGCATCGAGCAGCCACACCGCATCGGACATTGCATCGAAGGTCGCGGCCAGCGCCGTGCCCTGCGCGCGCACGCCGTCGAACAGGCGGGCGATCGTCACGGCACGCCGTACATGGGGCGAAACGAGTTCCATGCGCCGGATCTCGCCCTCGCCCGCCAGACCTTCATGGTCGTGCCGCGTCACGCCGAACATGCCGACCACCGACGCACTCTTGGCGAGAATCGTCACGACCACATCGTGAAAGCGCTGCGGCGCCGCCCACTCCGCGTAAATGGGCGTCCTGCGATACTCTTCGATGTCCATCACGCGCGACAGCGCGGTCGCCGAACCGACATCCATGAAAGCGGTGAGCGGCAGCACCGGATTGATGTGCACGTACTTCTCGAAATAGAGCCGCGTCCAGTCCGGATCGACATTGTAGGACTGGAGAAAGCCTCCCGCGCCGGATCGATAGTCCTGGTGGAGGAGGAGGGCGCTCGATCCGCCCACGTAGCGCGAGAGTTGCCCGAGCGCGTCCGTCCATTTCCCAGGGTCGAGGATACAGT
Source organism: Reyranella sp. (assembly GCF_030651995.1). GTDB lineage: Bacteria > Pseudomonadota > Alphaproteobacteria > Reyranellales > Reyranellaceae > Reyranella. The sequence goes on from NZ_JAUSBN010000079.1 coordinate 41,942, forward strand.
CGTAGAGCGCCCCAATCGCGTCCGAGAATGCCTCTTCTTCCCTCAAGCCCGCCCCCGTTTGCCCCGTGCTTCGAGACTAACAGAAGGGACGCTGGTCCAAAGTCCCGGTTCTGTGATCAGCGATCATGGAATTCTCCGGATTGATCGCAACCGGCAGCTCGCCCTCCCACGATCGTAGGTAGCGGCCCCTTCCCGGCCTGCCTAGCGTTCCAACGGCGGTCCGACAGTCGCGGATCCGCGGGGAGGCTTCATGGCGTTCATCAGTGGCTCCGGCAGCGTGTCGAATTCCCTCCTTCCCGGCATTCGTGCCCTTCCCACCGTCGCCGTCCTTGCGGATGGCCGCTTCCTCGTCACATGGATGGACGACACCGAAAAAACACTGCAGCCCGATGGCAATCCCCCGCCGGTGCCAGGCACCGACCTGACTGCCTATCTGGCCAATGGCTGGCAGATCAGTGCCCGCCTGTTCGCGGCCGATGGAACCGCCCTCGGTTCCGAGTTCAGGGTGCACAGCCTCGGCGGAGTCACGCCCCAGGACCAATTCCGGCCCCAGGTCGTTGCGCTGGAGAACGGGACATTCCTGCTGGCCTACGAGACGATGTGGCGCACGCCATCCGACGACCCGATCCACGTCATCGGCGAGGTGCCGGAGCTTCCACCCTATCGGGCGATAGCCGGCCGGATCGTCACTCCCCAGGAAGGAGCGCCGCCTGCCGTCTCCTCGGAATTCTTCATCTACACGCGAGACCATACCCAGACACTGCTCGACGATCTGGCAATCGACGCCGACGGAAACTGGGTCGCCGCCCTCAGCCACTATCACGGCTTCTGGGACGTCCTCCAAGAGCGGTACACCACCTACAACGAGGAGGTCGGCTCCATCGCGCAGGGCGAACCGCAAGCCACCATCGTCTACGACACAGAGCATGCGCTTGGGTTCGGCATCACGACCGACGACAATGTGAAGCTCGCCCCGCTCTCCGGTGGCGGCCATGTAATTGCCTGGCAGCAGCGCGAAGCACTGGGGCCTGGCTACAACTTCAATTTCAACTACGACATCTACGCCCAGGTGCTCGACGCACCGGGTGGCGACAGCATCGCAATTCCCGTGGCCGTCGCCACGGGCCAGCAATACGAAGTCGAAGTCGCCGCGCTGGGCACCGGCAACTTCATCGTGACCTGGATCGACGGGCCGAACGGCACGACGCGCGGACGCGTCTTCGATCCCCTCGGTAATGCCGTAACGCCGACCTTGAGCCTCATCGGTCCCGGTTACCACCACAGCTTCGACGCGATCAGCCTGATCGACGGCGGGTTCGCGTTGACGTGGGTATCGGGCCAGGCCTTCGTCGGCACCGTCTATCTCGCCGCTTTCGGCCACGACGGCAGCTTGACCATGTCGCCGGCAGCGCTTGGTGTCGGCAGCCATCCACGAGTAGCCCAGCAGGCGGACGGCGACCTGATCGTCGTCTCGCGCAACGAGGTGATGGAGTACCGGATCGCGAGCGGTGTTGAGTCCAATATCGCCCCTCAGTCGATCTCCCTGTCGACGGTCGCGCCGACGCCCGAGGACGCCGGGGCCGGGACTCTGGTCGGCACCCTGTCGGCCGTCGATCCCGACTCCCCGGCGCCCGCCACGTTCCAGGTCGTGGACCTTACCGGCAGCTTCACGGTTGTCGGGACGGGCCTCTACCTGACCGGCACCAGCCTCGACTTCGAGACGAACCCGCTCCAGAGCGTGACCGTGCGGGCCACCGATTCGAGCGGCAACAGCCTCGACCAGATCGTGACGTTTCAGGTCGCGGACGCCAACGACGAGCCGAGCGGAGTAGCCTTCACTTCGAGCGCATCGTCAATCGTGTCGCTGTTCGAGACCCCCCGCAACGGCGATGTCATCGGCCAGCTGGAAGCTGTCGATCAGGACCCGCTCGATGTCAACACGCTCACTCTGATAGACGATGGCGGCGGCGCCTTCCGCCTGACCGCATCGGGTCAGCTCGTGGTTCGGGACCGTCTGATGTTCGACGCAGAGGGCGAACTGGGCGCCGTCAGCGGCGCGGTCATCGCGACCCGCAACGGCGTCGTTACCGGTCCGCTCTACTTTTCCGTGCACGTCGACGATGTGGTGTCGGAATTCACCACAGGGGATGCGCGCGACAACGTGATCTTCGGCGGCGTCGGCGACGACACTCTGCAAGGCGGAGGGGGCAACGACCACCTTTACGGCGAACGCCGCTTCACCTTCGCACCCGGCGGGGCGGATCGCCTGATCGGAGACACGGGCGATGACATTCTGTTCGGCGGCGGAGGCAGCGACGTTCTGAACGGCGGCGACGGCAACGACGTGCTGGAAGGATCAGAGGGCGCCGACCGGCTGATGGGCCGCGACGGGGATGACGCCTTCATCTTCCGCTACGAAGCCGTGCCGCTCGGAGAGCTGGTCGACGGCGGCGCCGGAACCGACGCCGTGTTCGTCAGCGGCTTCGCCGATCTCCGGAACGCCAAGCTCTTCAGCATCGAGGAGCTGCACTTCGATGCGGCCGTCGACGGCAGCGCGACCTTGACGCAGGCGCAAGTCGCCGACATCGGCACGTTTGCCGGCAACCAGCTGGAACCCGGCCTGGCGGCGCCACGTGGCGGCGATGGGCAGCACACTCTTGTGGTCCATGCGGCGCCCGGCGGCACACTCGATCTCTCGAGCAAAACCATCGTGGATATCGACGAAGTTCAGCTCATCGGGACGAAGAAGGCCGACTCGCTCATCGGTACCTCCGGAGTCGATTCCCTCGTCGGCGGCGCCGGCGGCGATTGGATGGCCGGTGGCGGCGGCGACGATACCTACTTCGTCGGCAATGCGAGCGATACGATCGTCGAGCTGCCGGGAGAGGGCATCGATACCGTGCGCACGACGGTCGGCTACACGCTGGGAGCCAACCTCGAGAACCTGTCGCTCGAAGGGGTTCGCGGCCTGACCGGCATCGGCAACGACGCGGCGAATGTCATCAGCGGTTCCATAAACAACGACAAGATCTACGGGCGCTTGGGTGCCGATACCCTGTCGGGTGACGCCGGCAAGGACTGGTTCGTGTTCGACACCGCCCTCGGGGCGGGCAACGTCGACACTGTGCTCGATTTCACCGTCGGCAAGGACCGGGTCGTGCTCGAAAACGACGTCTTCACAGGACTGGCGCCGGGCAACCTGCTAGCCGGCATGTTCCGGAACGGCACTGCCGCAATGGATGCCGACGATCGCATCCTCTACGATTCCCCGACGGGTACCCTGTACTTCGACGCCGATGGCGCAGGCGCTGCCCTTGCGATTGAATTCGCCATCCTGTCACCCGGCCTCGCCCTCTCGCATCAGAGCTTCCTGATCGTCTGACGCGCCATTCGCGGAGCGACACGACCGATGTGGATGCCGTGGGGTTGTGGGCCCCGAATACTGCCTCTAAGTTTGCGCGCCTCGATGCAATATCCGTGATCGGGAAACGCAACGCCGTCGCCCGGTTCCAGGCTGGACGAGCAATCTTTGTGGGCAGGGACGTCGTGATGGATGAGATGACGCCGGTCGCGGCCAGCGGCGACTTCGCGGCCGATGTTGCTGCCTTCTCCACCTATTGGCGCGATCTCGCCGAGCAACTCGCGCGACTGCCCGCCAAGCCCAACCGTGATGCGGCCACGTATGATCAGGCCGAGTCCCTGAAGCAGGCCGCGCGCGAGGCCCGCTTCGTGTTCCTGCGGCGGCACGCGCGCACGCTCTATGACCGGCTGACCGACAACCGTACCAAGTTCGTGCGCATCGAGCGGCTGGTCTACGAGGCCGCCGCCCTCGTGCCCGGCCTCGTGCCGACGCAGGCCCAGGTCGCGGCCGAGGCCGAGCTGCGCCAGTCCGAGAAGGACGGGGTGGAGATCGACCAGGGCATCCTCTGCAACCAGTTCCTCGCCGATCCCGAGTGCGGCCTCCACCTCTGCCACGCGATGCTTTTGCCCCGTGAGGAGTCGTCGGACGCGCTGGCGAAGTTCCAGCGCGACGGCAGCCTCGATCTCGGCGGTGCGAAGGTCGAGCGCCAGGGCAAGGCGGCGGTGCTGCTGCTGTCCAACCGGCGCTTTCTCAACTCGGAGGACAATGCGACCCAGGCCGCGACCGAGATCGGCGCCGACGTCTGCATCCTCGACCGGCAGAGCGAAGTCGCCGTGCTGCGCGGCGACGTGGTGCCGGAGGGCAAGTATGCCGGGCGCCGCGTCTACAATGCCGGCATCAACCTCACGCACCTCTACTACGGCAAGATCCCGTTCCTGTGGTTCCTGATCCGCGACATGGGGTTCGTGAACAAGATTTTCCGCGGCCTCGCCCGGCCGGACGTCGCGCCCGACGAGGTGGCGGGCGATTCGATCGAGAAGCTCTGGATCTCGGCGGTCGAGACCTTCGCCATCGGCGGCGGCTGCCAGATCCTGCTGGCGTCCGACTTCAACATCGCCGGCCGCGACGCCTACATGACCCTGCCGGCGCGCAAGGAAGGCATCATTCCCGCGATGGCGAACCTGCGGCTCCAACGCTTCGTGGGCGACCGGCTCGCGCGCCAGGCGATCATGTACGAGCGCCGCATCGAGTGCGATTCGGAGGTCGGCCGCATGATCTGCGACGAGGTCGTGGCGCCGGAGGAGATCGATGCGACCATCACCCGCGTCATCGACCGGCTGACCGGATCGGGCGCGGTCGGCGCCATCGGCAACCGCCGTGCGCTGCGGCTGGGCGCGGAGCCGCTCGACACGTTCCGCCGCTACGCCGCGCTCTACGCGCGCGAGCAGGCCTACTGCCATTTCAGCCCGGCGCTGATCTCGAATCTCGAACAGTACTGGAACGCCGCGAACCGGCGGGCCTAGCGGTCATTCAACAAGCAACCTCATCCTGAGGAGCGGTCCGCAGGACCGCGTCTCGAAGGATGGGAACGCGCACCACGTCAATGCCCATCCTTCGAGACGGCCGCGGAGTGTACCCCGAGGTACTCGAGGGGCGGCCTCCTCAGGATGAGGTTGGTGGTTAATTTGAGGCGGAAGCCTCAGTGCTCGCGCGGGGCGTGCTTGCCCAGGATGCGCTGCAGGGTGCGGCGGTGCATGTTGAGGCGGCGCGCCGTCTCCGAGACGTTGCGGTCGCACTGCTCGAACACCCGCTGGATATGCTCCCAGCGCACGCGGTCGGCCGACATGGGGTTGCTGGGCGGCGGCGGCAGCTTGCGGCCGTGCGCGGTCAGGGCCTGCTCGATCGCGTCGGCATCGGCCGGCTTGGCGAGATAGTCGACGGCGCCTTCCTTCACGGCGGCCACCGCGGTCGCGATGTTGCCGTAGCCCGTCAGCACCACGATCCGGATGTCGGGACGCGCCTGGCGCAGCGGCCCGACCAGCTCCAGCCCGTTGCCGTCGGCCAGCCTGAGGTCGAGCACGGCGAAGGCGGGCGGCCGGGCGGTCTGGGCCAGCGCTTCGGCCACGGAGCCCACGGCGGTTACGATGAAACCGCGTTGTTCGAGCGCACGCGCAATACGGTTGCGGAAAGCTGCATCATCGTCCGCGATCAGCAAGGTACGGTCCTTGTTGTTCGTCGTGCCGGCGATCACAGGCGACAAGGGGCGCGGGGCGCCGCTGTCCTGGGTCATGGCGACTCCTTCGACATCGGCCGCTATGTAGCCTTGAAGACCGGATTTGACCAGCGCACCGAAACGACGGCTCCGCCGCCCGTGGCGCTGCGATTGCCGAAGGTCACGTTGGCACCGGTGCGCTCCAGCAGCGTCTTGGCGATGAAGACGCCCAGGCCCATGTGGCCCTCCTGGCCCTGGCGGGTCGAAATGAACGGAGTTCCGAGCTCGTCGAGCAGCGCCTCGGAGAAGCCCGGCCCGTCGTCGATGACCTCGACCTCCGACCATTCCCGGGTCCAGCGGGTGGCGACCCGAACATCGCGCCGGGCGAAGGAAACGGCGTTCTGCACGATGTTTCCGATACCCTGCATGATCTCCGGACTGCGCAGCTGGATCGGCGCCGTCTTCGGCACGCCCTCTCCGACCGGACCGGCCTCGAAGGCGATGGCGATCTCCTCGCGCGCATAATTTTGTGCCGCCGCCTCGATCAGCGCCGGCAGCGGCACCAGCGTATAGGAATCGGAAACGTCTCCTGCGGGGTCCGTCGAGAGCCGCGCCAGGATGGAGCGGCAGCGCTCCGATTCGGCGGCCAGCAGCTCCACGTCCTCGCGCAGGGGATCGTCGAACTCGATCTCGCGCTGCATCTCCCTGGTGATCACGGCGATGGTCGACAGCGGCGAGCCCAGCTCATGAGCCGCGGCGGCCGCGAGCGCGCCCAGGGCCGAGAGCTGCTGCTCGCGCGCGAGCGCCGCCTGCGCGGCGGCCAGGGCATCGGCCATCTGGCGCGCCTCCTCCGCCGTCCGCCAGCCGTAGAGCGTGATCAGCAGGGTGGTGAGCGAGAGGCCGGCCCAGACGCCCACCTGGTAGATGTCGGGCAGGTCGGGCGGCGGGCCCCGCCAGGGCAGCGGCTGATAGAACAGCCCCAGCACCGCGATGCTGGCGATCGTGAGCAGGGTGAGCGCGACGTTGCTCGCCAGCGACAGGATGGTGGCGCCGATGGCGACCGGCGCCAGCAGCAGCAGCGAGAACGGATTGGTGAGACCACCCGTGAGGTAGAGCAGCACGGCGAGCTGCAGGATGTCGAAGGCGAGGAAGATCGCCGCTTCGCGATCGTCGATGCGCGCCGAGCCCGGCCGGCCGATGCTGACAGTGAGGTTGAGCAGGGCCGAGAGCGCGATCGTGCCGCCGACCGCCAGGACCGGCATGCCGAAGCCCAGGCCCCAGTGCACGACGGCGGCGGTGAAGGCCTGACCCGCCACCGCGCCCCAGCGGATCAGGACCAGGGTGCGCAGGCGAACGCCGCCGCGCAGCACGGGCACGGCGCCGGAGCGCCGGGGAGCGGCTAGCGGAGGCTCTGCAGATCGGGGCGCGTCGTCGTCACGCACCGCCACGATCCTATTCCTCGATCATGAGATGCTTGCGATGCACCGTGGTGAAGAGCGGGATCTTGCGCTGTGCCGTGCGGTCGGGCGGTTCCTTCACCAGCCGTCCGATCTCGCCCAGGATCAGCCCGGTGATGGTCGGCAGCGGCAGTTCGCGCGCCTCGTCGAGCTGCACCCAGCGGATGTCGCCCATCTCGCTGGAATGACGGATCTCGCCGGATGCATCCTCGGCCCGCGCCATGAAGAAGCGGGCATTGAAGCGGCGCGGCCGGCCGGGCGGCGTCACCGCACGCGCGATCAGGTCGAGGCAGTCGAGCGCCGGCGCCATGCCCTGGTCGAGGAACCCCTTCCAGTGCTCGCCATAGTCCTTGCGGGGCGCGCCGCCTGCGAGCGGCTTGCCGAGCATCAGGCCGCTCTCCTCGAAGGTCTCGCGCACCGCGGCGACGGCCAGCGCCCGCGCGCGCTGCGCCGAGGCGGAGCGCATCAGGCGCTCGTTGACGAAGGGATCGAGCGAAGTCGCGACCGGAACGCGCGCATCGTCGGGATCGACCTTGCCGCCCGGGAACACGTAACGGTTGGGCATGAAGGCGTGCGCGGCGGCGCGGCAGCCCATCAGGACCTCCGGCGTGCTCCCGCGCATGCGCACCAGGATCAAGGTCGCGGCATCGCGCGGCCGCAGATAGGGATAGGTCTTGTCGATCTGCTCGACCGGCCGTTCGCTGCCGGGCGTCAGAGTAACCTTGGGGGGATCGTCGTAGCCCTTGTCGGTGCCGCGGACGACGGCGCCATCGGGAATGCCTCGTTTGCTCATGGCGCCAAAGGTAAAGGGTCGTTCATCCCAACGCGAGCGATCTTTGATCAAGAAACCCGTCGTCCCGAGCGGAGCGCAGCGCAGTCGAGGGACCTCTCTTCCGACGCACGGTCTGTCGAAGCAGAAAACAGGTCCCTCGACTACGCCGCCCTACGGGCGTCTCCGCTCGGGACGACGGCGGCTTTAAAAGCTCCATTCCACCGGCGTGTCGGGGCGGAAGACGGTGATGTCCTTTCCGCCGCCGGGGACCGGCACGACGTCAGGGATGTCGAGCGGGCGGGCGTGCAGGGTCACCGTCTCCTCATTGACCGGCAGGCCGTAGAAGCGCGGGCCGTTCAGCGAAGCGAAGGCTTCGAGATGGGCGAGCGCGCCCTCTTCCGCAAAGACCTGCGTGTAGACCTGCATCGCGACCGGCGCGTTGAACACACCGGCGCAGCCGCAGGCGCACTCCTTGGTGTCCGTGGTGTGCGGTGCGGTATCGGTGCCGAGGAAGAACAGGCCGTTGCCAGAGGTTGCCGCCCTCCGCAGAGCGAGACGATGCTCCTCGCGCTTGGCGATCGGCAGGCAATAGAGGTGTGGACGGATCCCACCCTTGAAGATCGCATTGCGGTTGTAGCTGAGGTGATGCGGCGTGATCGTGCCGCCCATCCGGCCGGGGTTGGCCTCGACGAAGGCCACGCCCTCGCGGGTCGTGATGTGCTCCAGCACGATCCTGAGGCCCTCGTGACGCTTCAGCAGCGGCGCCATCACCTTGTCGAGGAACACCGCCTCGCGATCGAAGATGTCGACCTCGGGATCGGTCACCTCGCCATGGACCAGCAGCGGCATGCCGGCCTTTTCCATGGCCTCCAGTCCTTTCGCGACCTGGTCCATCGAGGTCACGCCGTGCGCCGAATTGGTCGTGGCATGCGCCGGATAGAGCTTGGCCGCGACCCAGACGCCCTCCGCCTTGCCGCGCGCGAGTTCGGCCGGGTCGGCGCCGTCGGTCAGGTAGCAGGTCATCAGCGGCTCGAACTTCAGCTCCCTGGGCACCGCGGCCCGGATGCGCTCGCGATAGGCGCTGGCCTCGGCGACCCTGGTCACCGGCGGCACCAGGTTCGGCATGATGATGGCGCGGGCGAACTGGCGGGCGGTGTGCACGGCGCAGGCCGCCAGCATCGCGCCGTCGCGCAGATGGACGTGCCAGTCGTCGGGACGGCGGATGGTGATCGAAGCCGGGTTCGCAAAGGGGGGGGTCGGATGTGCAGTGGCCATGACCCGCTTTCTACGCTTGCTCCCGGACGGGCTCCAATGTTGATTGCGGGCATGAACGATCTGAACGACGCCGTTGCCTTCGCCCTGGCCGCCCAGTCCAACTGGCCGGCCAGCATGTTCATGCCCGACGGGCAGTTCGTGATGACCTACGATTCGGGCGAGAAGGCGCCCGACAACGAGGTGCTGGGCCCCGTGACGCCGCGCGGCGGGCCGTCGGGTCTCGTCTATCGCGGCGGCCAGAAGATCGCCGAATGGGGCGACGTCGACCACGCCGACATGACCTTCAGCGTCGCCAAGAGCTACCTCGCCCTGCTCGCCGGCCTGGCGCTGGGCGACGGGCTGATCAGGAGCCTCGACGACAAGGTCGCGGACTATGCACTTGATGACGGGTTCGCCAGCGAGCAGAACCGGGACATCACCTGGCGCCACCTGCTGACCCAGACCAGCGAGTGGGAGGGCACCGTCTTCGGCAAGGAAGACCGCATCGACCACAATCGCGTGGTCGGCCTGGCCGTCGCCGACGCGCCCAAGGGCACGCGCCGCGCGATGAAGAAGCCCGGCAGCTTCTACGAATACAACGACGTCCGCGTGAACCGGCTCTCGCGCTCGCTGCTGCAGGTCTTCAGGGAGCCGCTGCCGCAGGTGCTGAAGCGGCGCATCATGGATCCGATCGGCGGCTCGCAGGGCTGGACGTGGGACGGCTACCGGAATTCCCACGACACGATCGACGGCCAGCAGATGCTGTCGGTGCCGGGCGGCGGCCACTGGGGCGGCGGCATCGTCATCTCGGCGCGCGACCTCTCGCTGATGGGACGGCTGGTGGCGCAGGGCGGCGTCTGGGACGGCAAGCGCATCCTGCCCGAGGGCTGGACCGCGGAGCTGGTGAAGCCCTGCCCGATCGCGCCCTTCTACGGTCTGATGTGGTGGCTCAACACCGGCCGCAGGCAGTTCGCCGCCGCCTCGGAAAGCAGCTACTTCGCACTGGGCTGGGGCAGCCACATCGTCTGGATCGATCCCGAGAACGATCTCGTCACGGTGCTGCGCTGGATCGATCGCAAGAAGGCGCCGGAATTCGTCGAGCGCCTGCTGGGAGCGATCAAGGCATGAGCCTGGATTTCTCCGCCGTCCCCCGGATGCCGGACGGCCGCACCGCCGCCGAACAGATCGAAGAGGTCGCCGCGAAATCGGAAGTCGTGCGCGTGCCGATGGGCCGCCGCAGCGCCGGCGGCACCGGCAGGATGATGTGGCACGTGTTCGGCGCCGCAGCCGACAAGCCGATCCTGCTGCTGTTCCATGGCGGGTCGGGCTCGTGGATCCACTGGATCCGCAACGTCCTGCCGCTCAGCCAGCATTTCAGCGTCTACGCCGCCGACCTGCCGGGGCTCGGCGACAGCGATCCGCCCGACGACGTGAACGAGATCTGGTCGGTGACGCACTGCGTCGAGGCCGCGATGAAGGAACTCCTCCCCAAAGACAAGCCGTTCGCCATCGCCGGCTTTTCGTTCGGCGGCATGGTCTCGGGCCACATCGCGACCCTGTTCCAGGACCGGATCAAGCGCATCGCGCTGGTCGGCGCCGGCGGCCTCAAGGCCACGCGCAAGCCTGGCCCGAAGCTGCACAAGCTCCTGCCCGAGATGCCGCCCGAGACGCTGGCGGCCGAGGCGCGGCGCAATCTCGAGATCCTGATGCTGCACGACCCGAAGAACGTCGACGGCATCGCGATCCACATGCAAATCCTGAACACCACGCGCGCGAAGACACGCAGCCGCATCATGGGCCAGGCCTTCAAGCTCAGCGAAGTGCTACCGCGGGTGAAGACGCCCCTCACCGGCATCTGGGGCGAGTTCGATTCGACGACCTATCCGCACATCCAGGAGCGCATCGACCTGTTCCGCGCCCTGCAGCCCGACTTCGAGATGAACGTCATCCCCGGCGCCGGCCACTGGGTGGCCTACGAGGCGGCCGACGCCTTCAACGAGACCCTGCTCCGCGTCCTTGCGAAGTGACGAACGCCCGATCGGCCGCCGCCGTCCTGCTGGCTCTTGCCGCGTCGCCGGCCATGGCGCAGCAGAACGTCGCCAACAATCCGCTGACCGACATTCCGGCCATCCAGGTGCAGAACTACCTGCAGCCGGTGATGAGCGGCCAGCCGGGCAGCGGCGCCGACCAGCCCTTCCTGCGCGGCATCCTCCCGCACGACACCTTCGGCTGGCCGCAGCTCATGCGGGCCTCGCTGGCCGCCGGGACGACGGTGTGGGGGCCGGCCGGCACCGAGAGCGGCCCGGGCGACCTCACGCTGTTCGACGTGCCGCTCTTCCAGCTCGCCAACGCCAAGATGGGAATCGGGCCGCTCCTCATCCTGCCGACCGCGACCAGCCCGGCGCTGGGCGAGCGCAAATGGCAGGCCGGCGTGCAGGGAGTCGTGAGCGCGCCCTACGACTGGGGCCTCGCGGCGGCGCTGGTCGCCTACCAGCAGGCGTTCGACGGCAGCGCGCGGTCGCTCACCATCCAGCCGTTCCTGTTCTACAATCTCAGCGACGGCTTCTACCTGCGCTCGAGCGGCATCACGACGATCGATTTCGGCCGCCAGCGGACGGTCGTGCCGGTCGGATTCGGTCTGGGCCGGGTCAAGCTCCTGGACAACGGCAACGTGCTGAACATGTATCTCGAGCCGCAATACTCGGTCGTCCAGAGCGGCATCGGACAGCCGAGCTTCCAGGTCTTCGCCGGGTTCAACATCCAGTTCCCGCCGGGCCGCACGCCCTGACGGGCGGACGAACTGCGATCCGTCAGCCCATCACCCAGCGCGGCAGGCCGAGTGCGATGTCGGGGAAGGCCATGAGCAGCAGGATCAGTCCGAGCATCGCGCCCACGAACGGCAGGGCGCCGCGGATCACGTCGGCGATGGCCCCGGTCCCGCGCAGGCTCTGCACGACATAGAGGTTGAGGCCGACCGGCGGCGTCACCAGCGCCGCCTCGATCAGGATGGTGAGCACGATCCCCCACCAGATCGGATCCCAGCCCAGGCCGACCACGATCGGGAACACGAACGGCGTCGTCAGGATCATCATGGAGATCGTCTCCATGAAGCAGCCGAGGATCAAGTAGAACACGATCAGCAGCAGCATGGTGCCGACCTTGCCGAGCCCCAGCGCCTCGATCGCCTTGGCCACGCCGTCGGTGACGCCGATATTGGCCAGCACGAAGTTCAGGAACTGCGCGGCGATGATGATCAGCATGATCATCGCCGTGGTCCGCATCGTGCCCTCGAACACCGCCTTCATCATCGGCCACGACAGCGCGCGCTCCCAGGCGGCCAGCACCAGCGCCGCGAAGACGCCCATGGAGGCGGCTTCCGTGGGCGTGGCCCAGCCGGCGTAGATCGAGCCGACGACGACGCCGAAGATGAACAGCGGCGCCACGAGGTCCTTCAGGCTGCGCAGCCGGTCGCGCCAGCTGCTCTCCACCGGCGTGCCGCCCTTGGCCGGCCAGATCAGGCAATAGACCAGGATGATCGCCATGAAGAAGCCGGTCAGCAGCAGGCCGGGGATCATGCCCGCCAGGTAGAGCCGCGGCACCGAGGTCTGGGTCAGCAGCCCGTAGAGAATGAAGTTGATCGACGGCGGGATCAGGATGCCGAGCGTGCCGCCGGCGGCCAGCGTGCCGAGGAACAGCGGCTCGTCGTAGCGGCGGATCTTGACCTGCGGCAGGGCCACGACGCCGACCGTCGCGGCCGTGGCGACGCTCGACCCCGAGGTCGCCGCGAACATCGCGCAGGTGCCGATGTTGGCATGCATCAGCCCGCCCGGCAGCCACGAGAGCCAGGTCGCGATCGCGGCATAGACGCGATGGGCGATGCCCGAGCGCAGCAGGATCTCGCCCAGCATCACGAACATCGGGATGGCGATCAGGATGTATTCGGAGCTGGCGTTCCACACGATGTCGCCCATCGCGAGGTAGAGCGGGATCGACGAGAAGAACTGATTGAGCGCCAGGCCCAGCACGCCCATGACGGCGGCGACCGGAACGCTGACCGCCAGCAGGGCGACGAGGAGAAGGAGCGCGGTGCCGAGCATCGTTACCTCTTTGCCCCCGTGTTTGTCGGCGTGTTTGCCTGCGTGTCGGGCGTCGCGATCCCCAGCGAGCCCAGCTCGCCCTTCACTTCCTCGTCCTGCGACGCCACGCCGATGGTCGCCGCGACCGTGCCGAAGTCGCCGCGCACCAGCGCCAGCAGGCTGCGCAGGAAGGCGAGCACGGTGACGATCAGGAACAGCACGAAGCCCGCGAACCACGGCGCCTGCGGCCAGGCGAGCGGAATGCGCAGCGGCGTGTTGGAGCGGTTTCCGCCGGTCAGGTTGTCGAGGAAGATCTCGCCGGCGCGGTCGACGATGGCCAGGACGAGGATCGCGAGACCCACGATCGCCACCAGGTCGAAGGCCGCCCGGAGCCGCGGCCCGAGCTGGCCATAGAGCACGTCGATGCGGACATGGCCGCGCGTCACCAGCACGTGCGCCAGCGACCACGAGGTGCCGACCGCGAACAGATAGGCGGCGATCTCGTCGGAGCCGGAGAACGCGAAGGCGAGCAGCTTGCGGCTGATCACCTCGACCGTGACCACGACGGCCGCCAGCAGGATCATGGCGCCACCGGCCCACGCCCCCCAGAGGGCGAGGGCCGACGCGCCGCGCCACAGACGTTCCATGTGTGCTTCCCGAGCCAGTTTAGCGGCAGGGTGGTGGACCGGTGTGGGGCCCCGCTGCCGTTCAGTTCGCCTTGGCGACGAGGCCGTAGCGCTTGCCGACCAACTCGGTCCACTTGGCCGCGCACTCCGCGCCGCAGCGCTTGGCCCATTCCGGCAGCACGACGTCGTTCAGCGCCTTCTTGACCAGCGCGCGGTCGGCGTCCGTCGGCATCACCAGCTTCAGCTTGGCCGGCGGGCCGACCGAGCACGGGCCGTTGCCGGTGTCGCAGGCGATGCCTTCCTTGGTGTCGGACTCGACGCTGGCCCAGGCCGCCTCTTCGAGCTTCTTGAACTGCGCCGTCATGAACTCCTGGGTCGGCTTCGAGAGCTTGTTCCAGCTCGCCAGGTTCACCGAGACGAAGCCCGCGGTGTAGCCCAGCGACACGTCGACGACGGTCTTCACCACTTCCGGCCACTTCGCCTGGTAGCCCGGCAGCGTGCCGGTGATGCCGCAGTCGACGACGCCCTTCTCGAGCGCCGGCACGACCTCGCCGAACGGGATGGTGACCGCGGAGCCGCCCAGCGCCTTCACGAGATCGGACTGGGAAACGCCCTGAACGCGCACCTTCTTGCCCTTGATGTCGGCCAGGCTGGAGATCTCGTCGCGGCAGAAGAATACCTGCTGCGGGAAGGCGAAGGTCGACACGATCATCGAGCCGAACTTGTCGCGCATAACCTTCTGCATCTCGGGCATCCAGGCGCCGAGGATCTCGCGCTGCTGGGCGACGCTCTGCGCCACGCCCGAAATGTCCGAGCCCTCGAAGATGGCGGCGCCATCGTCGACGTAGATCGGCAGCGCGTGCGCCACGTCGTAGACGCCGGTCTTCAGCAGCCGCAGCACCTCGGTGCCCTTGAGGTTGAGCTCGGTGATCGACTTGATGTTGCCGGTCAGCTTGCCGCCCGAGGCCGCGCCGAGCTGCTCGCTCCAGAACGGCTGTTCGACCTTCTTGTTGATGTTGAGGAAGTTCCACGTGCCGATCACGTTGAACTTCTTGGTGTCGAGCTGGGCCGGCGCGGCTGTCTGCGCCGAGGCAATGCCGCTGCCGCCGACGGCCAACGCCGCCGCCATTCCGAGAAGTGCGGTGAATTTCATCTGTCGCTCCCTGTTCCGCGCCTGTGACCCCACGCGGTAGCCGGCGACTGTCGTTCAATTCGCCGGGAGAGGCAAGGGCACGGCCGGCAGGGCCTTCAACGGGCGTTCGAGAAAGGTCCCTCGCTACGCTCGGGATGACAGCTATTTTTATGTCGACGCACGACGCCAACCCCAACACCATTGTCATCCCGAGCGCAGCGAGGGACCTTTAATCATACGCGGCAGCCCCACCCAAAAGGGGCGCCGAATGGAGGAAACGATGTCCAACCTGCTCTGCGTCGGCACCGCCGGCATGTCGGTGTGGTTCAGCCGCGACGACGGCGAGACCTGGATCCGGCCCTATATCGAATCCGGCCTCTATCTCGAGGCGCGCGTCTGGGCGCTGTCGGCGCACCCGCAGCGGCCGGGCGAAGTGCTGGCCGGCACCGATTCCGGCCTCTATCGCTGGAGCGAGGGCGACCAGAAATGGACGCACCTGCCCTCGGTGCTCGACGACTACGACATCTGGGCGATGGCGCAGGCGCCGGACGATCCCGACACGATCGTGGTCGGCACCCAGCCCGCGCACATCTTCGTCTCGACCGACGGCGGCAAGAGCTTCACCCCGGCGCAAGGCTCGTTCGCCGACGCCTGCATCTTCGTGGGCAAGCCGCGCGTGACGCAGATCCTGTTCGATCCGGTCGACCGGGACACGCTGTGGGCCGGCGTCGAGATCGACGGCGTGCACCGCTCGACCGATCGCGGCCGCACCTGGAAGAAGGTGGGCCAGGGCATCAACTCCGAGGACATCCATGGCCTCGCGGTGATTCAGAACGGATCGAAGCTGGTCTACGCCACGACCAACCGCGGCCTGAACCTCAGCCGCGACAATGGCGAGACCTTCGCCTTCCAGGAACTCGACTCGCCGTGGCAGTACACCCGCACCATCGTGCCCCGCGCCGACGGCGACGCGACGGTGTTCCTGACCAACGGCAACGGCCCGCCCGGCTCGACCGGCCGGCTGCTGCGCAGCACCGACCATGGCGCCCACTGGCAGGACGCGAAGCTGCCGGGTGAGCTGAACTCGACGCCGTGGACGGTGGCGACGCATCCCTCGAACCCGAAGCTGATCTTCGTCTGCTCCAACCTCGGCCAGCTCTTCCGCTCGACCGACGGCGGCGAGACCTGGACCAAGCTCCCCCGCGAGTTCGGCGAGGTCCGCAGCACGATCTGGCAACCGCTGCCTTGACCCTTCAAGCTTCGAGCCGCGCCCCCACTTGCCCTCATCCGACGCGCCCACGCACAACAATATTGCGCCTGCGGTATTATAGTACCTGATCCGGGAGCCGCCCCTCTCCGAATCAGTTGCTTCGATTATTTCGCTTGTTTCGTTTATCCGCCGGAGTCCCGACTTTTCCGGCGGCCCGCCGAAGGAGACCGCGATGCAAACCAGCATAGCCGAAATCGCCCCGAGCATCTACCGGCTCTCGACCTTCGTGCCCGACGTCGGGCCGACCGGCTTCACCTTCAACCAGTTCCTGATCGACGCCGATGAGCCGCTGCTCTTCCACTACGGCCAGCGCAGCCTCTTCCCGCTGATCGTCGAGGCGGTGAAGACCGTGATCCCGCTCGGCAAACTGCGCTGGACGACCTGCTCCCATGTCGAGGGCGACGAAAGCGGCGCGCTCAACCAGTGGCTCGCCGCCGCGCCCAACGCCCAACCGGCGCACGGCCAGCTCGGCTGCAACATCTGGCTTTCCGACATGGCCGACCGCCCGCCGCGCGCGCTCCAGGACAACGAGCTCCTCGACCTCGGCGGCAAGCGGGTGCGCTGGCTCGACACGCCGCACGTGCCGCACAACTGGGACGCCGGCCTGATCTACGAGGAGACGACCGGCACGCTGTTCAGCAGCGACCTCTTCATTTAGTTGCACTGGATAGTAGAAAAGATACACTCTTCAACTCTGGGGGAGGCCAATGCATGATTGTCGAGCGCCGGTGGGAAAGTACTGAGTGGCAGGAGTATGCCCTTCGGTTAATTCGTCAGCGGCACTTACCTCAGAATGTTCAAGCCGTACCCGATGCAGTGCGTGGCGACGCAGGTAACTAACTGCGCACTCCGATATTCTTACAAACACAACAGGGCAAAGATTTCGAGTGCTAATTCCTACTCTAATTAACAATTCGGAAAGTAGTCGAGAGTCGCCGTTCGCGCGCCACAACGGCCCCGTTGATTGGATCCGCTAAACGCCTCGCGAGGCCATGATGCCAGATGCGCCGCGAGTCCCCTATAAGCACTAGGATGCTTCGCGCTCCTAATACTCTATACACGGAATGGGCACGTTCTCATCTATCGCTCGGTGGTGAGTTTCCGCTACCAGCGCGTTGCGAGGATTGCGCCATCGCGGCGCGTTGAAGCGCCCGGCTTGGCGTAACAAATCCGACCGACACGCAGCTGGCTTAGACACAGTGGTATGGAGTCAGAGACGCAAGGCCAGATATCCGTTACCCACTGGAAAAAGGAGCCCCCTCATGCACTACCACCCCCTCGGAAACACCGGCCTCACCGTCTCCGTCGCCGGGCTTGGCTGCGGCGGCAACAGCCGGCTGGGGCTGGGGCGCGGGGCGGGTTTCGACGAGTGCGTGGGGGTCGCGCGGGCGGCGATCGATCTGGGGGTCAATTTCCTCGACACGGCCGAGGTCTACGGGACCGAGGAGATCGTGGGCGCGGCGGTGAAGGCCTATGACCGCGACAGGCTGGTGATCTCGACCAAGGCGCTGTTCAAGACCGACGACACGGCGGAGACGGTGACGCAGAGGGTCGAGGCGTCGCTGAAGCGGCTCGGGCTCGACCATGTCGACGTCTTCCATTTCCACGCGGTCGGTCCCGCCGCCTACGAGCATCATCGCGACGTGCTGGCGCCGGCGCTGCTGCGGCTCAAGGAGCAGGGCAAGGTGCGCCATGTCGGCCTCACCGAGACGGGGCCGCGCGATCCCGACCAGGCGATGCTCGCGCGCGCCGTCGAGGAGGCGCCGTGGGAGGTCGTCATGCTGGCCTACAGCCTGGTGAACCAGGGCGCGCGCAGCAAGGTGTTCCCGGTGACCGTGCGGCGCGGCATCGGCACGCTGCTGATGTTCGTGGTGCGCAACATCTTCAGCAACGACGCCTACCGCCGCGCCGTGTTCGCGAAGCTGGTCGAGGACGGTTTGCTCAAGGCGTCGGTGCTGTCCCAGGGGAGCGCGGACGGCGACCCGCTCGACTTTCTCGTGAGCGAGGGCGGCGCCGAGAGCATCACCGATGCGGCCTACCGCTATGCGCGCCACGAGAAGGGCGCCGACGTCATCCTGTTCGGCACCGGCAACCGGGCGCATGTGAAGGCCAACATCGAGTCGATCCTGCGGCCGCCTCTGCCCGCCCCGGTGATCGAGCGGCTGCATCGGACGTTCGGGCACCTGAGCGGCGTCGGGCTGGATCTGCCGGGGCCGGTGACGGCCTGAGGGTCTTCAACAGGTACGTCTACCGCCCATGACATAAAGGTCCCTCACTGCGTTCGGGATGACAATTTTGTCGGGATTTGCGCAGTGCGCCGATTAAACAAACGATGTCATCCCGAACGCAGTGAGGGACCTTTCGCTTCATGATCTCTTGCGCGCTCCGGTCGAGACGACGGAGGAGGCGCGCGGAAGGGTTCCGTCAGTCCTCGTCGCGGACGACGAAGCGGGCCTGCCGGACTTCCTCGGCCGACCAGCCGTCGGCCTGCATCCGGGCACGGGCGCGGTCGATGTAATCCTGGTCGAAGATCGGGGCGTGCACGAAGCCCAGCGCGATCGAGTAGGAGCGGAGATATTCGTCGCGCAGGAAGACGTCGATGAGCTTGGTCGGCACGACGGAACCAATGCCAGCCCATCGTGAAGCTATTTTGAACGCCGCAGCTCGTGCCAGCGGAGATTCCGGGCTGAGCACCCCCTTCGAACTCCTCTCCCCCGCTCGGGGGAGAGGAACATGGGGGGGCGTGCCACGGGCGGTCCCCGGTGGTAGCGTTTCGCCCTAGAAGTTTCTGGGAGGAAACGCACAATGAGCTACGACCTCGTGATCAAGAACGGCACCGTGGTCGATGGCACCGGCGCCGCGCGCTATCAGGCCGATGTCGCGATCGTTGACGGCAAAGTGGCGGAGATCGGCAAGGTGACGGAAGGTGCGAAGCGCACCATCGATGCGCACGGGCTCGTGGTGGCGCCGGGCTTCGTCGATCCGCACACGCATTACGACGCGCAGATCTGCTGGGACGGCGCGGTGACGCCCTCCTCGTGGCACGGCGTCACCTCGGTGGTGATGGGCAATTGCGGCGTCGGCATCGCGCCCTGCAAGCCCGAGACGCGCGAGATCGCCATGAAGGACCTGGTGAACGTCGAGGGCATCCCCTTCGACGTGCTGAACAAGGGCATCACCTGGGACTGGGAGACTTTCCCCGAATTCATGGACGCGGCCGCGGCGCGCAAGCCGTCGCTCAACCTCGCCTTCATCGCGCCGCTGACGCCGTTCCGCCATTACGTGATGGGCGAGGCCTCGATGGACCGCGCGGCGACGCCCGAGGAGACGCACGAGATCGCGCGGCTGATCGGCGAGGCGATGGACGCCGGTGCGCTGGGCTTCTCCTCGACCACGCTCAACCAGCACATGGGCTTCGAGGGCAAGCCGCTGGCCTGCCGCAACGCCAGCCGCGAGGAGATGAAGGCCTATGCCAACCAGCTGAAGCAGCGCGGCCGGGGCTCCATCGAGATCGCGCTGACCCGCCAGGTCGGCGTGCTGGAACAGGACCAGTGCGAGCTGCTCGACTTCCTGCTGGAGGAGAGCGGCCGGCCGGTGACCTTCATCGCGCTGTTCGATCGCGACGACATTCCCGAGGCGGTCCGCGACACGCTGCGTCGCGCGGCGCCGCAGATCGCCAAGGGTGCGCGGCCGCAGACCTCGCCGCTGCCGCTCACGCGCGAATGCAACATGGACAATCCCTTCGCCTTCGCCGCCTTCCCGGCGTGGAAGCGCGTGTTCGCCGACACCTCGAAGGCGGCGCAGAGACTGGTCTATGCCGATCCGGCCTTCCGCGCCCAGTTCAAGGCCGACCTCAAGAACCCGACCGGCTTCAGCGACTGGCGCCGCGTTGTGGTTCACGACGTGCGCAATCCGGCGCTGAAGCACCTGGAGCGCAAGTCGATCGCCCAGATCGCGCAGGAGCAGGGCAAGGACAGCGTCGACGCCTTCCTCGACACGGTGCTGGCCGACGATCTCGACACCGAGCTCACCATTTCCTCGTGGAACACGCGCGAGGACCGCATGCGCGAGCTGCTGAACAACCCCGCAATCCTGATGGCGCTGGGCGACGGCGGCGCCCATGTCGACATGCTGTGCGACGCCGGCTACCCGACCTACCTGCTGGGCACCTGGGTGCGCGAGAAGCAGGCGATCACGCTGGAGGAAGGCGTGCGCAAGCTCACCTCGGACCCCGCCGACCTGTTCGGCCTCAAGGACCGCGGCCGCCTGCGGAAGGGCGCGCCCGCCGACGTGGCGATCTTCGATCCGGCGGCGATCGGCTCCAGCAACCACGGCGAACGCCGCCACGACCTCCCCGGCGGCGCCAAACGCATCGTCATGCCGTCACGCGGCGTCGAATACACGGTGGTCAACGGCGCGATCACCTGGGAACAGGGCCGGCTGACGGACGCGAAGGCGGGGGTGGTGTTGCGGGGGTAGCGCAAAGGTCCCTCGCTGCGCTCGGGATGACAGCATTTTCGGCATCAACGCACCGCGCCAATCCCAATAAAATTGTCATCCCGAGCGCAGCGAGGGTGACCTTTCGCTCGCGTGTGGCCTCGGGTCGCCCCCTCGCCTATTCTCCGCCCGACTTCAGAATCCCAGAGAAACGGAGACACCGTGCAGACGACGCCGCTTTCGAAAGACCTCCACGACACGCTGTCGAAGATCACCACGGCCAGCATCACGACGATCCTGCTGAAGAAGGGGCTGCGTAACGTCTGGATGCGCGGCACGCGGCCGATCAAGCCGGGCCAGGGCCGTCTGGTGGGACGCGCCTTCACGCTCCGCTTCGTGCCGGCCCGCGAGGATCTCGCCACGCCGGCGAGCTGGTCGTCGCCGATCTCGACCCGCGCCGCCATCGAGGCGATGCCGGAGGGCGCGATCGTGGTGGCCGACGCGATGGGCGTCACCGATGCCGGCATCTTCGGCGACATATTGTGCGCGCGCATGGTGAAGAAGAACGTCGCCGGCCTGATCACCGACGGCGTGGTGCGCGACATCGCGGGCGTGCTGGGCACCGGCCTGCCGGTCTGGTGCCAGGGCGCCGCGGCGCCGCCCTCGGTCGCCGGCCTCACCTTCGTGAGCTGGCAGGAGCCGATCGGCTGCGGCGGCGTGGCGGTGTTCCCCGACGACGTGGTGGTGGTCGACGATGACGGCGCGGTGCTGATCCCGCAGGCGCTGGTCGAAGCGGTCGCCCAGGAAGGCACGGAGCAGGAGCGGCTCGAAGGCTGGATCATGTCGGAAGTCGAGCGCGGCGTGGCCCTGCCCGGCCTCTACCCGCCGAACGACGAAGCCAAGGCGCGCTACGCCGCGACGAAGAAGTAGAGCGCGGGCGTCGGAGGTCAACATCATGAAGGTCCTGCGCATGCTGGCCTTCGCCGTGGCGGGCGCGCTGCTCTCGGCGACGGCCTGGTCGCAGGCCGGGCGCCAGCCGGTCGACTGGCCCGCCGTGTCGCTCGAATCGATCGGCGGCGGGCCGCTGCCGACCGCGGACTATGCCGGCAAGGTCGTGCTGCTGGTCAACACGGCCTCCCTCTGCGGCTTCACCGGCCAGTACAAGGGGCTGGAGGCGCTGTGGCGGCGCTACAAGGACAAGGGCCTCGTGGTGCTGGGCGTGCCGTCGAACGATTTCGGTGGCCAGGAGCCCGGAGCCAAGGACGAGATCAAGCGCTTCTGCGAGGCGAGCTTCGACGTGACCTTTCCGCTGGCCGACAAGCAGATCGTGTCCGGCGCCAACGCCCATCCGCTCTATCGCTGGGCCGCGGCGCAGACCGGCACGCTCGGCGCGCCGAGCTGGAACTTCCACAAGATCCTGATCGGCCGCGACGGACGGGTCATCGACTGGTTCACCGCGGTGAGCGGCACGGGATCGAAGCTCGAACGCGCGATCGAGGCGGCGCTGGCGGCGAAGGGCTGAGTGCTCACTCTCGCCTGCGGCGCAAAGGTCCCTCGCTACGCTCGGGATGACAATTTTGTCGTGATGGGCGCAGTGCGCCGATGAAGAAAACACTGTCATCCCGAGCGTAGCGAGGGACCTTTCGCTTTCGGCTTACCGCACTGCGGGTGGCGGGATTTGGCTGCACGCGAACGCCCGCGCTATCGTCGGTGCCTGAACATAACGGAGACGTCCCGATGGCGATGGCCGAAGCCGCTGCCCCCCTCACCGCGCAAGACCACGCGCGCACGATGGCCGAGTACAGCCGCGCCGGCGAAGCCCGCGCGCGGGCGCTGGGCAATCGCGGGCCGATCCGGCTCGATGCCAACGGCAGGCTGGCCCAGGACATTCTCGACGCCTACTGGACGCACGGCTTCTACGTCTTCGAAGGCGTGGCCGGGTCTGAGGAACTGGCCGAGCTGCGCGCCGACGTCGATGCGATCCTCGAGCGCGCGCCGGTCGAACCCGGTGCCGCAGTCGACCGCAACGGCCGCCCGGCCTTCGGCGAGGGCGTGCTGAAGCCGCCCTATCGCTGGGCCAGGCCCTTGAGCGATCCGCTCGGCGGCACCACCAAGAACAACGGCCGCCATCCGGTGGCGATGAGCCAGCCGACCCTGGCTGCCGACGCGCCCGCCTGGACCGTCGAGCTGCTCGACGGCAACCTCTACCTGATGAACGCCGCCTTCCGGCTCTACGGCCATCCCGGCCTGCTGGCGGCGGCCGCATCGATCCTGGGCGACGATTTCGTGCCCTACAACGAGGTGACCTTCATCAAGGAAGCGGGCCTCGGCCCCTCGGTCGCCTGGCACCAGGACGGCACGACCCATTGGGACGCCGCCGACTGGGACATGGGCGCCCACGGCTTCAACTTCATGACCCAGCTCTATCCCAGCACGGCGGGCAACTGCGTCTGGGTGCTGCCGGGCAGCCACCGCCACGGCAAGGCCGACATCGCTAAGCTGGTCGCCGAGAGCGGCTCCGACCGGATCGAGGGCGCGGTGCCGATGCTGGCCGGCGCCGGCGACACGATCGTCACCAACCGCCAGCTGCTGCACGGCTCCTTCGCCAACTCCTCGCCCGACCGTCGCGTGACGCTCAACGCCGGCTTCTTCCCGCGCCGGCGCGTGCTGAACGTCACGACCAGGCGGCTGACCGGCGAGGTCGTGACCTATGACGGCGCGCGCATCGACCAGCGGCTGCGCATCCTGCTGCTGGCGATCGACGCGCGCCGCCAGCGCTTCCCGCAGGAGAAGAGTTACGTCTATCGCCCGCTCGCCGACCGCCAGGACGAGGTCCGCTGGAGCGACGCGATGCGCGAGACGGTGCTGAAGAACTACAATCAGCTCGACATGTTCATCTGACGGGATGCGGGCAAGCCTCGTCCTCCTGCTCGTGCTCGCCGCCCTTCCGGCACTTGCACAGGCAGAGGCACGGGCGCAGGAGCCCGAGCCGCTTCTCGACGACGACGACATCGCGGCCTACTGCCTGGGCGTGAACGGCCAGCTCGCCGAGCGCTTCCGCCAGATGCAGCTCTGGGGCTGCGGCAAGGCGGCGGCGATGGAATGGTGCCGCCAGGCCAAGGCCGCCGCGCCCGAGGCGATGCGGGCCCGCGAGCGGCTGGTCATCCGCTTCGCCAACGTGCTGACCCGCAAGGGCCTGCTCGACGTCGAGCGCCCGCCCGAATCGCGCGCCCGCCTGACGAAGATCGTCTCCGAGGGC
>NZ_JAUSBN010000081.1 GCF_030651995.1 Reyranella sp.
TTCCTGGATCTGCTTGTCGCCGAGCCCGTCGATGTCGAACGCCAGCCGCGACACGAAATGTTTCAGGCGCTCCACCGCCTGGGCCGGGCAGATCAGCGCGCCGGTGCAGCGGCGCACCGCCTCGTCTTCCTCGCGGACGGCATGACTGCCGCATACCGGGCAGGTCTCGGGAAACCAGTACGGCTTCGCATTTTTCGGCCGCTTCTCCATCACGACGCCGACGACCTGGGGAATCACGTCACCGGCGCGCTGCACGATGACGGTATCGCCGACGCGAAGATCGACGCCGTCGCGGATCGGGTTGCCGTCGTTGCCGATCCCCTTGATGTAATCCTCATTGTGCAGCGTCGCATTCGAGACCACGACGCCGCCGACCGTGACCGGCTCGAGCCGGGCCACCGGCGTCAGCGCGCCGGTGCGGCCGACCTGGATGTTGATGCCGTTGAGGCGCGTGCGGGCCTGCTCCGCCGGGAACTTGTGCGCCGTCGCCCAGCGCGGCGCGCGGCTCACGAATCCCAGACGCTCCTGCCAGTCGATGCGGTCGACCTTGTAGACCACGCCGTCGATGTCGTAGGGCAGCGACGGCCGCTCAACGCCGATCTTTTCGTAGAAGGCGCGCACTTCGTCCGGCGTGCGGCAGAGCTCCGTCAGGGGATTGGTCTTGAATCCCCAATCTCCCAGCAGCTTCAGATATTCGGTATGGGTCTTCCAGGCGCGCGGCTCCGCCTCGCCCCAGGCATAGGCAAAGAAGCGCAGGGGACGCTGCGCCGTGATGCCGGCGTCGAGCTGGCGCAGCGAGCCCGCCGCGGCGTTGCGCGGGTTGGCGAAGGTCTTCTCGCCCGCCTCCTCCTGCCTGCGGTTCATCTCCTGGAACGCCTTGCGCTCCATGTAGACCTCGCCGCGCACGTCGATCGACTTCGGGAACCCTTGCTTGCCGTGAGGCTTCAGCGTTTGCGGGATGTCCTTCACGGTGCGCAGGTTGGCCGTGACGTCTTCGCCAGTCGTGCCGTCGCCGCGCGTCGCGCCCTGCACGAACTCGCCATCCTCGTAGCGCAGGCTGATCGACAGCCCGTCGATCTTCGCCTCGCAGCTAAAGGCGATCTCGTCGTCGGGTCCGATATTGGTTTCCCGCTCCAGACCGCGGCGGACGCGGTCGAGGAACTCCTGCAGTTCCTCATCCGTGAAGCAATTGTCGAGCGACAGCATCGGCTTTGCGTGCTTCACCTTGGCGAAGGCCGTGGTGGGCGTCAGCGCAACCCTCTGGGTCGGGCTGAACATGTCGACGATCTGGGGGAACCTTGCCTCGATCGCCTTCAGCCGCTGGCGAAGCCTGTCGTAGTCCGCGTCCGAGATCTCCGGCGCGTCCTTCTCATGATAGAGCCTGTCGTGGTGGACGATCTCCTCGGCCAGCCGCTTGTGCTCGCTGCGCGCCTGCCGCTCGGTCAGCTTGTCGACCGCGAGCGCCGCCACGACCTTCGCCGCTCGGGACATCGTCGTCCTCCTAGTTTGCCGTCGCCAGCAGCCGGTCGGCCGCGGCGCGCGCCTCGACCGTCACTTCCGCACCCGACAGCATGCGCGCGATCTCCTCGCGGCGGCCCTGGGCGTCCAGCGCCACGACGTCCGTGCTGGCAGCCGTCCGGGTCGTGGTCTTGCGGATCAGCCAATGGCGGTCGGCCACCGCGGCGACCTGTGGTGAATGGGTGACGACCAGCACCTGGACGTCCTTCGCCAGCCGCTTCAGCCGTTCTCCGACGGCGGCGGCGGTGGCGCCGCCGATGCCGGAATCGACCTCGTCGAACACGATCGTCGGCGCGTCGCCCACCTTGGCGAGGCTGACCTTGAGCGCCAGCAGGAAGCGCGACAGCTCGCCGCCCGAAGCGATCCTGGCAATCGGCGCCGGCGGGGCACCGGGGTTGGTCGACACGGTGAACTGCACGCGATCGGTGCCGGCGGCCGACCACTCGGCTTCCGACAAGGGGGTCAGTTCGGTGACGAACCTCGCCCGTTCGAGCTTGAGGGGGGCCAGCTCGCCCGCGACCGCCTTGTCGAGCTTGGCTGCGCCCTTGCGCCGCGCGGCCGCCAGCGCCTCGGCCGCCGCCACATAGGCCGCGCGTGCCGCCTTCGCCGCGGCCGCCAGTTTCTTCAGCCCGGCCTCGCCGTCGTCGAGCGCCGCGAGCTGGGCGGAGAATTTCTCGCTGAGCGCGGCGAGCCCGGCCACGGCGACATTGTGCTTGCGCGCGAGCGCCCGCAGCGCAAAGAGCCGCTCCTCGATCCTCTCGAGTCGTGCCGGGTCGAACTCCAGCGCATCGCGCGCCATCTCGAGCTGGGCCTGCGCCTCGGTGGCTTCGCTGAGCGCCCGATCGAGCGCCGCCAGCGGCGCCTCGAGCCGGCCATCGGCCTTGTCGGCATTGCGTTCGATCAGGCGATGCGCCGTGCGGAGGCTGGCGACCGCGCCGCGTCCCTGCTCCAGCTCGGCCAGCGCCTGGCTGACGGCTTCTCCCAGCGCGCTGCCGGCCCGCATCGACTGACGTTCGCCCGCCAGCGCTTCCTCGTCGTCGGCCTTCGGTGCCAGGGCATCGAGTTCCTTCACTGCATGGCGCAGGAATTCCTCGTCGCGCCGCGCCGCCTCGGCCGTCGCCTGCGCGTCGGCGTAAGCCTGCTCGGCGGTGCGCCAGGTCGTCCAGGCGGACGCAACGGCGGACGCCTGCTTCTCGAGACCGGCAAAAGCGTCGAGCGAACCGCGATGTGTCGCCGTGTCGAGCAGGCCGTGCTGCTCCATCTGGCCCTGGATCTCGACCAGCGTGTCGCCCAGCCGGCGCAGCAGCGCGACCGAGGCGGGCTGGTCGTTGACGAAGGCACGTCCGCGCCCATCGGCACCGATCATGCGGCGCAGGGTCAGGACATCATCCCCATCGAATCCTTGGTCGGCGAGGAGGGAGCGCGCCGGATGGTCGCGCGGCAGATCGAACGAAGCGGCGATCGAGGCCTGGGCAGCACCGCGCCGCACCGCCCCCGATTCGGCACGCGCGCCGAGCGCGAGGCCCAACGCGTCGATCAGGATCGACTTGCCGGCGCCGGTCTCGCCGGTCAGGGCGCCCAGGCCGCCGCCATGGGCGAAATCGAGGTCGAGCTTCTCGATCAGCACGAAATCGCGGATCGAAAGCGTGGCGAGCATGCCGGACGGTCAGAAGATGCTGGAGAACCAGCCGCGCTTCTCGTCGGGCGGCCGTGTGCCCTCGCCGGTCATCAGGAAGTAGCTGTCCTGATACCACTCGCTGCCGGGGAAATTGTAACCGAGCACGGCTGCCGCTTCCTTGGCCTCGCTCTTCACGCCGAGCGAGAGATAGCTCTCGACCAGCCGATGCAGCGCCTCCGGCACGTGCGTCGTCGTCTGATAGCGTTCGATCACCACGCGGTAGCGGTTGATGGCGCCGACATACTGCTGATTGGTCTGGTAGTAGCGTCCGACCGCCATCTCCTTGCCGGCCAGATGGTCGATGCAGAGCTCGACCTTGAGGCGCGAGTCGCGGGCATAGGGCGACTCGGGGAAGCGCTTCACGACCTCGGCCAGCGCGTCGAGCGCCTGCTGGGTGGTGCGCTGGTCGCGGCCGACGTCGGAGATCTGCTCGTAGTAGCAGAGCGCCTTCAGATAATAGGCATAAGGCAGATCGCGATGGCCGGGATGGAGCTGGATGAAGCGATCCAGCGCGATGATCGCTTCGTCATACTTGTTGGACTGGTAGTAGGCGAAGGCCGCCATGATCTGGGCCTTGGTCGCCCAGACGGAATAGGGATGCTGGCGATCGACTTCCTCGAAGCTCTTGGCGGCCGTCTTGTATTCCTGCTGGCCCAAGGCATCGAGCCCGCGATTGTACAGCTGCTCGACGGGCTGCTCGACGTACTTGTCGTCGTCCGAGCCACACGCGGAGAGCCCGAACGCCAATGACAGCGCCAGCCCCACCGCGATGCGACGGCCCTTACCCACAACCAACTTCGACATGTCCCATCCGCAATGAACTTCGTGCCGGCGCGTTATATCACGTGCCACCGAAAAAAAGAGGGGCCGCGCGGCCCCTCGGAAAATGCGTGGAGAGCAGAAATTCCTGCGTCAGTTGGCTTGCCGCCGCAGGAATGCCGGAATTTGCAGGTCGTCGTCGTCGCGGGCGGGTTTCGCACGCTCCGTGACCTCGAGGCTGATCGAGGTCTGGACCGGGGCAGGACGCGAAACCGGCGCCTTGGGGGCCACAGCAACGACATTTTCCGGAGCCGGCGCAGGACGCGCGACCGGCGGTTCGGCCGGAGCCGCCGTCGTCGTCGCGGGCTTCGGTGCCGAGAAGGCACCGGTAATGCGCTGGAACAGGTTCGGCGCACGGTTGTCGGTCGCCGGACGGGCGACCGTGGGGCGCGTGACCGGTTCGGCCCGCACGGGCCCCTTGGCCGTGGAGGGACGGCTGATGCGCCAGTCGTTCTCGTCGACCAGGGGACGTTGCGGCGCGGCCGGCGCGGGCGCCGGAGCAGGTGCCGCCGCGACGGGAGCCGGGATCGGCGCAGGCGCCGGAGCGACCGGCGCAGCCTCCACCGGAGGCGCCATCATGACGGGCTCTTCGACCGGCGCTTCGTAGCTGGGCGCAGGCGTTGGCATCGAGGCACTGATCGGTGCCGCCGGTGCGGCGGCTGCGACCGGCGCGGGCGCGACGACCTGCGGGGCCGGCGGCGCCACAGAAGCGGCCGGCATCGCCGGAGCGGGCGCCGCGACGGCTGCGGCGGGCATGGCAACGCGGCCCACCGGCGGCGCGACGGGGCGGCTCAGGGCCGGCTGACCGGTCTGCATGGGCCGGTTCATGTCGAGCGACAGGTAGTTCGGCGCGGGCTGCTGCGCGGCCATGGCGGCGATGCCGGTGGCGACCACCGACACGCGCATGCGGCCGTCCATCGTGGCATCGAAGGTCGAGCCGAAGATGATGTTGGCATCGCCATCCACTTCCTCGCGGATGCGGTTGGCCGCTTCGTCGACTTCATGCAGCGTCATGTCGAGGCCGCCGGTGATGTTGATGAGCACGCCCTTGGCGCCCTTCATCGAGTGATCTTCCAGCAACGGGTTGGAGATCGCCGACTCGGCCGCGACGCGGCTGCGATCCGGACCTTCGGCTTCGCCCGTGCCCATCATCGCCTTGCCCATCTCGCCCATGACGGTGCGGATGTCGGCGAAGTCGAGGTTGATGAGACCCGGCATGACCATGAGATCGGTGACGCCGCGCACGCCCATGTGCAGCACGTCGTCGGCCATCTTGAAGGCGTCGGCGAACGTCGTCTTCTCGTTGGCGATCTTGAACAGGTTCTGGTTGGGGATGACGATCAGCGTGTCGACGACCTTCTCCAGTTCCGTGATGCCCTGCTCGGCCGACTGCATGCGGCGGCGGCCTTCGAAGTGGAACGGCTTGGTCACGACGCCGATGGTGAGGATGCCCTGCTCCCGGGCCGCGGCGGCAATGACCGGCGCTGCACCGGTGCCGGTGCCGCCGCCCATGCCGGCGGTGACGAACACCATGTTGGCGCCGTCGAGGAGCTGCAGGATCTCGGGCAGCGCTTCTTCGGCGGCCTGGCGGCCGACCTCGGGCCGCGCGCCGGCGCCCAGTCCCTGGGTGATGGTGATACCGAGCTGTACGCGCCGGTCGGCAAGCGACTGGCTCAACGCCTGCGAGTCGGTGTTCGCAACGATGAACTCCACGCCTTCCAGCGCGGCGCTGATCATGTTGTTGACGGCGTTTCCGCCCGCGCCACCGACACCGACGACGGTAATGCGCGGCTTAATCTCGGACTCCGTCTGAGGGAGACTGAGGTTGATGGTCATTCGGTTTTCTCCACGCAAACGAGGGGTTATCTGCCCGGAGCGACAGCGTGAGCCTCCTGTTACGCTAGAGACCCTTCACCGACACCGGTTTCTTCTTGTCTTTTTGTCTATAGCCTGTGGGATTTGCCTTATCCCGCACAACATATTGCCTAAAAGTTATCCCTAATCCAACTGCCAATCCGGCCAATACGACTCGCCGGAGCTTCGTTCGACGCTGGCTGGTTCTGCACGACCGCGTGATTGTGGAGCGCGAAGCTGAGGAGTCCGGCCGCGGCGGAAAATGCCGGCCCGCCCGTCGAATCAGCAAGACCCGCGAGCCTGAGGGGCGCTCCGGTACGGACCTTCTTGTTGAGAATCGCGGCAGCGACCTCGGGCACGCCGTCGAGCTGGCAGCCACCGCCCACCAGAACGGCACGTCCACCGGCCAACTTATCCACACCGCTCGCCTCAAGTCGACTCCGCACGAGTTCGAAAGTCTCTTCGATTCGCGGACGAATGATACCGACCAGGATCGAACGCGGAATATGATTGGGCCGCGTGCGGTCCTCCTCGCCGATCAGCGGCACATCGATGATGTCGTATTCGTCGTTCGGCTTGGCGACGGCGCGGCCGATCTGCGTCTTCATCCGCTCTGCATGGGCGACCGGCGTCGACAGGCCGCGCGCGATGTCACGCGTGACATGCTCGCCGCCCACCGGGATCGAATCGACGTGGACGAGATGGCCTTCGTAGAAGACCGCGATCGACGTCGTGCCGGCGCCCATGTCGATCAGGGTGACCCCGAGGTCGCGCTCGTCCGAGACCAGCGAACTGAGGCCCGCGGCATGCGCGGCGACCACGCGGTCGGCGATCTCGAGATGGGCCCGGCGCACGCAGACCTGCAGGTTGCGCATCGCACCGCTCGCGGCGGTCACCAAATGAACATCGACGCCCAGCCGCTCGCCGAACATGCCACGCGCATCGCGGACCGGCGTGCCGTCGACCGTGTAGCCGATGGCGGCGGAATGGATGATGTCGCGGTCCGCGGTCTCGGCCGGGAGCTGGATATGCTGCTGGACACGGCGGACGTCGCGCTCGCCGATCTCGTGATGCCCGATCGCCACTTCGAGGCTCTGATTGTGCGAGGCGGCCGAGCCGCCGCTCACGCCGACGATCACGTCGCGGACCTGCTCGCCGCACATCTCCTCCGCGGTCGACACCGCCGAGGAGATGGCGCGGGTGGCGGCCTCCATGTCGACGATGTTGCCGGAACGCATGCCGAGCGCAGGCTGGTGTCCGATGCCGACGACGCGGAGGCCCTGGCCATCGACGCGCGCCACGAAACACACGACCTTGTTCGTTCCGATGTCGAGCGCCGCAACGACGCCATTTCTCGTCTTCGCCACGATGTCCCCCGTCTTACGCGTACTCTCGCGAATTGATTCGATTCTACGCTGGCCCGGGCGTCGCGTCGCCCGGATTGCGCTTTCTGAGATAAAGTTTGTCGGGCAGCCTGAGATCGACGACGCCGAACTCGCGCGACAGCAGCTTGTGCTGCCCGTCGAGCTTTGCGAGATGCTGCAGGGCCGCGACGGCATCCTCCTCCGGCAGCCAGATCTCCACGCCGTTGTTCAGGATCAGGTTCCAGCGGCGCTGCCCGACCCAGACGGCGGCGCGCAGTTGCCGCGCCACCGTCGGCTCGTAGGTGAGCAGGAGCAGCAGGTCACCGACGTGATCCGGCGCGCCGGGACCACCCAGCAGCAACAGTGTCTCGGCGCCCGGCGGCATGCGGCTCGCCCGCACCGTGCGTCCGTTTGCATCGATGAGCGTGTACTCGGTGCCGTTCTGCCAGATGGCGACGGCACGGCGTTCCTTCAGCGTGACATAGAGCGTGTCGGGCAGACGGCGCTCCACGGTCGCCCATTCCACCCAGTCGATCGCCTCGAGCCGCTTGCGCGACGCCTGAAGGTCGATGCCGAGGAGCGAGTCGCCGCGGCTGACGGCCAGCGCCGCAAGCAGATCGCTGCGCTCGACATAGTCGCGACCCTCGACCGTGACGTCCGCCAGCTTGAAGGGCGTGATGGCCCCGACGACCGCGCGCGAGACCGAGTCGAACTGCTTCTCGGCCTCGACCAGCCAACCCTCGCGCCAGGCCCACCAGCCGCCCCCGCCGCCGAAGCCCAGCAGCAGGACGATGGCGCCGAGCAGCACCGGCTGCTTCCAGAACGGACGTCCGGTCTTGCGGACGGGCCCGCGTTTCTTGCGCCGGTCGTAGTCGCGGCGCGGTGCGGCGCCGGCCTTCGGCGTGGCCGACTTCTTGGCGACGCTCACGAGGGGTGCCTCGCATGTTCGACCATCCAGGTCATGAGCTGCGGCCAGGAAATGCCCGCCCATCGTGCCTGCTCAGGCGCCAGCGACAGCGGCGTCATGCCGGGTTGGGTGTTGAGTTCCAGGATCACCAGCCCCGAAGTGCCGGGCTGGCTGTCGTCCCAACGGAAGTCTGCTCGGCTGAGGCCGTTGCAGCCCAGGGCTTCGTGGGCCAGCAACGCCCATTGCTTGGCGAGTTCGTAGACGTCCTCGGGAATCGGCGCCGGCACGAGATGTTCGGTGATGCCGTCCGTGTACTTGGCCTCGTAGTCGTAGAAGCGCGTGCGGGGCCTCAGCTCGGTGACGGCGACGGCATGATCATCCATCACCGCCACAGTGAGTTCGCGGCCCGGCACGAATTTCTCCACCAGCACGCGCTCGCCGTAGGGGGCTTCGGCAGCCTCGACCGCCGCCAGATTATCGCCCTCGCGGACGATGTGGACGCCGACGCTCGACCCCTGGTCGACCGGCTTCACCACGTAGGGTCGGGACATGGGATCGCCCCAGGCAAGGGAGCGGCGCTCGATCACCGCTCCTTGCGCCACCCGAAGACCGAGTGACGTGAAGACGTGACGCGCCATCGGCTTGTCCATGGCGATCGCGGAAGCGAGCACACCGGAGTGCGTATAGGGCACGCGCATGATCTCGAGGACACCCTGGATGCAGCCATCCTCGCCATAGCGGCCGTGCAGGGCGTTGAACACCACGTCCGGACCGCCGCCCGCGGCGGGGCGCAGGAAGTCGACCAGGGCGCGCAGGTCGCGCGTCACGTCATACTCGACGACCTCGTGCCCGCCTTCGCGCAGGCCCTCGGCACAGGCCTTGCCGCTCACCAGCGACACTTCGCGCTCGGGCGACCAGCCGCCCATCAGGACTGCTACGCGCGTCATTGCCCCGCTCTCCCCGCCGCTTCTCCGATGCGCCGGATTTCCCATTCGAGCTGCACGCCGGTTTTCTCCTGCACCCGGCGGCGCACTTCCTCTCCCAATCCCTCGATGTCGCCAGCCGTCGCCTCGCCGAGATTGATCAGGAAGTTGCAGTGCTTCTCGGAAACCTGCGCCGCGCCGATGCGCAGGCCGCGGCAGCCGGCCTGGTCGATCAGCTGCCACGCCTTCCGGCCCGGCGGATTGACGAAGGTCGAGCCGCCGGTGCGGCTGCGCGGCTGGGAATCGGTGCGGGCGGCATCGATCTCGGCGATGCGACGTGCGATGGCCAACTGGTCGCCCGGCGTCGCACGCAGGCGCGCCGCCGTGAAGATCCAGTCCGCCGGCGCTTCGCTGTGGCGATAGCTGAAGCCCATCGCGTCCGCGGCAACCGCATGGACCTTGCCCGTACGATCGACCGCTTCGGCGGAAACGAACACCTGCGCCAGGTCGCCTTCATAGGCGCCCGCGTTCATGCGCAGCGCGCCCCCGATGGTGCCGGGAATGCCGCTGAGGAATTCGAGACCCGCGAGCCCATGATCGCGCGCGGTCAGGGCGACGTTGAGGTCGAGCGCGCCCGCGCCGGCCACGATCTCGTGGCCCTCGACCGATATGCCGGTGAAGCCGCGCAGCAGGCGGATCACCACGCCCTTCACGCCGCCGTCGCGCACCAGGATGTTGGAGCCTACTCCAAGCACCGTGACGGGCACATCCGACGGTAGGCCGGCCATGAAGGTCGCGAGGTCCTCGACGTCGGCCGGCCGGAACAGGACCTCGGCCGCCCCCCCCGCGCGGAACCAGGTCTGCGGCCCGAGGGCCGCGTCGGCGGTCAGCCGTCCGCGCGGCCGGCGCAGCCGGTCGATCAGGTGGGGCGTCGAGGTCGCGAGTGCCATCATGCCGCCGATCCGCCGTGGGAGCCCGAATCGTTGGCGATGGCCCGCGGACCGGCCTTCTCGGCCGCGAGTTGCTGGATCTGGCCGGGCAGCGCATGCGCCCAGGCGGTGATATTGCCGGCGCCCAGGCAGACCACGACATCGCCCGGACGCGCAATCTGCCAGATCATTTCCGGAAGCTCGCCCGGTCCACCGAGCGGCGCCACGTCGCGATGGCCAGCGCGCTGCACCAGGCCCACCAGCATGTCGCGATTGACGCCCTCGATCGGCGCCTCGCCCGCGGCATACACGTCGGCGATGATCACGGCATCGGCGTCCGAGAAGCAGGTGGCGAACTCGGCGCGCAACGCGCCGAGACGCGAGTAGCGGTGCGGCTGCATGACGGCGATGACCCGGCCCGAGCCGCCATAGGCCTGGCGGGCAGCGCGCAGCACGGCCGCGATCTCCACCGGATGGTGACCGTAATCGTCGATCACCGTGATGCCGTGGGCCTCGCCGGTTTTGGTGAAGCGCCGCTTGACGCCGGCGAAGGAGCCGAGCGCGCGGCGGATCGTGTCGTCCGGCAGGCCCATCTCCTGGGCCACGGCGATGGCCGCCAGCGCGTTCTGAACGTTGTGCTGACCGAACATCGGCAGGCGCATGCCGGCGATGATGCGCGATTCGTTGGTGGCACGATTCTCGACCATGACGTCGAAATCGGCGCCGCCGCGATCGAGCTTCAGGTTGATGGCCCGCACGTCGGCATTGGCGCCGATTCCGTAGGTGATGATGCGGCGGTCAGCGACCCTCGGGATCAGCGCCTGGACCTCGGGATGGTCGGAGCAGAGCACCGCGAAGCCATAGAAGGGGATGTTCTCGACGAAGCGCACGAAGGCGTCGCGCAACGCGTCGAAGGTGCCGTAATGGTCGAGATGCTCGGGATCGACGTTGGTGACCACTGCGATGGTGGCCGGCAGGCGCAGGAACGAGCCGTCTGATTCGTCGGATTCGACGACCATCCAGTCGCCCTCGCCCAGGCGCGCATTGGTGCCGTAGGCGTTGATGATGCCGCCGTTGATCACCGTCGGATCGAGGCCGCCGGCATCGAGCATGGCGGCGACCAGCGACGTGGTCGTCGTTTTGCCGTGCGTGCCGCCGACCGCGATGGACCACTTCAGTCGCATCAGCTCGCCCAGCATCTCGGCGCGCCGCACGACTGGCACATGACGCGTGCGCGCGGCCAGCACCTCGGGATTGTCCTTCTTGACCGCGCTCGACACGACCATGACTTGGGCGTTGCCGACATTCTCGGCTCGGTGGCCGATCATCACCTTCATGCCCAGGTCGGCGATGCGGCGCGTGTTGGCGCCCTCGGCGACGTCACTGCCCTGCACCTTGTAGCCGAGATTGTGAAGGACCTCGGCGATGCCGGACATGCCGATGCCGCCGATGCCGACGAAGTGGATAAGACCGAGATCGAGTGGCAACGCCCTCATGCGGCGACTCCCGTGACTGAAGGCGAAAGAGGAAGGGAAGCAAACTCCCCGACGACATCCGCCAGCCGGGCTGCAGCGTCGGGGCGGCCGGCGGCGTGGGCCGCCCCCGCCATCGCGGCAAGACGTTCCGGCTCGCCGGTCAGGGACACGAGGTGCCCGGCCAGGGTGGCGGCGGTGAAGGATGCATGTGGCAGCACGATGCAGGCGCCCGTCGCCTCGAAGGCGCGCGCATTGGCGGTCTGGTGATCGTCGGCCGCGTAGGGATAGGGCACCAGGATGGACGGCCGGCCGATCGCCGCCAGTTCGGCCACCGTCGAGGCGCCGGAGCGGCCGATCACGAGATGCGCGGCGGCCATGCGCTGAGGCAGATCGACGAAAAACGGCGCGATCTCGGCGACGACGCCGGCCTTGACGTAGCTCGTGCGCACCCGGTCGATGCTCTCCGGCCGGCACTGCTGCACGATACGCAGCCGCGACCGCAGCGCCTGCGGCAGGGAGAGGACGGCCTGCGGCACGACTTCGCCGAACGAGGCCGCACCCTGGCTGCCGCCGAACACCAGGAGATCGATCACCCTGCCCTCGCCCGGCGGACGGTAGGGCGAATCGCGCAGCGCCCGCACGGGCTCGCGCACGGGATTGCCGACGAGTTGCGCTCGCGCATCGCCGTCGAGATAGCGGGTGCGGTCAAACGAGGTGGCCACGCGCCCGACGCCGCCCAGCACGAGGCGGTTGGCGCGACCGAGCACGGCGTTCTGCTCATGCAGCATTGCCGGCAGCCGCCGCAGACGGGCCGCGACCATGGTCGGTACCGAGGCATAGCCGCCAAAGCCCACGACGACCGACGGACCGATCCGCCCCAGCGCCCGCCAGGCGTCAAACAGGCCGAGGGCCAGCGAAAAGAGGGCCAGCGCCTTCTTCACAGGTGAACCCGTCGGGCTCGCGGAATGGATGTAGTGGATGGGCCGCCGCGACAGCGCTCCCTGCCACTGCCGGCCGCGCGAATCCGTGACAAGGGTGAACGGCACGCCCCGCGCCTCCAACTCGCCGGCAAGCGCCTCGGCCGGGAACACATGTCCACCGGTGCCGCCGGTCGCCAGGACCACGGGACGCACGGCCTCCGTCATACGGCCTCCCTCAGGCCGGCATGTTCGCGCGTCAGCGACAGCATCATGCCGACGCAGATCGCCATCGCCAGCGCCGAGGAACCGCCATAGGAAATGAACGGCAGGGTCATGCCCTTGGCGGGGATCAGCTGGATGGTCGAGGCCATGTTGATGGCCGCCTGCAGGCCGAACTGGACGGCCAGACCGGTGGCCGCGAGGGTGATGAACAGGCTGGTCTCCTTCGAGGCGCGCGACATCGAGCGGAGCGTCACAAAGGCGAACAGGCAGAGGATCATCAGGCAGACGACGAGGCCGAACTCCTCGCCGGCCACGGCCATGACGAAGTCGGTGTGGGCGTCGGGAAGCTGCGCCTTCACGGTCCCCTCGCCCGGACCGCGGCCGAACAGCGAGCCGTTCATGAAGGCCTCGAGCGAAGTATTGACCTGGTAGTTGTCGCCCGACGTCGGATCGAGGAAGCGGTCGAAGCGGCTGCGCACGTGACTGAACAGGAAGTAGGCGCCGACCAGGCCGGCGCCACCGGCGATCGCGGCGAAACCCGCAACCCACATCGGCAGGCCGACGACGAAGAGCTGTACACCCCACACGGCGGCCACGACGACGCTCATCCCGAGGTCTGGCTGCATCACCAGCAGCGCCAGCACACCGCCGACCAGCACCGTGGAAAGGAGATAGCCCGGCGCGCGCCGCTCGGTACGGCTCTGCGCCAGCAGCCAGGCCGAGATCACCGCAAGGCTCGGCTTCACGAATTCCGACGGCTGCAGGCTCGACAGGCCCGGCAGTGAAATCCAGCGTCGCGCCCCCTTGATCTCGATACCGATCACGAAGGTCGCCGCCAGCAGTACGATGCTGCCGCAGAAGACGACCAGCGCCAGGCGCCGCACGTGCCGCGGCGAGGCGAGCGAGATCGACAGCATGACGAGGAGCGCCAGGGGCAGGAACAGGAATTGGCGTTTGGCAAACAGGAAGGAGTCGGCGCCGATGCGCTCCGCGGCCGGTGGCGATGCCGCGAGGGTCAGCATGACACCGAAGGCCATGATCGCCAGGATCGCGCCCAGCGACCAGCGATCGACGGTCCACCACCATTGTCCGATCACACTGCGATCGTCGCGCGGAACCTGGATCACGCCGCCCTCCCCAAACTCTCGGCTCCCGGCAGCGCCCGCGCCATGGCGCGGAAGGCATCGCCGCGGTGTTCGTAGCTCTTCCACTGGTCCCACGAGGCACAGGCCGGCGACAGGAGGACCACCGCGGGCCCCGCGGCCTCGCGTTGCGCCAGCGCGTGCGCGGCGTTCAGCGCCGATTGCAGGTCGCTGCAGCGGCTGTAGGGCAGCTTGCCCTCGAGCTGGCCGGCGAACAGCTCGGTGGCGTCGCCGATCAGGAAGGCATGGCGGATACGGTCGAAGTACGAGGCGAGCGGCGCCACGCCGCCCTCCTTCGCCTGGCCGCCGAGGATCCAGTAGATGTCGTCGTAGCTCGACAGCGCGCGCGCCGCGGCATCGGCGTTGGTCGCCTTGCTGTCGTTGACGTAGACGACCTTGCCGACGGCAGCGACGCGCTCCTGGCGGTGCGGCAGGCCGGGATAGGTCCGCAGGCCGGCGACGATGGTCTCGCGCGGCACGTCGAGCCAGCGGCAGACCGCCCAGGCGCAGGCCGCGTTCTGGGCATTGTGGTCGCCCGGCAGGGTGAGCACGTCGGAGAAGTCGACCGTGTAGCCGTCGGCATCGACCAGCATGCCGGCGCGGTAGGAAATGCCGTTGGCCACGGGGCGGTCGAGCGCCACCGGCACGCAGGCGATGCCGGAACGCGCCGCCATCTCGCGCTCGACGTCGCGCGAGGGCTCGTCTTCGGTGCCGATCACGACGCAGTCGCCGGCGCGCTGGCGGGCGAAGATGTTCTTCTTGGCCGCCACGTAGCCCGCGAGATCGCCATGCCGGTCGATATGGTCGGGCGTGATGTTGAGCCATACGGCGATGTCGGCATGGAAGGTCTGCAGCAGCTCGAGTTGGTAGGAGGAAAGCTCCAGCACGTAGAGGCCGCCATCGCCGAGCGGATCGAGGTCGAGCGCGCCGCGCCCGATATTGCCGCCGACTTCGCAGCGGGCGCCGGCCTGCTGGAGGATGTGGCCGATCAGCGCCGTCGTCGTCGACTTGCCGTTGGTGCCGGTGATGGCGACGAACCGCGCCTGGGGCTGCGCCCGTGCCAGCAGCTCGACGTCGCAGATGATCGGCTTGCCGGCGGCGCGCGCGGCGATCGCCACAGGATGCGGCACCGGCAAGGTGCTGGGAATACCCGGGCTGATCACGAGGGCGGTGATGCTCGACCAGTCGATGGTCGCCGGATCGGCGATCCGGGCGCCGAGTTGCGCCGCCGCGTCGCGCGACGCCGCATTGTCGTCCCAGGCGGTGCAGTCGATCCCGGCTGCCCTCAGGGCACGCACGGTCGCCAGGCCGGAGCGCGCGAGCCCTAGCACGACGAACGACGAACCCTTGAGGATCGCGAGATCGATCATCCGTTCACCGCAGCTTCAGGGTGGCGAGGCCGGCCATCGCCAGGATGGCGGCGATGATCCAGAAGCGGAAGACGATGGTGGGCTCGGCCCAGCCTTTCTGCTCGAAGTGATGGTGCAGCGGCGCCATGCGGAAGACCCGCTTGCCGGTCCATTTGTAGGACAGGACCTGCACGATCACCGAGACGGTTTCGAGCACGAACAGGCCGCCGACGATCGACAGGACGATCTCATGCTTGGTGACGACCGCGACCGCACCCAGCGCGCCGCCGATGGCCAGCGAACCGGTGTCGCCCATGAACACCATGGCGGGCGGTGCATTGAACCACAGGAAACCGAGGCCGGCGCCGACCAGCGCCGCCAGGAGGACGGCCAGTTCGCCCGAGCGTGGCACGTGGTGGAGATAGAGGTAATTGGTCAGGATGGTGTTGCCAACGACGTAGGCGATCAGGCCGAACACCGCCGACGCCATGATGACGGGGCCGATGGCGAGGCCGTCGAGCCCGTCGGTCAGGTTGACGGCGTTCGAGGTGCCGGCGATCACCAGGATGCCGAACGCGATGAAGCCCACGGCCCCCAGGGGGATCAGCACGTCCTTGAGGAACGGGACGGCGAGCTGGTAGCGCAGCGGCGCCGGCGAGGCCTGGGCGACGAGGTAGACCGCGATACCGGAGGCCACAACGGTGAGCGCGAGCTTGATCTTGCCCGGCACGCCCTTCGGGTTGCGCTTGGTGACCTTGAGGAAGTCGTCCCACAGGCCGACCGCGCCGAAGGCCAGCGTGACGCCGAGCACGATCCAGACATAGCGGTTGGTGAGGTCGGCCCACAGCAGGGTCGCGACCGACAGGGTGATGAGAATCAGCAGGCCGCCCATCGTCGGCGTGCCCTTCTTGGTCATCAGGTGGCTGGCCGGACCGTCGTCGCGGATCGGCTGTCCCTGCTTCTGCTTGCTGCGCAGCCATCGGATCAGCGCACCGCCGATCAGGAAGCTCAGTACCAGTGCCGTGAGGAAGGCGGCGATCGAACGGAACGTCAGGTAGCGGAACAGGTTGAACGGCGTGAACAGGTCCGCCAGCGGATAGAGAAAATTGTAGAACATCCTAGCGTCCCGCCTTGCCGTCGCTGGCCGCCAGGATGGCGTCCACGACGATCTTCATTTTCGAGCCCAGCGAACCCTTCACCGCGACCACATCCCCTGCCCTGAGCGCGGCGGCGACATCGCCCGCCAGCGCCGCTGAATCCGGCCGGTGAACACCGCGCTGCGCCGGCGCGAGCCGATGCCACAGAGCCTGCATGTGCGGGCCGCACAGGAAGACCCGTGCCGCACCGCTCGCGGCCACGGCATCGAGGAGACCCGCATGATAGGCATCCGCGTCCTCACCCAGCTCGCGCATGTCGCCCAGCGCCAAGATCCGCCGCCCGCCCGCCTGTGGCTCGGTCCGCGCCAGGACGGCCAGCATCGCCCGCACCGAAACCGGATTGGCGTTGTAGCTCTCGTCGAGCAGCTCGATCGTGCCGCCGTCGAAACTCAGCATGCGACGCGCACCGCGACCGGGCGAGGCCTTCACCCCGGCCAGGATCGCTGCCGCCTTCACCACATCCGCGCCCAGCGCCTCGATGACGGCCAGCGCGCCGATGCTGTTCAGCACCCAATGTTCGCCGGCCGCGCCCAGCCGATACTCGATTCGGCGACCGTGGATCAAGGCTGCAACATCACTGCCCGAATCCTGCAGGTCGCAGGAGACGAGACGGGCCTCCGCCGCCTCGCTGCGTCCGAAGCCGACGATGCGGGAAACGCCGAAATGACGGGCTTTTCCGGCCAGGCGCTCATAGTGGCGACTGTCGCGATTGAGCACGGCCACTGCGCCTTCCACCATGCCGGCGAACAGGCAGCCCTTCTCGTCGGCGACCGCTTCCTCGCTGCCCATGTGACCGATATGCACCGGGCCGACATTGGTGACGATACCGACATGCGCCTCCACCTGGCGGGCCAGCGGTTCGATCTCGCCAGGATGATTCATGCCGATCTCGAACACGCCGTAGCGTGCCCAGCGCGGCAGGCGCGCGAGGCTGACCGGCACGCCGACGTGATTGTTGTAGCTCGCGACGCTGGCGGAGGTCGGCGCCTCCGCCGACAGCATCGCGCGCAGCGCATCTTTGGTGCTGGTCTTGCCGACCGAACCGGTGACGCTGGCGATGCGCGCCGTACTGCGGTGGCGGGCGGCGCGACCGAGTTCGACCAGCGCCGTCATCGTGTCCGGAACGCGGACCAGCGTGCCCTGCGCACCCTCCACGTGACGCGAGACGACGGCCGCGGCAGCGCCGCGCGACAGGGCGTCGGCGACGAAGCCGTGACCGTCGGTCGTCTCGCCGCCCAGCGCGAAGAAGAGATCGCCCCTACCGACGGCGCGGCTGTCGAAGGTCACGCCTTCGGCCTCGAACGGCGCGGTGATCGACGCCGCCGAAAGGGCGGACTGCACTTCGTCGGATGTCCAAAGCGCGCTCACGTCCCGCCTCCGGTCAGCGTGCGCGCCTCCTCGGCATCGTCGAAATGATGGGTAACGCCCTTGATCGTCTGTCCCGTCTCGTGCCCCTTGCCGGCGATCAGCAGCAGGTCGTCGGCGCTCGACAGCGCCTCCATCCCGGCGGCGATGGCGGAGTGCCGGCCGTCTGCGACCTCGATCCAGTTTCGACGGTCGCCGGCGATGCCGCGCACGATCTCGGCGCGAATTGCCGTCGGCTCCTCGCTGCGCGGATTGTCGTCGGTCACGATCGCGAGGTCGGCGATGCGCGTCGCGATCTCGCCCATCACCGGGCGCTTGGCACGGTCGCGATCGCCGCCGCAGCCGAAGACCACGACAAGCTTGCCGCGGGCGAAGGGCCGCAAGGTGCGCAGCACCGTCTCCAGCGCCTCGGGCTTGTGGGCATAGTCGACATAGACGGCGGCGCCCGAGCGATGGCGGGCGACGAGCTGCAGGCGGCCGGGCGCGCCCGTCAGGTGGGCAAGAGCCTCCACGGCACGCGCCGGTTCGCCGCCCGTGGCCACCACGAGGCCGAGGGCCGCCAGCGCGTTCGAGGCCTGGAAGCCGCCGACCAGCGGCAGGTCGACCTCGTGACGCACACCCATGATTTCCAGCGCAAGGTGCTGCCCGGCCGGCGTCGGAACGTCGCTCAGCAGCCGGATCTCGCGGCCCTGCGCGCCATAGGTCCAGAAGCGGATGCCGCGCGGCCGGCAAATCGCACCGAGCGCCTCGGCCCGGTCGCTGTCCGCATTGACGACCGCCGTGCCACCCGGCGGCAGCAGGACCTCGAACAGGCGCGCCTTGGCCGCGAAGTAGGCGTCCATCGAATGGTGATAGTCGAGATGCTCGTGCGTCAGGTTGGTGAAGGCTGCCGCCGCCAGGTGCAGCCCGTCGAGCCGGTGCTGGTCGATGCCGTGGCTCGAGGCCTCGATTGCGAGGTGCGAGACGCCTTGGCGCGCCAGCGCCGCAAGGTCCTCGTGAAGCTGGACCGGATCCGGCGTCGTCAGGCCGCCGTCGCGCACGAGGCCGGGCGAGACGATACCCAGCGTGCCGACGCTTGCCGCCTTCAGCCCCATCCTCTCCCAGATCTGACGCACGAAATGCACGGTCGAGGACTTGCCGTTGGTGCCGGTGACGGCGGCGATCGTGGCCGGTTGCAGACCGGCGAAGGCCGAGGCCATCAGCGCCACGCGACGCCGCGGAGTGGCGTCGCGCACGATGACGATGCCGGGATCGAGCGACGGCAGCACCGCATCGGGCGCAGCCAGGATCGCGACCGCGCCGCGCCTCACGGCATCGTCCACGAACGCAGCACCGTCCCGCTGGGTCCCCGGAAGGGCAGCGAACAGATAACCGGGCCGGACCTTGCGCGAGTCGAGCGTCAGGCCGGCGAGAACGGGATCGCGCGGAAGCGCGGAAGAGGTCGCGTTTGCGTCGGCGCTCCGGCGCATGAGCTCACTCAGACGCAACACGACGCACTCCCGGACCGGGGGCGGCCGCCGTCTGACCGGGCGCCGGGCGGACCGGCAGAGCCCTGCGATGGTCACCGGGGGAACGGCGCACGCTGGCCGGCACGATCTGCGAGGGCGCAACGGGAGGCGGTACCGGCGTCGAGGCGATCTCGATAGGGGGCAGCCCGTCCTTCAGGTCGCCCGGCAGGATGCCGTAGAGCGACACCATCTGCTCGATGATGACCTTGACCGACGGGGCCGCCACCCAGCCGGCCGTCGCGTAGCCGCCGGTCTCGGGCAGTCCCTTCGGCTCGTCGAGCGAGACGATGACGACGAATTTCGGATCGTTCATCGGGAAGGCGCCGACGAAGGAGCTGATCAGCGCCTTCTGGCGATAACCGCCGCGACCCGGCTTCTCCGCGGTGCCGGTCTTGCCGCCGACCTCGTAGCCCGGGACGTTGGCGTTCCTGCCCGTGCCCTCGACGGCGTTGAGGCGCAGGAGCTGCCGCATGTTGACAGACGTCTTCTGCTGGATGACCCGCCGGCCCTTGTCGCTGCCGGCATGGCGCTTCACCAGCGAGGGCTGGTAGAGGATGCCGCCGTTGATCATCGCCGCCGAACCCATCGCGAGGTGCAACGGCGTCACCGAGATGCCGTGACCGAAGGCGATGGTCATGGTGCTGATCTTCATCCACTGGCGCGGCCACAGCGGCCCCGCGACTTCCGGAAGCTGGGTCGAGACGGGCTTCAGGAAGCCGATCTTGTCGAAGAAGGCGCGCTGGCCTTCAGGACCCATGACCTCGACCGCCATTTTGGCCGAAGCGATGTTCGACGAGTACTTGAACGTCTCGGCCACGTTCAGCGGCCGGCGCTGGGCGTGGTCGTCGTTGATCGTGAAGCGGTCGATGCGGATCGGCGACGTGGCGTCGAACACGCTGTTGAGCCCGACCTTCCCGCTATCGAGCGCCATCGCCGTGTTGAAGATCTTGAAGGTCGAACCCTGTTCGTAGACGCCCAGGGTCGCGCGGTTGAACAGCGCCTCGTTGGTAAGCGTCCGGGTGCTGTTGGGATTGTAGGTCGGCAGCGAAGCCATGGCGAGGACCTCGCCGTTGGTCACGTCCATGACGATCGCCGTGGCGCCGATGGCCGAGAATTTCTGGACCGCGCGCGCGAGTTCGCGCTCGACGATGCGCTGCAGGCGAAGGTCGATCGAGAGCTGAAGGGTTTCGCCGCTCTGGAGCTGCTGGTCGAAGTAGCGCTCCACACCCGCCAGGCCGGTATTGTCGACGCTGGCATAACCCATGATGTGTGCCGCCGCCGTTCCCTGCGGATAGATG
Organism: Reyranella sp.; assembly: GCF_030651995.1. Lineage (GTDB taxonomy): Bacteria > Pseudomonadota > Alphaproteobacteria > Reyranellales > Reyranellaceae > Reyranella. The sequence goes on from NZ_JAUSBN010000081.1 coordinate 20,429, forward strand.
CGCCGTTCCTCGGCCTGGAAGTCGAGACCTGGAATGCCGAGGCGGTTGACCCGGTCATGTTCGCGCGGGCTCAGGCCGCGCTTGATCCAGACGAAGGTCCTGTCGCCTTCCAGCTTCTCGCGAACATCGTCGTACTTGAGGTCGGGCAGCGCCGTCACGATCTTGCGCGCGGCGTCCTGCGGATCGATCAGCAGGTGCGGATTGACGAAGGCCGACATGACCGGAACCGACGTCGCCATCACGGCGCCGTTGCGGTCCACTATGTCGGCGCGCTCCGACTGGATCGAGCCGCCGCGGGCGGCGACGCGCTGCGTCGGCTCGGCGCCGTCGCGCAGCAGCGACACGTAGCCCATGCGCAGGCCGACGGCCGTGAAGGCGATGCCGAAGATCACCGAGGCGATCACCAGGCGCTGGCGGGCCGTCTCCTGGACGTCACCCTTCAGGCGGTCCTTGGGCGAGGTGTAACGCGCGCCGGCCGCCGCGTTTACCGCGGCGGCCGGTTCGGGCGAGGCAGACTTTCGCCACAGCTTCACCGGGAACCCCCTTCATTTCGCGAGAGGATGTCGTCGATGGAGACTGCGGCGCTCTGGCCGTCGCCAACCGGACCCGCTGTTGCCGGCTCTTGGATCGAGGCCGGTCGAGGGGGCGTCGTGGGTCCGGAGGTACGCTTGGAAAGGGGTGCGGAGGCCGGCGAGGGGCTGCCGGCCTCCGCTGCGACGCGGCCACCACCACCGGGCAAAGTCGACGAGGGGACGTCGTTGCCCGTTCGTGGGGGGGAAGGAGGTGGTGGATCGCGCCGCGGGGGGACAGATTCGGGTTTGAGCTGATCGAGCCGGACGACCTGCTTGATGGACGCCGACTCGAGCTTGAGATGCTTCTGCGCGAGCGCTTCGATGCGCTCGGATTCGTTGAGGTGAGCCCATTCGACCCGCAGGATGTGCGTGGCCTGCTGGCTCTCGATGATCTTCTGGTTGGTGCGGTCGATGCTCTCCTCGAGGTCCTGCACCTTGTACTTGACGGTGAACAGGCCCACGGCCGTGGCGACGGCGACGACCGACCAGAACAGGAGCCCGCGATGGATCATGCGGCGCCTTCCGCGCCGAGCTTCTCGGCGACGCGCAGTCGGGCGGAGCGGGCCCGCGGATTGGCGGCGACTTCCTCATCGGACGGCAGTACCGGTTTGCGAGAGAGATCGCGCAGGGTGGCGGTCCGCGCACCGGCGCCCGGCGGCGCATGGCGCGACGGGCCCGGTGTGCGACCGGCACGGGCGCGCACGAATTCCTTCACGGCGCGGTCTTCCAGCGAATGGAACGACACGACCGCGAGACGGCCACCCGGCGCCAGCACTTGCTCGGCGGCAGCAAGGCCGCGCTTGAGTTCGCCCAGCTCGTCGTTCACGGCAATGCGCAGCGCCTGGAAGGTGCGCGTCGCAGGATCGCTCTCGTCCCGTCCCTGCGGGCCGACCGCGCGCCGCACGATCTCGGCCAGCTCGCCGGTGGTTTCGATGCGCCTGGTGCGGCGCGTCTCGACGATGCTGCGCGCCACGCGGCGGCTGCGACGCTCCTCGCCGTAGCGCCAGATGATGTCGGCGAGCTCGGTCTCGTCGGCTTCGTTCACGAGGTCCGCAGCCGACTGCCCACTCTTCTCCATCCGCATGTCGAGCGGGCCGGAGGCGCGGAAGGAGAAGCCGCGACCAGGTTGATCGAACTGCATCGACGAGACGCCGAGATCGAGCGCCACGCCGTGGACATCCTCGACGCCCTCCGCCGACAGAAGCTCGGCCATGTCGCCGAAGCGGCCCTCGATCAGACGCAGGCGCGGCGCATAGCGCTCGGCCAGCACCCGGCCGGCAGCGATGGCATCGGGGTCGCGATCGATGGCGATGACCTGGCAATCGGCGCGATCCAGCATCGCGGCGGTATAGCCGCCGGCGCCGAAAGTGCCGTCGAGATAGCGGCCGCCGTCGCGCGGCTGCAGCGCGTCGACGACTTCGCGCGCCATCACCGGAACATGACGGGCGCCGCTCATGCGTCGCCTCCGCCCAGATTGCGCACGAACGCCGCCATCTTCTCGCGTTCGGCCTCGCGGCGGGCCTGCCAGCGTCCGGGATTCCAGAGCTGGAACTTGTCGACCTTGCCGACCAGCAGCACGCCGTCGCCGGCATCGAGCGTCTGAACGAACTCGGCGGGCATGGTGAACCGGCCGTCGGGCTCCAGCGAGATCGTGCGGGCCCCGGCCGAGAGATAGCCCGCCGGATCGAAGGCGTCGTCGTCGAGCGCAACCTTCAGCGCCCCCTTGGGACCCAGCGCTTCGGCGCGCAGGCGGTCCAGCATGGCATCGAAGCCCGCGCGGGAGTTGCCGTTCACGAGGCCCGGGATGGTGGGGGAATGATAGAGGACGAACGCGCCGCGATCTTCCGCAGGCAGTTCGTCGCGAAAAGCCGCGGGCAACAGAACCCGGCCTTTCTTGTCCAGCTTGATCAGGATCTCGGACCGGAATGCCACGGCCCATCTCCCCTCTAGACCCGTTGCAGGTGCCCCACGCTCCTGCGTCGTCTGTTACACGGGATACAATGGGATAGCATGGGAAAGAGCGGGATGCAATTATCAAAGAGGAGATTCCACAAGGAATCTGAACCACTTAGACACAACATCTATTGCGCGCCCGCTACATGCAAGCACAAGGGGTTGTAGACGCGACTCGTCTTGCGGAATCAGAAGGGTCAGACGGCCTGTAAGCCGGGTTCTGTCCTCGCCCGAAAGCGATGGATGGCCATTCCTCTGGGACGTCCGTTACCGAACGCCTCGCGCGACCGACCCGAGCGACGACGCGGAAACACCGCTGCCGGTTGCCCGGCGTGTCGCCCCTATTTGGTCTTGCTCCCGGTGGGGTTTGCCGTGCCGCTTCCGTTGCCGGTCGCGCGGTGGGCTCTTACCCCACCGTTTCACCCTTGCCGTCCTGGCGAGCCAGGCAGGCGGTCTGTTTTCTGTGGCACTTTCCCTGGGGTCGCCCCCGCCGGACGTTATCCGGCACCGTGTCTCCGTGGAGCCCGGACTTTCCTCACCCGTGCGGTCGCCCGCCCGAGTGCAGCCATCCAGCCGTCTGACCCGGCGCCTGACTAGGCCGCCCGCCCCAGCGGGTCAAGCAGGCCCGCGAGCAGCGCCTTCGTTTCCGGGTCGATCATGCCGTCGACCTGGGACGGCCGATAGTGGCGCTGGAAGGCCTTGACGATTTCCTTCGGCGGCACGGCGAGCGGCGGCGCATAGCCGAATCTCTGAAGCGCCTTGTGGAAGTCGCCGTCGAGCGGCCGCGTACCGGCCCTGGGCCACAGCCCTATCCCCTGCTCCGCCAGCACCTTCCAGGGAAAGCGACGACCCGGATCGATCTTGCGCTGGGGCGCGATGTCGGAATGGCCGACGACGTTGCGCGGCTCGATCGCCGGATGGCGCGCAAGGATCCCGCGGCACAGCTCGATCAGCGCCTCGACCTGGCGAGCTGGATAGTCATGGCGATCACCGTGCAGATTCACGATCTCGATGCCGATCGAGGTGCCGTTCAGCGCCTCGCGGCCGCGCCACCACGATTTGCCGGCATGCCAGGCGGTGCGATCCTCGGGCACGAGGCGATAGGCCGTGCCGTCGAGGTCCAGCACGTAATGGGAGCTGACACGGTGCTCGCGAGTCGGGTCGCGCAGGATGTCGAGCGACTCCTGCAACGGAAGCTCCGTGTAGTGCAGCACCAGAATGTCGACACTCCCGTCCGCCGGCCTCGGCGCGTGGTTGGGTGACGGCAGATCGACGAATTTCACGCTCAGGCCGGGACGAGACCGCGCTGCCTGCGCAGCCGGTCATAGGCGTCGTTGATCAGCGCGAGCTTGCGGTTCGCCACCGCGATCGCCTCCTCCGGCAGGCCTTGCGCCATCAGCCGGTCGGGATGGTTGGCTCGGACCTGCCGCAGCCAGGCCTCGCGGATCTGCTCGTCGGTCGCCAGCGGATCGATGCCCAGCACGACGCAGGGTTCACACTCCACCGCGCCCAGGGCCGCCGCTCTTGCCCGTTCGAACCGCGAGCTGGGCAGGCCGAAGATGTTCGCGACCTTGGCGAGATAATCGGCTTCCGCCGCGTCGATCCTGCCGTCCGCCTGCGCAATGCTGAACAGGCCCTCGATCACGTTCTCGAGGATCTCGGGCGCGTCGGGAAACAGCGCCGCCACCTGGCGGGCGTAGGTCTCGAACCCGCCGACATCGCGCTTGGCCAGATCGAAGAAGCGCTCGATGTTCGCCTCCTCGCCGGGCGGCACCTCGAAGAACTCGCGGAACGCAGCTCTCTCGACCTCAGAGACCTCGCCGTCGGCGCGCGCCATCTTGGCGCCCAGCGCGATGACTCCGATGGTGAAGCCGATCTGCCGCAGGCCGGGATGCCCGCCATCGTCGGCCGGCGGCGAGGACGGGCCCAGAAGCTCGGCGATGCCGAGGCTGTTCATGCCCTCCACGATTTTGTCCCAGATCCTCATGCCGTGTCCTTATACCAGCAGCGAGCCGATGGCGACGCAGACCAGCAGGCCGAGCGCAAGGCGGCGATAGAATTTCTCGCTGGCCATCGGGAACAATCGCTCGCCCACCACACCGCCCAGCATGACGGCCGGTGCCAGGAACAGGCCCTGAACGCCGGTGCTCCAGCCGATCAGGTCGCGCGAGGCGAACGATGCGAGCGCGATCAGGTCGACGAAGACGAAGTAGGTCGTGAGATTGGCCCGTACGCGCACCGCCGGCTCGCTGCCCGCGAGGTAGTAGAAGGCGATCGGCGGGCCGGCCATGCCCGAGAGCCCGTTCAGGAAGCCGCTGGTCGCACCGGCGGCGAAGGTCGTCGCCACATTCGGCCGCCCGGGGAAGCGCCAGCCGCTGGCCAACAGCGTGACGGCGCCCAGGATGATGGCCGAGATCGCCCAGCGCATCGGCTCGGGCTCGACCCCGGTCAATGTATGGGTGCCGAGCGGAACGGCGAGAGCCGCCGCCACCAGCAGCAGGCCGATGCGCCGCCAGTCGACCAGCCGCACCACGGCCGGGACGAGCGGCAGGGCGACCGCGATTTCCAGCAGGAGGCAGAGGGCAATCCCAACCGCGGGCCCGTAAAGGGCCGAAAAGATCGGCGTCATCAGCATCGCGGCGCCGAAACCGGCGAAGCCACGCACCATGCCTGCAATGCAGGCAACGACGGCGGAAATAAGGAACGGGGCACTCAACAGATCGGGCATCGCGGGCGGGACGCTAGCATTGCCGGAGCGCCGGGCGCGCATCATATAATGGAGGTCATGGCCTCAAAGAATCTTGCGGTTCCGGCTGCCCCCCTTCTGATGCCGTACATCCAGCGGCGGCCGGAGCTCGAAGGCATAACGCCGAAACCGTTCAAGCTCGTGTCGGACTATACGCCGGCCGGCGACCAGCCCGAGGCGATCAAGCAGCTCATCGCCGGTGTCGAGGGCGGCGAGCGCGACCAGGTCCTGCTGGGCGTCACGGGCTCGGGCAAGACCTTCACCATGGCAAACGTCATCGCGAGCCAGGGACGGCCCGCGCTGGTGATGGCGCCCAACAAGACCCTGGCGGCGCAGCTCTACAGCGAGATGAAGGGCTTCTTCCCGGAGAATGCCGTCGAGTATTTCGTCTCGTATTACGATTACTACCAGCCCGAAGCCTACGTCCCCCGCACCGACACCTTCATCGAGAAGGATTCGTCGATCAACGAACAGATCGACCGGATGCGCCACTCCGCGACGCGCGCGCTGATGGAGCGCGACGACGTCATCATCGTGGCCTCGGTCTCCTGCATCTACGGCATCGGTCCGCTGGAGAACTATCAGGCGATGACCTTCCGCCTGCACAAGGGCCAGAAGATCGACCGCTCCACCCTGCTCCGCCGCTTCGTCGAGCAGCAGTACAAGCGCAACGACAACGCCTTCCAGCGCGGCGCCTTCCGGGTGCGCGGCGACACGGTCGACCTGTTCCCGGCCCACTACGAGGACAAGGCCTGGCGGTTCGAGATGTTCGGCGACGAGATCGATTCGATCACCGAGTTCGACCCGCTGACCGGCGACAAGACGATCTCGCTGAACGACATCATCGTCTATGCCAACAGCCACTACGTGACGCCCAAGCCGACGATGCAGAAGGCGATCGACCAGATAAAGGCCGACCTGAAGCAGCGGCTGGAGGAGTTCAACCGCGCCGGCAGGCTGCTCGAGGCGCAGCGGCTGGAGCAGCGCACGCTGTTCGACATCGAGATGCTGGAAACCACCGGCGCCTGCGCCGGCATCGAGAACTATTCGCGCTATCTCACCGGCCGCAAGCCGGGCGAGCCGCCGCCCACGCTGTTCGAGTATTTCCCCAAGAATTCGCTGCTGATCTGCGACGAGAGCCACGTCACGGTGCCGCAGATCGGCGGCATGTTCCGCGGCGACTTCAACCGC
>NZ_JAUSBN010000046.1 GCF_030651995.1 Reyranella sp.
GCCTTCGTCAGCATTCACGGGGGAGTTATAGGGGCCCAATACTCCGCTGTGCTAGGCATCACAAGCGATGGGACGAGCGAACGCATCCGCTTTCAACCGGCACCCTATCCACGGGTTACGGTAGATCCCGTCACCTACGCGCTGCAGGTAGACGATGAGATGGTGAGCGGGGTGCACGATTACGAACGCGCAAACATGAGCCTTGGAACTGTTTGTCCGCCGTGGTCAGATTTGCCGAGGAAAGCGAAGCTGACACCATGATCAAGAAGGACGACGCCGAGAAGGCAATTCGCTACCTCTGTCACGAGTGGGAGAAGGAAAAGGGCGTCCGCTTCGGCCCGACCGATCATCCAAGTTTCTCCGAAAGCATGCTGAGGAAACCCGTTGAAGCCGTCCTTTTCGACATGGACGGCCTGCTGATCGACACCGAATCCGCCTACATTCATGCCCTGCAGGATACCGCCCGCGATCTGAAGATCGAGATGACCCTGGAATTCTGTCACTCGATGATCGGCATTTCGGGCCGCGAATGCGACGTCATGATCCAGAATTTCTATGGGGCAGGCTTCCGCATCGATCAGTTCCGCGAGCGCTTCTCCGGTCACGCCAGGCGGCGGCTGGAGAACCACCTGCCGGTCAAGCCCGGCGCCGTCGAGATGCTCGATTTCCTGGAGGGCCGCGGCCTGCGCCTCGCCGTCGCCACCGGCTCCGGCCGGATCACCGCGGAGCGTCACCTCGGGCGCGCCGGCCTGATCGACCGGTTCGCCGCGGTCGCGACGCGTGACGACGTCGAGAACGCCAAGCCCGCGCCCGACGTCTATCTCGAAGCCGCCCGCAGGCTGGGCGTGGCACCGGAGCGCTGCATCGCCTTCGAGGATTCCAACGTCGGACTGACGGCCGCCCACGCCGCCGGCACGATGGCGTTCATGGTGCCGGACATCCTGCCGCCGCTGCCCGAAGTCCGCGCCAAGTGCCTGCGCGTCTTCGACGATCTGCATGCCGCGCGACTTATGCTCGAGGAGTCGCTATAATTCACAGAGACTGATCCGGGAAGCCGCCGGGCGCGTAGACCTTTGTCATCAGCGGAGTTGCCCGTGCACTTTCTACGTCTCCTCGTCTCCTGTCTCGCCGTCCTCACGGTGCACGCGGGAACCGCCTCCGCCCAGCCCACGAGCATCGGCAGCGAGCCTTCCGGGCCGCCGCCGAAGGACTGGACGTTCGATATCGGACCGGGCCTGGTCGTGGCGCCGTGGTTCGAGGGCAGCGCGAACTATCGCATTCTGCCTATCCCCAACCTCGACCTGCGCTATCAGCGTGACAAGGTCTTCATCTCGGCGCGCGACGGCGTCGGCGCGACTCTGTTCGACAACTCCGGTTTCAAGGCCGGCCCGATCTTCCGTTACCGCTTTCCGCGCAACCAGGGCAACGGCGGCTACCTCTTCGGCACGGGCAATGTGCCCTTCACGATCGAAGGCGGCGCCTTCCTGCGCTACGACCAGCCCTTCATCGCCGCCAAGATCGAGTTGCGGCGCGGCATCGGCGGCAGCAACGGCCTGATCTTCGATGCGCTGGTCGATGGCAAGCTTCGGCTCACCGACAGCGTGTTCCTGTCCGGCGGCCCTCGCCTCTCGGTGACCGACGGCACCTTCAACCAGGCCTATTTCGGCATCGACGCCCTGCAGTCGATCAATTCGGGCTATTCGCAATACTATCCGGGCGCCGGCCTTCGCAGTGTCGGCGTGGGGGCGAGCGCCCTGTGGCGCATCCACGACAGGCTGAGCCTCGTCGCCTTCGGCAGCTACAACTACCTGGCCGACACGGTCGCCAATTCGCCGATCGTCACGGGGCCCGGCGGATCGCGCAACCAGTTCGTGACGGGCACCGCGCTCACCTGGCGCTTCTCCTGGTAGCGCGCCGGTCCCGCTAGAACGTCTCGACCCAGGGCCGCACCTCGACTTCCCAGCTCCAGGCGCTGCGGTGCTGATTCAGCACATGCCAGTAGGTCTCGGCGATGGCGTCGGGATCGAGCAGGCTGTCGGGCCTGCCCTCAGGCACCGGCCGCGCGGCGCTGCGGATGCCGCCGTCGATCACGAAGTGGGCAACGTGGATGCCCTTGGGCGAGAGTTCGCGCGCCATGGATTGAGCCAGGCCGCGCAGCGCGAACTTGCCCATGGCGAAGGTGGCCGAGAGCGCGAAGCCCTTTACGCCCGCCGTCGCTCCTGACAGGAGCACCGCTCTCTCCCCCTTGGGCAGCATGCGCCTCACCGCCTGCTGGGACACCAGGAAGGCGCCGAAGGCGCTGATGTCGATGGCGCGCTTCACGTCGTCGGGGGCCAGGTCGACCAGCGCGCCGCGCACCCGGTTGCTGGCGTTGTAGACCACGACATCGGGGGTACGACCGGCCGCGTCCAGCGCCTCGAACAGCGCCGCGACGTCCTTTTGATCGGCGGCGTTGCAGGCGTGAACCGATGCCCCTGTCTCTTTCGCAAGTGCAGCGAGCTTGTCGGTCTGTCGAGCGGCCACGGCCACCGACAAACCGTTCTTCGCAAACAGACGGGCCAGCGAGGCGCTGAGTCCGGGGCCGGTTCCGACGATCAGGGCAGAGCGATATTTGGGCATGGCTGGGGTCCTCTCGTTGCCGGAGATTCCGCGCAGGTATACGCTTCAAGGCAATAGGGAAGGAAACAGAGCCATGGACCAGGTTCAACCGACCGGCCGCATCGACGTCATCTCCGACGTGATCTGCCCCTGGTGCTACATCGGCAAGCGCCAGCTCGAACGCGCCCTCGATCTTCTCGCCGCCCAGCATTGCCGGGTTGCCGTCGCCTGGCACCCGTTCCAGCTCAATCCCGAGATGCCTGCCGAGGGTGTCGAGCGCACGAGCTACCGCATCTCCAAGTTCGGCAGCCTCGAACGCTCCCGCCAGCTCGACCAGCGCATCACCGAGACCGCCGCGACGGTTGGCCTCGAATTCCATCTCGACCGCATCGCGCGCACGCCCAACACGGTGAACGCCCATCGCCTGATCCGCTTCGCCGGCCAGCACGGCGTGCAGGACGCGGTCGTCGAGGAGCTGTTCGACAGCTATTTCTGCAAGGGCGCAGACATCGGTGACCCCAAGATATTGGGCGACGTGGCAGCCGAAGCCGGGCTCGACCGCGCCGAGGTGCTCGCGATGCTGGCCAGTGACGAGGGCCGCCGCGAAGTGCTGGCAGGCGACCAGATGGCGCGCAACGCCGGCATCCAGGGCGTGCCCAGCTTCGCCCTGCAAGGCCATGTGCTCTTCTCGGGCGCCGTGCCCGCCGAGGAAATGGCCCAGACCTTCCGCCGCGCCTGGGAAATCCTCAAGGATCGCGCGGCGTAGGGCGGCTTCGCCGCGATCGCGTCACCTGCCGCGAATGCTCATCGTCGGCGCGGAGACGGGCCCGTTGACCGTCATCACATAGTCGGTCGCGCC
>NZ_JAUSBN010000086.1 GCF_030651995.1 Reyranella sp.
CATGACCACCGTGAATGCCCTCTCCGAGATTGCCGCCCTGATGGGCGACCCGGCGCGCGCCTCGATGCTGTCGCTGCTGATGGACGGTCGCGCGCACACCGCGTCGGACCTCGCGCACAATGCCGGCATCACCGCGCAGACGGCGAGCGGTCATCTCGCGCGCATGGTCGAGGCGGATCTGCTGGCCGCCCGCGCCCAGGGCCGCAACCGCTTCTATCGCCTGGCTTCACCCGAGGTGGCGCACGCCATCGAATCGTTGATGGCGCTGGCCGGCACGCGGGCGAAGCCGGCGTCGAAGAGCGCAGCGTGGCGGCGCGACCCCGATCTCCGATTCTGCCGAACCTGCTACGACCATCTCGCGGGCCAGGTCGGTATCGCCGTCACCGACTCGCTCACCCGGCAGGGCCATCTCGAACCCAGGGGGCCGCGCGACTGGCAGCTCACGGCGTCAGGCGAACTGTTCTGCGACCGCCTGGGTGTCGATCTCGGCACGGCACGCCAGGCAAGCACGCGCCACTTCGCGCGCCAGTGCCTCGACTGGAGCGAACGCCGGCCGCACATCTCGGGCGCCCTGGGCGCCGCCATCGCCGACACCTTCTTCAGGCGCGGCTGGGCCGAGCGCCTGCGCCGCAGCCGCACCGTGCGCCTCACGGATTCAGGCCGCCGTGCCCTCGGCAGCCATTTCGGCGCGACGGTCTAGCCTACCAGCCCTGGAAGCGCGGCCAGGTCGTGGCGTCACCGGCGGGTGTCACCACGAGATAGGCCGGGTACTGCGCGCCGGTCGCGCAGGCGTGGTTGGGCAGGATGCGCAGCCGCGCGCCGATGGGAAAGCGTTCGACCAGGCTTGCATCGGCCGTACCGTCGCGGCGCGCGACGATGCCGTGCTCCTGGTTGGCGCCCGACACGATCAGCCCGTCGATCACGTTGCCCTCGACATCGCACACGGCGCCGTAGCCATAGTCGATCTTCTGGCGCTGGGTGCCGCGGTCGCGGCTCATCGCCATCCAGCCGGCATCGACGATCACCCAGCCTTTTTCCGGCTGATGGCCGATCACCTCGGTCAGCACGGAGAGCGCCACGTCCTGCGGCGTGCAGACGCCGACATTCGACATCACGAGATCGAAGAAGACGTAGACGCCGGCGCGCACCTCGGTGACGCCTTCGAGATGCTGCGCGGCGATCGCCGTCGGCGTCGAGCCGATGCTGACCTCCGGGCAGGCGATGCCCGCCGCGCGCAACCGCTCCGCCGCGCGCACGCACAGGGCCCGCTCCTGCTCGGCCAGCGCCTGCAGCGCCGCCGGCGTGTCGAGGTCGTAGGAGCTGCCGGCATGGGTCAGCACGCCTTTCACCGTCGCGCCGCCCGCCTGCAGGATCCTGCCGATGTCGATCAGCTCCGGCGCCTCGGGCTGCACGCCCGAGCGATGGCCGTCGGAATCGATCTCGATCATGACGTCGAAGGTTTGGTTCGCTTCCCTGCCCTTCGCCACCACGGCCTCGGCCGCCGCCCGCGAATCGACCATCAGGGTCAGCGCGCAGCCCTTGGCGACAAGCGCCAGCGCCCGGTCGAGCTTGTCCGGCACGATGCAGACCGCATAGAGCACGTCGGTGAAGCCCGCAGCGAAGAACTGCTCGGCCTCCTTCAGGGTGGAGACCGTGATGCCCACGGCGCCCGCCTTCTGCTGGGCGCGCGCGACCTCGATGCATTTCGAGGTCTTCACGTGCGGCCGCAGGCGCACGCCGAGCGCCGAGAGATGGTCCTGCATCCGCGCGATGTTGCCTTCCATGCGGCGCTCGTCGATCAGCGCCGCCGGGGTCTCGATATCCATCAGCTTCAAGATTTCATCCTTCAGTCGAGATACTCGCCGCGCGCCTTGAGCGCCGGCACGTCCTTCTCCAGCCCCCGCGCGATCAGCGCCGTCACGGTAGCGGGCTGCAACGCGTCCGGCGACGGCAGATCGACGCCGACCGCATTCATCTGCTTGACCAGCGCCGGATCGGCCACCGCCGCCCGCAGCGCCTGGTTCAGCCGCGCCATGACTGGTTGCGGCGTGCCCTTGGGCGCAAACAGCGCGTTCCACGACCTGAGATTCACGTCGTAGCCCTGGCTGGCTGCCGTGGCCACGCCCGGCAGCTGCGGCAAAGGCTGGTCGCTCAGCACGGCCAGCGCCTTGATCTTGCCGCCGGCGATCTGCGGCAGCGCCGTCGTCGTCTGGTCGCACATGAAATCGATGTGCCCGCCCATCAGGTCGTTCATCGCGGGCGCCACGCCGCGATAGGGAACATGGGTGATGTTGAGCTTGAGCGCCGACAGCAGCACGACGCAGCCATAGTGGGAGATCGAGCCCACGCCGGCGCTGCCATAGGTCATGCTGGCTTTGTGCTTCTCGGCATAGGCGATGAATTCCTTGAGGTTCGAGACCGGCAGCGCCGCCTTGGCGACCAGCAGCAGCGGTGCCGTGCCGGCAAGACCGATCGGCTCGAAGCCCTTCAGCGGGTCGTAGGGCAGCTTCTTGAACAGGGCGGCGTTGGCGACGTGCGTGCCGATCGTGCCGAAGCCGATCGTGTAGCCGTCGGCCGCGGCGTTCACGAGCTTGGCCAGCCCGATCGTGCCGCTGGCGCCGCCGATGTTCTCGACCACGACGGTCTGCTTGAGATCCGCCGCCATGCCTTGCGCCAGCGCGCGGGCCAGCGCATCGCTGGGGCCGCCCGCCGGGAAGGGCACGATCAGGGTGAGCGGCTTGGAGGGGAAGGTCTGGGCAGTGGCCGTGGTGGCCGCCAGCAGCAGCGGCGCGAGGGTGAGCAGAAGTCGGCGCAACATCATGACAAACGTCCTTCCAGCCAGGGGAGAAGATCGTCGAGCGTCGGGCGCTCGAGGGCGGCGGGGGGCGCGCCGTCGGGGCGCGCGAGGCCGACGCGGTTGTGCCAGTAGGTCCTGAGACCGACGGCAGAGGTGCCGAACAGGTCATAGCCGGAGCCCGCGACGAAGGCCGCTTCGCCGGGCGCGACGCCCAGCGCTTCCAATGCCTGGCGGTAGGGGCGCGGGTCGGGCTTGTAGCAGCCGGCTTCCTCGGCGGTGACGATGCAGTCCCAGCGTGTCGAAAGCCGCCCCGCCGCCTGCCGGCCGAGCCGGATCGAGCAGTTGGTCACCACGCCGAGCTTCGTGCGGCCCGCCAGCGCGTCGAGGGCGGCCTGCGACCCGCTCCAGGGAGGCAGTTCCAGCCAGCGTGCCTCGAGCGCGTCCGCCGCGCCCTCGGCCAAGCCGGTCGCCACCGCCGCCTCGCGCACGAGCTGTTCGTAGGGCACGTAGCTGCCGCAGCCATAGGTGAGCCGCAGATACTCGGCGCGCCAGGCGCGGCCGCGTTCGGCCGAGCCCGCCACGTCGTTCCACAGGGTCCAGGAGTCGAGGAGCGCCGTCAGCAGGTCGAACAGGACGGCTTTGGGAAAGGTCGTCGTCATGCCGCCAACGTAGCAAGCCGCAGGCCGTTGGTGCTTAAATCGGACGAACACTTCAGTTAAAGAAAACTGAATGATCACCCTGGCCGACCTGCAGTTCATGGAAGCGCTGGCACGCTCCGGCTCGTTGAGCGGCGCCGCCCGGTCGCTCAACGTCACCCCACCGGCCCTGTCGCTGCGCCTCAAGAAGCTCGAACGGACGCTCGGCGTCAGCCTCGTGGTGCGCAGCTCGCGCCGGCTGCGCTTCACGGGCGAAGGCGAGCACCTGGTGAGCGAGGCGCAGGCGATGCTCGCCCGGATGGGCGCCCTCACCGACCTGCTCGGCAAGGAGGGCAGCGCCCTCTCCGGCCCGCTGCGGGTGGTCGCGCCCTTCGGCTTCGGCCGGCTGCACGTGGCACCGATCGTCGCCCGGTTCGCCGAACGTCACGCCGCGATCCGCGTGACGCTCGATCTCTCGGAGCGGCCCTGGACCGACAGCGAGGAAGCGGACGTCGTCGTGCATATCGGCGCGGTCCGCGATTCGACCTGGGTGGCGCACGTGCTGGCGCGCAACGACCGCTGGGTCTGCGCCGCGCCCGCCTACCTCGAGCGGCGCGGCACGCCGGAAGATCCGCGCGACCTGCTGCAGCACGACTGCCTCTGCGTGCGCGAGAACAACGAGGACGTGACGCTGTGGCGCCATCGCCGCGGCGGTCGCAGCGGCGCCGTGCGCGTGACGCCGACGCTGACCAGCAACGACGGCGAGGTGGTACGCAACTGGGCGCTGGCCGGGCTCGGCCTCATGCTGCGCTCGCAGTGGGACGCCGGCCCTTTCGTGAAGCGCGGCGAGCTCAAGCGCGTGCTGGCGCCCTGGTCGTTCGAGGGCGCCGACATCCTGGCCCTGGTGCCGGCGCGACGCGGCATCTCGGCCCGCGTCAGCTCCTTCGTCGACTTCCTGAAATCGTCCCTCAGGTCGCGTCCGCCGGGCCGCTAGACTCTTTCCGAGCGGGATGGATCACACGCCCATCCTCATGCTGAGGAGGCTGCGGAGCAGCCGTCTCGAAGCATGGGCACGAGCACCACGTTTGCAACTCACCCTTCGAGACGCCGCGCCGCGCGCGGCTCCTCAGGGTGAGGGCGGTTGGTTAGCTGGAGACGGAGGCACTCCAGCGTCGGTCTTCGTGTAGCCGGTGCCGTCGCCCGACGAGATCTTGGCGATCGAGGAGGCGCGCAGGATCTTCTGGTCGCCCACCGTCAGGTAGATGTTGGTGAAGAGCAGGGTGCGCGTCTGCCGGATCAGCTCGGCGCGGCCTTCGACCCAGTCGCCGACCCGCGCGGGCGCCACGAAGTCGAAGGTCATGCTGACGGTCGGCAGGAACTTGCGCAGACCGGCGAGGTAGCCCCCGCCCATCGTGCCCACAAGGTCGGCCACCGTCATCATCATGCCGCCATGAAGGCCGCCCGCCGGGTTGCACATGTTCTGCTGTACGCGGATCGCCAGCACGAACTCGTCGCGCGTGCCCTTCTCGCCGCGCTTGGCGTACATGTTGCCGACATGGGTGTTGAAGGTGGGCTCGGGCCGGCCACGGGCGAAATCGACGAGCTTGAAACCTTCGGGCGGATCGTCGGGTATTTCGTAGGAAGACACTCTAGCTCCGGACTCTCAGGGGGCGTCCTGGCCGCAGCAGCGCGAAGTCGCCCAGCCCGGCCAGCACATCGTGGCGCGGACCATAGAGACGGCCCCTCACCTGCGCCACATGCTCGTCGTGGCCCAGCAATTCGCCCGTGGCCTCCAGCCAGTCGCCGACCCGCGCCGGCGTCAGGTAGTCGAGGGTCAGCTTGAGCGTGACGCAGCGCCGGTCGATGGCGCGGTAGACCACGGAGCCAAGGGCGGCATCGATGAAGGCCGCGAGCATGCCGCCATGCACGATGCCCAGCGCATTGGCATGTTGAGGGCCGGGCCTGAAGCCCCGCCACACCCTGTGC
Source organism: Reyranella sp. (assembly GCF_030651995.1). Taxonomy (GTDB): domain Bacteria; phylum Pseudomonadota; class Alphaproteobacteria; order Reyranellales; family Reyranellaceae; genus Reyranella. Next base: position 5,419 of record NZ_JAUSBN010000086.1, read on the forward strand.
CCTTCGACCTTTTCGAACCACGGCCCGTTGGCCGCGGCGAATCCGGTCGCCTCAGTGAGTTCTCGAAAGCCCGCTGGAATGTCCACGCGCCATCTTAGGCAATCCCGGTCAGCAGCACCAAGCCGTAGCCGACATAATAGAGACCCAGCACGGTGATGAGGCGTCCCGCCCAGGAGCGGAACTGGACATCCGACAGGCGTTCGAGGATCTGCTTGCCGAGCGACGTGCCGAGCATCGAGGCGCCCACCGCCATAACCAGCACCCAGGGTTCGACCGACCCGGCCTGCTCGATGAGGGCGCCGAAATAGAGGAGCTTGAAGCCGTGGCCGAACACCTGGCACGAAGCCTTGGTCGCCACGATCTGCTGCCGGTTCATGGGCGAGCGCAGGAACAGCTGGTCGACCAGCGGGCCGGTCACGCCGGTCAGCAGCATCAGCGCCATGCAGGCAATGCCGCCGCCCAGCGCCTGGACCGGTCCCAGCGTCGCGGGCATCAGCCGTGTCGGCACGACCCGCAGCACGAAGGGCGAGAGGCCGAGCATCAGCAGCGCAACGGCCTTGTCCGGCACGTAGAGGGTCAGTGACCACAGCCCGACCGCGATGAAGCAGCCCAGCACATAGAAGGCCGTGATGCGCCACTGGATGTGCCGCCACCACAGGAAGGCGCGCCAGCCGTTCGACGCCATCTGCGTCACGGCGTGCAGCACCATGGCCATGGGCAGTGGCAGCAGGAACAGCAGCACGCCGATCAGCACCATGCCGCCCGCCATCCCGAAGATGCCGGACAGAAAGGCGGTGAACACCATCAGGACGCCCAGCCCCAGGGCCATCGATATCGCCATCTCAACCCTCGCCGGTCCGGGGACATCCTCATGCTGGGGAGCCGTGCAGCGGCGTCTCGAAGCATGGGCACCCACCGAACCTGTTGCCCACCCTTCGAGACGCGCGCTTTGCGCGCTCCTCAGGGTGAGGTCGTGGGTTTTCGTACAGCCGGCTTAGACAGTGTTCAAATATATGATAAATCCTGATTGGATACTTTCTGGATATGCCAATCGAACTACGACACCTCCGCTATTTCGTCGCCGTGGCGCATGAGGGTCATGTGACCCGCGCGGCCGAGAAGCTGCACATGCAGCAGCCGCCGCTCAGCCAGCAGATCCGCGCGCTCGAGCAGGAGATCGGCGCGCCCCTGCTGCTGCGCCATCCGCGCGGCGTCCGCCTGACCGATGCCGGCCGCTCCTTCCTGGCCGATGCCGAGGCGATCCTCGCAGCCGTCGAACGCGCGACGGTGAAGGCGCGCCGCACGGCGCGCGGCGAGACCGGCCGCATCGCCGTGGGCTTCACCACCTCCGCGCCGTTCCATCCGCTGGTGGCGCGCGCCATCCGCGAGTTCCGTCGCGAGCGGCCCGACATTTCCTTCGTGCTGGAGGAGAACAGTTCGGGCGACCTGCTGGCCGCGCTGCGCGACGAGCGGCTGGACATCGCCTTCATCCGGTCCGGGCTCGTCGAACCCCAGGGGCTCCAGGTCTACGAGCTGCTGCACGAGGAGATGTCGGCCGCCCTTCCCGCGCGCCACCCGCTCGCGCGCCGGCCCAAGCTCACCCTGAAGGATCTCGCGACCGAGGATTTCATCCTCTACCGGCGGGCCGCCGGGCGCGGCCTCTACGACGTCATCATCGCGGCCTGCAACGCCGCGGGCTTCAGCCCGAATGTCAGCCAGGAAGCCCCGCGCATCGTCTCGACCCTCAACCTCGTGGCGGCGGGACTTGGCATTACCATCGTGCCCGCGTCCCTCAGCCGGCTGCCATTGGAAGGGGTAACCTATCGACCCCTCACCGGGCGGCCCGCGATCAAGGTGCCGCTCAACCTCGCCTGCCGCCGCGACGATCCCTCGGCCGCGACGCAGGCCTTCATCGAGAAGGTGCGCCGCCTCGCATGAAGCCCGTCAAGACCATCGGCCATTCGAACCATTCGATCGAACGGTTCGTAGCGCTCCTCAAGGCGGGCGGCGTCGAACGGCTGGTCGACGTGCGCTCCACGCCCTGGTCGCGCCGCCATCCGCAGTTCGGCCAGAAGAACCTCGCGCGGTCGCTGGCCGAGGCCGGCATCGCCTATGTGCATGAAGGCCCGGCCCTCGGCGGCAAGCCCCCCGTCGGCAGGCCTGGCGTGGCCGACAGCTACGACCAGCTCGCCGCGCGGCCGGCGTTCAAGGACGCGCTCGACCGCGTGATCGAGGAGGCGCAGGAGACGACGCTCTGCCTGATGTGTGCCGAGAAGGAGCCGCTCGACTGTCATCGCACGGTGCTGGTGTCGCGCCGTCTCGCAGAGCGCGGCGTCAGTATCGAACACTTGTTGGCCGACGGCGGCACGCGATCCCATCATGAGGTCGAGGAAACGGTGCTGGGCAACGACGCCGCCCCTGACCTGTTCGAGGATCGTGCCGCGCGGCTTGCCCGCGCCTGGCGTCGTCTCGAAGCCAAGTGGAGCCGCGCCGGTACCGGCGAGGGAGAATGACCAAGATGGAAGTCCGCAACATAGAAACCGCGCCCGGCATGGTGTTCGACGCCTCCGTGGCCGGCGACGACTCGGCGACGCTGGTGCTGATGCTACATGGGTTCGGCGTGTCGCGGCATTTCTGGAAAGCCCAGGTCCCGGTGCTGGGAGAGGCCGGCTACTTCGCGGTGGCACCCAACCAGCGCGGCTATTCGGCGGGCGCGCGGCCCGATCCGGCCAACCTCGACTCCTACCGCTTCGACAAACTCACCGGCGATGCGCTCGACCTCGTCTCGGCGCTCGGGTACGGCGACAAGCGTTTCCATCTCGTCGGCCACGACTGGGGCGCGAGTCTCGCCTGGGCCATCGCCTTCCGGCACCCCGAGCGGCTGCGCTCGCTCACCATTCTGTCACGGCCCCATCCGATGTCGTTCGCGCGGGCGCTGGCGATGCCGGACGGCGAGCAGAAGCGGCGCTCCGGCCATCACCAGGCATTCCTCGAGCCCGATGCCGTCCCGAAACTGCTCGCGAACGAATGCGCCTGGCTGCGCACGCGCCACACCAAGGAGGGCGTGCCCAAGGAGGCAATCGACCTCCATCTGTCCGTGCTGGGAACCGCGCCGGCGATGGAAGCGGCGCTGGCCTGGTACCGGGCCCGCGGCGAGCGGATGCCACTCGGGCCGATCAAGGTGCCGACGCTCTATGTCTGGGGAGATGCCGACGACACGGTGGGGCGCGCTGCGGCCGAAGGCACGGGCGAGTTCATCGCCGCGCCCTACCGTTTCGAAGTGCTGCCCGGCGTCGGCCACTATGCCGCCGACCAGAGGCCTGCGCGGGTGAACGAGCTGTTGCTCGAGCATCTCGGCCGCTACGCCGCTTAGCCGAGCTTCGCTCGGCTAAGGCGTGCAGTCGAGCTTGGTCGTCCGCGGCGAGAAAGTGGGCAGCGCCGTCGGCGCGCCAGCGGGCCAGGGGCGCGGCCAGGCCTTGTCGGCCAGCTTCTTCTCGACCAGCGGCACCAGCAGGTTGAAGGCCGCCCAGCCGCGAATCCGCGTCCCGGCATAGGACGTGTGCACGGCATCGACGAACAGGTCCGGGTCGAACGGCGTGTTGCCGACGAGATCGAGGAAGGCGAGCCCGTGGACCGCGGCGTACTTGGCGAACAACCGGTTCTGGAACTTCGCCAGCCGTTCGAGGTCGCGATAGCGGTAGGGCCAGTTGGCGGCATTGAGCTGCTCGATGATGAACCGGTGCCGGACGGGGTCGACGACCATCCCGTCCTTCACCATCCAGAAGAACGAGGTGATCGCCATGTCGGCGCCGACCGTCCCGAGATCGGCCCGGATCCGGTCGAGATCCTTCTGGATGACATTGAGGTTCACCGGCAGGTTGGCGAAGTCGAGATCCGGATTCATCTCGTCGAGCCCTTCGGGCCAGATGACCTTGTAGTCGGGCTTGGGCCACTCGGCGCCGCTGTTGTTGCCGGCCGTGGCCCCGGCGATGGCGAACGCGGCCTGGACGCGGCCGACCAGGGCGGAGTAGCGGGCGGCCTGCTTGAGCCACTTCACGGCCGCCGCCTCCTGCGCATTCGACGGCCGGGTGACCGGGACGTCCGGCACCTTCTCGACGATCGAGGCGGGCCGGAACTGGTTGCCGCCTTCGTGGTAGACGACGAGATCGGGCCTGAGCGGCAGCACCTCGGTGCGCACGACGGCGGCAATGTCGCTGGAACTGATGCTTTCGCGACCCGCGTTCAGGACCTCGAACCTGATGCCCAATCCCTTTGCCCTGGACCAGACGTTCATCCAGTGGCCGACATACTCCGGCCAGGAGTAGGGCAGATGGTGCGCCTCGACGACGGTGGAAGAGCCGACGAAGACGATGCGCACCGTCGTCTCGGGTCTCGGATTCTGGATCGGCGGTCCGCGCCAGCCGATCTGGTTGGTCGTCAGGCCGCTCGGGATCGTGACGTCGGGCAGGAACCGGTAGGGCGGCCGCGGCTGGCCGTCCGGCGCGTCGTAAAGGAAGAGCTGGCCCGGCGCATGACGCAGGAACCAGTGCCGGCACGGATCGCCGGAGAAACTGGTGTTCCAGACCTTGAAGGCATCGGAGGGCCGGAACGACATGCCGCCGACGGGATTGGCCTCGACGAAGCGATAGAGGCGTTCCCAGTCCTCGGGGATGGCGCGCTTGTTGGGCAGCGGCGCGGGGTCGTCGAAGAACCAGCCGCGCTCGACGCCGGCAGCGCGCGGCACCTTGTCGACCGAATCCTGCTTCACGCTGGCGAGGCCCATCGCCTCGCCGAGCGGTGTGCGGAGGATCGGATAGCCGTCGATGTAGCGAACGACGGCTTCGGCCACGACCGCGCTCAGCACGAGCGAAATCAGGACAAGCAGCGCGTCCTTGAGGAACCGCATTCTACTTGCAACCCTTGCCTTCGTCCCGGCACAGGCCGTCCAGCAGGGTGTTGAGCTCGGGCACCATCATCGTGGTGAACGCCGCCATGGCAGCGCCGTTCGGATGCGGGTCCGGAACCGTCACCCACAGGCTCGCCGGATCGAGATTCTCGACCGTCGGCAGCATGTCGAAGAAGGGAACGCCCAGCCCCTCGACGTCGGCCTTCACCTTGGCGGTGACGTCGGTGAAGGGATAGGGCTTCAGCTCACGCAGCTCGGGAAGGTTGAACACGACGAGCTTGGCGCCCATCTCCCGCGCCGTCGTCGCGAAGCCCTGCAGCGCCTTGCGCGTCTGCTGCCAGCCGGCGGCATCATCCTTGTAGAGCTCGCGGTAGTAACGCTTCCAGTCGGGCGCCTCGCCGAACTGGCGCATCAGGGAATCGAGGCGATACCTGAAGACCACCCACGCCGCCGAATGCTCATCGAGCCACGAGGTCTGGCCATAGGTCGGCATCGGCTCGGCATCGTTGATGAAGTAGGTCAGCACGATGATGTCGGGCTTCAGTTTCGCCGCGGAGTCACGGAACAGCGTGAGTTCCTGCAGCGTGTTGTGGTTGCCGACGCCGAGATTGTAGCTGTCGACCTTGCGGCCCTCGGCGACCAGTGCGGCGGTCACGCGGGCGGCGGCGGTCTCGTTCTGCGCGACGCCCCAGCCCAGGGTCGTCGAGTCGCCGACGAAGGCGATGCGCGCCACGCCCGGCGGCGCCTTCTCGGGAATCTCCGATGACCGGAAGCCGCGCGAGTCAGTCACCACCCTGACGCCCATGAGCTGCGCCTCGGCATTGGGACGATGGCGATGCCCGAGGTCGGGCCGCATGTCGCGAACCTTCACGTCGCGTGCATAGCGCCACATTTCGAGCTCGTAGAGCATGCCGTTGTCGAGGAAGAGCCGTGTCATCCCTTCGAGGCAAAGCGCGCAAATGGCGCTGAGAATGACAACCAGAAGCGTATTCTTGAGAAAGTTCATAGACCTTGTCGCTCGAGCGGTTCATCCAGAAGACAGACGGACGTCGAAGCCCTCGAAGAGGGCGCGATGGCTGTGGGAGCAGTCGACTGCGAACCGGTCTCTCAGGTGAAATTCCCTGCTAACAGCGAATTAACAGCGAATTTTTTTGATTTCCAGCCAAATCGAGCCGCTGTACGGACGTGACGAGCCCATTTTTTGGCCTTTTGCCGATGAGTCCGTCGGTTTGGGAACAGCGTATTCGTGGCGACCGAACAGCGAATTTTCGGACATGAACAGCGATTTGTCAGTGCCGATCAGCGATCGCAGATCGTGCCCCGAGGCGTGGTGTAGCTGACGGATGGTCAGTACGACGATCTCAAGCCAGAGTCGGATCGCTCAGGCCGCCACGGCGGGCAGCCCGATGATTGGATCATCGCTGACGGGAGCGATGCTTTCCAGCGTGATGTAGCGGGCGCGCTGGACAGCCCACTCATCGTTTTGTTCGAGCAGGATGGCACCTACGAGTCGTGTGATAGCCGCTTCGTTGGGGAAGATGCCGACGACGTCGGTACGCCGCTTGATCTCGCCGTTGAGGCGTTCGATGGGGTTGGTGGAGTGCAGCTTGGCACGATGCTGCGGGGGGAAGCTCATGTAAGCCAACACGTCCGTCTCGGCCTGATCCATCAACGTGGCGAGCTTCGGCACCTTGGGTCTGAGCTGATCGGCGACGCGGCGCCATTGCGCCTTGGCCTGCCTGGCATCGTCCTGGGCGAAGGCCGTTGCAATGAAGGCCGAGACCACACGCCTTCCGCTGCGGCCGGCATGGGCCAGGGCGTTACGCATGAAGTGGACCCTGCAGCGCTGCCAGGTCGTGGCGAGAACCTTGGAGACGGCCGCCTTGATGCCCTCGTGAGCGTCGGAGACGACCAGCTTCACGCCGCGTAACCCACGGCGGGCGAGCTTGCGCAGGAAGGTCGTCCAGAAGGTCTCGGCCTCGGACGGCCCAATATCCATGCCCAGCACCTCGCGCCGGCCGTCGCTATTGACGCCGACCGCCACGATGACGGCGACCGAGACGACGCGGCCCTGTTGGCGGACCTTCACGTAGGTGGCGTCAATCCACAGATACGGCCAGTCGCCCTCGATCGGCCGGTCGAGGAAGGCCTTTACCCGCTGGTCGATCTCCTCGCACAGCCGTGAGACCCTTCGGCTTCGCTCAGGGCAGGCTTGGCTCTTGGAGATGCCGCTCATGCCCATCGCCTTGACCAACTCGTCGACCGAGCGGGTCGAGATGCCCTGGATGTAGGCCTCCTGGATGACGGCGGTGAGCGCCTTCTCGGCCATCCGGCGAGGCTCCAGGAACCCTGGGAAGTAGCTGCCGCGACGCAGCTTGGGGATGCGCAGCTCGACCGTGCCGGCCCGGGTCTCCCAATCGCGATCGCGATAGCCGTTGCGCTGCGCCAGCCGGTTCAGGCTCTTCTCGCCATGGGCCGCTCCGGTCAACGCCCCGATCTCCAGCTCCATCAGCCGCTCGGCGGCAAAGCCGATCATCTCGCGCAAAACGTCGGCGTCCGGGGCCTTCTCCACGAGCGAACGCAGGTTCATCATCTCGTCGGTCATCGGTGGTCTCCTTGGTCAAAGGTTGGTGTCGCAACCAGACCCTAACCCGGAGATCGCCGGTGACCACCGCAAGGCCGCTCCCTCGCTACAGCGCTCCCTTACGGGCGCGCTCGCTCGCGGCCTTGCTGCCAGCAGCTACACCACCACCGGGGGCACGACCCGATCGCAATTTGCGCGTTCTCGACGGCCTTCATCATCGCGATATCGCCAGATGCAGTTCTCCGTAGGTGTCGGATCGCAGCTCACTTTGGAATCCCCACATCAGGCCGGATCATCGCGGGGGGACAAGGTTCATGCGGATTCCGACGAAGCGGGCCACCGGTTCCGAACGAAGGCGGCCATCGATTCCGATTGATGGCAGCCAGGGATTCCGATGATCCCGGCCAGTGCTCTCCGTTGTTGGCGTTGTGATCAAGTCAGGCGGCGGATCCCAGGTCAAGCGGGGCGATTTTGGCGGCGGCTTTACGCATGGAGTCTCCCTTCAAGGTGATCCTGTGGGCGTTGTGAACAAGGCGATCGAGGATGGCGTCGGCGAGGGTTGGATCGCTGATGGTGGCGTGCCAGGCATCGACCGGCAGCTGACTGGTTACGATGGTCGTGGCGCGGCCGTGGCGGTCATCCATGATCTCGAGGAGGTCGCGCCGCTGCTCGGGGGGCAAGGGGCGCGAGGCCCCAATCGTCGAGAATGAGGAGCTGGACACGGGCGAGGGTCTTGAGGAGGCGGGCATGCCTTCCATCGCCGCGGGCGAGCGCCAGGGCCTCGAACAGCCGGGGCATGCGATGGTAGAGGAC
>NZ_JAUSBN010000001.1 GCF_030651995.1 Reyranella sp.
CCCGGGCAGTCCACGTGCGCATAGTGACGGTTCGCCGTCTCGTACTCCACGTGCGCCGTCGAGATCGTGATGCCGCGCTCGCGCTCTTCCGGAGCCTTGTCGATCTGGTCGTAGGCCGTGAACGTCGCGCCACCCGTCTTCGCCAGGATCTTCGTGATCGCCGCAGTCAACGACGTCTTGCCGTGATCGACGTGACCGATCGTTCCGATGTTGCAGTGCGGCTTGTTCCGCTCAAACTTCGCCTTCGACCTGGTGTCTCGACCCTCGGGCTGCTTTCAGACACAGAACGAACTAACTGGCCGACTTAGCCAAACCTGGAGCGGGTGAAGGGAATCGAACCCTCGTCGTAAGCTTGGAAGGCTTCTGCTCTACCATTGAGCTACACCCGCAACGCGCAAACAAAGCCGATCCCGCGCTATGGTCGATGGTGGAGGGGGAAGGATTCGAACCTTCGTAGACGCGAAGTCGGCAGATTTACAGTCTGCTGCCATTGACCGCTCGGCCACCCCTCCGTCCCAACCGGCATATACGGAAAAAGCCTGTAGGCGCGCGGGTTTACAGAACCTCCGGTTCGCGAGCAAGCACTTCCTTGCAAGCGAACGAAACATGAAGTTCCTGAGTGTGCCCAAAAGGCCCGGACTCCTGCCGCCCGTCACCCGGATTTGGCGGCCGGATTTGCCCCCATGGGCTCCGCACCATACAAGGCTCGCCATGGCCCCTCGTCCCAATCGTCCCCATCGTCAGTCCCGTACCGGCAACCAATCCATATGGATTTTCGGCCGTCACGCGGTGCTCGCCGCCCTCGCCAATCCCGACCGGCGCATCGAAAGGGTGTTCGCCACGAAGGAGATGGCCGACAACCACGCCGCCCAGATCGGCAAGACCGCCATGACCATCACCTCGCGCGAGGACCTGAACCAGCGCCTGCCCAACGGCGCCGTCCATCAGGGCATCGCGGCCCTCGTGGCGCCGCTGGAAGACCCTGCCATGGAAGACATCCTCGCCCGCTGTGGTGACAACGCCCTGGTCCTGGCGCTCGATCAGGTGAGCGATCCGCATAACGTCGGCGCCATCCTGCGCTCGGCTGCAGCCTTTGGGGCCGCAGGCGTGATCGTGACCGACCGCCACACCCCCTCAGACACCGGCACCCTGGCGAAGGCCGCCTCCGGGGCGCTTGAGATCGTGCCGCTGGTGCGCGCCGTCAACCTTGCCCGCGCGCTCGAGCAGCTCAAGGAAGCGGGGTTCTGGACCTACGGGCTGGCCGAGAGCGGCGATGCAAGCATTGGCGACCTCGACCTCAAGGGCCGGACCTGCATCGTGCTGGGGGCAGAAGGCGAAGGCTTGCGCCGCCTGACCACCGAGAAATGCGACCGGCTGGTGACGATTCCCACCAGCAATGCCCTCTCTGCGCTCAACGTTTCCAACGCCGCCGCCGTCGCGGCCTACGAATGGGCCCGTCAGCGACCGAAGTAGCGCGCCAAGTGGTGCAGAATCACTCGAGTTCGGTTATTAGTCCGCCGAAAGCAGGCGCAGGGCCGGGTTAGCACAGCGGTAGTGCAGCGGTTTTGTAAACCGAAGGTCGGGGGTTCGATCCCCTCACCCGGCACCAACCTTCCCTCGACCGTGGTTCGAGCACACGCGCGGGCCGGACACCACGGCCAGGATGCAGTGGGTTCCCCAGCCCATACTTTTCAATTCTAATTGTCACTGCAAATTGTTAGTCAATTGGCCTGACAAGTAGCCAACGGCCAGATTGATGCGCGTTCAACCAGCTGCCCCTTCTGAACCATGAGCCGAAGGCTCTGGCCCGCTCGGTGGTTCGCCCCAAGAGCCTCGGCGACGCGCGCTGCTTCGGAAGCGGCGGCCCCCCGAGAAGAAAATGTGGCGGCAGAGTCTCGACCCGACCTCGAGCCGAAGATCAAGGATGTCGTGTTCGTCCACATCCCCAAGGCGGCCGGTACCTCGATGCGCCATATGCTGTCGGCGTCGATGCCGACTGCCACCCAGGTTTTCGAGTACGGGGCCGACACGGCCACGCTGATCGCCGCGCAGCGGGCCACCGTGGATGCTTCGGAAAGTGGCGCCACCACCGCCATGATGTCCGGCAACATCATCGATGCTGTTGCGTCCGACTTCCGGACACCTGAGAAGATCGCCGCGCTGCGGGCTGAGGCGCCTCGGGGGCAGCGATTTCTGGTCAGCAGCCAGAAACCCATCCGTCACTGGACCGGCGCCTTTCACCCGGCATCCATGGTCACCTTCCTGCGCGATCCCGTCGAGCGCGTCGCCTCCAGTTATCGGATGCACGTCAGACAGAAGAGATTCACCGGTTCGTTTGCCGAATTCTATGAGTCACACGACCAAATCAATGTTCAGTGCCGGCAGCTGAGCGGAATGGACCTGCGTCGCCTGGGCTTTGTCGGGTTGTTTGAGTTCATGCCGGACATGGTCAGAGCCTTGTCCCGGCACCTTGGTGTGGAACTTCGGATGCGCCACGACAACGCCGCCGGCCGGACTCCCCGACCCAGAATCGACGCAGAGACCCGCTCCCGAATTCTTGCGCTCAATGAGGACGATCTCTGCCTCTATCGTCATGTCGAAGCCAACCTGGACTACTTCACGAACCATCGCGGGCGTCCCCCGAGCATCAGTTCCAGGCTCGCCCGCGGCAAGGTTTATCGGACGCAAGAAGGCGCCCTCCGAGGTTGGGCCCTGGCTCACGATCCGAACCAGCTGGCAACGATCGAAGTCCGGGTCGGCGGGCAAGCCGTTCAGCGCTGCTACGCCGATCAGTTTTTGCCCTGGCTCAAGAAGGTGACTCCCCACGGGGTTGGCGGCTTCGAGATCTGCTTGCCTGCAGGCTTGGCGGTGGGAAAAAGTCCAATTCGCGTGATGATCGCCGGGACGGAAAAGGACCTCGAAGGCTCTCCGCTTACCCTTTGACTGAACCAGACCGTGTCAGCGCCGACAGACGCCAGTCCAACAGTTCGAGCGCCAACAGGACTTCTGCCAGCAGGCGCTGGAAGGCGTAGAACCAGCCTGCCTTTCCGTCGAGGATCGCGCCTTTCGCGAACAGAACGTAGACCACCACGAGGATCGGCGCAGGCCAGCCCATCAGGCGTATCCGGTCGACGCGCCCCAGCCGTTCACGCGGGGTCTCGAGAAGGTGGGCCGCCTCCCGCGCTGCGTATTTGAGCTGCGAGGCCAGCCAGCGCGACAGTGGCTTGCGGTCGTCGTGATAGATCACGCTTTTGAGGGCCAAAACGCGTCCCTGCAGGCGGATGCGATGCCCGTGGCCCTCGTTCTCGTAGCGTGCCCCGCCGACGCGATAGAGCACGGTGCGCGGCGGGTAGAGCGTGCCGCGCAGGGCGTGCCCGTGGATGCGATAGACGAAGGCCGCCTTGTAGCCGGTGTCCTGGGGGGTGGGGTGAAGTCCTGCCAGTTCCGACACGAAGGTGTCGCTCAGCTCATAGTCGGCGTCGAGCGACAGGACCCAGTCGGTGCGGATGTGCGTCAGCCCGAAATTGCACTGCTCGGCGAAGCTGTCGAACGGCCGGTGGACGACCTCGATGCGCGGATCCTTCGCCAGTATCTCGAGCGTGCCGTCGGTGCTGCCGCTGTCGATCACGACGATGCGCCTGGCCCAGTCGAGCTTCGCCAGCGTCCGCCCGATGTTCTGGATTTCGTTGAAGGTGATCAGCAGCGGCGTGACGATGTCGCGGTCCATGGGCGGTGCCTCAGCGGCTCCGGGCCTGCATGGCGCCCGACCGGCTCACCGTCATCCAGGTCCAGGCCGTGCGGACGATGTCGTCGATCGACGAGTGGACCGGTGCCCAATCGAGTGCCTTGCGCGCCAGCGCCACGTCGGCCACCAGGATCGGGGGATCGCCGGCCCGCCGCGGCGCGTCGACGGTGCGGATCTCGCGGCCGGTGAGCGCCCGCGCCCGCGCGATCAGCTCGCCGATGCTGGCGCCCTGGCCGGCGCCGAGATTGCAGGCCTGGAAGCTGCCGGGCTTGCAGCGTGTCAGCGCCGCGACATGGGCGGCCGCCAGGTCGGTCACGTGGACATAGTCGCGAACGCAGGTCCCGTCCGGCGTGTCGTAGTCGGTGCCGAAGACGGAGATGTCCGGCCGGAGTCCCTGCGCGGCCTGCAGCACCAGCGGGATGATGTGGGTTTCCGGATCGTGCTCCTCGCCCAGCTCGCCCTCGGGATCGGCGCCGCCGGCATTGAAATAGCGCAGCGCCATGGCTCCGAGACCGTGCGCGGCACAGGCGTCGCGCAGGATCTGCTCGCCCATCAGCTTGGTGCGACCGTAGGTGTTGATAGGCTGCTGCAGCATGCCCTCGACGACCGGCAGACGGTCGGGAACGCCGTAGGTCGCGCAGCTGCTGGAGAACACGAGGGAGCCCACGTCGTGTTTCCGCATGACCTCGATCAGCGTGATCATGCCGGCCACGTTGGCGCGATAGTAGCGGATCGGTTCGACCATCGATTCGCCCACATAGGCCAAGGCGGCGAAGTTGATGACCGCTTCGGGCCTGTGCTCGCGGATGGCGGCACCGAGCGCCACGGGATCGTTGATGTCGCCCCGGACCAGCGGCCCCCACTTCACCGCCCAGGCATGGCCGGTGTGCAGGTTGTCGTAGACGACCGGCAGGTGGCCTGCGCGGGCGAGCGCCTTGCACGTATGCGAGCCGATATAGCCCGCGCCCCCTGCCACCAATACCCTCACTATGCCGTCCCCCGATCGGATGCCTTTTGGGCAGGATAGCTCAATTGCATGGCTAGCGCTGGATCAGCGTGTCGCCCAGCACGAGGACATCCATCTTGGTGCGCAGGAAGCAGTCGATCGCCTCCTCCGGCTTGCAGACCACCGGCTCGTTCTCGTTGAAGCTGGTGTTGAGCACGATCGGCACGCCGGTAAGGTCGCGAAACGCCGAGATCAGGCGCGCATAGCGCGGGTTGCCCGCCCAGGTCACGGTCTGCAGACGGCCGGTGCCGTCGACATGGGTGACGGCTGGAATCTCCTTCCGCCTTTCCTCGCGGATGCGGAAGACCTGCATCATGAATGGCACGTCGGCGTCGGTCTCGAACCAATCGGGCACCGCCTCGCGCAGGATCGAGGGGGCGAAGGGCCGGAAGGACTCCCGTCGCTTGATCTTGAGATTGAGGATGTCCTTCATGTCGGCGCGTCGCGGATCGCCCAGGATCGAGCGGTTTCCAAGGGCGCGCGGCCCCCATTCCAGGCGCCCCTGGAACCAGCCGATCACCTTGCCTTCGGAGATCGCCTGCGCCGTGTGGCGGCACAGCGTCGCTTCGTCGGCGATGCGCTCGATGCGGCAGCCCGCCGCGTCGAAGTCGGCGCGCCGCCGGGCGATGGCGGCGGCGATCTCGTCCGGTGTCGCCGAAGGCCCCCAGTAGGCATGGTCCATCACGAAGTGACGCTTGGCCGTCGCGCCGCCGGTCCTGTGCCAGGTCGCGAAGGCCGCACCGATCGCGCCCCCGGCATCGCCGCCCGCCGACTGGACGTAGAGCTTCCGGAACGGCGTGCGCTCCAGCACCTTGCCGTTGGCCACCGAATTGTAGGCACAGCCGCCCGCCAGCACGACGGCATCGGCGCCGTAGCGCGCATGCAGCGCGTTCAGCAGGTTGAAGAAGGCGTTCTCGTAGGTGACCTGGGCGGAGCGCGCGATGTCGCGGTGCTTGTCCTCCAGCGGTGCGGCGGGGTCGCGTGCCGGACCAAGCAGCTTCACGAGTTCGTCGCTCCACAAGCGGCCGCCCGACGGAATGCCGTCCTTCACCTGGTAGTTGGCGCCCTCGCCCGAGGCATGGCGGAAATAGCGCAGGTCGAGCGCGAAGGTCCCGTCGTTTCCGAGCCGGACGATCTCCTTCATCTGCTCGACGAACGACGGCTGGCCGTAGGGCGCGAGGCCCATGACCTTGTACTCGTCGCCGTAGTGCGGAAAGCCGATGAACTGCGTCATCGCCTCGTAGAAGACGCCCAGCGAATGCGGGAAATAGACCCGGCCGTCGACCGCCAGGGTGCCCCCCTCGCCCAGACCCCAGGCCGCGGAGGAAAAATCGCCGAACCCGTCGACCGAGACCGCCACGGCCTTGTCGTACGGAGAGACCAGGAAGGCCGACGCAAGATGGCAAAGGTGGTGCTCGACCGCGTGCGCCGTGCCGCGGAACTCCTGCTCCGGCAGGTGGCGCTTCAGATTGCCGGGGATATCGGCCCGCTCGCCGCGATTGCGCAGCCGGCTCACGACGTAACCCAGGCTCACCCCCGAGGTCAGTGCATAGACGAGCTTGCGCCAGCGGTTGGCCTTGTTGTCGCTGTTGACTGCGACATGGTCGACATCGCCCAGCGAAATTCCGGCCTCGCGCAGGCAGTAGCGGATCGATTCGCTGGGGAACCCGCCCCAATGCTTGATGCGGCGAAACCGCTCCTCTTCCACAGCGGCGACCAGTTCTCCATCCTTCACCAAGCAAGCGGCCGCGTCGGCGTGATAGGCGTTCAGGCCAAGGATGTAGGTCATGCGAGGGGATCGGACATCGGGAGAAAGTTACGCCTATGTGTTTGGTATAGATCAATTTTTACCAAGGACCACCTTTTTCACCGGCCTTGCAACTTCCCCTGTGTCGGCCTGCTGCAATGCCTCTGCGATGCGGCGACGGCTTGACGAGGCCGGCACTTCCTAGCAAACGGACACCCTCGCGCGGCCCTTCTACCCCCGGGGGCCCCGATCGCGTGCTCGATAGAGGCGCGGCGCCACCCTCGCAAGTCGTTGAAAAGTCGGATAAAACCCCTCGCTTCGATCGAAAGGCTTTCGTGCATGTCCAAGAATGATCTCGTCGTCGTGACCGGCGCCGGTGGCTTTATCGGCGGCCATCTGGTGAAGGTCCTGCAGCAGCGCGGGCACACCAAGATCCGCGCGGTCGACGTGAAGCCGCTCGAAGAATGGTACCAGAAGATCCCCGGCGTCGAGAACCAGGTGGGCGACCTTGCCCTGCTCGAGCCGTGCCGCAAGGCTGCCAAGGGTGCCGCCATGATCTACAACCTGGCCGCCGACATGGGCGGCATGGGCTTCATCGAGACCCACAAGGCCGAGTGCATGCTGTCGGTGCTGGTCAGCACCCACATGCTGGTCGCCGCCAAGGAAGCCGGCGTGCCGCGTTTCTTCTATTCCTCCTCGGCCTGCGTCTACAACGGCGACAAGCAGACCGACGCCAATGTCACGGCGCTGAAGGAAGAAGACGCCTACCCCGCCCTGCCGGAAGACGGCTACGGCTGGGAGAAGCTGTTCAGCGAACGTATGGCCCGCCACTATCGCGAGGACTACGGCATCGCCACCCGCGTAGCGCGCTACCACAACGTCTACGGTCCGGAAGGCACCTATGACGGCGGCCGAGAGAAGGCCCCGGCTGCGATGTGCCGCAAGGTCATCGCCGCCAAGCTCTCGGGCAAGCACGATATCGAGATCTGGGGCGACGGCGAGCAGACCCGTTCGTTCATGTACATCGACGACTGCACCGAGGGCACGATCAAGTTGGCGGAGAGCGACATCATCGAGCCGCTGAACATCGGCAGCGACGAGCTGGTCAGCATCAACACGCTGGTCGATGTCGTCGAGAAGATCGCCGGCATCAAGTTGAAGCGCAGCTACAAGCTCGACGCACCCAAGGGCGTGCGCGGCCGCAACAGCGACAACACGCTGATCAAGAAGCTGATGAACTGGGCCCCTTCCATCCGTCTCGAGGACGGCATGGAGAAGACCTACAAGTGGATCTACGACGAGATGACCTCGGGCAAGGCCTCGGTCGTCAACGCCCTGCCGAAGCAGGCCCTTGCGGCGCAGTAAGCCTTCGACAGATCAACGACGTCAAAGGCGCCGCGAAGGAGACTTCGCGGCGCTTTGCATTGGAGTTAACGGCCGATACCGCTCACGCCCCTGTTGCTTTTCAGCAGGTCGTCGAAGAAGGCGATGGTCTTGGTGAGGCCGTCGTCGAGGGCAACCTTGGGCTCCCACTTCAGCATGTCGCGCGCCAGGGTGATGTCCGGGCAGCGCTGCATCGGATCGTCGACCGGCAGCGGCTCGAACACGAGCCGGCTGCGGCCGCCGACCTTGTCCAGGATCTTC
>NZ_JAUSBN010000006.1 GCF_030651995.1 Reyranella sp.
TGATCCACCCCCCCGTCGTCTCGACCGGAGCCTCGCGATGCGAGGCGTAGCGGAGAGACCTACTCTCGCCGAATTGCCGGCCTTTGGTGGAGAGATGGTCTCTCCGATACGCGCCTTCGGCGCCCCGGTCGAGACGACGGATAATCAAAACTCGACGTGCTGTCCCTCAACTCCGACGGCTCCCTGATCAACAAGGCCACCGCCGGCAAATGGGGCCTCCGCGTCGGCCGCGTCGTGCTGGAACTCCGCCGCGCGCCGGGGAGTTAGAAGCGGCCTGAGATATATCCGTCGTCCTGAGCGGAGCCGCCCGCAGGGCGGCGCAGTCGAAGGACCTCTTTTCCGACGCACAGCGTGTCGAAGCGAAAAGAGGTCCTTCGACTACGCGCCTTCGGCGCTCCGCTCAGGACGACGGTGATAGTTGGGGCGGCGAGCCTAAAACTCGACGTCCAACTCTTCGACATCCTCGTGTTCGGCCTTGGCGGCCGCGGTCCATTCCATCATCGCGGGGAAGCGCAGCATGAGGTCGCGATAGCCGGCCGAGGCCGGGTCGAGCTTCACGTTGTAGGTCTGGAAGCGGGTGCAGACCGGGGCGTACATGGCGTCGGCCATGGTCGGGGTCTTCCCGAACAGGTAGGGCCCGCCGTATTTCTGCAGGCAGTCCCGCCAGATCGCGGTCACCCGCTCGATGTCGGCCTGGGCGCCGCCCCACACCTTGAAGGTCTCGTGACGGACCTTGAGGTTCATCGGCAGGGCCGAGCGCAGGTTGGCGAAGCCCGAATGCATCTCGCCGCAGATCGCCCGGCAATGGGCGCGCGCCGCCGGATCCTTGGGCAGCAGGCCGGCATCCGGCTGGATCTCGTTGAGGTATTCGGCGATGGCCAGCGTGTCCCAGACCTTGACCGTGCCGTGCTCCAGCGAGGGCACGAGGAAGGAGGGGGAGAGCAGGAGCAGCTCGGCGCGGGTGGATGGATCGTCCCACGGCGCGACCTTCTCGTCGAAATCCAGCCCGGCCATCCGGCACAGGAGAAAACCTCTCAGTGACCAAGAGGAATAGTTCTTGCTACTGATGGTGAGCGAGGCCTCGGCCATGGACTCCACCCCTCCCGGTTGGTGGTTGTCTGTATCTTAGGTGCCCTCGTAGATGCAAATACCGAGCCGGTCGCCCCCCCCCATGCTTTATGCGATGTATCAGACCGCCGCCGACATGATGCTCCCGGTCCGCCTGTGGGCGACGGCGGCAGGCCACACGCTTGCCAGCGGGGGAACGTCGCTCGACAGCTGGCGGGCGGCCAGTGCGCTGTGCGAGATGACGACGCGGGCCACGCTCAGCCATCGCCGGCCGTCCTTCGGCATCACCGAGGTGCCCTACGGCAACCAGACGGTGGCGGTGCGCGAGGAAGAGGTCTTCGCCACGCCGTTCGGCACCCTGCTGCGTTTCGCCAAGGTGGGCGTCGCGCCGCAGCCCAAGGTCCTGCTGGTCGCGCCTCTTTCAGGGCATTTCGCGACGCTTCTGCGCGATACCGTGCGGGTTCTGCTGCCCGACCATGACGTCCACATCACCGACTGGGCCAATGCCCGCGATGTCGGCATCTGGAACGGGCGCTTCGGCTTCGACGAATATGTCGAGCACCTGATCAGGTTCCTCGAGGTGATGGGCCCCGGCGCCCATGTGATCGCGGTCTGCCAGCCCTGCGTCCAGACGCTGGCGGCGGTGGCGATCATGGCCGAGGACGACAATCCGGCGCAGCCGGCCAGCATGACCCTGATGGCCGGCCCGATCGACACCCGCGTCAGCCCGACCAAGGTCAACGAGCTGGCGATGGGCAAGCCGATGAGCTGGTTCGAGCAGAACCTGATCCACCGGGTGCCGATGCGCTATGCCGGCGCCACCCGGCGGGTCTATCCCGGCTTCATCCAGCTCACCGCCTTCATGAGCATGAATGCCGAGCGCCACATCAAGGCGCAGGCCGATCTCTACCGGCACCTGGCCAAGGGCGAGACCGAGCAGGCCAAGACCATCAAGGACTTCTACGACGAGTATTTCGCCGTGCTCGACCTGACGGCGGAGTTCTACCTGGAGACCGTCCAGTGGGTGTTCCAGGAGCACCGGCTGCCCCGGGGCGAGCTCGACTGGAAGGGCCGGCGGGTGAACCCCAAGGCGATCCGCCGCACCGCTTTGTTCACCATCGAGGGCGAGCGCGACGATATCTGCGCGCTGGGCCAGACCGTGGCGGCCCACGATCTCTGTTCCAGCCTGCGGCCCTATCGCAAGAAGCACTACATGCAGGCCGGCGTCGGCCATTACCGCGTGTTCAGCGGCCGCCGCTGGGCGAACCAGATCTATCCCCTAGTGCGAAACACGATTCTGGCGAACGAATAGCGGGTCTTTTGGGGGCCGGAAATCCGCAGTACATTGCGGGCATGGCCGATTTTCCGAAGAAGACCCTCGCCGACTGGGAAAAACTCGCAGCGAAGGAGCTGCGCGACCGCCCGCTCGATGACCTGACCTGGATGACCCCCGAGGGCATCCCGGTGAAGCCGCTCTACACGGCCGCCGACCTCGAGCAGATCGAGACGGTGGGCTCGCTGCCCGGGTTCCCGCCCTTCACGCGCGGGCCGAAGGCCACGATGTACACGGGACGTCCCTGGACGGTCCGCCAGTATGCCGGCTTCTCGACCGCCGAAGAGAGCAACAAGTTCTATCGCGCCAATCTCGCGGCCGGCCAGATGGGCCTGTCGGTGGCGTTCGATCTCGCCACCCATCGCGGCTACGATTCCGATCATCCGCGCGTCGTGGGCGACGTCGGCAAGGCCGGCGTGGCGATCGATTCGGTCGAGGACATGAAGATCCTGTTCGACGGCATCCCGCTCGACAAGATGAGCGTGTCGATGACGATGAACGGCGCCGTGCTGCCGGTGCTGGCCGGCTACATCGTCGCCGCCGAGGAGCAGGGCGTGCCGCAGGACAAGCTGGCGGGCACGATCCAGAACGACATCCTCAAGGAGTTCATGGTCCGCAACACCTACATCTATCCGCCCGGACCCTCGATGCGCATCGTGGCCGACATCATCGAGCACACCGCGCTCTACATGCCGAAGTTCAATTCGATCTCGATCTCCGGCTATCACATGCAGGAGGCGGGCTCGACGCTCGTTCAGGAGTTGGCCTTCACGCTCGCGGATGGGCTCGAATATGTCCGCGCCGCCAAGGCCAAGGGGCTCGACATCGACGCCTTCGCACCGCGCCTCTCCTTCTTCTTCTGCATCGGCATGAACTTCTTCATGGAGGCGGCCAAGCTGCGCGCCGCGCGCTTCCTGTGGGCCGAGCTGGTCAAGCCGTTCGAGCCCAAGAAGGTCGACTCGCTGTCGCTGCGCACCCATTGCCAGACCTCGGGCGTCTCGCTCACCGAGAAGGACCCGTACAACAACGTGATCCGCACCGCCTACGAGGCGATGGCCGCGGTGCTGGGCGGCACCCAGTCGCTGCACACCAATTCGTTCGACGAGGCGATCGCGCTGCCGACGCCGACCTCGGCCCGCATCGCGCGCAACACCCAGCTGATCCTCCAGCACGAGACCGGTGTCACCAAGGTCATCGATCCGCTGGCCGGCAGCTATTACGTCGAATCGCTGACCGCCAGCCTGGTCGCCGAGGCGCGCAAGCTGATCGAGGAGGTCGAGGCACTGGGCGGCATGACCAAGGCCGTCGAGGCCGGCATGCCGAAGCTGCGCATCGAGGAAGCCTCGGCGCGCCGCCAGGCCCGCATCGACCGCGGCGAGGAAATCGTCGTGGGCGTGAACAAGTTCCAGCTCAAGGAGGAGTCGGCGATCGACATCCTCGACATCGACAACGACGTCGTGCGCGAGGCCCAGCTCAAGCGCCTGCACACGATCCGTACGACCCGCGACGAAGCCAAGTGCGTCGAAGCCCTCAAGGCGCTGGGCGAGGCCGCGCGCAACGGCACCGGCAACCTGCTGGGCCTCTCTATCGAGGCGACGCGCGCGCGCGCCACCGTGGGCGAGATCTCCTCGGCGCTGGAAGGCGTCTACGGCCGCTACCAGGCCACCATCCGCTCGATCGCCGGCGTCTATGCCGGCGAGTGGGAAGGCGACACCGGCCTCGACCGCATCCGCACCGACATCGCCGCCTTCGCCGAGGAGGAGGGCCGCCGGCCGCGTCTCATGGTCGTCAAGATGGGCCAGGACGGCCACGATCGCGGCGCCAAGGTGATCGCCACGGCGTTCGCCGACTTAGGCTTCGACGTCGATGTCGGCCCGCTGTTCCAGACGCCCGAGGAAGCCGCCCGCGCCGCCATCGAGAACGACGTGCACGTGATCGGCATCTCGAGCCAGGCGGCCGGGCACAAGACCCTGGTGCCGCAGCTCATCGAGGAACTCGCGAAGCAGAACGCGTCGGAGATCATGGTCGTGGTGGGCGGCGTCATTCCCGCCCAGGATTACGACTTCCTGAGGAAGGCGGGCGTCGCGGCGATCTACGGGCCGGGCACCAACATCCCGGCCGCCGCCGCGGAAATCCTGTCGATCCTGCGCCAGCGAAACCAGAAGCGCGCGGCCTGAGTCTCCTCATTCAAACTCCTCTCCCCCGATAGGGGGAGAGGTTGGGTGAGGGGGCGACGCACCTCTTGTAACCCCCTCACCTAGCCTCTCCCCCTAGCGGGCTATCGGATTCACACATCTCATAGTCCGAGGGAGGCGCCGTATTTGATGGCGCGAAACTGATCGAGGCCGATGCGCATGACCTTCGGCCCTGGCTTGCCGTAGTAGCCGGTCCATCCTCCGAGTCTGGCAATGACCCA
>NZ_JAUSBN010000007.1 GCF_030651995.1 Reyranella sp.
CTTGAGGGGAAACCCTACACGCGAGATGGTCTTCAGACACTCCTGTGGAACTTGGTTAAGCGGCTGGAGTACCTGGGGCTAGTCGGGTCAGGGCTCTGCTTCCACGGTCTTCGGCATTCTCTCGGAGCAGCCCTCTACGACCTGGGAGTGGAACGTGAAGCGAGGAAGGCCGCACTCGGCCACATAAGCGATGCGGCCAGTGCTGTATATGAGCGCGACGGAAATCGACGGGCAGCGTCTGACCGGGCGTTTATGGCCTTTGAACAGCGGCAACAACAGCCGATGAACGTTGTCCGAACGAACCAAAAAACACTGATTTATACAACGCGTGGCAAACCACGTGGCAAACTCGCCCCGATCGGGAACTATCGATTTGGCTAAGTCATTGAAAACGAATGGTGCCCAGGGGCGGAGTCGAACCACCGACACTGCGATTTTCAGTCGCATGCTCTACCAACTGAGCTACCTGGGCACATCGTTCGTTGGCGGCCGGGCTTATAGGACGGGCTAGCTCCGCTGTCCAGACGCGCCGCCACCGCTATCCTCAAGGTCTTCCTCGCCGGGCGCCTCGTCGGTCGGCACGCGATAACCTTCCTTCAGCCAGCGGCCGAGGTCGATGTCGGCACAGCGCTTGCGGCAGAAGGGCTTGTACTTGGGGTCTGCGGGCTTGCCGCACGTCGGGCATCTCGGTTCGATGCGCACGGCGCGCAGCGGCGGGGTCCGGTCAGGCATCGCTCTTTTCCAGCGCTTCGAGCTGGGCCGCCAGGGTCGGGCCGCGCCGGGCGCGGGTCAACTCGAACAGGCCGAGCCGGGTGAAACCGTAGATCTGGGTGGGCACCGGGTCGTTCGCCAGATGCTCGGCCAGCACCGCCTGGACCTTGTCGCGGTCGTAGGCGCTGCGCATCGTCACGAAGTCGATGACCACCGCGCCCGCGATGTTGCGCAGCCTGAGCTGGTGGGCGATCGCCGGCGCCGCCTCCAGATTGACGTCGACCGGCCGGCGTGGCGCGCGGCCCTGGCGGCCGCCGGCACTGGCACTGTCGACGTCCACGGCGCACAGCGTCTCGCCGGGCTCGAACAGCACCTCGACACCGCTCTGCAGGGCGATGCGCGGCGCCAGCGCGGTGTCGATCTGTCCCGCGACGTCGTCGATGTCGAAGGCCGGCATCGTCCCGTTGTGCCAGCGGACGCGGATCTTCTCGCCCAGCCGGTCCATCTTGTCCTGCAGCGTGCGCGCCAGGGCGCGGTCGTCGAGGATCACCTCCTCGAGACCCGCCCCATGATCGCGCAACGCCCGCGCGATCGGATCGCGCTCGCCCGGGATGCGCGACGACAGGTCGGCCGGCGGTTCGACGTCGAGCGCCAGGCGCCGGATCTTCTCCCACCGTTCGAGCACGCCCGTGGCGTCGGCCTGCAGGACCTCGGCGGTGGCGCCCGCAGCGGCGGTGCGCAGAACGATCCCGCCGTCCAGCAGCCCCTCGACATGGCCACGCAGGCGGTCGCGCTCCAGTTCTCCCTCGATGCGACGGGAGAAGGTCACGCCGGCACCGTTGGGATGATAGACGAGATAGCGGCCGCTGATGGCGATGTTCATCGACAGGCGCGGACCCTTGTCGCCCTCGCCGTCGTTGCGCACCTGCACGAGGACCGGCGCACCGAGCGGCGGCCAGCCATCGCTGCCCGAGAGGTCCTCGGCCCGCAGGAAGCCCGCCCGGTCTATGCCGATGTCGACGAAGGCCGCATCGAGATCGGGCATTACGCGCTCCAGACGGCCGAGGAAGATGCTCTCGACCCTCGATGGCCGGTCGCGGCGGACCACCTGCAACTCGACCAGGCGACCTTCCGTCACCAGCGCCATCAGGAACGCCGTGGGCAACACATGGCAGACGAGGCGATCGACGCGGCTCATGGGGCAGAGGCCTCGAGGAGCGCCACGGTTTCGAACAGCGGCAACCCGACGACGTTGCTGTAGGAGCCCGAGAGGAAGGCGACGAAGGCAGCGGCCCGGCCCTGGATGGCATAGCCGCCGGCCTTGCCCCGCCACTCGCCGCTCGCGAGATAGGCATCGATCTCGGCGGCCTCGAGGCGCTTGAAGCGCACGATGGTCTCGACGAGGCGCGTCCGCACCCGGCCGTCGGGACCGGCCACGGCGACGCCGCCCAGCACGCGATGGCGGCGGCCCGACAGTCTCACGAGGCAATCGCGCGCCTCGGCCTCAACTTCGGTCTTCGGCAGGATGCGGCGACCGCAGACCACGACGCTGTCGGCCGCCAGCACGAGGGCGCCGGCGTGACGCTCCTTCACGACGGCGAGTTTCGCCAGCGCCATGCGCAGCGCATAGGCACGCGGCAGCTCGCCCGCCCGGGGCGTTTCGTCGATGTCGGCAGGGTCGATCGTCGCGGGCTCGTGTCCGACCTGTCGCAACAGGTCGAGCCGTCGCGGAGACGCGGAGGCCAGTACGAGCGGGGGGATCGGCGAGGCGCGCAACGCCTACTTGAAGCGGAAGGTGATGCGGCCCTTGGTCAGGTCGTAGGGCGTCATCTCGACGGTGACGCGGTCGCCTGCCAGAACGCGGATGCGGTTCTTGCGCATCTTGCCCGAGGTGTGGGCGAGAATGACGTGGTCGTTGTCGAGCTTCACGCGGAACATCGCGTTGGGCAGCAACTCGGCCACGACGCCTGTAAATTCGATCAAGTCTTCTTTGGCCATCCGGCCTCCGGCTGGGGTGAATTTCTGGGAAAGCGGCCGGAAAATGGGCCGCAGGAGGGGGTAAGTCAATGGCGGCGCGACCAACGCGGGGGACAGCCGGCCTTCTCAGGGGACCCCGCCTCCCCTATACAGAGCGCGGCTACGGACGCCCGGGAAAGAAGGACCAGCAGAAGATGAACCCAACGCGCATGTCCGGCCTTGTGGCCGCCCTGCTCCTGACGCCGGCACTTGCCTTCGCCCAGGCGTCGCCGGCTCCCGCGGCACCGCCCAACGCCATCACCCATCCGGCCCAGAAGACGATCGGCAAGCCGGCCAAGCGGCAGTATTCGACGGCCCTGATCGTCATCAATGCCCGCGGCGCCAAGCTCGACGGCCAGAAGCTGGTCCTCGACGGCGTGTTGCCCACGGCGACCCTGTTCACCAGCCGGCCCAAACGCTCGGTCGGTCACATGGTGACGCCGGACATGGCCGACATCTGGCGCACCGGCAGCTTCGCCAAGGATCCGCCGAACGCCACGGTTTCCGTCTTCCACAAGGACGGCGGCAACGTGTCGGACCTCGTGGTGACCCTGAAGACCGCCAGGCTCGAAGGCGAGAAACTCACCTTCGATGTCGACGTGCTGGAGGGCAGCCTCGGCGCCGCCGACGGTCCGGCCTCCGTGTTCATCGACACGATCTGGTTCGGCATCGGCTCGCACGGCGCCCAGTACTATGGCCAGAACCAGACGACCGGTGGCGAGACGCCGGCGATCGGCGATCCGGACGGCACCAGCACGTTCAGCGGCTGGTCCAATCCGTCGCCGACGCACCCCGTCAATCCGTATGCCGGCGGCGGCTACAACAGCGGCGCCGGCGCACCGCCTCCGCCCGACATCGATCCGCGCTACCAGCAGCGCTACAACGCGCCGACGTGCGGCAAGCCGCCCCTCCTGCCCTGCTACTGAGCCGCACGGTGATGATCATGCAAACCTTCCGACTCTCCGTCGCCCTCGCGACCGCCGCCGCCACGCTCGGCCTCGCCTTCGGCGCCGCCGCGCAGTCCCAGCCGGCCGCGCCCGCCCCCTCCTCGGTGCAGGGCCTGCCCAAGGTCGTCGGCGCGGCGCGCCATCCGCGCCTCATCCCCTCGATGTTCGTGCTGAATGCCCGCGGCGCCAAGCTGCAGGACAACAAGCTGATCCTCGAAGGCATCGCGCCCAGCGTCATCGTGTTCGCCGACCGCCCGGTCCGTTCGGCCGGCCACGCGATGCTGGCGCACGTGCTCGAGGAGTGGACGCTGAAGGCTCCCAACTCGTTCGCCAAGGATCCGCCCAATGCCACGGTGTCGGTGCTGAACAAGGCGAAGGCCAGCGTCGTCGATGCCGTCGTCACGCTGAAGTCGCCGAAGCTGGAAGGCGACAGGCTCACCTTCGACGTCGACGTGCTCGAGGGCGACCTCGCGGGCGCCGACGGCGGCGCCTCGGTGTTCATGGACCTCGTCAACCTGCCGGTGCCGCGTCACAGCTCGCATCGCGCCGCCTGGTACGCGGGCGCCGACAGCACGCGCTGACGACGTCCTTTCAGGCGCTCGTGCGGGAACGGTCTCAGACCGAGGGCGTGATCGGTATCCCGAAGCGGGCCTTCAGTCGGGCCAGCACCTGGTCGCGGGTATGGCGATAGGCGTCGAGCCGCGTCTCCCGCGATCCCTCCACGGCGCTGGGGTCGGGCATCGGCCAGTACTCGACTTCGGTCGCCGTCCCGCGCGTGAACTCGAGGGCGCTGTGATGCGCTTCCGGCGACAGCGTGACAATCAGCTCGAACGACGCGGCATCGACGTCGTCGAACGTCTTGGCATGGTGACGGTGGACGTCGATGTCGATCTCGTCGAGAGCGGTGACGGCAAATCCGTCGACCTCGCTCGCGCGCACGCCGACCGAATCGATAAAGACCCTGTGGCCGTAGAGCCGCTTGGCCAGAGCCTCGGCCATCGGCGACCGGACGGAATTCTCGCTGCAGGCGAAGAGCAGGCTGGACGGCAGTCCGATCATCGCCCCTCCGCGCTCACGATTTGATGTGCAGGGCGCAGATCAGCGTGAACAGCCGCCGGGCCGTGTCGTGGTCGACCTCGATCTTGCCGTCGAGCCGCTCGCGCAGCAGGTCAGAACCCTCGTCGTGCAGGCCCCGCCGGCCCATGTCGAGCGCTTCGATCTGCGACGGGCCGAGCTTCTTGATGGCGGCGTAGTAGCTCTCACAGATCAGGAAGTAATCCTTCACGACCTTGCGGAACGGGGTCAGCGACAGGACGATGTCGCGCAGCTTCTCGTCGGCCTCGTTGCGCACGTCGAACACCAGGCGCTGTTCGAAGATGCCGATGCGCAGGCGATAGGGGCCGGGCTGGCTGCCGACCAGAAGGAAATCATTCTCCTCGATCAGGTCGAACAGCGCGACGGCCCGCTCGTGCTCGACTTCGGGCGCGCGGCGGGCGACCGATTCCTCGTCCAGCACGACATCGACGATGCGCCGCGCCTTGTCGGTCGTCCCGGCCGGCATCGCTAGCGTCCCAGCCGGAGCGAGACCGAACGGCCATGGGCGCCGAGCCCCTCGGCATCGGCGAGCGCCACGGCGGACGGGCCGAGGGCGGCCAGAGACTGCGGCGTACAGGCGACCAGCGACGTCCGCTTCAGGAAGTCGGACACGCCCAGCCCGCCCGAGAAACGCGCGGCGCGAGAGGTCGGCAGCACGTGGTTGGTGCCGGCGACATAGTCGCCGATCGCCTCGGGCGTGTGGCGGCCAAGGAAGATCGCGCCGGCATGACGGATCTTCTGCGACAGCGCCTCGGCCTCCGCCATCTCCATCGCCAGCTCGACATGTTCGGCGGCAATGGCGTCGACGATGGGCGGCGCGGCCGAGAAGTCCGGCACCAGGATCACGGCGCCATTGTCGCGCCAGCTCGCCGCGGCGATCTTGGCGCGGGCAAGCGTCTTCAGCTCGGCCTCGACGGCGCGCAGGACGGCGTCGGCAAAGGCCGCATCGTCGGCGATCAGCACCGATTGCGACGACGGATCGTGCTCGGCCTGCGACAGCAGGTCGGCGGCAATCCAGGCCGGATCGTTGTGGCGGTCGGCAACCACGAGGATTTCGGAAGGGCCGGCGATGAGGTCGATGCCGACCTGGCCGAACACGCGGCGCTTGGCCGCCGCGACGTAGGCGTTGCCCGGCCCGGTGATCTTGTCGACCGGCCTGATCGATTCCGTGCCGTAGGCGAGCGCCGCCACCGCCTGCGCGCCGCCGATGCGCCAGATCTCGTCGGCGCCGGCGATCGCGGCCGCCAGCATGACCAGCGGATTGAGCGCGCCGCCGGGCGTCGGCACCACCATGACGATGCGGCTCACCCCCGCGACCTTGGCCGGCACGATGTTCATCAGCACCGAGGACGGGTAGGCCGCCGTGCCGCCCGGCACGTAGACGCCGGCCGCGTCCACCGGCCGGTACCGCGCACCGAGCCGCGTGCCGGTGGCGTCGGTGAAGTCGACATCCTTAGGCATCAGCGCACGATGGAAGGCCTCGATACGCCGGGCCGCAAAGACCAGCGCCTCGCGCTGCGCCGCCGGCACCTGCGCCGCCGCCGCGTCGCGTTCGGCGTCGGAGATGCGCATGGTGGCAGCAGTGATTCCCGCCCAGTCGAACCGGGCGGTGTAGTCGACGACCGCCGCATCGCCGCGCGCGCGCACATCGGCCAAGATGCCGGCGACCACGCGGTCGACATTCTCGTCGGTATCCCGATTGCGCCCGAGGAAGGCCGAAAATTCCTTTTCGAAACCCGGCGCCGAGGCGTCGAGCCTAAGCGGCACGGGCGGCCCCTGCGGCGACCTCGCGGAAACGGTCGATCCAGTGGCCGACCCGCTCCGGCCGCGTCTTGAGCGCGGCGCGGTTCACGATGAAGCGCGAGGTGATGTCGGCGATATGCTCGATCTCGACCAGACCGTTCTCCTTCAGGGTGCGGCCGGAATCGACGAGGTCGACGATGCGGTGGCTGAGGCCGAGCGACGGCGCCAGCTCCATCGCGCCCGACAGCTTGACGCACTCCGCCTGCACGCCGCGCGCGGCGAAGTGCCGGCGCGTGACCTCGGGATACTTGGTGGCGATGCGGACGTGGCTCCAGCGGCGCGGATCGTCCCGGCCCGCCATCTCGACCGGCTCGGCGACGGCCAGGCGGCACTTGCCGATGCCGAGATCGATCGGGGCGTAGATCTCCGGATAGTCGAACTCCATCAGCACGTCGGCGCCGGCGATCCCAAGATGCGCCGCGCCGAACGCCACGAAGGTCGCCACGTCGAAGGAGCGGACGCGGATGATGTCGAGATCGGGATGGTTGGTCGCAAACCGAAGCTGGCGGGCATCGGGATCGGCGAAGGCTGCTTCCGGCACGATGCCGGCAGCCGCGAAGACGGGGCCGGCCTCCTTGAGGATGCGGCCCTTGGGCAGCGCCAGGATCAGCTTCTCGTTAGCCTCGCTCGACACGACAGGTTCTCCAGTAACGAATGCCCGCCCCTCGCCGGAGCCGAAAGGCTATTCGACCGGGTGGGCGGGCTTCCACGGGGTGGGCCAAGGCTCCCCTACGTCCCCCAAATGGCATGCGAGCCGGCCGATTTCCAGCCGTATGGCCCGTCCGGCCGAAAAGCGCAGGAGGACTGAACGGTCGTTCTCCAGCACCACCGCGAGCAATTCCAGCATCCGGTCGGGCTCAGCCGTGGGGATGTCATGGTGCCGCACGCCCGTGACCTCGTTGAAAACGAGGGCGGAATGGGTCCGGGTATGGCCGGTCCCCTGCTCGGGATCGGCTTCCCACCGGAACCGGTTGAGCAGCAGGACGAAGCGGCTCTCGTCCTTCAGCAAGGCGCAGTCGCGGACCGCCACCAGCGCGTCCTGCACGGCAGCGGAAATGATGGCCAAGTCGTCGGCATCGAGGGCGGACAGTTTCAGCTTGGCCGTCATGCGTCCTAGCCCTTCAGCCGCTCGATGTCGGCACCGCAGGCGCCGAGCTTCTCTTCCAGACGCTCGAAGCCGCGGTCGAGATGATAGACGCGATGCAGCATCGTGTCGCCCTCGGCCGACAGGGCCGCAATGGCGAGCGACACCGAGGCGCGCAGGTCGGTCGCCATCACTTCGGCGCCGCGCAGCTTCGGCACGCCGCGCACCAGTGCCGACTGGTGATGGATGGTGACGTTGGCACCCATGCGCGCCAGTTCCGGCACGTGCATGAAGCGGCTCTCGAAGATCGTCTCGGTGATCATCGAGGCGCCCTCGGCCCGCGTCATGAGCGCCATCATCTGCGCCTGCAGGTCCGTCGGGAAGCCCGGGAACGGCTCCGTCATTACGTCGACGCCGTGCAGCGCGCCGTTGGTCCGGTGCACCCGCATCCCGTGCTGGGTGTCCTCGAGCGTGACGCCGGCCGCGCGCAGGCTGGCCGCCACCGTGTCGATCAGGTCGACCCGGCCGCCGATCAGCTCGACGTCGCCCGCCGTCATGGCGACGGCCATGGCATAGGTGCCGGTCTCGATACGGTCGGGAATGACCGCATGTTCGATCGGCTTGAATGACGTCACGCCCTCGATGGTGAGCGTCTCGGTGCCGATGCCGCCCACCGGGACGCCCATCGCCGACAGGCATTCGGCGAGATTGGCGATTTCGGGCTCGCGGGCGGCATTGTCGAGCACGGTCGTGCCCTTGGCCAGAGCAGCCGCGATCATCAGATTCTCGGTGGCGCCGACTGACACTTTCGGGAAGGTGTAGCGCGCGCCCTTGAGGCCCTTGGGTGCCCGCGCGACCATGTAGCCACCGTCGATGTCGATCTCGGCGCCCATCGCCCGCAGGCCGGCAATGTGCAGATCCACGGGACGGGCGCCGATCGCGCAGCCGCCCGGCAGCGACACCCTGGCCTGGCCCTCGCGCGCCAGCAGCACGCCCAGCACCAGCATCGAGGCGCGCATCTTGCGCACGATGTCGTAGGGCGCGGTGGTCGAGGTGATCTTCGCGGCCTTCAGCACCATCGTCGTGCCGTGGCTGTGGCCGTTTTCGCCGGCGGTCGCCTCGATCTCCACCCCGTGCTGGCGCAGCAGCTGCATCATGGTGGTGATGTCGGCCAGCCGTGGCACGTTGTGCAGGGTAAGCGGCTGGTCGCTCAGCATCGAGGCCACCATCAGCGGCAGCGCCGCATTCTTGGCGCCGGAGATGTGGATCTGGCCCTTGAGCTGACGGCCGCCCCTGATACGAATTCTGTCCATGGTCGCCTCCGCTCAGATTTTCGGCAGGGTGACGCCGCGCTGGCCCTGATACTTGCCGGCCTTGTCGCGGTAGGAAACCTCGCAGGGTTCGTTGCCCTGAAGGAAGAGGAACTGGCAGGCGCCCTCGTTGGCATAGATCTTCGCGGGCAGCGGCGTGGTATTGGAGAATTCCAGGGTCACGTGACCCTCCCACTCCGGCTCGAGCGGCGTCACGTTCACGATGATGCCGCAGCGCGCATAGGTCGACTTGCCGACGCAGATCACCAGCACGTCACGCGGGATGCGGAAATATTCGACCGTCCGTGCCAGCGCGAAGGAATTGGGTGGGATGATGCAGACTTCAGTGTTGCGGTCGACGAAACTCTGCTGGTCGAAGTTCTTGGGGTCGACCACCGACGAATTGACGTTGGTGAAGATCTTGAAGTCGGTACCGACGCGGGCGTCGTAGCCGTAGGACGACAGGCCGTAGGAAATAACGCCTTCGCGCTTCTGGGCGTCCACGAAGGGCTCGATCATGCCCTTCTCCTGCGCCATGCGGCGAATCCAGCGGTCGGAGAGAATGCTCATCGGGCGCTTCTAAAGGAGGGAGGGAGCTGGCTCAACCGCCAGCCTTGACCGGGGCCCGGCCAACGTCCGGGCCGGAACTCCGGCCTGTGTCCGCCGGCTTCAGGACATCCCCCTTCGCGCGCGCCTGCGCCTTGCGCCGCTTCAGGTTTTCGCGCAGAGCGGCAGCGAGACGTTCGGCGCGTTCGTCCTTCTCCGGAACAGGTTTCGAGGGGGCCACCATGGCCGGGAGGATACACCATTGATCGAGGCCCTGCGCACGCCAGATGAGCGATTTGCCAATCTTCCGGATTGGCCTTTTCAACCGAAATACCTGGAGCGGCCCGATGCGCTGCGCCTGCACTATGTCGACGAGGGCCCGCGAGATGCCGGAAAAACCTTCCTCTGCCTGCACGGCCAGCCCACCTGGAGCTATCTGTACAGGCGCATGATTCCGCATTTCACGGCGGCCGGGCACCGGGCCGTCGCGCCGGATTTCCTGGGTTTCGGCCGGTCGGACAAGCCGAAAGACGAGGCCCTCTATACGTTCGAATTCCATCGCGACACGATGCTTGGCGTGATCGAGGCACTCGACCTCCGCAATATCGTGTTGGTCGTCCAGGACTGGGGCGGCCTGATCGGCCTGACCCTGCCGATGGCAGCGCCCCAGCGCTACACGGCGCTGCTGGTCATGAACACCGACCTCGGCACGGGCGATCGCCCGCTCGGCCAGGGATTCCTCGCCTGGCGTGACTTTTCGAACCGCAATCCCGACCTGAATATTGCCGGCCTGATGAAGCGCGCCTGCCCGCATCTCTCCAATGCCGAAGCGGCCGCCTATGGCGCGCCCTATTCCGATTCGTCCTACAAGGCGGGAGTCCGACGCTTCCCCAATCTCGTGCCCGACAGGCCAGAGGCCGGCGGAGCCGCCCTGTCCCGGGGGGCCCGGACCTTCTGGCGCGAGCGCTGGACGGGCAAGAGCCTGATGGCGATAGGCATGAAGGATCCCGTCCTCGGCCCGCCGATCATGCGCGAACTTCACACCGTCATCCGCAATTGTCCGCCCCCTTTGGAAATCACCGACGGCGGACACTTCGTGCAGGAATGGGGCGATGAAATCGCCCTCGAGGCCCTGAAGACGCTATAGCTCAGTCGCCCGCCGCCAGGGCCTCGATGTGCTCGCTGGCGCCGCGCTTCCTGGAATGGTCGGCTGCCAGCATCACGTAGACGGCCGGCACCACGAACAGGGTGAAGAGCGTGCCGACCGCCAGGCCGCTGGCGATCACCAGGCCCATCGAGAAGCGCGACAGGGCACCGGCTCCGGTGGCGACGATCAAAGGTACGACGCCCAGCACCATTGCCGCCGTGGTCATCAGGATCGGCCGCAGACGGATGGCGGCGGCTTCCTGGATGGCCTCACGCCGCGACTTGCCGGCCTCCTGAAGTTCGTTGGCCACCTCGACGATCAGGATGCCATGCTTGCTGATCAGCCCCATCAGGGTGACCAGACCCACCTGGGTGTAGATGTTCAGCGTCGCCCCCGGCATGCCCACGGTGCTGAGCGCCATCAGGAAGATGAGCGCGCCCGCGATCGACATCGGCACCGAGAACAGGATGATCAGCGGATCGCGAAAGCTCTCGAACAGCGCCGCGAGCGACAGGTAGATGATGATCAGCGCGAAGCCGAAGGTGACGATGAAGCCGCCCGTTTCCTGGATGTACTGCCGCGACGCGCCGCCATAGTCGATCGAGTAGCCCTGCGGCAGCGTGCGCTGCGCCAGCTCCTTCAGCGTCTCCAGTGCCTCGGCCTGCGACACGCCCGGGAAGGCGACGCCCTGGATGGTGGCGCTGTTGAGCTGCTGGAAGTGATTGAGCGACTGCGGAATCGCCTTGGTGACGATCGACGCGACGGTGGACAGCGGCACCGTGGTGCCGTCGCCGGCCTTGATGTGATAGTCGAGGATCTGGTCGATGTTCTGCCGCGAGGACTGCTGGACCTGCGGGATCACCTTGTAGGAGCGGCCGTCGAGGGCGAAGTAGTTGACGTAGCCGCCGCCCAGCATCGAGCCCAGGGCGCCGCCGATGTCGCTCATCTTCAAGCCGAGCGCCGAGGCCTTGTCGCGATCGATCACGACCGTGGCCTGCGGCGCGTCGATCTTGAGGTCTGTGTTGAGGAAGATGAAGCGGCCGGTGGCGAGCGCTTCCTGCAGGAACTTCTGCGCCACGTCGTTCAGCGCATCGAACCCGCCCGTCGTGTTGATCACGAACTGGATGGGCAGGCCGGTCGACCCCGGCAGCGGCGGCGGCTGGAAGGCCACGACCTGGGCGCCGGCGATTCCCGACAGCTCCTGCTGGACGATCGGCTGCAGCTGGTTCGAGGTCATGACGCGCTGGTCCCACGGCTTCAGCACGTAACCCGCGATCGACTGGCCGGGCACGTCGAGCTGGAAGACGTGATCGGTCTCCGGATGGCTGACGCCGATCTTGTAGATCTCGCGCGAATAGATCTGGCGCTGGTCGATGGTCGAATTGGGCGCCGAGGTCGCGAAGCCGATGATGATGCCCTGGTCCTCCTGCGGCGCCAGCTCGCTGCTGGTGGCCGAGTAGAGGAAGTAAATGCTGCCGAGTACCAGCACGGCGAAGGTCGCCGTCACCGGCAGATAGTTGAGGCTGCCGGTCAGCCAGCGGGAATAGCCGCGCCGCAGCCGGTCGAACACGTTGTCGATGCCGCGGATCAGGCGCGCCTCCAGGCCGCCGTCGTCGTGAGCATGCGGCTTCAGCATCCGCGAGCACATCATGGGCGAGAGGGTCAGCGCGACGACCGCCGAGATGGTGACGGCACCCACCAGGGTGAAGGCGAACTCGGTGAACAGCGCGCCCGTCAGGCCGCTCTGGAAGCCGATCGGCACATAGACGGCGATCAGCACCACGGTCATGGCGATGATCGGCCCGCCCAACTCGCGCGCCGCCTGGATCGCCGCCGGGAAAGGCTTCTGCCCTTCCTCGAGATGGCGGTTCACGTTCTCGACCACGATGATGGCGTCGTCGACCACCAGGCCGATCGCCAGCACCAGCGCAAGCAGGGTCAGCAGATTGATGGAGAAGCCGAAGGCCGCCATCATGGCAAAGGTGCCGATCAGCGACAACGGAATGGCGATCAAGGGAATGATCACCGAGCGGATCGATCCCAGGAAGGCGAAGACAACCAGGGTCACGATGACCAGCGCCTCGACCAGGGTGCGGATCACCTCGTCGATCGAGCTGTTCACGAACTCCGTCGAATCGTAGATGATCTGGCCGTTCAGCCCCTGCGGCAGCTGCGCCTGGATCTCCGGAAAGACGTCCTTCACGCCCTTGATCACGTCGAGCAGGTTGGCGGCCGGCGCGACCTGGATGCCGATATAGACCGCCTTCTGGCCGTCGAAGCTCACTTCGGATTCGTAATCGTCGGAGCCCAGCGTCACGTTGGCCACGTCGCTGAGCCGAACGATCGCGCCCTTGTCCTGCTTCAGCACCAGGTTGCGGAACTCCTCCAGCGAACTCAGCGCCGTCGAGGCCTTGAGGGTGACCTGCACCATCTGGCCCTTGGTCGTGCCGAGGCCGGCGATGTAGTCGTTCGCCGTCAGCGCCTGGCTGACATCGGCGGCGGTCATGCCGTAGGCAGCAAGCTTCTGCGGGTCGAGCCAGGCGCGCAGCGCGAAGTTCTTTGCCCCCAGCAGTTCGGCCGTCTGCACGCCTTCGACCGCCTGCAGCCTGGGCTGCACGACGCGGACCAGGTAGTCGGTGATCTGGTTCGGCGCCAGCTCCTTGCTGTTGAAGCCGATGTACATCGCGTCGATCGTCTGCCCGACCTTCACTGTCAGCACCGGCTGCTGCGTCCCGGTGGGCAGCCGGTTCAGCACCGAACTCACCTTGGTGTTGATCTCCGTCAGCGCCTTGCTCGAATCGTAGTTGAGACGCAGATAGACCGTGATGGTGCTCACGCCGCTCTGGCTGGTCGAGGTCATGTAATCGATGCCGTTGGCCTGGGCGATCGCCTGCTCCAGCGGCGTGGTGATGAAGCCTGCGATGACGTCAGGATCGGCGCCGTAATAGGTCGTCGTGATCGTGACGACCGCATTCTCGGTGCGCGGATACTGCAGCACCGGCAGGGCGCTGATGGCACGCAGGCCGACGACCAGGATCAGCAGGCTGACCACGCTCGCCAGTACCGGACGGCGGATGAAGAGATCGGTGAACTTCATGGGACGATGTCCTGCAGGCTGGCTATTTGTCGACGATCTTCGGGGCGGGGTCGTTGGTCGGCACGGCGCGGTTGTCGACCAGCACCGGCACGCCGTTGCGCAGCTTGATCTGGCCGGAGGTGACGACCGTGTCGCCTTCGGAGACTCCCTTCAGGATCGCCACCTGGTCGCCGCGCGTCGCGCCCGTCGTGACGAAGACCTGTCGCGCGACGAGTTCGGGCTTGGCATCAGCGCCCTTGCCCTTGTCGTCGACGAGGTAGACCAGCGAGCCGTAGGGATTGTAGCTCACAGCGGTCTGCGGCAGCGTGACCAGACGCTGCGCCGCACCGGTGTCCAGCTCGACCGTGGCGAACATGCCGGGCATCAGCTTCTGGTCCGCGTTCGGCAGGGTGGCGCGCACCTGCACATTGCGGCTGCCCGTCTCGATCTTCGGATTGACGGCTGTGATCTCGCCTTGGAAGGTGCGGCCGGGGAAAGCGTCGACCTTCGCCCGCACCTTGTCGCCGACGGCGATCTGCGCCACGGCCTGCTGGGGCAGGAGGAAGTCGACAAAAATGGGATCCATCGACTGCAGGGTCGCGATCATGGTGCCCGCCGCGAGGAACTGGCCGAGGTCGACCTGGCGCAGGCCGAGCTTGCCGTCGAACGGCGCCCGGAGCGTCTTCTTGTCGAGGATCGCCTTCTGGACGGCGACCTGCGCGCGGGCATTGCGCAGATTGGCTTCGTCGTTGTCGACGATCGCCTGGCTGATCGCCTGCGCCTTGAGCTGCTTCAGGTCGCGGTCGTAGGTGATCTGCGCGAGGGACGCCGTCGCCTCCAGCGACTGAAGCCGGGCCTCTTCGTCTTCCTTGCGCAGGGTCAGCAGCACCTGCCCCGCCTTCACCTCGTCACCCGACTGGAAGGTGATCGTCTCGACCACGCCCGGCA
This sequence comes from Reyranella sp., assembly GCF_030651995.1. Taxonomy (GTDB): domain Bacteria; phylum Pseudomonadota; class Alphaproteobacteria; order Reyranellales; family Reyranellaceae; genus Reyranella. The sequence goes on from NZ_JAUSBN010000007.1 coordinate 14,684, forward strand.
CCTCGAGCGACAGCTCTGCGCCGCGCACGGCCCGCAGGGTGCCGACCGCATCGATCCGCGGCTGCCAGTCGCTGGTCTCTGCCTTCGTGGCGGAGACCGTCTGAGGCATGTTGGCCATGCCCGCCATGGCTTCCTGAATCTTGCCGTTGACGAAGGCCTTGAAGCCGAACAACCCGCCGAGCACTGCGCCGACGAGAATGAGCATGATGAGCATTCGCTTGATCATCGTATGCCTCTTGAGCTGATCAGGATGGATAGGTCTGAAAGGGAAAGAACGACCGGTCAGTGACCGGCGCGCGGAAGCTTGATGTCCTGGACGGGCGGCAGCGCGAAGCGCGTCGGCTTGCCCATCGATTTCGGATCGACGTCGGTGCGGTTCCACCAGCCGCCCCCCAGCGCCTGGAACAGCGCCGCCGTGTCGGAGTAGCGCGCGGCCTGTGCCCGCAGCCGGTTGATGACGGCGGTCTGGTAGGTCTGCTGGGCGTTGAGCAGGATCAGATAGTTCACGGCACCGAGCTGATACTGCTGCTCGGAGAGTCGGAGGCTCGCCGCTGCGGTCTGCTCGGCGGCGACCTGGGCCCGCAGCGTGTCGGCATCGTACTGCACGGCCCGCAGAGCGTTGGCGACATCCTGGAAGGCCGACAGCACGACGCCGCGATACTGCGCGGCCGCACGCTCGTAGGCGGCGATCGCGGCCTGACGCTGATGGTCGAGCTTGCCGCCGTCGAACACGGTCTGCGCGATTCCGAGGCCGATGCTCCACACGCCAGAGCCCGGCACGATCAGGGAGCTGATCCCGCCCGAGGTGAACCCCAGCAGGCCGGTGATGGTGAACTGCGGCATCTGGTTGGCGACCGCGACGCCAATATCGGCGCTGGCGGCATGGAGCTGCGCTTCGGCCGCCCGCACATCCGGCCGCTGCTCGACCAGCGTCGAGGGCAGGCTGAGCGGAAGTTCCTGCGGCAGCTTGAGCCTGGCGAGATCGAAGCTCTCGCCGCGGTCCTGATCCGGCGAGCGGCCGACCAGCCGCATCAGCTGGTTGCGTTGCTGGGCCAGCTGCTTCTGCAGGGGCGGCAAGGTCGCCTGGGTCTGCGTGAGGGCCGCCTCCTGGGCCAGGACGTCGGCGCGCGAGGCGCCACCCAGATCGAACTGGCGGCGCACCACCGTCAGCGAATTGTTGAGGATGTTGACGACGTCCTGGGTCGCTTTGATCTGGGCCTGCAGCGAGGCGAGGTTGATCGCGGCCACGACGACGTTGGAGGAAAGCGTCAGATAGGTCGCCTCGAGCTGGAAGCGCTGGTTCTCCGCCGCCGCTTCCCGGGATTCGACCTGGCGCCGCACGCCACCGAACACGTCGGGTGAATAGGAGATGTTGAGCGACGCCGCGGTGACGCCGAACATGGCGGCCGATCCCACCTGCCCCTGCGAAGCTGGCGAAGCGAGCTGCTGCTGGCCCGACCCGTTGGCGTTCAAGCTTGGGAACAGGCCACCCTGCTGGGCGAAGTAGAGTTCCCGCGCCTGTCGCAGCGCCGCCTGGGCGGCGTCGACGTCGGGATTGGCCTGCAGCGATTCACGAACCAGAGCGTCGAGCTGCGGCGACTGGAACAGGGCCCACCACTCGCCGGGAATGTCCTGCTCGGGCACGAAAGTCTGCGCGCCGCCGCCGGGACTGGCCGCGGAGCTGGTCTGAAGGGCCAACGGCTCGGCCGTGTAGCCAGTCGATGTCGGCTTGGCCGGCTTCACGAAATCCGGACCGGCGGTGCAGCCGGCGAGGAGGAAGGCCGTGAAGGCCACGAGAAAGGGTGACCGCCTGTGCATGCTGTACTCTTGAAACTATTTTTCGGGCACGACGCCGCGACAGATGGCAAGCGTCTGTTCGCGCACGATCTGCTTCATCAACAGAACGTTCTCTCCCTCGAGACCGACCGCTTTGAGGATGGGTCGCTTGTGGTTGTTGCAGAAGATGACGACCTGCCCGATCAGCGCCATCGTGCGCATCGTCATCTCGGGATCGCCTTCGGACTTGCCGTGGATGCGGGCGAACAGGGCGAGACAGGGATTGAAGATCTGCCGCATGCCGTTCTCGTGCAACCGGTCGAGCCCGGGTGTCTCTTCCACCTCGGAGCGCGCGAAAATGAGGCGCCGGCTGTCGACCTGCGGGCCGCTCGTCACCACGGTGATGAAGGCTTCGAGCGTCTCACACAGAAGTTCCCTCAGCTCGGCCGGCGTAACGCCCGGATCGTCGAGCGCGGCGCGGACGCGGGGCAGCACCCCGGACATGTGCCGCTCCGTGTCGGCGACGATGTCCTCGATGATCGCCCGGTAGAGGCCTTCCTTGTTGCCGAAATAGTACTGGATGGCCGGGAGGTTTACGCCCGCGCCGTCGGCGATCTGCCGGGTGCTGGCACCCTCGTATCCATGGGCGGCAAAGAGATCGAGCGCCGTTTCCAGGATGCGCCGGCGCGTATCCTCGCCCCTCGCCTGGGTGCCCTGGCGGCCACGTGCAGTGGTTGGAATGTTAATCATCGCTACCCTGAGCAGTGCGGTCCCGAGCCAATTACTATCAGTCGATAAACTATGTCAATCGATAGTAATTCTCGCGGGCGGCGCGAATTCTGAGCCGGTGAAGGGGGCAATCGAAAGTTTGGCGTCCCGCTGGCAACGGCGGGCATCGTGCTTCATGCCATCCTGCCGGGATCGCCAGAAAGCCTATGGCACGGGCGCGAGGGACATCATCCGGCTCGACGCGCGCGAGGTCCTCAACCGGGAAATCGCGGGCTTGATCGCCTTCCCCGCGCCTCGGCGTCGGACGTCAAGACTCGAGCTTGGCCGCCATCGACGTCGGCACGCGCACCGGCATGTCCAGAAGCATCTGGGCGAAGGCCTTGGCCAGCGGATCCGCCTTGAGTGAGGCCATGCCGCCGCCGCCCAACGCCTTGCGCAGCAGGAAGTTGAAACCCTTGATGCCCGGCAGCCGCCAGCGCGTGACCGGTCCCTCGATGCGGTGGGCGAAGTAGCTGGCCACCGCCGCCTCCGTCACCTCGGCATCGAGGATGGGTTCGTACTCCGGCCGGCGCGCGAAGATGCCGATGTTGGCGTTGTCGCCCTTGTCGCCGGAGCGGCCGTAGGCGAGCGCGATCAGCGGCACGGTGGCGGTATCGCCGGCCCGCAACGGCGCCGCCGCGGGCGCCTCAACGGGAAGCTGTGCGATGGTGAAGTCGCCGCTCAGCGCGCCTTCCTGCATCGCGATCCTGTGACCGTCGACGTCGACCGTGACCGGCACCATCGACTTCGGCACCAGGCAGGAAAACATGCGGATGACGGGCGACGGGGAGACGCGCCCGGCACCGAAACTGCCGGTCATGCCGACCACGCCGCCGGTGGACATGGGCGAGATCTCGCGGCCAAGCAGCGCCAGCGCTTCCTTCTGGTCGTGCCGGGCGGCGATCTTCACGACGACCTCGCGAGCGTCGGGCACGCGGCCGTGCGGCCCATAGGTCGCCTCGCTGCCGATCACCTCGATGTTGACGTCGCGATAATCCGCCATGCCCTTCTCGCCGAACAGGCGGCGCGTCTTCTTGATGATCGACTCCGCACTGTGTCGGCCCTTCGCGACCGCCTCGCGTCCGCCCAGCATGAAGATCGAGCTGAATTTGTAACCGTCGGGCCAGGTCGTCGAGACCTTGTAGGTGTCGGTGGGCGGGCGGCCGCGGGCACCACTCACCCGCACGCGGTCCTTGGCCACCTGCTCGTAGGTCGCCTGCGTGAAATCGCACACCACGTCGGGCACCATGTAGGCGCGCGGATCGCCGATCTCGTAGAGCATCTGCTCGGCGACCGTCGCGGTCGTGATCAGGCCGCCGGTACCGTCGGGCTTGGAGAGCACGAAGCTGCCGTCGCTCGACACTTCGGCGATCGGGAAGCCCATGTTGTCGTAGTCCGGTACCAGCCGCCAATCGGTGAAGTTGCCGCCGTTGCACTGCGCGCCGCACTCGATGATGTGGCCGCACAGCGTCCCGGCGGCGAGACGATCGAACTCCTCGGGTGTCCACGAGAACGCGTGGATCAATGCGCCCAACGTGACGGCCGAATCGACACAACGGCCGGTGATGACCACGTCGGCGCCCTCGGCCAGCGCCCGCGCGATCGGGAAGCCGCCGAGATAGGCGTTCATGCTGGCGATCTTCGCCGGCAGCTCCGCGCCCGTATCCATCTCGCGGATGCCGGCGGCGCGGAACGCCTCGACGCGCGGCAGGATGTCGTCGCCCAGCACGACCGCGACCTTGAGCGTCACGCCCGCCGCCTCGCAGGCCTTGAGGACCGCCTCCCGGCAGGCCAGCGGATTGACGCCGCCGGCATTGGTCACGACCTTGATCTTCTTCTCGGCGATCTCGCGCGCCAGCGGCGCCATGACCACCGACACGAAGTCGATGGCATAGCCCGCTTGCGGATTGCGCAGCTTCTGCGCCGCCATGATCGACATGGTGACTTCGGCAAGATAGTCGCTGACCAGATAGTCGACGTTGCCGTGGCGCACGAGCTGCACCGCGGCGGTTTCTGTGTCGCCCCAGAAGCCCGAGTGGCAGCCGATGCGGACGGTCTTCTTGCTCATCGCCCAGCCCCTCTCGTCGCCCTACTTCTTCTTGCGATTGACGAATGCTGCCATGCGCTCGACGTGCTCGCCCTCGGCGACCGACTGGGCGAAGGAATCGATTCCGGCCTGGACCGCCTCGTCGAGCGGCAGCCGCTCCCAGCGCCGCATCAGCCGCTTCTGCGCCCGCACGGCGAGCGGCGTCGCATCGACGATGGAATTCACGCAGCGCTCGACGGCCGCATCGATCTTCGCCACCTCGACGACCTCCTCGACCATGCCCCAGGCTTCGGCCCTGCGCGAATCGATGTTCTCGGCGGTCAGCAGCATCCACGAGGTGCGGCCCCAGCCGATCAGGCGCGGCAGCAGCGCCGCCTCGACGACGGAGGGAACGCCGACCTTGACCTCGGGCATGCCGAAATGCGCCGTGTCGGTGGCGATGCGCAGGTCGCAGGCGGCCGCCACTTCGAGGCCGGCGCCCAGCGTGTAGCCTTCCATGCGGCAGATCACCGGTACCGGACAGTCGCGGATCGACTGGCAGAGCTTGTGAACCATGGTGATGAAGGCGCGGCCGTCCTCGGAGGTCCGCATGCCCGCCATGTGGTTGATGTCGGCACCACCGATGAAGGCCCGGCCGCCGGCGCCGGAGAAGACGACGACGCGCAGATCCTCCTCGGCCGACAGCGTGTGGAACGTCGCGGTGAGATCGTGCAGGGCGGGCGGGTTCAGGACGTTGAGACGCCGCGCATTGTCGAATACGAGATGAGCCACCGTGCCGGCATCGCGTTTTTCGCGCCGGATCTCGATCTTGTGCGCGGACTCCGCCATGACGTTTCGCTCCGTGGGTCTTTGTGATTGCGTGATTCTCCCCTATTAGAACCCGCCAACGACGCTTCACAAGAGCCAATGCCCGATACGATCGACCTCTCCCGCTACACCGTGTTCGTGCCGCCGGATCCGTTCGAGGATCATGTTGGGCCGTTCTACTTCGACCTCCAGGGCGATGCCCGGAAGGCCGGCACGGTGCATTGCGTGCTACCGACCCTGCCGCGCCACGGCAACTACATGGGCGGGGTGCATGGCGGCGGCATCCTGACCTTCGCCGACTATGCGCTCTGCCTGGTGGCCGGCCGCGCTGCGGACGGCGGCACCAACACGTCCTTCGCCATGACGGTGAGCATCGCCGTCGAGTTTCTGAACGGCGCGGCCATAGGACCGCCGCTGGAAGCGCGCGGCGAGCCGCTGCAGGTCACGGGCCGCCTCGCCTTCGCGCGCGGCTCGATCACCCAGGAGGGCCGCACGATCGCGCTGTGGTCGGGCGTGTGCCGGCACGTCGCCCGCGCCAAGGCGATGGCGCGCAAGGACGAGCAGGCGCCGTCGAGGATCGACCTGCCGCCGCAGGTCGTGCCCGAGGGCTTCGAGCCGTTCAAGGCCAGCGCCTACTCCACGCATATTGGCCCCGCCTTCGTCCGCAAGGAGGCCGACGGCGCCTCGCTGGTGCAGCCGACGCTGGCGCGCATGTGCAACTCTGGCGGTGCGCTCCACGGCGGCTACATGATGAGCTTTGCCGACACCGCCATCACGCGCGCTGCGGCCCTGACGACCGACCTCGCGCCCGCCACCGTCTCCTTCGCCGCCGAGTTCCTGGCCGCCGGGGACATTTCCGCGCCGCTGGTCACCCGCGTGGAAGTCCCCAAGCACGGACGGTCGATTGCCTTCCTGCGCGGTCTGCTGGAACAGAACGGCAGGGGCCTGCTCTCCTACTCCGCGACGGTGATGCTGAGGCCGCGGGCCTGATCTGCACCGGCCTGAGCGGCCACCTTCGACACTTCCTGCGCGAGGGCTCCGTCGAGGCCGAGCACAGCCGGCAGGTCCCCGGACAGGGCCGCGCGTTCCACGGCGTCGGCGATCCTGCCGAGCGCCGCCGCGCCGATCATGCCGGAAGCGCCCTTCAGCCGGTGCGCCGCCCGCGCGATCGTATCGAGATCTTCAGTCGCGCGAATTTCCTCGTGGGCGCTTCGCGCGGTGTCGAGGAACTCGCGCTCGATCTCCGCGAGCGTGGCCGCGTTGTCGCCGAACAGCTCGACGAGCCGGTTGCGATCGTAGGCCGGGCTCATGTCACGCGCTCCCGCGATTCATCCTTCAGCCAGACCTCCAGGGTCGCTTTCAGCTGCTCGATGCCAACCGGCTTGGTGATGAACCCATCCATCCCGGACGCCCGGCTGCGCTCCTCTTCCGACTCGAGCGCGCTGGCGGTGACAGCGAGGATCGGAAGGCGCGCGCTGCCGGTCGAGGCCTCGCCCTGGCGAATGCGCCGGGCCAGTTCGAAGCCGTCCATGTCGGGCATCTGCAGGTCGGCGAGCATCAGGTCGTAGGGACGCGAGCGCCACATCGCCAGCGCCTCCTCGCCGCCGGCCGCCATGTCGGCCGATGTGCCTGCCAGTTCGAGCTGCCGCGCCAGGATCCGGCGGTTGACCGAATTGTCGTCGACCACCAGGACGCGACCGCCCAGCCGGCCGACCGGAGCCGGCGCCTGCGCCGCCGGAGCGACAAAGCCCGTCCGTCCGGCGGCCTGCGCGATCACCCGCACCAGCACGTCACGTCGCCACGGGCGCTTGAGGTCGGCGAGACACACCTGATTGCCCTGGTGCTTGCTCTGGCCCTCGATGGTCACCGCCGCTTCGGACGACACCACGACATCGACCTCTGCGCCCGCGTCGCGCAGATAGCGCGCGATGGCGGCGCTCTCCTGCGGGTCCGGCAGGGACAGGATCAGGGAGAGATGGTCGAGCGGGAGCCCGGCGGAGGCGGGTGCCGGCGGGGCCGCCTCGAGCCTGACCGTGACGACGAAGGTCGAGCCGACGCCGGGCGCGCTGTGCACCTCGACACGTCCCTCCATCGCCTCGGCGAGCCGACGCACGATGGACAGGCCGAGCCCGGTGCCGCCGAAGCGGCGGGTCGTCGAACTGTCGGCCTGGACGAAGGGATTGAACAGCCGCTCGCGCTGGGCGGCCGTGAGACCGATCCCCGTGTCGACCACCCGGATGCGGAGCACGAGCGAGCCGTCCTGCTCGCCGCCGTCGCCTTCGAGGAAAAGGCGGACACTGCCCTTCTCCGTAAACTTGATGGCGTTGCCCAGGAGGTTGAACAGGATCTGCTGCAGCCGCAGCGGGTCGCCGATGGCCCGAGCGGGCACCTCGGACGCCACATAGGCCGACAGGATCAGCCCCTTCTCCGAGGCCCGGGCAGCCAGCGCCTCGGCCGCCCCTTCGATCAGCTCGACGGTGGAGAATTCCACCCGCTCCAAGTCGAGACGCCCGGCCTCGATCTTGGAGAAGTCCAGGATGTCGTCGATGATCCGCAGCAGCGACGCCGCCGAATAGCGCACCGTCCCCAGGTGGTCGCGCTGGTCGGGCGAGAGTTCGGTGCGCTCCAGAATGTCGATCATGCCCAGCACGCCGTTCATCGGCGTGCGGATTTCGTGGCTCATGGTGGCAAGGAAGGTCGACTTGGCCTGGTTGGCCTTCTCCGCGTCGCGCTGGGCGGCCAGAGCCGCATCGCGAGCCTGCCGAGCCTCGTCGTAGGCGACCTGCAGCCGGTGCGCCAGATCCTCCTTCTCGTAGGCCAGGGCGATGTTGTCGTACTGCCAACGGTGCACGTCGCGCACATAGGCCATCAGATGGCCGACATAGGCCGCGCCGGCGATGCCGACGAGCTGGTAGAAGGGCCCGCCCGAGGCGATCAGGACCAGCAGCAGCGGTGCCGCAGTGGCCACGGCGAAGGCGTAGAAGGTGGGCGGATGGGCCGAGCGGATCGGCACCGCCGTCGTGACGGTGGCCAGCAGCACCAGTCCGAGCAGCATGCGTTGCAGCTCGAACTCCCTGGACGCCAGCAGATATCCGGCCCAGCCCCAGCAGGCGCCCCCCAGGAAGGTGAAGCCGGCGAACCACCAGCCCCAGCGGAGGGTCTGCTCGTCGTCGGGTCGGGCACGCGCAAAATTGTGGCGGAGAAGGTCGAAGCCCAGCGTCACGCCGAGGTATGCCACGAACGGTCCGGCCAACTCGACCAGGTCGATCTGCCGCCAGTAGATGGCCGCGATCACCGGCCAGAGGACAAAGGAAAAGTAACGCGACGGTGCCGATCCGTGGAACAGGCGTCGCACCAGCTCGGCGCGGATGAACCGGTCCTGGCGGGCGGCCGCCTCCGCCTCGTCGACCTGAGGGGCGGCCGGGTCAGCGGCGGCGAGCGACATCAACCATCCCGGAACTAGGGTTCGAGCCGCCGCCCCATCGGGCAGCTACAGCTTGCGGATTCTCCGCGAGGCCAATCGTATCAAAAATATCAAGAAAACGATATAATTCATTGAGAAATAGTGTTATTTTGAAGGCATTGAAAGTCATTTATTAGGTTAAATCATGCAGCTTCCGTCCGTGTTGTTGGTCGAGGACGACGCATTTCAGCGCAAGGCCGCCGAGACCTATCTTTCGAACCATGAGCTGAAGGTCATTGCGGTTGAGAACGGCGCCCGGATGCGCCGCCAGATTGCCCGCGCGATGCCCGACCTGGTGCTTCTGGACGTCCAGCTTCCGGGACCGGAAGACGGCTTTGCCCTGGCCCGCTGGCTGCGCGAGAGCAGCCCCCGGGTCGGGATCATCATGCTGACGGCGTCCGCCGACCCGGTCGACAAGGTGCTGGGCCTCGAGAGCGGCGCCGATGACTACGTCGCCAAGCCCTACGAACCGCGCGAACTGCTCGCACGCTGCAAGAGCGTGCTGCGCCGGTCGGTGAACAAGGCCACGCCGTCGCGGCTGGAGCGCATCCGAATGGGGGGGCACATGCTCGACCTGTCCAAGCGCCAGCTCCTGGACTCCGAAAACGGCGACGTGCCGCTGACCTCGGGCGAGTTCGACATCCTGAAGACCTTCGCCGAGCACCCCAACCGGCCGCTGTCGCGCGACTGGCTTCTGGAGACGACCAGCCACCGCGCCCGCGACCCGTTCGATCGGGCGATCGACCTCCGGATCACGCGCATCCGGCGCAAGATCGAGCCGGCGCCGGACAAGCCCACGGTGATCCGCACCGTGCGGGGTGTCGGCTATATGTTCGTGCCGCCGGCCGAATAGCCGGGCTATAAGGTCCGGCCCCGGCGCACCCGGGGCGCGGCCATGCTGGCCAAGGTCGGTACGGGGGGCCCGTAGTTCAGCGGTTAGAACGAGCCGCTCATAACGGTTATGTCGCAGGTTCGAATCCTGCCGGGCCTACCACCGCCTCTCGTGGTGTCACGTGCGGGCTTCAGCGGGCCGTCTGCCCAACTTTCCAGATTTCATCCACTTGCCGAGGATGTCGGCGATTTCGGCGAGCACCTCCTGGCTGGTCCGGCCGGACCGGACCAGAACACCGAAGGAATGATCGGCGTCCCTTATCGGCCAGAAGCTGGCTCGCTTCCCCAAACCCTTCAGGACCTTTCGCAGGAGCGCGGGCCGAGCGAGCGCGTCGCGCGTGCCCTGGATGAACAATAGGGGAATGTGGATGTCGGACAGATGCGCCGCGCGCTCCACGGAGGGCTTTTCCGGCGGGTGCAGCGGAAACCCCAGGAACACCAGACCGCGGACCTTCGGCAGGGGTTCCAGCGCCTGGGCCTGGGAGGTCATGCGACCGCCGAACGACTTGCCTCCCGCGAACAGCGGCAACGCCGGCGCCAGCTTCGCGGCTTTCCGGACGGCCGCCCGTATCGCGGCATGGGCCACGGCCGGCCGGTCTGGCCGCTTCGAGCCGGCCTCCATGTAGGGGAACTGGAACCTGAGGGTGCTCACACCCGCTTCGGCAAGCCGGTCGGCCACGGCCACCATGAATGGATGTGTCATGCCCGCCCCTGCGCCATGCGCCAGCACGACCAGCGCGCGAGCGTGAGGAGCCTTTTGATAGAGAGCCGAAACGGTCGTTCCTGGCACGACACGCACGCCCAGCCGCCGCGCTTCCGCAAGAGATTTCATCGGTTGGGGAGTCACCACCATGAAAAATTCAGAAAACAGATTATGATCAACGCGTGGGGAGGACGAGTTCGAGGGACGCATGCGGAAGCACGACGCGTTGGTCTGTGGGCTGGCAATTCTGGCCTGCTGTGAGATTTCCACGGCGATCGGCCAGACGCCGACACAACCGGTCAGCATCCCACTGAGTTACGTCTTCGACAGTCAATCTTATGCCGCGCGTCTCTCGATCAACATCGGCATCAACGGCGGGGCGCCGCGACCATATCTGTTCGACACCGGCTCCTCGCTGTTCAATGCGGCCTTCGACCCGAAGACCTGGGGTGACAAATATTCCGGGTATACGTCGTCCGTTCCGCCCTCCAGCCTTCCCAACGGCAACGGTGTAGAGCTCTGCTATTCGGAAGACGGTGGCTGTCGTGGATATCAGGGAAACATCCTGCAGATACCGTCGCTCAGCTTCTACAAGCCCGACGCAAAGACGACGGAGGCAACCCCGGTGGCGACCCTCACCACCCCCGACGGGCCCGGCCAGGGCTTTCAGATCAATGCTGCCTACCGCTATACCGATCCCACGACCGATCCCAAGACACACGATTTCTTCCCTCACTATTTTTCCGACCCCACGACCAAGGATACTGCTCCGCAGGAGGGCCTGTTCTACGGCGTCTTCGGCTCGCGCATTTCCGTCGATCAGCTTCCCAAGGCGAGTTGCCCCGGCTCGCCGGACTGTTACGTCGCAGGAGGCATACTCGGGCAGGTGAGCATTCCGGGAGCGGCCAAGCAGGGTTTCGTCGTGGCAGCGAACGGCCTAGGCTATGTGATAGACCCGAATGGGCCTCAGCCCGATCCGTCCCCTCCTCAGAAAAACGCTACCGTCCGGATCGGCGGCAAGACCAAGGAGTTGTCCTGCAATCCGTGCGTGACGGTGGGTCTGTCACCGGAGGTTATCGGCCAGTTCGCCCCCGTCGCGATGCCGACACCGAGTTCGGCTCCGGGCCTGATCCCGTGGGTGGCGCCGAAGTCGCCCGATGAAGCGCCTGCCTTTCCGAATCCCTACGGCAGCGGAACCGGGAACAACTCGGCACCGACGGATGCCATGTATTTCACGGTTACCGTGACAGCCGGCGAGGACGGCAAGAACAAGACAAAAACGGCAACGGCCTTCACACTGCTGGATACCGGGACGAAGTACTATTCCTTGAGCAAGGATTTCAAAGACTTTTCCGATAAGGACACCGGCACGATCTCGATCACGGGCCTGACACCGGACCAAGCGTCGATCACCGGCCTGCCGGCAGAAACAAGCTCACTCTTCGGCAAACCCAACCCCAACTACTATGTCGAAGGGAGCGGAAAAACCAACACGATCGGCATCCCGTTCTTCACGCTCTATTCGGTGATGTTCGACCTGACCGACCAGGCGACCGGCTACACGTCGTTCTTCGTCACCACCGAGAAGCTCGACACCAACGCCGGCGGCCCCCTGATCGTCACCAGCAGCAACGTTCCCCTGGGACTGGCCGGCGTCGTTTCCGGTCAAGGGGGCCTCAAGATCGAGAGTGGAGGAAGCGTACAGCTCAGTGCCACGAACACCTATATCGGCCCGACCAGAATCGATGGCACGCCCACCGGGATTCCAGGGACGCTGTTGATTTCCGGACCGGGCAGCATTGCCGCCTCGAGCGGCGTGGTGAACGATGGCGTGTTCGACATTTCGCGGGCCTGGGCGGCGGTCAGCATCAAGGACCTGAGCGGCACCGGGCAGGTGAACCTCGGTGACCAGAATCTCACGATCACCAACGGGAGCAGCACGTTCTCCGGCATCATCGCCGATGGTGGCAAGTATCCGGGCAGCGGCGGCAGCGTGACCATCGCAGGGGGCACGCAAACCTTTGCCGGGGTGAATGGCTACACCGGTGGCACAAGAGTGAGCGGCGGCACGCTCAACCTCACAGGCACCCTCATCGGCGGCATGACGGTCGCGCCTGGCGGCACCTTTAACAATTCGGGCATCTTCGCATCCTTTGGCGGCGCTGGCTTCTGGAACCAGGGTGTCACCACCAACACAGGAACCTTGGCCACCGACGTGCTCAACACCGGCTCGTTCCTGAACAACGGAACCTTCGCCGGCACGTTCGCGAACCTGGGTGTTCTTTCGGGAACCGGCACACTGACGGGTACGCTGGCCAATGCGGGCGTCGTGGCGCCGGGCACGCCTTACGGCACGATGACGGTGAACGGTTCGTACATGCAGTCCTCCGGCGGCACTTTCCAGGTTGCGGTCTCCGACACGGGCCAGGCGAGCCGGCTCAACGTCACCGGGGCGACGGGCACCGCCTCGCTCGCCGGCTCGGTCCTTGCGCAGGTGCAGGCCGGCGGCCGTTATGCGCCACGTTCGACCTACACGATCCTGCGGGCCTCCGGCGGATTGAACGGCAGCTTCTCCAGCGTCGCGAGCAGCTCGCCGTTCCTGCTGCCGAGCCTCAGCTACGACGCCAACAACGTCTATCTCACCCTGGAGATCGGCGGCTTCGCCACCGCGGCGCTCAATCCGCAGCAGCAGGCGGTTGCGAATGTGCTGGACAGCACGGCGGCCACCGCGACCGGGGACTACGCCACCGTGCTGGGCTCGCTTTCGACGCTGACGCCGGCCCAGGTCCAGCCGATCCTGACAGCACTCTCGGGCACCAACTATGCGGGCTTCTCCTCCGCCATGGTGCAGGGCGCACAGCTCTTCATGAACAATTTTGCCGGCCAGGCCACCGGCGGCGGCCCGTCGGGCAGCGCCCGCGTGGCGCTCGCCGAGGCCTGCGAGGTCGCGTGCGATGTGTCGGACACGCCACGCTGGGGCGCCTGGGGCGGGGCGATCGGCGGCCTCGGCACGATTGGCGCCGGCACCCCGCAGGGCGCCGTCACCTACAATGCCGGCGGGTTCGCTGCCGGCCTCGACCGGACCTTCACCGAGAACTTCCGCGCCGGTGTGACGGTGGGTTACAGCGGCGGCACGCAATGGGTCTCGGGTTTCAGCGGCCAAGGCTACAGCGACACGGTGCAGGCCGGTCTCTACGGCAACTATGCCAACGGGCCATTCTATGCCGACGGCCTGATTGGCTATGCCTACAGCAACAACCGGATGACGCGGCAGATCCTCATCCCGGGCCTGGCGGCGCGCACCGCCTTCGGCCAGACAGGCGCCAACCAGTTCTTCGGCCAGTTCGAGACCGGCTACAGCTTCGACATCGGCACCCGGGCCGACGCCTTCGTCAAGCCGTTTGCACGGCTACAGGCCTATACCGGCACTCAGAACGGTTTCACCGAGACCGGGGCACAGTCGCTCAGTCTCTCGGTCGCACCGCAAACGACCAACTCGCTGCGCTCGGTGATCGGGGCCCAGTTGGGGGCGTCGATGGATATGGGCTGGCGGGACAGGCTGGCCATGCGCTTCCGGCTGGGCTGGAGCCACGAGTATGCCGATGTCGCCCGGCCGGTGACGGCCGCGCTGGCCGGCGCCCCGGCATCGCCGTTCACTACTTTCGGCATCTCGCCGGTTCGCGACGGCGTCCTGCTGGGCCTCTCTGCCAGCACCGCCGTCGCCGACGCGACGTCGCTCTACCTGCGTTACGAAGGCACGCTGGCCGGACCCGATGGCAGCCAGGCCCTCACGGCCGGCCTGCGCATGACCTGGTGAGTCACGCGGTGATCTGACCCGACCTGCAGTCGCCGACGGACGTCACCGTCGCTTCAGGTCGGCGGCGGTCATTCTGGGTGGGGATCCGAGCTTGCCGGTGAGCACGGGCTGCAGCCTTCGCCGCAGGCTGCTGGGCGGCTCGCCGGTGAGGTCCTTGGCCACTTCGTGGCTCACACATTCGAGGACCGCCTTCGCCAGGAGGCCGCGCAGCTCACCGAGGCTGCGGCGCGGCGCCACCAGGATGAGATCGTCGAAGGAACCACGGCCGCAGGCATCCTCCAGCACGCCCGCAAGCGTCACCATGAACCGGTGCTTCTCGAGCTTGTGATAGTCGTGCGGCGGCTCGTAGGCGTGCCGGGCGCCACTGCGCGCGGTACTGAAGCCGCGGCCGGGCCGGTCGCTCTTGAGGTCGCGCGTCCGCTGCCGGCTCGCCGGCGACACGAGATCGGAAGGGCCGGCCGGAACGAGCTTTCCCAGCTTCCTGTCCGGACTGAAAATGCGGGCACGGGCGCCGTCGGCAACGACGACCCATGTCTTCGTGATTCGTGTGGCCATGATCATTCGCCTGCGAGTGAAATTCTGAAGAGCGATTGCGTTCGAAGGCTACGCCCGGTGCGGACTGACGAACTTGATCTGCCTCAATCACCGACGCGAGCCGATCACCAGGGACACCGACGGTCGGCACCGAACAGCGAGGCGAACTGCTGCGCCGTGCAGGTCAGCGGCTGGCCGGCGCCCGTCCCGTCGGCGACGCGCGAGAACTCGATCGTCCAGGCCGAGAAGCCCGCCATGAAGAAGCGGCCGACCGTTCCCATCTCGGTATCGCCCTGCCCTTGCTCCAGTCCGACGGCCTGCGGATACCAGGCGCCGCCGTGGACGATCCGGAGCGGCGAACTCCACGCTTCGGGATCCGCAGGGTCGCGGTTGAAGCTCGCGTAGATGCCTTCCTGCACCAGATCGCCGGTGCCGCCGGCGGTGCGGTTGAGCAGCATGACGAAGGCCCCGAGCGCACGGTTGTAGTGCACGGCAGGACCCCAGAACCCGTCGGGATCGGCATGCCGCCAGCCGCGCCGCATCGGCCAGATTGGGCGAGGCGACCGGCTGACGTCCGTCGACCATCCCTGTCCGGTCCAGAGCATCGGTGGCGCGGCCAGGTCCGCGATCGGCAGGCGCAGCACGGCCACACCCTGTGCCGGCTCGTCGGGATGGTAGCTGGAGAAGAAGACGTAGAGCCACCGGCCTTCACGATCCGCAAGGGCACTGAGATCGCCATAACCTCCGGCGAAGAATCCGTTGCGCCACGTGCGGTCGACGCGTTCAGGCGGTAGGCGCAGCAGGTCCCCCCGGTGGCGCCACGTCAATCCGTCGTCGCTGGATACCACCCGCCCCATGTGGGGCGCGAACAGCCTCTCGGACCCACCGACCGGCGTCTCCGCATGGAACCAGCCGTGCAAGGGCCCGCCGGGCTCCTGCCAGATCGCTTCGATCCATTTGCCGATCCCGGGCCCGGGATCGTCGAGGAACCTCACCGGCACCGGCGGGACGTCGAACGCGAGATCGGGCCGCCCGACCCGCCTCAGCGTGTGCCCGATGGGCTCGTAGCGGGAGAAGAACGCGACGGCGGCGTCCCGGTCGATCCTGACCGGACTGTTGCCATCGGTGCGCCAGCAGGTCCGGCCGTGCAGCGTGAGCGGAGAGGCCGGGCGGAAGCGTACGCACACCTCGCCGTTGGCCACGGTCGCGACTGCCGCTTCCGCCTCGCCCGTCATCGCGTTCACATCAAGGCCGCCTCTTCACGTTCCTGCTCTTTCCGCGGCTCGGCGATCTCCGTCATGGTCGCCTCGCTCAGCAGCAGGATGCTCGCGACCGAGACGGCATTCTCCAGGGCGATGCGTACGACCTTGGTGGGATCGATGATGCCGGCTTCGACGAGATCGACATACTGTTTGCGCGCCGCGTCGAAACCCTGGTTGCCCTTCGATTCAAGCATCCGCGCCACCACGACGCCGCCGTCCGCGGCCGAATTCTCCGCGATCTGGCGGGCGGGCGCCTCCAAAGCACGCTTCAGGATCTGGATGCCCGTCCGCTCGTCGCCTTCAGCCCCGGCCTCCTCGGCAGCAACCGCCTCGGTGCAGCGCAGGAGCGCGAGGCCACCGCCGGGAACGATGCCTTCCGCCACCGCCGCCTTAGTGGCGCTGATGGCATCGTCGAGAGCCTCCTTCTTGGCTTTCATTTCGGACTCCGAGGGCGCACCGACCTTTATCACGGCAACGCCACCCGACAGCTTGGCCAGCCGCTCGCGCAGCTTCTCCTTGTCATAGTCGCTGGTCGACGCTTCGATCTCGCGCCGGATGGCCGCCACCCTGGCCTCGATGGCCGCCTTGGCGCCGCCACCGCCCACGATGGTGGTGCGGTCCTTGTCGATGACGACACGCTTGGCCGTCCCGAGATCCTCGATCGACGCGCCCTCCAGCTTGAGGCCGAGTTCCTCCGAGATAACCTTGCCGCCGGTCAGCACGGCGATGTCCTGCAGGATCGCCTTGCGCCGATCGCCGAATCCCGGCGCCTTCACCGCGCAGCAGCGCAGCGCGCCGCGTAGTCCGTTGACAATCAGCGTGGCGAGCGCGTCGCCTTCGATGTCCTCCGCGATCACCAGAAGGGGGCGCCCGGTCTTCACCATCTGGTCGAGCAGCGGGAGCATGTCCTTCAGCGCGGAAATCTTGTGGCCGCACAGCAGGATGCGGACATCCTCGAAGGCCGCCTCCATCCTCTCGGGATTGTTGATGAAGTAGGGCGACAGGAAACCGCGGTCGAACTGCATGCCCTCGACGACCTCCAGCACCGTCTCCGTCGTCTTCGATTCCTCGACCGTGATGACACCGTCGTTGCCGACCTTCTCCATGGCGTCCGCGACCATCTCCCCGATCGCCAGGTCGTTGTGTGCAGAAATGGTCGCCACCTGCGCCTTCTCCTTGCGTGTCGTCACCGGCCGCGACATCGCCTTCAGAGCGCCGACGGCCGCCCGGGACGCGCGATCGAGGCCGCGCTTGATGTCGATGGCGCTGGCGCCCGCGGTCACGTTGCGCACGCCATCTGCCAGCAGGGCGTGCGCCAGGATGGTGGAACCCGACGTGCCGTCGCCCACCACCTCCGCGGTCCGCTCCGCCGCCTGCCGCAGCATCTGCGCGCCTAGATTCTCCTCCGGGTCCTTGAGCTGGATCTCCTTGGCGATGGTTACGCCGTCGTTGCAGACCAGCGGCGCGCCCCAGCTCTTCTGGATGAGCACCGATTTCGACTTGGGCCCGAGGGTAATGCGTACGGCATCGGCCAGTTGAGTGGCACCGCGCAGCACTTTCTCCCGCGCGGCGGCACGGAACATCATATGCTTGAAGGCCATGGCCATCCTCCGTTTCGAAGTTGACTGTGGACACAGACTAGACTCCCGCACCCCGGCCCGACCTGATCCATGTCAATCGACCCGCCGGCCGGGTTGATCCAAGTCAAGAAGCAAGCGTCCCGGTTGTGATATCCTTCCGAACATGCAGTCGGGAGGATCAGGACATGTTCAAGCACATCCTCATTCCAACGGATGGCCTGGCGCTGTCCACGGCGGCCATTCAGAACGCCATGCAGCTGGCTCGCGACGTCAAGGCAAAGGTCACGGTGATCACCGTCATCGAACCCTTCCACATCTTCTCCATGGATAGCGTTCAGCTTGCCGATACGCAGTCCGCCTATCAGACGCATGCAGGGGAAGCCGCCAAGCGTTGCCTGGAGGCTGCGAAACGGCAGGCCGAGGCGCTCGGCGTGGAGTGCGAGGCCATCCATGTCGAGCATGCCATGCCCTACAAGGCGATCACCGATACTGCAGCAGCGAAGGGCTGCGATCTGATCGCCATGGCGTCGCATGGCCGCCGCGGCGCGGCTGCGCTGATTCTCGGAAGCGAAACGGCGAAGGTGTTGACCCACAGTTCCATACCGGTCCTCGTCTATCGCTGAGGATCGGCTGCGAGGCCGCTCAGGGCTGCGGCAGGCGGAGGATGGCGCGATGAAATGGATCAATCCGTATCTCGAACTCCGCGAACGCATGATTCGCGACCAGATTGCCGGCCGGGGCGTTCACGACAGGCGCGTTCTCGACGCCATGCTGCACGTTCCGCGGGAGGCCTTCGTGCCCGCGGCGAGCCGCCTCGCAGCCTATACGGACCAGCCGCTCGCCATCGGCGAAGGTCAGACGATCTCGCAACCCTACATCGTTGCCGCGATGCTCGAAGCGTTGGGACTGCAGGGAGGCGAACGCGTGCTGGAGATCGGGACGGGCTCCGGCTACGGCGCCGCCGTCCTCGCTCATATCGCCCGCGACGTGCATACGATCGAGCGCATCCCGGCACTGGCCAGGGCAGCCCGCGAGACGCTGAGGCGGTTGGGATACGGCGGTGTGGACGTGATCGAAGGCGACGGCACGCTGGGGTGGGATCGGGCCGCCCCCTATGATGCGATCGTCGCGACCGCCCACGGGCCGGGAATACCGCCCTCCCTGCGAGCCCAGCTGCGCCCGGGCGGACGGCTGGTCATGCCCGTGGCCGACAAGGACACGGGACAGATGCTCGTTCGGGTGGTCCGTGCAGGCGACGGCCACGACAGGACGGAGCGCCTCGAGCCGGTCCGGTTCGTTCCCCTCATCGGAGCACAGGGCTGGCCTGAAGGTGACCCGCGAGGCTCGGTCGATCTCCCCTGAAGGGTCAGCGGCTCGGGATTGCGAGCGCGACGGTCTGAGGGGCCGGCCCCGTGGCGCAGCGGCGCACCGCGGCGACGGCCTTGCCGCGCGTGCCGGCCGGGCCACCCTGAAGATCGACCACCGCCTCGCCATCGAAGGCAGCGGGCATTCCCGGCGGTTCGGCGATGAGGTCAAAGCGAAGCCGCATCGTCGTGCCCTGCTCGATTGCATCGAGCAGGCGCTCCGAAACGCGCGGGAACAGTGCCTGGGTTTCGTCGCTCAGCACGACATGGTCTTCGGCGAACAACAGGCCGACCGGAAAGACATGGTCGTCGATGACGATCTCGGCGCGCGGATCCCTCTTCGTCCGTCCCACCGCCACGCCATTGGGCATCAGGGGGCCGTCATTCGTCAGGTAGAGCTGGATCTGCGGGATGCGGCGGTCGTCCGCCTGCTCGCAGGCCAGCACCACGACGTCGAGATTGAGATTGCGGCTGCGCGGCTCGATCACCGCATAGCTGGGCACATCGACACCCTGCTCCAAGGTCCAGCCCGTGGCCTCGAACTCGCCCGCGAGAACCGGGGTAAGCCACAAGCCGGTGGCAATGCCGGCCACCAGAGCCGTTCGCACAATCCGCCGCAGAGCCTGCATGATGGAAGATCCTTCCCGCCTTCGACCTCACGCTAGCCGGGAATTACGCGGCCCGGGCTGATCCAGATCAAACCGGCATCCGGTCGCAGAGCGCGATCGCCGCTTGACGCAGGTCAATGAGGCCGCGCGGGAAGCAGGCAGGCTGAGCCATCGAACTCCGCCATTTACCCGCCGAGGGGCGCCCCATGACGACCATCCATCGGCTCCTTCCCGCCCTGCTTGCCGCCTCGATCGCCTCTCCCGCCCTGGCGGGCCCCGACGGCGGCATCTCCACCCCGATGCTCTCCCGCTGCGCCGGGAAGGCCGGCCTCGAGACACGGCAGTCGGACGCGGCCTTCGGCCTGCTCAGCCTAGACGGCGCGCCGTGGCTCTCCATCGAGCGCACGGACGAGGCGGTGGGAATCCAGCCGATCATGACCACCATCACGGGGACGGGATCGCGACATCGCCGGAATGGCACCTCGGTGCCGTTCCGCTTCACCTGCGTGCTGGATGCCAACGGGCAGGCCCTGATGTTCCACGCGAGCCTTCTCATGCCCAAGCTGGGCGATACCTTGCCGCCGGCGACGGTCATCTCCGGTGCCGCTACGCTGGCCGAGAAGACCGCGCTGCCGCGGGGCGTGGAGCTGCAGCTCCAACTTTTCGATATCGCCCGTTCGCCGGATGGCGAGCTGCTCGCCGAGCAGGTGGTGCGCAGCGGCTGGCAGGTTCCGATCCCCTTTGCCCTGCGGCTGCCCGCAGCCTTTTCGGCCGAGGGCCGCAAGCTGATCCTCATGGCGCGGCTGGTCGCAGCCCACCAGGTCCAATACCGGCTGCCAGCGCCTCGCGTGCTGACCGACCGGGAAATCCTCGCCCCGGTCGTTCTCACGCTCGAGAAGCCCGAATCGAAGGGCCCCTGATGGCCCTGCCCTAGACGCCCATGCCGACGGTGGCGGGTATCGAACGCAGGTGGCTCCTGACCTTCTTCACGCCGGGAACGTTCTCGGCGGCCACGCGGTAGGCCTTCCGGACGTCCTCGCCCCCGACGAAGCCCCAGAGATGGACCACGCCGTCACTGACGACGACATTGACCGGCCACCGCGACTTCCAGGCCTGCTTGTCGAACGCTTCCGCCACGGCCTGGCGGAGCTTCTTGTCGTCGGGCAGCCCGGCGGCACTGTCCGGCTCGCGCGACAGCAGTGCCCCGAGAATATTGGCGCGGCTGACGATGCCAACGAGCTTGTTGTCCCGCACGATCGGGATGCGCTTGACGTGGTGCTTCTCGATCAGCTCGACCAGCTCGCCCAGCGTGGCCTCGTCGCTGGCCGTGACGACCTCGCGGGTCATGACGTCCGCGACATTGCGGGCGTTCGACGTGACGTAATCCCGGGCGACCGAGGCTTCGCTGTCGAGAAGGCGCAAGAGCCACGACTTGCGCGGCGCGGTCTCGAGCTCGGCGCGATGGATGAGGTCGGCTTCGCTCACGATACCGAGGACGTTGCCCTGGTCGTTGACGACCGGCGCCGCGCTCACGCCGGCGCCCAGCAACATTTCCGCGGCGTCGAACACCGTTTCCTTGACGTTCACGCAGACGATGCTCTCGGTCATGATGTCCTTGGCGCGCATTTCCCGGTTCCTTTCGATCGATCTGTTGATGCACGTTCGCCCAGGGGGCGACGGGCCGCATTGCGCCATGTCAAATCCCGGCACAGGCGCACGCCGGTCAGGGCACCAGAACCGCCGCGCCCTGGAAGGCGCCCGAACGCAGATCGGAGATGGCCTGGTTGGCAGACGCCAGCGGGTAGACGGTCGTTGTCGTCCTCACCGGCACCAGCGGCGCCAGCGCCAGGAACTCCCGGGCATCCTCGCGCGTGAGGTTGGCGACCGAAAGAATCTGCCGCTCCTCCCAGAGGAGCTTGTAGGGAAACGAGGGGATGTCGCTCATGTGGATGCCGCCACAGACCACGCGCCCGCCCTTTCGAACCACCTTCAGCGCCGCCGGTACGAGGTCGCCGACGGGCGCGAACAGGATGGCCGCATCGAGAGGATGGGGCGGAATTTCGTCGGAGCCACCGGCCCAGATCGCTCCCAGCGAACGCGCATGCGCCTGCGCCGAAAAATCTCCCGGCCGGGTGAAGGCATGGACTTCCCGCCCCTGCCATCGGCACACTTGGGCGATGATGTGGGCAGCGGCGCCGAAGCCATAGAGGCCGATCCGGTGCGCTTCGCCGCAGAGCTTGAGGGACCGCCAGCCGATCAGTCCGGCACACAGCAGCGGCGCCGCGGCCACCGGATCGTCGAAGCCCTTCAGCGCAAACGAGAAGTCTGAACTGGCCACGACATGGGTCGCGAACCCGCCATCCCGGGTGAGGCCGGTGAAGACCGGGCGGTCGCACAGATTCTCCCTGTCCGCCGCACAGTAGGGGCAATGGCCGCATGTCCCGCCGAGCCACGGCACACCGACGCGTGTGCCCAGGCGTGCGGATGGCACGCCGCCACCCACCGCTTCGACGATCCCGACGATCTCATGACCGGGCACGATCGGATGTCGGATTCCCGGAAGATCGCCGTCGAGGATATGGACATCGGTGCGGCATACGCCGCAGGCCTCGACCCTGATCAGCAGGTCGCCGGGACCGGGCCGGGGGTCGGGCCGCTCCTCGAGCTGGAGCGACCCGCCGGGGGAAGAGAGAACCATGGCCTTCAAGGAAGGACTCCTTCTTCCTTCGGAGTGACGGCCCTCAGGCGGCCTTGATGGCGACCTGCCTGACCTGTGAGGACGGGTTCGCCGTCTTGCGATCTCCAGCTGTCGTCGGTCTGCTCGACCTTCTTCGCGCCGGAGATGGTCCTTCCCGGCTTGCTGTGGTTGCAGGTCCCTGATAGCGGCGTCCGCGCCATCGCGACTTGATCAGGATCAATCCACGCTCTCGCCGTCCGAAGTCACAGCGGCGAGCCCCACGCCGGCCGCGCCAGGTTTCAGAACTCCAGCAGGTTGTCCCGCAGGTGCTTGTGTGCGTACTGCTTGCGGGTCACACCGCGGCGCTGCAATTCAGGCACCAGACCGTCGCAGACTTCCATGATGTAGCGGCGGTCGAAGTAGCTGTTGAAGATCAGGAAGCCGTCGCCTCCCACCTCCTGCATGATCTCCGCCATCAGGCCGGCGACGTAGTCGGGCGTGCCCGTGAAGTCGATGCCGCCCTTGCGCGCATAGCTCTGCAGGATCGAGCGCGGCGTCTTGCCGATCCACTTGGCGAGCGACGACTGGTGGCCGTTGGTCGTGAGATGTGACGGCAGCGGTTCGTCGAGGTCGAACTTCGAGAAGTCGATGCCGGTCAGCCTCGACATGCCCGACAGATGCAGATCGAGATGCTTCTCGGCCTCGGCCGCTTCCATCCGTGAGCGGTCGCGCGCCGCTTCCATGCTGACGTCGATAATCGGATGGGCGAGGTACAGCACCTTGATGTCGTCGGGATTGCGGCCGTGTTCGAGCGCCTGCTTCCGGACCTTGTCGCGATAGGCCTTCATGCTTTCGATGCTGCCACCGCCCTCGGTGATGATGGTGTCGGCCCAGCGCGAGGCGAACTGCTGGCCGCGCGGCGAACCACCAGCCTGGCAGATCGGAACGCGCCCCTGCGGCGAGCGCGGCGCGTTGATCGGCCCGCGCACCTTGAAGTACTTGCCCTCGTGGTTGATGGGATGGACCTTCGAGCCGTCGGCGAACATCGGCTTTTCGCGGTCGAGCACGACCGCGTCGGGCTCCCACGCCTCCCACAGTTTCGTCACGATGTCGGCGAACTCGTCGGCCACGTCGTATCGCTCGTCGTGCGGCCGGTGCTTCTCGTGGCCGTAGTTCTGCGCCGCGCCATCATTGCTGCCGGTCACGCAGTTCCATCCGATGCGACCCTCGGTCGTATGGTCGAGCGAGTTGACCAGGCGCGCCAGCAGGTAAGGCGGATATTCCGACACCGACAGCGTCGGCACGAGGCCGACCGTCTTGGTTGCCATGGCAAGATACGGCACCAGCACCGCCGGATCGAGCTTGGGCGCGCTCGCCGCGTACTGCAGGTACGAATTGTGCGAGCCCTGGTAGGTGTAGGGGACGTTCGAGGAGTCCTCGATGATCATGTAATCGAAGCAGGCCCGGTCCATGCCCTTCGCCAGATCGACGAAGATGTCCGGCATCATCCAGCGATTGAGGTCGCTGCCGGGAAACTGGCTGCGCCAGCTCTTCGGGCCATAACCCTGCGACAGGAACCACGCCAGATGGAACGGCTTCTTCATGACTGAGACCTCACGCTACGATGGTTGGAAGTGGCCGCGTCCTCGTACGACATGATCCGGCATCCCTGCCTAGGCAGCAAGGACGCTCACCTTCATCGTGGCCAGCTTGCGATAGAGCCGGCCGTGGTGACGCACCGGCCACCAGTCGTAGAGGAAGAGCTGAAGCGGCCGCCACATCGCTACCCAGCCCAGGATCAGCAAACCCTCCTGGAAGACCTGCTGGAGGGGTGCGGGCGTGATCGAACCGGCGAGCTGGCGGAGCAGGATGCAGACCGCCAGGAAGGCTAGGCCCATTGCGAGGGCGAAGCGGCCCTCGCGAAGCTGGAATCGAATCCGCCGCGCGCTCGCCACCGCGCGGTAGGAGAAATAGTTGTGGACCGCCTGCGGGATGTTCGATTGCCGCGCCTGGTCGAGCTGCTCGTGCGGCACGCGGATGACGAGTTCGAGAGGGCTCTGCAGCGGATACTCGTCCGCCCATCCGACGATGAACTCTTCGGCCTCCCGGTCGAGATCCCTTTCATGAAAGGGGGACGGATCGAGGGAATTGAAGAGCTGCCGGATATCGCTGATCCGGATGTCGATGATGTTCGAGTCGGGCATGGCTCCCTCCGGCGCTGCTGCGCGGCAGCGCTGACGAATACGCGATCAGCTCGGCAGACTGCTGGAACAGGGCTTTTTGCAGGGACCGGCAAGAAAAATTCACCCGCCTACGGTATCAGGATACCTGAACAGGGGGCTGCGGCATTCATTTCGTCTGATTCGTCTATTTCGTTTATTTCGTTTATTGGCCAAGGCTAGGCTCTTTCAACGGCCTGCTAGATCGGGCCAAGGCAGAACCCGCGAGTGACCTCCTCCGGCGTGGCGGCAGTTTGCGACCGGTAGATGTCGGGATACTCGACGAGGCGGCCGTCATCCTCCGGGAACCGCGTGCGATACACCAGCGCCACGGGAATGTTCGTCGCCAAGATCTCCCGGTGCGTCCCGCCGCGCGCGATCGATCGGTCGATCTCGACCTCCGTCACGTCGAGCGCCCAGGCGGCCAGGGCACGTGCCTTCTCCACGCGTACGCATCCGTGGCTGAAGGTGCGCACCGGCCGGTCGAAGTATCTCCGGTCATTCGTGTCGTGCAGGAAGATCAGCTGGTCGTTGTCGAGTTTGAACAGGATCCGACCGAGCGGGTTCTGTGGCCCGGGCGCCACGCGACGCGCGCCTTCCCAGCGCACCATGGCGGGCGTCGGTGTCCAGGACGGGTTGAACGTGACCGCCCAGATCGCCGTCGACAGTTCGGGCGTAGGCGTCGAGGGTCGGCCGACGACGACGCGGCTGCGCAGGATCGGCTTCCCGTCCTGCAGTGCCACGAGCTCGAACGACGGAATGTTGACGACGACCAGCCGGCCGCGCGGCGGCACGGCGATCCCGATTCCCTGCAGCGCCGCTGCCAGATCGGACACCGGCTCGACGGGCGGACCCGCCGCGACGGAGGCAGCGGGGTTCGGGCCGCTGGCGCAGCCCGCAATTGCCGACAACAGACCGAGGACGGCAATCAATCTCCCTAGTGCGAAAGCAGAACGCATCGCCCGCCCGACAGGAGCTCGCTCGTGATGCCGCCGAGCGCCCAGCGTCCCTGGCGATTGTGTCCGTAGGCGCCAGCCACGATCACGTCGGCGTCGTAGGTCCGTGCCAGACCCGAGACCTGAGACGCGTTCGCCATTTCCGCCGCGACCACCTTCTCTTCCGCAGCGATGCCGTGGCGGGCGAGCCAACCGGACACCCGCGCCACGCTCTGCCAGGCCGCCGCATGCTCGTCCGCCTCGTGGATCTCGACGACGAGGACGTTCCTGGCCCTGGCCAGCAGCGGCAGCGCATCGCAGACCGCCCGCCGCGCCTCGCGCGTGTCCTTCCACGCGACGAGGATCCGGTCGAACTTCGCGCTCCGCGAGGACTCCGGCACCAGCATGACCGGACGCCCGGCCTGCATCACCAGATCGCAAAGGTCGGGCTGCCGGGTCGCGTCCGGCAGCTCGCCGACCTTGGGGATACCGGCGACGACGATGTCGGCTGCGGCGGACTCGCGCGCAAGGCGCTCGGAAAGCGGCTCTGTGCTGCTTTCGCCCTGCCAGTCGCCTGCATGGTCGTGTTTCGCGACAATCGCCCGGAAGTCCGCTTCCGACGCCTTGAGATGCCGCTCGATCTGCCGCCGGTCCTCCTGGAACAGCGCCGCGGGGACCGAATAGTCGCCGCAGATGCAGTGAATCGGACGGCAGTAGGCTCGCGCCAGCAGCATGGCATCGAACTGCCGGGCAAGTGCGATCGCTGCGCCGGCCACGCCCTGACAATCGCGACCAGGCGACAGCGCCGCCATGACGACACTGTATGTCATCGTCCCGCCTCCTCCGGACCCGGCAGCCCGGAGGGCACGTTCGGCTGCCACTGGCCACCCGGCATGGCGTGGTAGTGATGCCTCACGGCCGCCCATGCGGTGCGGCTGGCATGTTCCTCGCGCCCGGCGTCGCCGGTATGCAGGGACCAGGTTTCATTGAAGGCCTCCCGATAGAGGTCCTGCGCCCGCAGCGGAAGCTGCTGGCGAACCGAGATCGGCAGGTTGGCGTTGGAGAGGTAGAGCATGACGATCGCGACCCGTTTTGGTGGCAGCGCTCGACCATGGCCGCGCCGGCACCGCGGTGCCTTGACCTATCTCAACATCGGGCGTGTCAGTTGCGCAGGCTGTGCCGCCACCAGGGCTTCAACGCCTCCAGCGAGAGGATGAGGCCCACGGTCGCCAGCAGCGACACGCCGAGATCGTCGGCATGCAGCGGGCCGAACTGGAAGAGATCCATCGCTGGCGGCCAGGTGAGCGCAATCGTCAGCACCACGGCGACCACCGACAGGAGAAACCACAGAAAGAAATTGGGCCGCCGCAGAGCCACGGACAACGACGAGGAGAAGGAGCGATTGACGACGATCAACCCGACGTTGGTCAGGACGAGCGAGGTGAACATCAGGGCGCGCAATTGGTCGGTCGGCATGTCCCGGCCGATGCCCACCACCAGCACCACAGCGAGCGTTACGAGCGCCAGGCCGCCTTGCAGGAGGCTGAACGCCATCATCGAGGGCGACAGCAACCGGCTGTCTGCGGCCCGTGGCGGCCGCTGCATCAGGTCCCGCTCTTCCGCCTCGGCCTCGAAGGCGATCGAGCAGACCGGATCGATGACCATCTCGAGGAACGCAATGTGGATGGGGCTGAGCATGAACGGCAGGCCAAACAGCAGCGGCAGCAGCGCGAGGCCCGCGATCGGTATGTGCACCGCCACGATGTACGCGCTCGCCTTCCGGAGATTGTCGTAGATGCGCCGTCCGAGGCGAATGGTCCGCACGATCGAGCCGAAATCGTCGTCGAGCAGAACGATGGCGGAAGCTTCCCGCGCAACGTCGGTGCCGCGCCCTCCCATCGCCACGCCGATATGCGCGGCCCGGAGCGCCGGCGCGTCGTTGACCCCGTCGCCCGTCATCGCCACGACCTCGCCGTCGGCCTTCAGGGCCTGTACGAGGCGAAGCTTCTGCTCCGGCATGATACGGGCGAACACATTGGTCGTGCGAATGCACTCGCGCAGGGCGGCGGCGTCCATATTCTCGAGGGAACGTCCGTCGACGGCCTTGCCGGCGTCGAGGCCCGCGCGCCCGGCAATCGCGCGCGCCGTGGCCGGATAGTCGCCGGTGATCATGATCACCCTGATCTGCGCCGAGCGGCATTCGCCGATGGCGCCCGGCACGTTGTCGCGCAGCGGATCAGCAAAGCCCACCAGGCCGAGGAACTCGAGATCGAAGCCCGTCTGCTCCTCCGGCAAGGGACCGTCCGGCAGTTGTCCCCGGGCGACGCCCAGCACCCGCATGCCTTCGCTGGCCATGTCCTCGATCCCGCGATGCAGCCATGCCTGGCCCGCGGCGTCGAGCCGACAGAGGGCGCCGATGGCCTCGGGCGCGCCCTTCGTCGCCACGTGCCGACCGCCATCCTCGTCCTGCCAGACATGGCTCATGGCCAGCAACGTCGGCTGCAGGCCGTAGCGGCGCACGAGCTTGCCGGCCGCCCTACCGCCGGCCTGGGCGGCGAGGGCCTTTTCCATCGGGTCGGAGGGTTCGGGCGAACTCGCGCCCCGGGCGGCCTCGATCAGGGCGGCAACCTCGGCATCTGGTTCGCCATGCCCGACGCGCCACGTCGTGCAGACGGTGCGCACCTCCGCCAGGTTCATGCGGTTCTGGGTCATCGTGCCCGTCTTGTCGGAGCACAGCACCGTTGCGGCGCCCAGCATCTCGATCGCAGAGGCGCGGCGCGTCAGGACCCGCACCCGCGAAAGGCGCCACGCCCCCATGACCATGAAGGCCGTGAGTACGAGGGGAAACTCCTCCGGCAGGAGAGACATGCCGATGGCGATCCCGCCCAGTACCGCCTGCAGCCAGTCCCCTTGCACGATTCCGATCAGGAGCACGACGGCCAGGCTGGCGGCGAGCCCAACCGCGGCAAAGATCCGGACGAGCCGCCGCGTTTCCACCTGCAGCCGTGGCGGCTCCGGGGTAATCGCCTTCAGCGATTGTCCGATGCGGCCGAGTTCGCTGTTCGGTCCGGTCGCGCGCACCACCGCAACGCCCTCGCCATGAACGGCAAGGGTTCCCGAATACAGGTACGGAGTGTTCTCGCCACCGGGGCGCGCCATGGCGGCCCCCGTGTCACCGGCACTCTTGTTGACGGGAGCCGATTCACCGGTGAGCAGAGATTCGTCGACGACGAGGCTGCTGGCCGAACCGACGACCGCGTCGGCGGGAATACGATCCCCTTCGAGCACGACGATTGTGTCGCCGCGCACGACCTCCCGGCCCGGGATGCGTCGCCGCTCTCCGTCGCGGATCACCAGCGCGCGCGGGCTCGCCTGATCGCGCAAGGCCGCCAGCACGTGCTCGCTGCGGGTCTCCTGGACGACCGTGATCAGGACCGAGAAAGTCGCAAAGGCGAGCAGTACGATCGCCTCGCCGAGATCGCCGAGCAGCAGATAGATGGCGCCGGCCGCCAGCAGCAACGAGAACATCGGCTCCCGGAGCACATCGACGACGATGCGCAGGATACCCCGGCCATCGCCCATGGGCAGTTCGTTGAAGCCCTCTGCTCGCAAGCGCGCTTGCGCGTCCGCCTGCGAGAGGCCTGCCCGCCACGAGGCTCCCGCCGGCTCGGTCTCAGGTAGCGACATGGCTTATCTCCCGGACGCAGCCTCGGTCGCCGGGGGCCGGCGCAGGTCGCCCAACTGGTCGACCGCGAGCAGCAGGACGCCCACACGGCTGGCCGACGAGGCCCACTCCGCCAGGCGCGGATAGTTGTCGACCAGCCAGTTGAATGCAATCTGGACGGCCGCGAACGCTGCAGCAGCCTGGGTCACCTCGCCGAGCGACAGGGAGCCGTCGATGTACTTGGGCACCGACAGGATCAGGCCGATGATGGGCGCCAGCAGCGTATTGCCGGACGATACCAGAGTCGTCCGCACATGCTGGCCGCACAAAAAGCGCCAGGTTCGGAGCACCTCGTCCAGCGCGAAGCTGACCGCCCCCGCCTGCACGCCCGCCCCCGTCGCACCGACCGGCGCTGTGCGAAGACGGGCGACCGCGAACTTGAGTTCCGATTCAGCCTGGTTCTTCCGTTCGATGACATGCGCCATCCGCCGCCCAACCAGCAACATGGCCCCCGTGGTCAGCATGGCGTAGGCGATGCTGGCGAACACAAGGTAACCCGGCAGCTCCAGACCGAGGCGCGCAGGCCCGATGGCGATCGCGCCGCCCACCGTCCACAGGACCACGACGAAGGTCGCCGCCGTCAGCACCGAGGAAAGCAGGCCGGTCACGAGATCGATCGGGGCATCGGTGGCAATGCGCGCATCCTCGGCAATCCGGTACTCCGCGAGTTGGGGTTCGTCGCTCCCGGCCTCGAGGCGACGGTAGTTGCCGTTCTGCAGCCACAGCCCGACCAGGTGCGGTGTCAGCCAACCGCGCCACCTCCGCTGGAAGGTCATCCGCGCCCAGACGGCAAAGGCAGCGAGGAAGATGCTGCACGCGGCAAGACCGGGCAGCAGAAAGGTCTGGTGGCGGATCCCTGCCCCGTTCCGCTTTTCCAACGCATCGAAGAAGTCACGGTTCCAGACGTTCAGCCGGTACTGCACCAGGAGCTGCGCCACGACGCAGAGAATGAGCAGCCCGATCAGCGTCCACGGAACCCAAGCCCCCTTGCCCCGGCCAAACCCCAGGGCGCTGTGCCAGAAGCGCCTGAGCGGCCCCGGCCCGACGGCCGAGACACCATCGTCCGTCCTCATCAGGCCCCCCGGGCCGCCAGCGCCGCCAGGCCAAGGAAGGTCGGCTCCAGCCGAACGATGACGGCGGTGGGAATTTGATCGACATACCCGGCGAAGCGGCCCTTCGCGGCGAAGCGCTTTCGAAACGACGAATCCCGAAGAACAGGGACGATGTGAGGCGCAATCCCTCCGCCGATCAGCACCCCGCCGCGGGCCGCGAACGTGAGTGCCATGTCGCCCGCGAACGATCCCAGAAACCCGCAGAACAGTTCGAGCGCGCCAGCGTAGCGGGGCGCGGTGCCGGAAAGCGCGCCCCGGACGATCTCCTCTGGCGTCGGAGTCCCCGGCGCGTGGCCGTCCTGCACCGCCAGCACCGCGTGCAGGTTCACCAGTCCGGCACCCGACAGGACCCGCTCGGCAGAGACATGGCCGAAGCGCTTGCGCAGCCCCGCCAGGATCGCGTCGTCGCCGGCGTCGCTCGCCGCAAGCGTCGTGTGCCCGGCTTCGCTGGCCGCGACGCGTGCAACGGCGCCGGGAAGATGGCAGGAGAGGCCGAGACCGGTCCCCGGCGCGATGACTACGACGGGCTCGCCCATTACGGCGCTTCCCTCGCCGACCGCCACGACATCGTCGGGACCGAACTGCGGCACGGCCCAGGCCAGGGCCTCGAGGTCGTTGACCAGACGGACCGACCGCAGGTGCAGCGATTGCCGGAGGCTTTCGGCGTCCAGCGTCCAGGCGGCATTGGTGAGTTTGCAGCGGCCGCCCGAGACGGGACCGGCCGCGGCGATCACCGCGCGGTCCACGACCGTGCCCTCCGGCTGCCCGTTGAGAAAGTGATGCGCGGCGTAATGCATGCTGGCGTAGGCGCCGGTGCGCAGCGATTCGATCGGCCCCACCTGCCCGTCCGCGAGCAAGGCAAAACGGGTGCGCGTACCCCCGACATCGGCGAGGAGGCAGCTCACGACACCCTGCCGCGAATTTGGGCGGCGATGGTCGCCTTGTACCAACGTGCCGAGGCCTTGGGGATGCGGCGCTGCGTGGGATAGTCCACGCGGACGAGCCCGAAGCGGTTGGCATAACCCGCACCCCACTCGAAGTTGTCGAGCAGCGACCAGACGAAATAGCCCCGCACGTCGGCGCCGAAGGTGACGGCCTCTTCGAGCGCATCGATGTAGCGCGACAGATAAGCGATGCGCTCGACGTCGTTCACCGCCCCCGAGGCATCGCCGCTCTCCTCCGCGCCGGCGCCGTTCTCCGTCACGTAGATCGGCAGCCGATACCGGTCGCAGGCGTCGAGCAGCGTGTCCCTGAAGGCTTCGGGATCGATCTGCCATCCGATCGGCGATCGCGGAACGTCGGCCGGCGCGTCGCTCCAGGCGAATCCCAGGCGCGACTTGGCGTCGGCCCGGGCGTAGATCGGCGAATAGTGGTTGATGCCGAGCCAGTCGATGGGGCGCCGGATCCGGTCCATGTCGCCTTCCTGGACGAAGGGCGCGATCCGCGCGGCGAGCCGCTCGGGATAGGCTCCGCGAACCTGCGGATCTGCGAAGGCACGGTTCCAGTAGTCGTCCAGCAGGGCGGCCGCAGCACGGTCCGCTTCCGTCGGATCGACCGGCCGCACCGGCTGCAGGTTGCAGATGGTTCCGAGCGACGCGCCAGGCAGGTAGGCCCGAAGCACGTCGATCGCCGCGCCGTGCGCCAGGTTCACGTGGTGGATCGCGGCATGGTGCTGCGCGGCATCGTCGACCGCCGGTGGATGCCAGCCGAACGCATAGCCGAACAGACTGAAGACGCCCGGC
Source organism: Reyranella sp. (assembly GCF_030651995.1). Classification (GTDB taxonomy): domain Bacteria; phylum Pseudomonadota; class Alphaproteobacteria; order Reyranellales; family Reyranellaceae; genus Reyranella. The sequence goes on from NZ_JAUSBN010000007.1 coordinate 46,713, forward strand.
TCGTTGAAGGTCGCAAACCGCTTCACACGATCGCCCAACCGGCTCGCCACCAGACGGGCATAGTCCGCGAACCAGCCCGCAATGTCTCTATTGGCCCACCCCCCTCGATCCTGGAGCGCCTGCGGCAGGTCCCAATGGTACAGGCAGACCCAGGGCTCGATTCCCGCGGCGAGCAGCCCGTCGACGAGCCGGTCGTAGAAGGCAATCCCGCGCTCGTTTATGGCGCCGCGGCCGTCCGGCAACACACGCGGCCAGGCGATCGAGAAGCGATAGGCGCCCACACCCATGTCGCGCATCAGGGCGATGTCCTCGGCGTACCGATGATAGTGATCGCAGGCGACATCCCCGGTATCGCCGTTGGCGATCCTCCCGGGCTCGTGGGAAAACCCGTCCCAGACGCTGGGACCGCGCCCCTCGTCCCGGGCCGCGCCCTCAATCTGGTAGGACGAAGTCGAGACACCCCACAGGAAGTCAGGACGCAACAGGCGCCGGCCCGGCAGCGAAGGCACGGCCGGACCGTCGAAGCCGGAAGGAGGACTGACCATCGGAATGGCTCCGAATCACGGTGTGAGGGCGACCTTGAGAACCCCGTCGCGCTGATGCGCGAAAAGGTCGTAGGCCTGCTCGATGTCGGCGAGCTTGAAACGGTGCGTCACCAGCGCGCCCAGGTCGGCTCGCCCTGCCGCGATGACGTTCATCAGCCGCCGCATGCGCTCCTTCCCTCCCGGACAGAGCGACGTGACGATCTTGTTGTCGCCCAGGCCCGCCGTGAAGGCATCGAGCGGGATGCGCAGGTCGGACGAATAGACGCCGAGGCTCGAGAGCGTACCGCCCGGCCGCAGAACGCGAAGCGCGTTCTCGAAGGTCTGCTGCGTCCCCAGCGCCTCGATCGCGACGTCGACGCCGCGGCCGGCCGTGAGTTCGCGGATCGCCGCCACCGGATCGCCCTTCTTGAAATCGACGACATGGTCGATCCCCAGCTTGCGCGCGACAGCCAGCCGTTCCGGCACCGTGTCGACGCCGATCACCGTGGTGGCGCCCATCAGCCGGGCGCCCAACGCGGCGCAGAGGCCGATCGGACCGAGAGCGAAGACCGCCACGATGTCGCCGATGCGGACGCTGCCGCTCTCGGCGCCGGCGAAGCCCGTCGACATGATGTCGGGACACATCAGCACCTGCTCGTCGGTAAGGTTCGACGGGACCGGCGCGAGATTGGTCATCGCATCCGGCACGAGGACGAACTCGGCCTGGCAGCCGTCGATCGTGTTGCCGAAGCGCCAGCCGCCCGCCGGCCTGAAGCCATGCCGCGTGCCCGGTCCGTCCTGCGAATGCGCGCCGCAGAGACAGGCGTAGCTGTGACCGCTCGGGGTGATGGCGCCGGCGATCACGCGCTGGCCTTCCTTGTAGCCTTGGACCTGCGATCCGAGCTTCTCGATAATCCCGACCGGCTCGTGGCCGACGATCAACCCCTTGGCGACGGGGTATTCCCCGCGAAGGATGTGCACGTCGGTGCCGCAGATCGTCGTCGTGCTGATCCGCACCAGCGCATCCAGGGGACCGACATCGGGCACCGGTCGCGACTCAAGGACGATCCGGCCCGGCTCGGCAAACACAGCCGCCATCATCTTTGGCATGGGTTCCTCCGTTGTTCGTCCGCACGGTAAGCGCGAGGGACGGTCGGAGAATTGATATGCCTCAAGCCATGTTGCCCCACTCGGTCGATCCTTGATCTGGATCATGTTGCGCCGGGCGAGCGCTGGTAGATCAGGGCATGATCAGGCAATGGGCCCTCCTGTCGATCCTGTCGGGCGCGCTTTGCACCGCGGCCGCCGAGGCACCGCACGCGCAAGGCTACGAGGCGTTCTATCGGAAGTGCTACGAGGATGCCGCATCCGAACAGTTGATCATCAGCTGCACGGCCGTCATCTCGCGAGGGCTGGTCGACAGGAACGACCTGGCAACGGCCTACAAGAATCGTGGCAACGCCTACGACGACAAGGGCCAGTACGAACAGGCTCTGGAGGATTACGCCCGGGCCGTCGAGACCAATCCGCAGGACGCGGAGGCGTTCAACAGTCGGGGCACGACCTATATCGCCCTGGAACGCTACAGGTTGGCGGTCGACGACTTCGATCAGGCCATCCGGATCAATCCCTCGAGCCCGGTCGCCCTTGGAAACCGGTGCTTTGCAAAGGCCGTCCTGGGAGAACTCGAACAGGCCCTGTCGGACTGCAACGAGGCTCTTCGCATCAAGCGCAAGTATCCCGCCGCCTATGCGTCCCGCGCCATCACCTACCTGAAGCTGAAGCGTTACGACGACGCCATCGCGGACTACACGGCGCTGCTCAAGACCCAGCCTGAAAATCCCTACGCGTTGTTCGGCCGGGGCGTGGCCAGGCGCATGAAGGGAGATGCGCGAGGCGGTGACGGGGACGTCGCGGCGGCGGCATCGATCAAGCCGGACATCGCCGAACACATGGCCAGGCGCGGGATCGCGCCTGGGGAGTAGCGATCGCTACGGTGTCGTCCGGCGCAACCAATAGCCTACGCTCACGAGCAGGCTGCCAACCGCCGCCGCGAACCATCCGACCAACCAGAGCAAGGCCTCCGCCCGAAGGTTCGGCCAGAAGGCCAAAGCCAGCCCGAACAGAAGCGCGCCCAGTCCATCGAGCACCAATATCCAATTGCCATCAACCGCCTTGCGCAGCTCGAGCGCAGCCCAGACCTGCATCGCCCCGATCGTGATCGCCCAGATGGAGATGATCCCGACCAGATGCGCGGTGACGTCGTCGAGCGCAAACAGCGTGCCACCGGCACAGACCAGCCCGGCCGATCCGATCAGGCCCAGCCAGAGCCGCGGTGCACCACTCCTCCCGCGGATCGCGGCAACCAGGGCTAGAACACCGTCGACAAGGGAATAGCCACCCCAGAGCATCGCCAGACCGGTAATGGTGAGCCTGGGCCAGAAGAAGACGAGAAACGCAAAGAGCAGGGCCGCCACGCCGCGCAGCAACAGCAGGCGGCTGTAATCGGACGCCACGTCCTCGAAGGCCTCTCCATCCGAGCCCGTGGTGATCTGACCCGGCAGTTGGTTCATGCGACGCTTTCCAGAAAGACTCAGCCGACGGCAATGGATATTGCCGCACTCGACGATGAAGTGAGTCAACTGGGAAAAGCCACATGAGGCCGTGATCCAGATCAAGTCAGCGCGGGTGCCTGTTTGATCTGGAACAAGGCGCCCGGAGCGAAACTCCAATGAACTGGCCGCCGAGACGATCCTGGTCTAGGGAGTCAGTGTGCCGTGTCGACTTCACCACCTGAAGCCGAACGATCGGGGAGGAACGACTGAAATGGGCTCCGGACGGGCATTGATCACGCTGTGGCTGGTCGGCAGCGCCATGTCGTGGATCGGCTGGATGCTCTTCATTAACATGTCGTGCGTTCGCCAGGTCGACGGCCGCCTGTTGTGCCAGACGGAGCGGACGTGGCTCGCCTTCCTGTCGCGCTCATCGAGGGACCCCCTCGAGGTCGCCTTGATGGGGCTGATTCCGGCGCTGTTGGTGCTGGTCGTCGGGATCGCGCTTTTCCGGGCCATGCGGCGTTCCTGAGCGGGCCCGATCGTCACGCCCTTTGGATCATGGAGGAGTCTATGAAGCGACTAGTCGCCCTGCTGCTCGTTCTCCTGCCACTGCCTGCGGCGGCGCAAGGCCCCGGCTATGGCGCGGCCCTGGCCCAGCGCTGGTGCATGGCCTGCCACATCGTCGAGCCCGCGCCCAAGACCGCCAGCGCAAATGGCATTCCGAGCTTCTCCGCCATCGCGGCCAAGCCCACGGCCAACGCCGAGCAGCTCAAGGCCTATCTCTCGACGGGACACACGCGCATGCCCGACTTCTCGCTCAGCAATCGGGAGCGTCAGGCCTTGGTGGACTACATTTTGAGCCTTCGTTAGCTCGCGTGAACGGCGGCTTCGCGATACGGCCTTATCCCAGAAGCTGGGTCGTCTGCTGGGCCTCGGGCGTCGCGCCGGAAAGGGTCACGCTGGTGACCAGCTCAGCCAGTCGCTTGGCTTCCTCGGAATAGTCTTCGGCGGCACGAACGCTCCAGGCGCCCTGAGCCTGCCACACGCTCGCGGCGTCTCGCGCCGACAGCAGCGTCAGCCAGGTCGAAAGATTGTCCTTGAGGCGCCGCTCGGCGAACTGCGAAACCTCGCTCTGCCAGGCCGTACCGGCCGCCGCCCATTCCTCGAAGCAGTCGGCATAGGTCGATAGTGCCGAATTCCACATGTTGCTCGCCGGCAGTGACTCCACGCTCGGCAGCTTGTCCGTGTGCATGTCGTTCATCTCACCCTCCGCATCCGAGGCAACTGTAGGCGCAAAGGGAGCCCGCTCCGTTGATCTGCATCAACGTCGAGGGGCTTGATGCAGATCAACGCTCCTTCAGAGTCGTCGCCCTAGCTTGAAGACTGCGGAGCCCTTTCCGCCTGCCCAGGAGACAAGCGATGAACATGTATGCTGCTGCCCTCACGGCAGCGCTCTCCATTCTTCCCTTCGGTCTTGGGGCGCAAGCGCAGTCGGCTCCCAAAGGCGTGAATGTCGGTTCGCTGACCTGCACGGTCACCGGAGGAGTCGGATTCGTGTTTGGATCCTCGAAGGATCTCGACTGCATCCTCGCCAAGACCGACGGCACCGCGGACCACTACACGGGCACCATCAAGAAGTACGGCGTCGATCTCGGCTTCACCAAGCAGGGCCACGTCGTGTGGCTGGTCTTCGCCCCCGGCCAGGTCGCGAAGGGTGCCCTCGCGGGCGACTATGTCGGTCCGACGGCCAGTGCCTCGGTCGGCGTGGGCGCGGGCGCCAATGTCCTGATCGGCGGCGGCAACAAGCAGGTCAGCCTGCAACCGGTCAGCGTCGAGGGCAATGTGGGCCTCAACGTCGCCGCTGGACTGGCCGAGGTCACGCTCAAGGCGGCCAAGTAAACACCCGACGAACTCGCAGCAGGATGCGCCCGGGCGGTTCCGGGCGTGTCCTGTTTCTGCCTTCGGCTTCTATCGGCTGCTATTGCCCAGCACGCGGCGCAGCTGTTGCAGGAGCCTGTGCCGCGCGGCATCGTCGGGAGCGGCTTGCAGGGCTCCGCGGATATCCAGCAGCATCTGCGCATAGTCGTTGTGCCAGTCGCGCCGCGCGTTCGCGGCCTCGGGCGGGAGACGCGGCATTCCGTCCGCCTCGGGTGTCGCTCTCCAGCGCCCGTCGCGATGGACGAACACGAAATTCTCGTCGAGGGTCGGGGCGACGATGCAGCGTCGGTCGACACCGGCCGCCACGAGCGCGTCGGAGAGACCATCGATCCCCTCGGGCTCCCCGTGTACGAGCATGAGGGAACCGAGACCGTCCAGCATCGGCCTGCACCAGGCGACCAGCTCCTCGCGATCGGCATGACCCGAATAGGAACCGATCGACCGGATGCGCGCCCGGACTCCTATTTCCTCGCCGTGGATGCGCACCTGCGCGGCACCACCGCGGATCAGCGCCCCCAGCGTGCCGGGCGCCTGGTATCCGACGAAGAGAATGGTGGAATCCGTGCGCCAGAGATTGTCCTTGAGATGATGCTTGACCCGCCCGGCATCGCACATTCCGGAACCGGCCAGGATGATCGCGCCGCCGTGGATACGCCCGATCGCACGGCTCTGATCGACGGTCTCGCTCAACCGGAACTCGCCGCCGCTGAAGGCATGTCCGCCCTCCGACCGGCTCAGGGAGTGGCGATGAGTCCGGAACACTTCCGTGGTCCGGCCGGCCAGCGGCGAATCGAGGAAGACCTGCGCGCCCTTTAGTTTCCCGCCGCGCTTCAGCTCCGCGATATCCTCCAGGATTTCCTGCGTACGCTCGACCGCGAAGACCGGCACGACGACATTGCCGCCGGCGGACAGGGCGGTCTCCAGTTCGCGGCCCAGGACGGCCCTGCGGCTGACCTCGGAGAGGGGCTCGCGAGACCGGTTGCCGTAGGTGGACTCGACCAACGCCACGTCAGCACCCCCGGGCAGCGCGGGATCGGGCTGCAGGGCCTTGTCGAGGGGCCCGACATCGCCGGAGAAGACGAGCCGCAGCGGACGCGGTTCGGCGTCGACCTCGATCTCGATGAAGGCGCTGCCAAGGATGTGGCCGGCATTGCGCATGCGGGCCCGCACGCCGGGCAGCGGTTCGAACCAGCGATCGTAGGGCTGCGCGTCGATGAAGGAGAGCGACGCCTCGGCGTCGGCCCTCGTATAGATCGGCACGACCTCGGGCTCGGCCCGGCGGGCGTTGCGGCGATTGAGGCGTTCGACGTCGTTTTCCTGGATGGCGCCCGCGTCGGGCAGCAGCCACCGAAGCAGGTCGCGCGTCGCTTCGGTGGCGAAGGCCCGCCCCTGGAATCCTGCGAGGGTCAGCTTGGGAAAGAGGCCGCTGTGATCGATATGGGCATGCGTGAGCAGCACCGCGGCGATCTCCGCCGGCGCGAAGGGAAACGCCCGATAGTTCAGGGCACGCAACGACTTCGGCCCCTGGAACAGGCCGCAATCGACCAGAAGCGTCCCGCGCGGCGTCACCAGTCGGTGGCAGGATCCCGTGACGGTGCCGGCGGCGCCATGGATGTGCAGCGACAGGGTCATGCGCGCCGCCCGATCGTCATGCCATCCTCGGCAGCGGCGAGCTGGGTGGCGAAGCGGAAGTCGGCCTCGAAGGCGGCATGGATCCGGTAGAGCGGCTCGCCCCGCTCCACGGGATCGCCGATGCGCTTGAACAGATCGACGCCCGCACCCTTGTCCATCGGCGCACCGGCAAGACGGGCGACGCGCGCCAGGCGGAGGCAGTCGATCGCCGTCACGACCCCGTCCTCGGTGGCCGGTACGTCATGGGTGAGCGTGCCGAGGCTGGTCGCCTGCGGGGGAGCCCCCTGGGCCGCGATCAGCCGTCGCATCTTCGCGAGCGCCGCGCCGCTGTGGAGCAGCTCGCGGGCCCGCACGATCCCCTGGCCGCCGCGCAGCGCAGGATCGAACTCGAGCACGTGGCCGGCCAGCAACACGGCCCGCTCCTCCAGGTCGCGCGGCGCATCGGGATGTCGCTCCAGCACCTGCATGACGTCGCGGGCCTCGAGCCACGGGCCGATGCCGCGGCCAATCGGCTGGCTGCCGTCGGTCGCCAGGACGGTCGTATTGATTCCGACCTGGTCCGACACGTACTCGAAGAGCTTGCGCAGCCTGACGAATCGCTCGCGGTCCCGCAGTTTCGCCGTGGGTCCGACCGGCAGATCGAGGACGAGATGCGTGGATCCCGCCGCCAGCTTCTTCGACAGGATCGAGGCGACCATCTGTTCGGGCGTGTCGATCGCCAGCGGCCGTTCGACCGATATCAGGACATCGTCTGCCGGAGAGAGGTTGGCGTGGCCACCCCACACCAGGCAGCCTTTCTCGGCGGCCACAATCTCGTGCATCTCGTCGGAACCGACATCGACCCTCGCCAGCACTTCCATCGTGTCGGCAGTACCGGCCGGCGAGGTGATCGCGCGCGACGACGTCTTGGGAATGGTGAGGCCGTGCGCGGCCACGATCGGGACGACGATCATGGAGGTCCGGTTTCCCGGGATGCCGCCGATGCAGTGCTTGTCCACGACCATGTCGATGGGCCAGGACAAGCGGCCCCCGACGGCCGCCATCGCCCGGGTCATCGAGAGCACCTCGGGTGCCGTCGTGAAGCGTGCGCCGGCGATCAGGAAGGCCGCGATCTCCATCTTTGAATAGCGATGCGCGGCGAGGTCACGCGCGATTTCCTGATAGGCGGCAGGACCGAGCTCGGCACCGTCGATCTTGGCACGGACATGGTCGAGGCTGGGAGGCGGTCCCGCCTGGGCGATCTCGACCGCCGTTCCCTCGGGAAGGCCGAGCTGGCGATAGGCGAGTTCCGACAGGCCGAGCTCGTCGGTCGCCATGATCGACTCGTCGTCGACGATGTTCAACGTGGCGACGATGCGGCGGCCGCCACCCCAGATCTCGATCCGGGCAAGAGCCACGAACTCCTGAGCGCGATAAGGCTCGCAGCGGCGTGCGAGGAAGGCGACGGTCTCCTGGCAGGCGTCGATCCCGAGCTTGCGGACCTTGAGCATGAACCCTAGCGACGGCGCATCTGAGCGACCAGCGCCGCGGTCAGGCCCGCGACCAGGTAAAAGCAGCCGACGATCAGGGGGGCATAGACATCGCCAACCGACACCATGATCGCACGATAGGCCGACAGGGTCAGGAAAGCGAGGCTGACGGCCAGCAGCAAGCCGACCAGAACGTAGGCCGCCACGGTGGCCGCGAGGCGCCGCCCGGACGCGACGAGGACGCCGGCGCCCAGGGTCGCGGCCGACCGGACCAGGGCGACCAGCAAGGTTCCGGTTTCCGACGCAACGCTCATTTGCGCCGCACGAGCAGCGCCAGCACGAAGCCGGCGGCTGTGGCCAGCCCGAGGGCGGCGAGCGGCTTGCGCCGGACGATGTCGGCAAGTCCTTCCTGCCCCGCATCCACCGCTTGCGCCGCGCCCTTCGCCTTGTCGACCCATTCGTCGGCCAGCAGGGCCGCGCGCGCCAGCAGTTCCCGCGCCGCTTCAGCCGCCGCGGTGGCGGCCTCCGTACCCTCGCTCTGCGCGGCACGGGCAATGGCGGCGGACGCCTGGTCGAGATGTTCACGCAGAGCTGCAGCCTCCGTCCCGAGGTAGCCGAACCTGTCCTTGGAAGTGCACTTGGTCATGAGAATTCCCCTCTACGGGAAAGATCATCGGCGAAGGCCGGTTCCGCTTTGACCTGAGTCAAAGCGCATCGAGGGTGCGGAGACAAAATGACATCGTGCGCACGTTCGTCTTCCGCTGCCCGACCACGGGCTACAATGTCCAGGGCCGCTACGAAGGCGGCACGGGTCCCCTGCCCGCGTTCGTCGGGCAGCACTGCCTCGCCTGTAACGGGCTGCACGTCGTGGATCCGCGGACCGGAAAAGGAATGAGCGAATTGCGCGCTGTCGCAGCGCGCCGGCAGTCGTCTGACCCGACATCGTCCAACGATTGACCTGAATCAACGCGTCGCCGCGCACGCCGACGCAGGATATCGCCACATTATCACCGGGAGAAATCATGACTCACAGTCACGCCATCGTCTGGATGGACAGCAAGGAAGCCCACGTGTTCCGCTTCAACGCCGACGATGTGGAGCGCGAGACCATCAAGGCCCACAGCCCGTTCCGCAAGGTACACCACAAGGCAGGCGTCATCGGCGCGGGCCACGCGGCTCTCGACGTGAGCTTCCTCGATCATATCGTCGATGCTGTCCGCGGCACCGAGGAGTGGCTTCTGGTCGGCCCGGCGCAGGCCAAGCAGGACCTCGTCCGGCATCTCGACAAACATCTGCCGCACGTCAAGAAGACCCTCGTCGGTGTCGAGGCGATGGATCACCCGACCGACGGAGAGCTGCTCGCCTACGCGCGGCGGTCGTTCAAGGCGATCGATCGACTGCGGCCCAACGCCCCGGTCGGGGCCGTTTCTCACTGAGCATCGCGCAGGCAAGGAGGGTGCGATGAGCGATATCCCGATCTACTTCCTGCTGCTCGCCTGCGGCTCGTTCATGCTGCTGGGCGTTTCCGTGGCCTCGGCGACCGCGCAGTACCTGCGGTCGCACCAGCCGAAAGCCGCGACCGTCGTGAAGCGGCCAGCCAATCGCTGACCGGTGAAAGAAAATGACGGGCTGAATTTCCTGGAGGAACCGCGGAGGGCAGGTCGCTCCGCGATTCCCGGTCGTCCGGATCAGGCGTCGAGCTTGCGCAAGGCGGCCATGTTGCACAGATCGACCGACCGGCTGCCGGCCTGCAGGCGGATCAGGCCCTGGCGTGCGAAACAGGTCAGCGTCCGCGACACCGTCTCGATCGTAAGGCCGAGATGGTCGGCGATGTCGGAACGCTGCATCGGCAGCTCGACATGCTCGTCGTCACTGGAAATGCGCTTGGCCATGTCGAGCAGGAAGGTCGCGATCTTCTCCTGGGCGGTCTTGCGACCGAGCAGAAGCATGTGGTCCTGGGCGCGGCCGAGGCACTTCATCATCGACGCGAGCACCTGGTTGGCAAAGGCCGGATCGGCGGCCGTGAGTTCGGCAAGGCGAGAGCGGCGGAAGGCCACGAGGGTGGCGTCGCCCAGCGCTTCGGCCGTGAAGCGGTGCTCGGCCCCGGCTTCCAGGCCGAAGATGTCGCCCGGCAGGTGGAAGGCATCGATCTGCCGGCGACCGTCGCTCAGCAGCTTGCAGGTCCGGATCGAGCCCGACACCACCTTGTAAAAATAGTCCGCCGGATCGCCTTCGGCGAACAGCTCCTCGCCTTTCGCCAGCATCCGCGGCTGGCCCGCCGTCGGAGTACCGGCAGGCTGCATGTTGGCAGCTCCACGCAGGGCGACGGCAGCAGGAATACGGGCAGAAATCGCTGAATTCGTATGCATGGCTGGCTCCCGACTGGGTGTCTTTGACGGACACAGGGATAGGGCCCGGGCGGGCGGCCGACCATTTGGGTCTTGAACTAAGGGATTCTACGTAGGCCGCTGGCCGTCGGCCGGGGTCACGAGGTCCTCCAGAACACCCGCGAACAGCCGGTATTTGACCCCGACGACGGCCAGTTCGCGGGCCCAGTTCACGATGTCTCCCCAGGGGTCGTTGAGCTTTCCGAGCCCCGCCACCACCGCGACCACGGTTCCCACCTCGATCGTTCCTTGCAGGACCTGCCAGCCGCCGAAACAAAGCGCGGAGGCCACGGCCAGGTGATGCATCATGTTCATCAGCAGGTTCATCGTGAACTTGATCCTGTAGATGCCCATGTTCAGCGTGAACACGCGCTCGATCGGGTCCTGCGTCCAGCCCCAGCCGATGCGCCCGCCCGGGCCCCCGCGACCTGCGATGCGGCTCACCAGCCCGCCGCTGATGCCGCGCTTGACCAGGATGCGCGACTGGGCGCGCCGGTTGATGGCACGTTGCAGAAGAGGAACGAAGAAGACCTGCGGCAGGAAGAAGACGAGGCCCAGAAGCGCCATGCGCCAGTCGAGATAGAGCATGTAGACGATGACGCTCGCCAGCACGCCGCCCTGCAGCAGCGGCTCGGACAGGCTGACGCCGGTGAAGCCGCCGATCGGTTCGGCCTCCTCGAGCACCATGGAAATCTCGATGCCGGCTTCCTCGCCGCTGACGTCCCGCCTGGCCCGGTCGGCATATTCTCCGACCAGGCTGCGCAGGCGGCGCACCGAATCCTCGGCGACCCATCCGCGATACACGTTGAGGCAGAGCTTCAAGGCCTGCTCGGAAAGCACGACGCCGACATAAGCGGCGGCCAGCCACAGCACGGTCTCGAAGGCGCCGCGGTCTACCAGGACATTGATCACACGACGCTGCAGCTCCAGGGGAACAGCGCTCAGCAGGAAGACGAGGACCGACAGGACGGCCAGGGCTGCCTGATGGCGCCCCGACGAGCGGAGAACGAAGCCGAGGATCGTCGCTGGCATCGGCGCATGGTTGTCAGGGCCCGTCATCCAGGACTCGCCTGATGCTGCCGACCAGATCGGAGAGCGGCTTCTCCAGTACGTCCCTGATCCCCAGACCGGACGCCCGGTCGCGCAGGGACCGGGTCACCCGGCCGCTGATCAGGAGGACAGGCAAGGCAACGCCCCGGTTCCGCAGCCGCTCCACGAGTTCGAGCCCGTCGATCTCGGGCATCCGGTAGTCGATGACGAGGCATCCGTCAGCCGGCAGGTCGGTCTCGGCCAGAAGGGCCTCCGGGGTCGGATAGAGCCGGACGCTGAACCCCTCCATCTCGAGCGAGAACTTGAGGGCGTTGCGCACGGCCGCATCGTCGTCGACGAGCAGAATGACATCGGGAGCCTTCGACATGCAGCAAAGTCGCCCGCGGGGCGCGGAACCGCGTTGATCCAGCGCAAATTCTAGGAGTCTCCCTCGGCCAGGAGGACCATGCGGACCAATTCGGAAAGGCTGTCGGCCTGCATCTTGGTCATCACGTTCGCGCGATAGACCTCGACCGTGCGGGCGCTGATGCCGAGGTCGTAAGCGATCACCTTGTTCGCCTTGCCAGCGGCGAGCCCCCGCAGGACGTCGCGTTCCCGACCGGACAGGGCGTCCAGGCGCTTGCGGATCGCCACGATGCGGTCCTCGCGCTCGCGGTTGCGGGAATGGCTGTCGAGGGCAGATCTGATCGCGGAGAGAAGGGTTTCGTCGTCGAACGGCTTTTCGATGAAGTCGACGGCCCCGGCCTTCATGGCCTCCACTGCCATGGGCACGTCGCCGTGGCCCGTCATGACGATCACGGGAAAGCCGGCATTCAGGTCGACAAGACGACGCTGCAGCTCCAGCCCGTCCATCTCGGGCATGCGGATATCGGTGACCACGCAACCTGGCTGAGCATCCGGCAGGGCTTTCAGGAACGCGACCGCGGACTCGTGCACGCGCACAGCGAGGCCGGCCGTGCTGAGCAGGAAGGCGAGCGACTGCCGGACGTCGACATCATCGTCGATCACGTGAACGACCTGGCTAGGCATCCTCGTTCTCCCGATCGTGTGGCGCCGCGCGCAGGGTGAAGTGGAAGATCGTGCCGCCCTCCGGAGGCGATTCCACCCAGATCTTGCCGCCATGCGCCTCGACGATCGTACGGCAGATCGACAGGCCGAGCCCCATGCCCTTGCGCTTTGTCGTGACGAAGGGTTGGAAGAGCTGCCTCGCCACCTCTGGCGCAAGACCCGACCCGGTGTCGGCGACGGTCACCTCGACCTGTTCATCGGGCCCACCCGCGGTGGCGATGTCGAGCCGGCGGACCGCACCGCCCTCGCTCATCACGTCTATGGCGTTGCGCATCAGGTTGACGAGCACCTGCTGGATCTGGATCCGGTCGGCCAGGACAAGATCGGCGTCGGGATCGAGCCTGAACGTGACCGCAATGCCGTGTTCCCTCGTACCGACGAGCGCGAGCGTGCTGGCATCCTCGATCAGTTTCGGAAGACTCTCGATCCGCCGCTCGCTCTCCCCGCGCGCCACGAATTCGCGCAGGCGACGGATGATCTGTCCGGCCCGCAGGGCCTGGTCGGCGGCTTTGGAGACCGCATCGCGAAGCATCTCGACATTCTCGCCCTCCATCCGTTCCAGCAGGCGGCGCGAGCCCTTGAGATAGTTGCTGATGGCGGTCAGCGGCTGGTTGATCTCGTGCGCGAGTGTCGAGGCCATCTCGCCGAGCGCCGTGAACCGCGACATGTGGGTCACTTCCGATTGCAGCTCCTTCAGCCGGCCCTCGGTGAGCTGCTGGTCGGTCAGGTCACGGATGAATCCGGTGAAGTGGTGGCGGTCGCCGGCGCGGAGCTCGCCGACCGTGAGATGCATCGGGAACGTCGTTCCGTCCTTGCGCTGCCCCACCACGATGCGGCCGATTCCGATGATCCGGCGCTCGCCGGTCTCGAGATAGCGCCCGATATAGGCGTCGTGCTGCTCGCGATAGGGCGACGGCATCAGGAGGCTGACATTGTGGCCGCATGCTTCTTCCGCCCGGTAGCCGAACAGGCGCTCCGCGGTCGTGCTGAGCGATTCGATGCGGCCCCGCTCGTCGATGATGATCATGGCGTCGGGCACGGTCTGCAGGATGGACCGCAGGCGCGCTTCCGCCGCCTCGAGCGCAAGCGCGATCGACGGTTCGCTCATCGGGGCATCCGGCTCATCGGCGCATCACCATGACGGGTGCCTTATAGCACGCACCCAAGTGCCGGGGTCACCTCAATCAGGGTCGGATGAAGGAGAGCGGCGCATCCTCGTCGAGATTGTCGATCGCTGCCGTCAGCTCCGCCGCGATGTCGTCGATCGGCCGGCCCGACCGGAAGATGCGAATGGCCTCGGAGAGCAGGCAGCGCGCGACCACGTCGTCGGCAATGCCCTCCTTCGATGCCTCGGCCAGCGCTGCCTCGACGTGGCGGGAGACCATTTGGTAAGTGCTCATGACAGTTCCTTCTTCAAATCCCGCGGGAATGCCGGCCGTCGACATGGCCGAGGTGGGTATCGAAAGCAGCGCAGACGAAACGCACCAGCGGACGTCCGCGCTCGGTGACGTGCAGTGACTCGCCGTCGCGCTGGACGAGCCCGTCGCTGACAAGCTTGGGAAGCCCGGTCACCTCGGAAATGAACGATTGGGTCGAGGCGCCATGCCGGCGGCAGACGTCATCCAGATCGACCGAGAAGCTGCACATCAATCTCTCGATGATCTCGCCGCGCAGCCGGTCCGCCGCGGTGAACTCCAGGCCCCGCGCCGAGGCGAAGCAGCCCGCCTCGATCAGCGACTGGTAGCGTCCCGGATCGGCGATGTTCTGGGTATGGCCGCGGGGCAGGCTCGAAATCGCCGAAGCGCCCAGCCCAACGACGGATGGCTGGTCGACCGCGACATAGCCCTGGAAACTGCGGCGCAGCCGGCCGCGTTCCGCCGCCGTCGAGAGCGGGTCGTTCGGTCGCGCATAGTGATCCAGGCCGATCCGCGTGTAGCCGCCCTCGACCAGGCGTTCCGCCACGAGATTCGCCATGGCGGCGCGCGCCTCTGCCCCCGGCAGGCTCTCCGTGTCGATCAGGCGCTGACGCGCTTTCATCCAGGGGACATGCGCGTAGGCGAACACGGCAAAGCGGTCCGGCGACAGTGTGAGCGCGGCGTCGAGCGTGCGGGCAAGTGTCTCCGGCGTCTGCTTCGGCAGGCCATAGACAAGGTCGATATTGATGCGGGCGATGCCGGCGGCGCGAATTCTCGCGATGGCCGTGGCCGTATCGTCGACCGACTGCAATCGGTTGATCGCTTTCTGCACGTCGATGTCGAAATCCTGCACACCGAAGCTCACGCGGTCGACGCCGATCTCCCGCATCGTCGCAACGAACTCTTCGTCACAGAAGCGCGGATCCACCTCCATCGAGGTTTCAGAGCCGCTGCGCCTGTCGAAGCGCGCGGCCAGCCGCTTCGCCACCGCCGCGATGTTCGCCGTCCCCAGCTGGGAGGGCGTACCGCCGCCCCACTGGATCTGGCCGACCATCATTCCCGGCACAGCCTCGGCGACGAGATCGATCTCCTTGGCAAGGGCGCGGGCGTAGGCGCCAAGCGATTCCGAACGGTTCATTGCCGCCGTGTGGCAGGCACAGTACCAGCACAGGCGCGCGCAGAAGGGCACGTGGAGATAGACCGTCGAACAGTCTCGCCCGAGGTCCGCGAGCCAGTCCTTGTGCTGCACGGCCCCCACGGCGCCGTGGAACTGGGCGGCCGTCGGATAGCTCGTGTACCGAGGAACCGACCGGTCGTAGGCCGCGATGGTGGTAGCGTCCATCAGTGCGAGATCAGCACGGGGATGGTCATGCTGGAGAGGAGCGTGCGACTCACGCCGCCCAGCACCATCTCGCGCACCCGCGAATGGCCGTAGACGCCCATGACGATGAGGTCGCTGCCGATATCCGCGGCGCGCGACAGGATGATGGCGCCCACGTCGCTGTCGGCGGCGACATCGCGCTGCACCGTGACCTTGACACCGTGACGGGTGAGCCAGAGCGCCACATCGGCGCCCGGCTCGGCACCGTGGCCGTCCGGAGACGTGCGCGGATCGACCACGAGAATGACGACCTTCTTCGCCATCCGCAGGAACGGCAGGGCATCGGCCGCCGCCCGAGCGCTTTCGCGGCTGGCGTTCCAGCAGAGCAGCACGGACTCGCCGACCGGCGCGCGCACGCCGATATGCGGCACGACGAGGGTCGGCCGGCCGCTTGCCAGGACGACGGCTTCGGGCAGGTCCGAGGGAGTCGGCGTCTGGGCATCCGGGTCCGTCTGACCAAGGACGAGAAGATCAGTGTATCGCGCCTGGATGACGAGCTCGGAATCGATGAACCCGTCCGTCACGCGCCATTCGTGCGACGGGACGCGGCGCTCCTTGACCGCCTTCTGGAAGGCCGCGAGCGCGGCGGCCTGGTCGGCGTCGGCGCTGGCTTCGTAGCTGGCAAAAAGCGAGTCCATGGCGACACCGCCTTCGAAGAAGATCGGCGCTTCGAGCGGCGGACGGGCATGCATACCGACCAGATGGGCGCCATAGCGCTCCGCCAGTTCCGCCGCCACGGTCAGCCTCTGGCCAACCTTGGGGCTGGCATCGCAATGAACGAGAATCGTCTTGTAGGCCATGGGCATCCTCCTGAAGGTCCGTCGATCGTGCCGGGCCGCGAAGCGCGCGACCTTGACGCAGGTCAATCGCGGCCTGGGAAAATCATGGTCCATTGCCGTCGATGGACATCATTTCCCGTTTCTTCGCGATGTGCGGCGACGGCCTCATGGCCGCCGCATCGATGCCGCTCGGCCTGCCGGCGGCGCTGCTCCTGGCCGGCCTTGCCGGCAGCCTCGTGCATTGCGTGGGCATGTGCGGTCCCTTCGTGCTGGGCCAGGTGATGGCCTCGGTCGAGCAGCCGGGGAATCGCTCCTATGGCGAATGGCACCGGCTGACCGGCGCCCTGCTCGTGCCCTACCATCTCGGCCGATTCACCACCTACACAGCGCTGGGAGCCGTGGCCGGAGGCGCGACGGCGGTCTTTGCCTCCCTCGAGATGTTCAGCTGGCTGTCGGCCATCCTGCTGATCGTGGCGGCCGGCCTGCTGGCAGCGCAGGCCCTCGGCATGGCCGTGAACGCCGCCGCGCCCGCAACGACCGTGCTGGCGCGTCTCGCCGGCCCGCTTTCCGCCTCGCGCACCGCGCTCGCGCGGTACGGGCTGGGCGTCATCCTGGGCTTCCTGCCCTGTGGTCTTCTCTACGCGGCCCTGGCTGCCGCGGCCGGTACCGGCTCGGTCGTGTCGGGAGCCATCGCCATGGCCTGCTTCGCGCTCGGCACCGTGCCGGCGCTCGTCGCCGTCGGCTGGGGCGGGTTGATCATGCGGCGGCATCTGCGGACGATCGCGCGATGGGTCAGCCCGCCGCTCCTCGCCGGCAATGCGCTGGTCATGCTCGCCCTGGCGAGCCAGAGGCTCTGACAGCTCCGACCATCGAGACTTCAGCGGGTCGCGATGGACTCGAGAATGGCAGCCGCAGCCAGAACGAGCAGGATGGCGGCGAACAGCCACAGTCCAACGGACCCGACGTCATGGACCAACTCCTCGGAGGTCATCCGTTTTTCTTGCCTGGTCATGTCGCGCTCCTGCACCCACGCCTTCACCGCGCGCGGCGCCTCTGCTCTGCACAGCAGGCTAAGAGGATGTGCGCCAGCCGGCAATTACGGAATTGACCTAGGGGAGTCTACGTAGCCCACCCTGCCGCTCTTACGCGTCAGGAGCAGGCTCCGGCTCGAAGTTGATGACGTCGCGGTAGGCGTGCCACGTTGCGTGGGCGACCAGCGGCAGGGTCACGACCAGGCCGAGCAGTCCCGGAATCATGCCGACGCCGGTGAGGAACACGATCAGGCAGGCCCACAGGAGCATCGGCCGGAAATTGAGGCGGGTCGCGGCCACTGAGGTCGCGATCGCCTCGAATATATTCGAGTTCCGCCGGTCCAGCAGATAGGGAATGGAGAAGGCACCGATCGCGAAGGCGATGGCCGCCAGAAAAGCTCCCAGCCCAACTCCCAGTGCGAGGAACGGCAGGCTCTTCGAGGTCGTCCAGACGAGGTCGAGAAAGCGGTCCCAGGAGGGCACGGTGCGAAATTCGAAGAGGGCGAACAGGAGTTGCGCCATTCTCATCCAGGCCAGATGGAAGAGGAGGAGAAGTACCCCCATGAGCGCGATCTGCTCGGGATTGCGCCGCCAGGCCATCAAGGTGGACTTGCCATCGATGGGTTGCCCGGCCTCGATGCGGCGGCTGATCTCGTACAGTCCGGTGGCGATGAAGGGGCCGACATAGAAGAAGCCCGCGCTGAGCGGCAGCACGAGATAGGGCAGATCGAAGCGCAGCATCAGGACGATGGCCAGCCAGCCGGCGGCCACCGGCACGAGTCCATAGGCGAGGCTGGCGCCGGGCGCGGCCACTATGTCGCGCCAGCCGGCGACAAGCCATGTCCAGGGTCGATCGACGGGAACCCGCCGGATCAGTGGCCGGGGTGTCGGAAACACCGCAATCGTCTCGCTCATGGCGCCTCACATTCAGGTTGCATGCGTCATTCTGATCCGCCAATCGGCGCAACGGCCTTGACCCAAATCAAGGGACCACCCGGCACCACCTCCTAGTGTCCCCCCGACCATTCGGGGAGTGAGCATGCCGAGCCAAGCCGTATTGACAGCCGACCAGCGCCCGGCGCCACGTTATGTCGAGGACGTGATCCGCGCGGCCGTCATATTGACGATGTTCTGGGGCATCGCGGCCTTTCTGGTCGGCGTCGTCATCGCCGCCCAGCTCGTCTGGCCGCAGCTCAGCTTCGACAGCCCGTATCTGACGTTCGGCCGGCTGCGGCCGCTGCATACGTCCGCCGCGATCTTTGCCTTCGGCGGCACCGCGCTGATCGGCACGGCCTTTCACGTGGTGCAGAGGACCTGCCGTGCGCGGCTGTTCGGCGGCGAGCCGCTCGCTTGGTTCGTGCTGCTGGGCTACCAGTTCTTCATCGTCGCCGCGGCGCTCGGCTATCTGTTCGGCATCACGCAGAGCAAGGAGTACGCCGAGCCCGAATGGTTCGTCGACCTGTGGCTTACCATCGTGTGGGTGGCCTATCTGATCGCCTATGTCGGCACGGTGATGAAGCGCGAGGAGCCGCACATCTACGTGGCCAACTGGTTCTACCTGGCCTTCATCATCACCATCGCGATGCTGCACATCGTGAACAACCTGGCCATGCCGGTCTCGATCACCGGTACGAAGAGCTACGGTGCGTGGTCGGGCGTCCAGGACGCGATGATCCAGTGGTGGTACGGCCACAACGCCGTCGGCTTCTTCCTCACTGCGGCCTTCCTCGGCATGATGTACTACTACATCCCGAAGGCGGCGAACCGGCCGGTCTACTCCTACCGGCTGTCGATCATCCATTTCTGGTCCCTGGTGTTCCTGTACATCTGGGCCGGCCCGCATCACCTGCACTACACGTCGCTGCCCGACTGGGCCCAGACTCTGGGAATGGCCTTCTCGGTGATGCTCTGGATGCCGAGCTGGGGCGGCATGATCAACGGCCTGATGACGCTGTCGGGCGCGTGGGACAAGCTCCGCACCGACCCGGGCCTGCGCTTCTCAGTGACCGCCGTCGGCTTCTACGGGATGTCGACCTTCGAGGGACCGGTCATGTCCATCAAGGCCGTCAACTCGCTCAGCCATTACACCGACTGGACGATCGGCCACGTGCATTCCGGCGCGCTGGGCTGGGTGGCCTTCATCGTGTTCGGCACGCTCTACTACCTGGTTCCGAAGATGTGGAATCGTCCGGCCATGTGGTCAACGCGTATGATCAGCTGGCACTACTGGATCGCGACCATCGGCATCGTGCTCTACATCACGGCGATGTGGGTGAGTGGTATCATGCAGGGCCTGATGTGGCGCGCCTACGACGAGCTCGGGTTCCTCCAGTACTCGTTCGTCGAGACCGTCGCGGCCATGCATCCCTTCTACCTGATCCGTCTGCTGGGCGGCGTCTGCTTCCTGAGCGGCGGGCTGATCATGGCCTACAACATGTGGCGAACCATCCGCACCGAAACGGAGACGCTCGCCACCCACAACCAACCGGCACTCGCGGCGTAAGAGGAGCTTTCAATGTTTATTCGCCACGAGACGATCGAGAAGAACGTCATCCTGATGCTCGTCCTGACGCTGATCACGGTATCGATCGGCGGCCTGGTGCAGATCATCCCGCTGTTCACCGTCGAAACGACAATCGAGCGCGTCGACGGCATGCGCCCGTACACGCCGCTCGAGTTGATGGGCCGCAACGTCTACATTCGCGAAGGCTGCTATCTCTGTCACAGCCAGCAGATCCGCCCCTTCAAGGACGAGGTCGAGCGCTACGGCCACTACAGCCTCGCGGCAGAGAGCATGTACGACAAGCCCTTCCAGTGGGGCTCCAAGCGCACGGGACCGGATCTCGCGCGCGTCGGCGGCCGCTACTCGAATGACTGGCACGTCGCCCATCTGGTCTCGCCGCGCGCCGTCGTGCCCGAGAGCGTGATGCCGGCCTATCCCTTCCTGGCGAACAAGCCGCTCGACTACTCCGACATCGCCCAGCATCTCCGCACGCTGCGCAGCGTCGGCACGCCCTACACCGACGAGATGATCGCCAACGCGCGCGCCGATCTCGAGGCGCAGGTCGATCCGGACCGCGATCCGACGGCCATGCAGAAGCGCTATCCCCGCGCGCCCGTCGCCAAGTTCAACGGCGAGACGAGCACGATCACCGAGATGGATGCGCTGGTCGCCTACCTGCAGATGCTGGGCACTCTGGTGCAATTCGGCGACATTCCGCCCGACCGGCTCAAGCAATAGAGAGGAGCCCGCCATGACCCTCGAAAGCCTGCACGAGTTCCTCGCCTCTTTCTGGACGGTCTGGGCCGTCATCATCTTCCTCGTGATCGTCTTCTGGGCCCTGCGGCCGCGCAACCGGAAGCGTTTCGAGAAAGACGCCCAGATCCCCCTCGACGACGACCGCTGAAGGACTGGCCATGCCAACCAAGATCGAGAAAGACACGCTTTCCGGCCAGAACACGACCGGCCACGAATGGGACGGCGTTAAGGAGCTGAACACGCCGCTGCCGACATGGTGGGTCTACACCTTCTACGCCACCATCGTCTTCGCCGTCGTCTATTGCGCCCTGTATCCGTCCTGGCCGTGGCTCACGGGCCATACCCAGGGGCTGCTGGGCTATTCGAGCCGCGCGGAGCTGCGCCAGGAGCTCAGTGCCCAGGCGAAGGAGCGTGCCAGCTTCGTCGACCGCATCCGCACAGCATCGCTGGCCGACATCCGCAAGGATCCGGAACTCTTCAACTTCGCCATGGCGGGCGGCCGATCGGCCTTCCAGACCAACTGCATGCAGTGCCATGGCGCCGGCGGCGGCGGCAGCACGGGCTTCCCCAACCTGGTGGACGACGACTGGATCTGGGGCGGCAGCATCGACCAGATCTACGCCACCATCGAGCACGGGATTCGCAACAGCGACGACAAGTCCCGCCAGTCGATGATGCCGCGCTTCGGCGCCGACGGGTTGCTCACCGGCGCGCAGGTGGCGGCCGTGACGGACTACGTACTCAGTCTCTCCGGCAAGGCGAAAGCGACGCCCGAGGGCGCAAAGATCTACGAGGAGCAGTGCGTCGCCTGTCACAAGGCCGGCGGCAAGGGCGACCAGGAGCTGGGTGCGCCCAACCTCGCCGACGGGATCTGGCTCTACGGCGGCAGCCGCGACGCCATCTACCGTTCGATCTTCTACGCGCGCAACGGCAGCATGCCGGCGTGGAGCGGCCGTCTCGACGAGGCGACCATGAAGATGCTGGCGGTCTACGTCCACGCGCTGGGCGGCGACCGCTAGGCGCGATGCAGGTCGAACGATGGCTTCCCCCGCCCGCCAGACCGACACGGCCACGCCACGGCCGCCGACGCCGGAGCCTCCGCCGCTCTATGCCCCGCGCGCCAGGGTCTATCCTCGCGCGGTCTCCGGGAAGTGGCGGCAGATCAAGTGGGCCACGCTGGTCGTGCTTCTCGGCCTCTACTATGTCGTGCCCTGGCTGCGCTGGGACCGCGGCCCCGGCGCCCCCTCGCAGGCCATCCTGATCGATCTCGACCATCGTCGCGGCTGGTTCTTCGACGTCGTCATCTGGCCGCAGGAAGTCTACTTCGTCACGGGCTTGCTGATCCTGGGCGCATTCGGCCTGTTCTTCGCCTCGTCCCTGTTCGGTCGCGTCTGGTGCGGCTTCACCTGCCCGCAGACTGTCTGGACCGACCTCTTCATGTGGGTCGAGCGGATGGTCGAGGGCGACCGGAACGAACGCATGCGGCTCGACCGCCAGCCGATGTCGGCGGGCAAGGCCGTCCGCAAGACGCTGAAGCACGCCGCTTGGCTGGCGATCGCTGCAGCCACCGGCGGCGCCTGGGTCTTCTACTATGTCGATGCCCCGACCACGCTGCTGAAGATCTTCCGCGGCGAGGCGTCGATGGAAGTCTATACCTTCGTCGGCCTGTTCACCGCCACAACCTATGTCCTGGCCGGCTGGGCGCGTGAGCAGGTCTGCACCTACATGTGCCCGTGGCCGCGCTTTCAGGCTGCTATGCTCGACGAGCAGAGCCTCATCGTCACCTATCAGAAGTGGCGCGGTGAACCGCGGGGCAAGCATAAGGCCGGCGACAGCTGGGCCGGCCGCGGCGACTGCATCGACTGCAATCTCTGCGTCGCCGTCTGTCCGACGGGCATCGACATCCGCGACGGCCAGCAGATCGAATGCATCGGCTGCGGCCTGTGTATCGATGCTTGCACGCAGACCATGGAAAAAGTCGGACGTCCGACCGGGCTCATCCGCTGGGATACGCTCGCCGCCCAGCAGGCGAAGGAGGCCCGCAGCGCGCCCGTCCCGTGGCGGCCCGTCCGGCCGCGCACCCTGCTCTACGCCGCGCTGCTCGGCATCGTCGCCATTGTCATGCTGGTGGCCTTCGCGCTGCGCGCCGACACCGAACTGACGGTCCAGCGCGACCGCAACCCGAACTTCGTACGCCTGTCGAACGGCGACATCCGCAACTCCTACGCCGTCAAGGTGCTCAACAAGCGCCGCACGCCCCGACACGTCCATCTCGAGATCGACGGCCTGCCGTCGGCCCAGCTGGGCTTTGTCGGCGCAGACGTCGAGGGCAGCGGTGCGACCGCGACGCTGTCAGTTCAGCCCGACACCGTGGGCACCTTCCGCGTCTTCGTGACGGTGCCTGCATCCGCCGCGCCCTCGGGCGCGAAGCCCATCACCTTCACCGTGCGCGACGAGGCCGGCGACGGGCGTGCCTCGCACGACGCCGTCTTCGTCGGCCCGGGACGTTGAGGACAGGATCATGAATACCACCGATGCCACGCGCAGCCGTTACATCCCCTGGCTCTTCGTCGCGGGGTTCGCGATCGTCTTCGCCGTCAATGCGACGATGATCGGGGCGGCGGTCGGATCCTTCTCCGGCCTCTACACGCCGAAGCCGCGCGACCGCGGCCTGCACTACAACGAGGTCATCGCGGCCCAGCAGGCCCGCGATGCGCTCGGCTGGCGGGTCGAGCCCACCTGGCAGCCCGGCACTGACAGTATCGAGATCGCCGTGTTCGATCGCGCCGGCCAGCCTCTCGCCGGCGCACAGGTTGCCGTGGCGCTGGTGCGACCGGCCGAGAGGGGCGCGGTGGTGGACGTTGCGATGGCCGCCGTCGATATCGGGCGACACGCCGGCCATGTCGCCCTGCCCGCGCGCGGCAACTGGGACGTCGATATCTCCGTCGAACAGGGCGGCCAGCGCTTTGCGCAGACTCGCCGGATGTTCCTCAGGTGACCGACGCGGCCCTCTTCGCGCCGTCCGTCGCCGCTCCCGCGGCTGTGCGGACATGCGCGCATTGTGGAGAGACGCTGCGGGGTGCGACGGACACGCTGTTCTGTTGTCCGGGCTGCGCCAGCGCCCATGCCATCATCGGCGCCGCCGGACTCGGCGCTTTCTATCGGCGGCTGGAAGAGACGCGTGCCCGCCGGCCTGAACCGCTCGAAATCGATTTCACCACCTATGCCAAGCCCGACGGGCACGGGGGCGCCTCGCTGGAGCTTCTGGTCGACGGCCTCGACTGCGCCGCCTGCGTCTGGCTGATCGAGAGCCTGCTGGCGCGCAATCCCACGGTCACCCGCGCGCGGGTCCATCTCTCGACACGGCGCCTCTCGCTGGCATGGCAGGGATCGATCGACGACGCCAACGGACATGCCGGCCTGGTCGCAGCCCTGGGCTTCCGGCTGGCGCCCTACGACACCATCGCCGCGGCGGCCGGTGACGATCGCGAGACCCGCGAGCTGCTGCGCGCCCTGGCAGTGGCAGGCTTCGCGGCGGCCAACGTGATGTTGCTCTCCGTCGGCGTCTGGGCGGGCCATGACGGCTCGATGGGCGATGCCACGCGGACGCTTTTTCACTGGCTGTCGGCGTCCATTGCCCTGCCGGCGGTCGCCTATGCCGGCCGGCCCTTCTTCCGCTCCGCCCTGAACGCGCTGCGTGCCGGGCGCACCAACATGGACGTTCCGATTTCGATCGGCGTCACGCTCGCCTGCATCGTCAGCCTGCACGAGGCGTGGGCCGGAGAGCAGCACGCCTATTTTGATTCGGCTATCACGCTGCTGTTCTTCCTGCTGATCGGACGCTACCTCGACCGCCGCGCCCGCGGGCGCGCGCGGCAGGCGGTGCATGCGCTGCTGGCGCTCTCCAGCCGCAGCGCGACGGTGGTCGGCGCCGATGGCAGCACGGCGTCACGTCGCGTCGACAGTCTCGTTCCCGGCGACGTGCTGCTGGTCGCCGCCGGTGAGCGGCTGGGCGCCGACGGCATCGTGAGCGAAGGCGTCTCCTCGCTGGATACGTCCCTGGTGACCGGCGAGAGCCTGCCGCAGCCGGCCTTTCCCGGCGTCAAGACCTTCGCCGGCACGATCAATCTCGGCGCGGTCCTGCGCGTTAAGGTCACGGCGGCGGCCGACAATACCCTGCTCTCGGAGATCGTGCGCCTGGTCGAGGCCGCGGAGCGCGGCCGCTCGCGTTTCGTCGCCATCGCCGATCGGGTCGCACGCGCCTATGCGCCCGTGGTGCACATGACGGCCCTGCTGACCTTCCTCGGCTGGACCCTGCTGGGTGGCCTCGCGTGGGACCGGGCGCTGCTGATCTCCACGGCCGTGCTGATCATCACCTGCCCCTGCGCGCTGGCTCTGGCGGTGCCGGTCGTCCAGGTCGTGGCCAGCACACGGCTGCTGCGATCCGGCATGCTGCTTCTGTCGCCGACCGCGCTGGAGCGCCTGGCACAGGTCGATCACGTGGTCTTCGACAAGACCGGCACGCTCACTCTCGGCAGACCCGAGCTCGTGGCGGCGCCGGAGGACCCCGGGGCCCGGCAGCTGGCCGCCTCGCTCGCGCTCAACTCCCGCCATCCGCTGGCCCGGGCCCTCGTGCGGGCTATCCCGGAGGCGATCCCGGCCGCGCGCGTCGTCGAACATCCGGGTGCGGGACTGGAGAGTGACGGCGTAAGGCTCGGGTCGGCCTCCTTCTGCGGGGTTGCGAATCCGCCGGATGACGGACGGTCTGAACTTTGGCTCTCTCAGCCGCACCGCTCGCCCGTGCGCTTTGCCTTCGCCGACCGGCTGCGGCCCGACGCGAGTGCGACGGTCGCCGCCCTGCGCCGCAGCGGCCTCGCTGTCGAAGTCCTGTCGGGCGACCGGCAGGCAGCGGTCGCCGAAGCGGCGGCAGCCGCCGGCATCGCCGAGTGGCGGTCCGGCGTCACGCCGGCGGAAAAGGCGCAGCGCCTCGCCGACCTTGCCGCGCAGGGCAAGCGCGTCCTGATGGTGGGCGACGGGTTGAACGATGCGCCGGCGCTCGCGGCCGCCCACGCCTCGATCTCGCCAACCACCGCGGCCGAGGCCACCCAGTCCGCCGCCGACGCCGTCTTCCAGGGCGATGCGCTCGGGCCGGTCGCCGAGATCCTGGACGTAGCGCGCCGCGCCGACCGGCTGGTTCGCCAGAACTTGACTTTGGCGCTCCTCTACAATCTCGGCGCCGTGCCGCTGGCGATCCTGGGCAGCGTCACGCCGCTGATCGCGGCCGTGGCGATGTCCTCGTCTTCCCTGCTGGTGATCGGCAATGCCCTGCGTCTCGGCGCCGGCGGAGCCAAAGGCCGGAGATCCTGATGGACAGTCTGCTCATCCTGGTGCCGGCGGCACTCATACTCGGCCTGCTCGCGCTCGCCGCCTTCCTCTGGGCGCTGCGCAACGGGCAGTACGACGACCCCGACGGCGCCGCCGGCCGCATTCTGTTCGATGACGACGACACAAGGAGCAAGTGATGTCTTACTGGATCATGGGAATCATGGCTGCCCTGATGGGCTTGGTCGGGCTGTTGATGGCGGGCGCCGCCAAGGATTCGGGTATTCTCGCCTTCGGCCTCGGCCTGTCGCTCTTCGGTGTCCTGTTCTGCTGGTTCATGATCAAGACCGCCTTCGACGAGGCCGAGCGGAACGCCGCCGAGGGCCGGTAGCCGGTATTGATCTGGATCATGGGCCGTTGAATTCTGACGGGCATAGTGAGCCATCGCCCAAGGAGAACTCATGCCGCTCAAGAAGATCATCCTCGAACTGGCCCGCACGCCCCAGTTTCCCAACGGCAGCTCGAACCATGGCTATGAGTTCGTCGCGCCGCTCGATGCGGAGGGTCACCTGCAGGCCGAGGGCTGGACCAAGCACAAGGCCGCGTGCACCGTGCGCCGCTTCTGGCAGGGTGCCGACGACGAAACCGGTCACCTGATCCATCGCCGGGACGGCAAGTGGGCCTTTTCCTACGAACCGGGCGACGACGACGACGAGCCGATCTTCCGCTTCGACACCCACCGGTTCGTGGTTGGCGAATACGTGTCCGTCACCGAGCATGACGGCGTCCAACGGCCGTTCAAGGTGGTCAAGGTCGACAATCGGGTTGTCTGAACCCATCGACAGGATTCGGCGGGAGCAGCCCGGATACGGGCGCTCCCCGAGCCCAACTCGCTGCTGCCCGGCATCGGCGGCGAGCTGTCGGCAGGCGAGGCCCTCGGGTTTTAGTTCGGGATTTCCCGTGCCACGGTCTGGCCGAGTGCTTCCCTGCAGTTCTGCCCTTTGAGCGGCACGCGCAACTTCCAGCACATCGTTTCGTTGTCCCTGGTGACGCCGGCATTGCAGTAGAAGACTTCTCTCTTCTTCTGCAGCCAAACGCCGCCCGGGACGGCTGCCTTGACTACGTAGTTTCGACCCAGCAAGTCGGCGGCCGATATTCCGGGCTGCGCTTCATGCTGAGAAGTGCACGTCGCAAGCACCCCACCAGGGCTTTTCTGGGACGTTGCTTCCGACTGGGCCTGAACGCTGGCCGTTCCCAGAGTGGTGGCGAGAATGACCACAACAAGTCGAAGTCTGGACATTCAGTGCAGCCCCTCTTCCATTATGCCGCTTTCCCAATCGCCTGATGCTCCGCGCAGAACGGACGGCGTGACCGTCGGATAACGTCACCGGCGGGCCTCCTTCCCTTCATTCACCCACTTCCCGTCTCTGGCAGTGGCGCGAGTCGGGAGTCGGAGAACTGTGGTTCAGTCCCCGACTCCCCCATTGAGACCTCAGAGTATGAAGAAGTCTTCGTGCGTGAGGAGCGTACCTGCGGTCACAGACGCGAACTGCACCGCCGCACCGCCGCCGTTGCCATCCGCGTCATACATGACGTGACCGGAGGCCTGGTCATAGACGATCCGCTGGTCGGCATCGGTCGCACTCGCGCCGACATGGAACGCACTTTCTGCCAGGGCACCGGCGCTGATCTGCGTGAACACCGATTGGGCCAGGTTGAACACATCGTTCCCAACACCAAAGTCGGTGATCTGGTCGACATTGGTCGTGCCGTTGAGGGCAGTGTTGAAGACGAACGTGTCGTTTCCGTCACCGCCCGTCAACGTGTCGTTGCCCGCCCCGCCGTTGATCTGGTTGTTCCCGGCGTTACCATTGATGGTGTTGGCCAACCCGTTGCCGGCGCCGTTGATGTTGCCATCGCCGGTCAGCGTCAGGTTCTCGACGTTGCTCACCAATGCGTAGTCGATCGACGCAAACACGGCATCAATGCCAGGGCCGCCGCTCTCGCTGACAAAGTCGCCGGCATCGTCGACGAAGTAGGTGTCGTTGCCGCTGCCGCCGAGAAGCAGATCCGCGCCAGCACCGCCGTCGAGCGTGTCGTTTCCAATCCCACCCGTGAGGATGTCATTGCCATCACCACCCTCGAGGATGTCGTCACCGCTCCCGCCGTCGAGCTCATTGTCCTGGGCATTGCCGATGATGGTATTCGCAGCATCGTTACCCGTGCCGTAAATGGCATCACTGGTCAGCGTCAGATTCTCGACGTTGAGGCCCAGAACGTAGGAGATGGACGATTGCACCGTGTCGGTGCCGGCATCCGCCGCCTCCGTCACCTCGTCGTCCTCGTCATCGACCACGTAGGTGTCGTCGCCCAGGCCGCCCGCCATCGTATCGGCACCTGCCCCGCCATCGAGCAGGTTGGCCCCGTCGTTGCCGGTCAGTTCATTGGCCAGGTCATTGCCCGTGCCGTCGATGTCGGCCGTGCCCGTCAGCGTCAGGTTCTCGACGTTGGCGGTCAGCGTGTAGCTGGCCGAGGATCGCACCAGATCCGTGCCTTCGCCCTCCTCCTCCACCACCACGTCGCCCGTGACGTCGACCACATAGGTGTCGTCGCCGAGGCCACCAGCCATCGTGTCGATGCCGCCCAGCCCGTCGAGCACGTTGTTGCCCGAGTTACCGGTCAGGACGTTGGCTACGCCGTTGCCCGTGCCGTGGATGTCGGCCGTGCCCGTCAGCGTCAGGTTCTCGACGTTGGCCGACAGCGTGTAGGTAGCGGATGCCCGCACCAGGTCCGTGCCGGCATCGTCACCCTCCGTCACCACGTCGTCGGAGCTGTCGACGATGTAGGTGTCACTGCCAAGACCGCCGATCATCGTGTCGGCACCCGCCCCACCGTCGAGCACGTTGTCGTTGGCGTTGCCGGTCAACACGTTGTTCAGCGCGTTGCCTGTGCCGTCCGCCGCCTCGCCGGTGAGGGTGAGGTTCTCGAGGTTGTCGCCGAGCGTGTAGTCGATCGACGACTGCACCGTGTCGGTGCCGGCATCCGCCGCCTCCGTCACCACGTCGCCCTCGTCGTCGACCACGTAGGTGTCGTCGCCCAGGCCACCCGCCATCGTGTCGGCGCCCGTGCCGCCGTCGAGCAGGTCGTTGCCCGTGTCGCCGACATACCCCCCGCCAGCCTTGTCGTGGCCGTAGAGCTCGTCGTCGCCCGCGCCGCCGAACAGCTGGTCGTCGCCGCCCTTGCCGATCAGCCGGTCCTCGGCGTCCGTGCCCGTGATCGTCTGGTTCGTCACCGCCTGCACGGGCTTGTCACCCTGCAGTTCCGTCGCGATCGTCCCGGACGGCAGCACGATGTCGAACTCCGACGCATCGACGTTGCCCAGGATGCCGTCGATGTCCGCGTAGTTGAAGACCGCCAGGCCGTTCTTGTGCAGCCAGCCCGTCATCGTCACCCCGGCCAGCGTCACGGTGCCCATCGCCACCGCGCCGCCCGCCAGCGCCCCGTTGCGCGTCCCCGTCAGCTCGATCCCGTAGTCCGGCCGCAGGTTCACCGCCGTGGCCGGCGCCGAGCCCTCGATCGTGACGTCCTGGATCAGCGCATTGCCGCTGAAGTTGAACAGCTTGATGTGCGACGAGCCGTTCGCCCCGTTGTAGCCGTTGTGCGAGAAGCTGCTGTCGGTCACCACGAGGTTGGCAACCGCTACGCCCGAAGGCGCCGCTCCCGACTCGTTGTCGCCCTCGACATAGAGGCCGTAGGAGCCCGCGTCCCGCACCTCCAGCCCGTCCAGCGTCAGGGTGCCGATGTCGGCATCCTCCGTGACGTACACGCCGATCCCCTGGTTCGGCAGCGCCGCCGCTCCCGCCACCTCGATCCCCAGGATCGACACGCTCCCGCCCTCGAAGTCGCCGGTCAGCGTGATCGCGTTGGTGCCGGCCGGAGCCTGCACCACGACGTTCTCGCCCGCCGCCTGCAAGGTGATCGCCTTGCCCGAGATCGACAGCGCTTCGGTGTACGTCCCGTCCGCGATCAGGATCGTGTCGCCATCCGCCGAGGCCTCGATCGCCGCCTGGATCGTCTCGTAGCCGCCATTGCCGACCAGCAGGATCTGGCCGTCGGGGGTATCGTCCACTCGCGCGATCTGCGAGAGCGTATCGGTGCCTTGGCCGTCGGCCGTCACCGTCCAGCCCCCGCCCGATGCCGTAATCGTCGCAGTGCCACCATAGACCGCGGTGTCGATGCCGCCGCCGCCGATCAGGGTGTCGTTGCCATCGCCGCCCGCGAGGACGTTGTCGCCCGAGTTGCCGGTCAGGGAATCGGCCCCGCTGCCGCCGGTGACGTTCTCGACGCCTGCGATGGAGGTGAAGCCCGTTGCCGACCCGGTCCCCAGGTCGACCGTCACGCCTTCCGTCGTACCCTCGTAGCTCAGCGCGTCGCCGGCCTCCCCGCCCAGGTCGAGGGTGATGTTCTCGATGCTCGTCAGGGTCTCGCCCGGATTGGTCAGCTGCCCGCCGCTCACGATCGCCGTGAAGCTGTCGTTGCCGTCCGTGCCGACCAACTGCAGCGTATCCATGCCGGCGCCGCCGTCGATCGTATCGACGCCTTCACCCACCACCTCGACGAAGGTGTCGTCGCCCGCGCCGCCGGACAGGTCATCTTCACCCGTCCCGCCGATGATCGTGTCGTTGCCGTCGCCGCCCAGGATGGTGTCGTTCCCCTCGAGGCCCGACAGGACGTTGTCGCCGCTGTTGCCGGTGATGACGTTGGCCAGGTCGTTGCCCGTTCCCGAAGCGTTGTGCGCCACCGTGCTGCTAAGGTCGTCGAAATAGAATCCCTGATTCTGGCCACCAGGCCCGTCCGTCGGCTGGCCCGCGTTGCTGCCCCGGAAGATTACCCGGGCAGTCTGATTGGCCTCGGCGTTCGCCTCGTGGCTCCCACCCAGCGCGTCGCGGTAGTTCTCGAAGGTCGTCGTGGTGCCGATCAGCGCGCCGTCGAGGTAGACTTGGACCACGTCATTGTCCGCGCCGTCGACATAGGTCAGCCGCAGCTCGATCTCGTGCCAGATGCTCGCATCGACGTCCGAGATCAGCTCCCGATTGCCGGTGAACGCCGTGAAGAC
The DNA here is from genome assembly GCF_030651995.1 of Reyranella sp. GTDB lineage: Bacteria > Pseudomonadota > Alphaproteobacteria > Reyranellales > Reyranellaceae > Reyranella. The sequence continues at coordinate 77,639 of NZ_JAUSBN010000007.1, forward strand.
GTTGTTCGACCATTGCCCGTCGAGTTGCGGCTCGTTGACCGCGATGCGCAGGCCACCGCCGGCTACCGACTCGATCACCATGAAGTTGTTGCGATCGGTGCCGCCGGTATTGGCGAAGTCGACCTCGAGGCGCGAGTTGTCAGGGGTCTCGCTGACGGCCTTGACGCGGAACTTGACGGACTGGAACTCGCCGTCCGCCGTCGTCTGCGGCTCACCCGCACTCACGCTCAGCGACGGCGAATAGGGGCCGCCGAAATCGCCAGAAGCCGGATCGCTCGAGATTCGCCACACCTGGTTGCCGTCCAGGTCGGCGACCGCCTGATCGTCGGCCGTGCCCACGTCCTTCCAGCCGTCCTCACCATTCGAGATCGGCCCAAGTGCCATGTCGTCGAAGGTCTGGGTATCGCTCCCGAGGTCCACCAGCGTCAGGTTCTCGACGTTGGCCGCCAACGTATGGCTGTCCGCCGTGATCACCGTGTCGGTGCCTTCGCCAGCCGCCTCCACCGTGGTGTCGCCAGCATTGTCCACCATGTAGGTGTCGTCACCCTCTCCGCCCGACATCGCATCGGCACCCGCGCCGCCGTCCAGCACGTCGTTGCCGGCACCGCCGTCGATCGTGTCGTCGCCGCTCGCCGTCGTGATGCTGTCGTTGCCGTCGGTTCCGGTGACGTCGATCGCGCCGGTCGAGGTCGCGCCGTCCTGCGCCACGAACGTCGTGTCGCCTGCCGCCATGTCGACCGTCAGCAGCGACTTCGAGACGTTGTTGGCGTCGGCGACCAGCGCGTCGTCGACACTGACGCCGCTGACCTCGACATCCGGTCCGGTCACATTCGCCGCAGAGTTGGCCTTGTTCGGCTCGCCGACCCGGATGCCGACCGACGTCCCGGTGATCGTGCCGTCGCGGACGATGACCGCGCCGTCGAACGACGCACCTTCCGAACTGTAGCTCGGCGCGTCGTCGCGCGCCTTGATGGCGATCGCCGCGCCGCCAAAATGAGGCGCCGCCGCACCGCCCTGGTTCGAGGAACCGACGTTGGTGAAGGTGAAGTCCTCGATCGTGATGTCCGAATACGAGGCGTTCTCGCCCTCGTGGTCCCACTTCAGGTTGATGTCGATGCCCCCACCGAAGCCGCCCAGGTTGCCGTTGGCGAGCGTGCCGCCGAACGCCGGGCCACGGCCCAGCTCGCCGACGTCCGTCATCGTGATGCCGGTGATCAGGGCGTCGGACAGGGTCTCGACGTAGATGCCCTTCTGCGTCAGGTCCGAGAAGCTCGTCCCGCTGATCGTGAGCCCGTCGAGGTCGCGGCCCGCCGCGCTCTCCTTCGCGATGTACATGCCGAAGCTGCTGTCCGTGATCTCGCCGCCCGTCACGGTCAGATCGGTCACCGCCGCACCCGACCCCTTGCGGATGCCGGTCACCGTCTCGGTGATCGTCATGCCCGTCAGGCTCGCGCCGTCGGTCCCGTTGGCCAGTTCGACGCCCGTGTTGTAGCCCCGCACCTCCAGGTTCTGGATGGTCACCCCGTCCGCCTGGATGGTGATGCCCGCCCCGGACGCCCCGCTGTAGGCGGTCGTGCGGAACAGGTAGTCACTCACCGATTCGTCGGCGCCGATGCTCGTCGCCGGATTCCCCGTCGTGTTGTCCGCTCGGAACGTCCCCTGCAGGACCGCCCCTTCCTCCGCCACGATCGTCAGGCCGTTCACGTCGACCGTCACGTTGCCGCTGTACGTCCCCGCAGAAATGAGGATCGTGTCGCCGTCGGCCGCAGCATCGATCGCCGCCTGGATCGTCTCGTACGTGCCGCCGCCGCTGATGGTGATGGACATTTTTTGACCCCGTGAGGTGTGTGAACTGGAAGCCGAGCCGCGTTAAATGGCCTGGGTCATCTGCCCAGGTTGATGTCCGTGGATTTGAGAAGAGCGTCGAACCTGTCTTTGTCCGCCTTCATCAAGGCGGCGAACTGCCTGGAGTCGCTCACCAGGGTTTCCATTCCCTGTTCGGCGAGCTGCCGGTCGATCGCCGGCTTCGCGAGGATCTTCGCGATCTCGGCCGACAAACGGTCGGCGACGTCCTGCGGCGTTCGAGGTGGAGCGAGGAGGCCGAACCAGATCTTCAGCTGATAGCCACCCACACCACCTTCGGCGAAGGTGGGAACGTCCGGCAGGACCTTCGAACGGCGCTCGCCGCCGTACCCCAGCGCCTTCAGTCGGCCTTCCCGAATGAGGCTCAGGACCGCCAGGGGGCCCTGAAAGGACAGGTCGAGATGCCCCCCGAGGAGGTCGACCAGAGCAGGCGCCGCGCCCTTGTACGGCACATGATTGATACTCACCCCCGCACGGGCGTTGAAAAGGGCGCCGGCCAGATGGGACGCGGAAAATTCGCCCGCCGATCCGAAATTGAGCCGACCTGGTTTCTCCATGGCCAATGCAATCAGCTCCTGCAGATTGCTCGCACGTAACGATGGGTTGGCGACGAGGACGAACTCATTGCTTGCGATCGTGGCCACAGGCACGAAATCATTGAGTGGATCGTAGGGAGTCTTCCGCGAAGTGCTTGGAATGACGTGGGAAGCCGTAACGAGCAGAAGTTTGGAACCATCCGCGTCCGCGCGGGTGAACGCCTCGGCGGCAGCAAGCGCTCCGCCTGCAGGCCTGCCGACTACAATCACCGGTTGGCGCCGATGTTCTCGCAGTTCCGCAGCAATGACTCGAGCCAGCGAGTCGGCCACGGACCCCGGAGAATAGGGAACGATGATCTGCAGAGGACCGTTCGGACGACTCTGCGCACTGGCCGCGGCACCGGCAGAAGTCCAGAAAAGCGCCGAAAATAGGACCGTTAAGACGGTCGCGAAGTTCATAGATCGCCCCCTGCCCGGGCAAACACACCGGCTCAAAGTTCTCGATTGTGTTTGCTTCCCACCACTTCCCTGAAGAGCCGTCCGCTGGCGCGGAGCACGCTCGCCGACACTCCCCAGCGCGGCAGTGGGATTCGTAAGAGAACGATACAACCTAGACAATACATAGTCCGTGATACTACTATGCGTGATCTGAATAGTGGTGCCCCATGCAGATCCCACAACTCGAAGCTGTTCGTGCAATTGCCAAGAGTGGCTTCAACATGTCGGCGGCCGCGGAGATCCTCAATCGCTCGCAGTCCGGATTGAGCCGACAGGTCAAGGAATTGGAGAGCGAGCTTGGGGTGCGCATCTTCGCCCGGACGAAGAACAACATCGTGGGCCTCACTCCGCAGGGCGAAGAGGTTCTCCGCATCGGCCAGCGAATATTGTCAGATGCCGAGAACCTGCGACGGGTCGGCAGCTGGACTTCCACCGATACGGAAGTCGAGCTCAGGATCGCGACGACGCATGTACACGCGCGATATTTCCTCCCGCGCATCCTGAAGTCGTTCACCGAGCGGTTTCCCGAGACTCTTCTGACGTTGCAGCAACGCGACCCGGTCGATTGCTGTAGTGCCGTAGCGGCGGGCGAGGTGGACATAGCGCTTTCGACCGTCGACGAGCGGCTCCGGCACAAGATCGTCGCAATTCCCGCATACTCGCTGACCTCGGGCGTCTACGTACCGAAGAGGCATCCGCTGCTGAGGGAAAAGGGCCTGACTCTGAAGAAGCTGTCGGAATTTCCGTTCATTGCCTATTCGCCCGCCTTCGCGATGCGCATGGCGGTCGACGACACTTTCGCCAAGGCGGGACTTCGCCCGAGAATCGTCTGCACGGCGACCGATGCCGACGTATGCAAGGCCTATGTTGAGGCCGGAATGGGCATCGCGATCCTCGCAAAACTCGCGTTCGACCCGGCACGAGATACGAATTTGGCCGTTCTCGACGTCGGTTCGCTCTTCGAACCAAGCACCGTCTGCGTGGCCTTCAGAAGAAATGCCTATCTCAGTCGCTCGTTGTACGCCTTTGTTTCGACCTGGGCGCCTCACCTAAGTCAACAGGCGATACGGCTCGCTCTCGAGGGAGCGAAGCCTGGCACAGCCCGCAAGGCGACCGCACTTCCCAAACTCTAGCGGCCTGGCCGATCGCCAAACAGGACGTGTGTGGAGAGTATTTCGAGTGAAGGGACTAGCGGGAGGGTTGGCGTTTCTCTGACAGAGCGGCGATTGCAGCGCGCGCACACCATCGCATCCGCTCCTTGCCAGTTTCGTCCATCGCCGCGTAGCAACTGCTTGCATCCGGGAACAAGCTGTAGAAGATCGCGACAGCGACCCGCTCTTCATCGCTGACGTAACCTGCGGCCCTTTTCAGCGCGTAGTCGTAGGCATCACGCGATGTCCAATCGTCCTGTTCAATATGATCGGCCTTGTCATCGGCCGCGGGCGAGTGCCCGTCGTTCGATCGAATCGCCGAAGACAATTGGCCCCGTGCATACCGCCTCGGCCTGGCCCCCGAGAGTGATTGTTTCGGTGGATGTAGGGCTTTGCCTTGCTGGACAAGGTGTCCCTGCGCAGGACCCGGATCGGTCTGCGTTTCTCCCCCCGCGTGGCGTGCCAACGTCAACATTTCCGCCCCACTTGCATCCGAATCGCCGCTGACGGGCCAGCCTGCAGCCGACCTACCTGGAGGTGCACTATCACGGCTTGTATAAATTCTAGATGGCACGCGAAAATCGGTTGTCATGCAATTGGGTGACAACCAGTATGCAAGCCGTCGCAGCGACGCCGATCGCACCGTGTCGGCCCGCCCTTAGCCTTGGAGTCCGGATGGCTGCGCCCAACGAGAATGACCTGATCGAGTCTTTGTACGAAGCGGCACTCGGACAACGATCGTGGGAGGACGCCACCTTCGACATGGCGAGCATGCTCGGAGGCGAATCCCTTATTCTGTCGGTTCTCAACCCCAGGAACCTTTCAGTCGAAGTCGTCGGTTATCAAGGCCTGACGGCAGACAGTGTGAAGGAGTACCTGAGACTTGCCCATCACGACCCGTGGCTGGCGCGCGCCACCGACAGGGGATTGTTCAATACGGCGGTCATAGGCACTGAAATCTTGCCGGAAGAGGAGCTGGTCAAAAGCTTCATGTACAATGAGTTTCTGCGCCCGCGTACGGGTGTGCACCATCTCCTCGGATCGGTACTCGGCATGCACGATGGTCGCGTCAGCATTGTCGGAACGCATCGACCCCGCGATGCGAAGGATTTCGGCCGCCGCGACGCACGGCGCCTGGATAGGCTGCTGCCTCACCTGAGGCGTGCCCTGGAAGTACGAAGCAAGCTCGAGCAAGCCGGTCAGACCAGCCGCTCCGCCTACTCCGTCCTCGATCAACTGAGCCTCGGCGTCATCATGCTGGGCGTCACGGGGAAGGTTCTGCACGTCAATTCGGCGGCAGAGGTCATGCTGCGCGCCGGGGACGGGTTGATGCGCACGGCCACCGGCCTCCGCGCCGGCAACAATGAAGACAACAAGCGGCTCCAGACACTGATTGCGGGTTTTCGTCAGGACGCGCCGAATGACAGGTCGGCCGGGGGGCACCTCCGAATCCGTCGACCGAGCGGAAAACAAGCCTATGCGGTGATGCTCGCTCCCGCCGCATCGGGCATCGCGCGGACCGGCAAGGTATCGGCCTCCATTCTGGCTTTCGTATCGGACCCCGAGGACAAAATCGTCTCGGACGTGACCGTCCTGAGGGAATTGTTCGGCTTCTCCCAAGCCGAGGGGCGGCTCGTCCTGGCCCTTCTTTCCGGAATCTCCCTCCCGGATTTCGCGCGAAAGGTCGGCGTGACCTACAACACCGTACGTACGCTGCTTGCCCGGGCGATGGCTCGGGCGGAGGTGCGTACCCAGCTGGAACTGGTGCTGAAGGTTGTATCGGCGATGGGAGGCGCCAGCGCGGGCAGACACTCGCAGTGAGTCTGACGTCGGATTGTACGCATTGTCATGCAATCGCGTGACAACCAGGCGCTGCCTTCCAGGTAGGATTGCGTGTTTCGCTTGGGAAATGGCGCGACAGTCACTCAAGTCGTTGCTCATCAGATCAATGAGGCATGCCAATTCACTGGATTGTCGAATCCCGCCGCAAGCTGGTGACGGTCGTTGCGGAGGGTGACGTCGGCAAAGCGGACGTCGAGGCCTATCTCGCCATGATCGACGGCGCGAACCTCTCCGAATGGCGCAAACTGTTCGACGCTCGAAAAGGCCGGCCTGTCCTCACTCAGCAGGATGTGAACGACCTCGGCGCCCGAATCCGCGCCGCTGCTGTCGCACGGGAAGTCGGGCCGTTTGCCTTTGTCAAACCTGAAATGGAGACACCGGAGTTGCTGCGACTCCTCGGCTTCTTTGCTGCCGCCAAAAGGCCGATGAGGGTATTCCAAACGATCGGACCGGCGCAAAAATGGATCGCGACGGTCCCTTGCTGAACACTCGGCTTACGTTGCAGCGCGCAGGTCCCGGGGGATCGGGACTCGAAGAATTTTGCCCGGCCGAGCTTCGTCCCGTGTCGTCTGCCAGTTAGCGGGAGAGACTTTTCAACTGCGCGGTAGAGGCCTCCAGCTCCTCTGTCAGCGCTGCACGTTCGGCTTTGCGCTCGTCTATATAGCGGCTCAAATACCTGCGGCGCCGTCGTATTGCGCCGGCGTCGATTTCGTCAGTGGTCGTCTCGAGCCTGCTCTTCAGTTCGGCATCTTCCGCCCGGCACTTCGCAATATCCGCCTTCACCTCCGCAAGCCGATCGGTGCAGTAGTTGCGTGATTGCACGAGGGTACGAGTCGCATCGCTTGTCACCGTTTGCTCCTTTGCACCTTCCTCGACCCTGCAAATCCATTGCCAAGGTCGGGTCGGGTACCGGGGTTCGTCCTTGCAAATCTGCTTTGAGCTTCCTCGCGCTCTAGGCCGGTAAAGTTCGGCAAGAGAGGGTTGTAACCCATCGCCGTTCAGATGCCAGTCTGAAGAGCAATCGCGTGAGCACCGGTCGACACTCCGAGGTTTTCCGTCATCCTGCCTGTGTCCGCTCATCTGCGGAAGACAAACGCTCCTACAATGGTTGTATCTTCCACGCAATATGAAAGCCGGGCTAGCACCGTTCCAGGCTGGACGACGCCGCGCCGGCACTTTCACTCCCTGGCACCGAGACGAATCCGCGGCGGAAACGGCAAGTGTTTGAGCCGGACGTCGCTATCTCACTTGAAAGTCTACTGCCAACGCCGCGGGCAGGCGGTCTAGCGCATAGGTGCGCATCGCCGTGCCGCTGTAGAGCGCCGTCTTCTCGCCCGCCCCGGCCCTCGCCGTCAGGCGCTTGAAGGCGTTCCACAGGACCGGGTAGCTGCACTGCCCCTTGTCGACCGGGAAGTTGCTCTCGAACATGCAGCGGTCGGCGCCGAACGCCTCGATGCAGGGCTCGATATAGGGAGCCCAGGTCTTTGCCAGTTCCTCCGATCCCGGCGGTCGGGCCTTCCTGTGGAAGTCGAAGCCGTTCACGAACATGGTGAGGCCGCCCAGCTTCACCCGCACGTTGGGCTGTGCCGCCAGTTCCATCATGCGCTGCTTCCACTCCGGATAGACTTCGGCCTGCTTGCCGCGGAACGGACCGATGCCGAGCGGGCCGCCGACGTGATCGACGACGAGGGTCAGTTCCGGCACGACCTGCGCCAGCTTCACGACGTGCGGAAGCTGCGTGTGATAGGCCCAGACATCGAGCGGCAGCCCCTGCTTCGCCAACCGTCGCGCGCCCTCGGCGAAGGACGGATGCTCCAGCGGCCCCGGCGGCTTCATCACCAGGTTCGTCGTGACGTCGGGCGAGGGATGCCAGGCGGTGCGGTTGCGGATGCCGCAGAAGCGACCGCCCGCGGCCGCTCGATGCGCTTCCAGCAAGGGCTCGACACGATCCCCCAAGGTCAGGTCGACCATGCCGATGATGCCGGCGCAGGCGCGCGTCGGCCCGTGACGGCCGCTCGCGCTCACCGCCGCGACGCCGGTGACGAACTCGGTCTCGCCCAGCGACTGCTCCTCGACCGGCCCCGAGGCGCGATACATCTCGCCGCACTGGACGAAGATGGTCGCGCGGATGTCGTGGCCGCTCGACGTATCCGCCAGGAGTTGGGGCAGCAGGTAGGAATGCCCGCCGTCGCGCTCCCAGAGATGATGATGGGGATCGACGATCGGCAGGCCGGGCTCGAGGATCTCCTCCTCGGTCAGCCCAAGCCAATTCTCCCGCACGATGATCTGGCGCCCGTGTCCCAACAGCGGATCGTCTTCGGCCATCTGCTTGCTCCCATTCGATGCGAATATTGGCGCTCTTCACCATGTCGGCGAGGAAGGCGATCCACTTCTCGCGGAAGGCCGTGAATTCCGCAATCGTGTTGGGGCGCGGCCGCAGCGTCCGTCGGCGAATTCTCCGTGGACATGAATTTGAACGAGGCCCATGCTGAGCCCAATTAATGCACAAACAAGTGCGGGGAGGAAAAAGATGGGCCTGCTGTCGATTCGTCTCGGCGTCGCTGGCGTAATCCTTGGTCTCAGTGCAACCTCGGCGCTCGCCGTGGACGGGCCCAAGGTTTCCTGGAACCTCTCCGTATGGGGACCGCCGCGCGCTTTCACCGCCGGCATCGAGACCCTTGCGAGCTACGTGAGCAAGGAAACCGACGGCAAGTTCACCATCAAAATCCACTACGGCGATTCGCTGTCGAAGGCATCGGACAACCTCGACAACATCAAGCTCGGCGCCTTCGAGATGGCGCAGATCTGCACCGGCTATCATCCGGGCAAGCATCCCGGCATCAATGCGCTCGACCTGCCCGGCCTGCCTCTGGCCGACCCGGAAGTCCACGCGATGGTGCACGACGTCTTCTACAAGAACCCCTACATCGTGAACGAGTTCAAGCGCTGGAACGCCATGGTGCTGATGTCGGTCCTGCAGCCGCAGTCGGAGTTCATGGGGACCGGCGATGCACCGACCAGGATGGCGGACTTCAAGGGCATGCGCGTGCGTGCCCTGGGCGGCACCGGCGCGGCCATGAAGAATCTCGGCGCCGTCCCCACCTCGGTCCCCGCGCCGGAAGTCTATACGTCGATGGAGCGTGGCGTGTTCCGGGCCGCGGCGTTCCCGTACACCTACGCCTTCGCGTCGTACAAGATTCCCGAGATCGCGAAGTGGTACACGACGAACCTGTCGCCCGGCGCGAACAACTGTCCGACGATCGTCGCCCTCGATGCCTTCGGCAAGCTGCCGCCGCAGTACAAGGAGCTGTTCGACAAGGCCAAGCCTCTCGCCTATCAGGCACTGATCAAGGCGCATAGCGAGACCGACAAGAAGAACCTGGCCGACTGGGAGAAGAAGGGCCTGAAGGCGATCGTGTATTCGCCGGAGGAACTCAAGATCTTCCAGGAGGTCGGTGCCGCACCGGTCTGGAAGGCCTGGGTCACGGAAAACGCCGCCAAAGGCGTCCCCGCCCAGGAACTGCTCGACCTCATCCTGAACGAAGCCCAGAAGGCCAAGGCCAAGCTCAAGAAGAGCTGACGCGGCAACCGACATGGCCACGATGGCTTCTTCCGGCCAGGCGATGGGCGGGGCAACCCTGGACCGCCTCGATCGCGCCCTGCAGGTCGTCGAGTTCGCGACGGCCGTGGTCGGCGGCGTCGTGATCTTCGGCGTGATGTGGGTCGGCGTCGCCGAAATGATCATGCGCAAGGCGTTCAACGCGCCGCTCTATGGCCAGCTCGACCTCATCGAGCAGACCATGGCGACCTACACCCTGCTGACGATCTCCTACTGTTACCGGAAGGCCGGCCATATAAGGGTCGACATCCTGGTCGGCCACTTCAAGGGACGGCGCAAGTGGATCGCCGAACTGATGGCTTCGATCGCGGCGTTCGCCCTGATCGTCCTGCTGCTGCCAGGTGTCCTGCACTTCTTCGAAAATGCCTACTACATCGGCGATTCGACGATCAACACCCAGTGGCCAACCTGGCCTTCGAAGCTGGTTCCTGTCATCGGCTTCAGCGTCCTCGCCTGCCGGATCGCGCTCGAAATCTGGGCCTATGTGCGGCTGGTCGCCGATCCCCTGGCTGAACCGATCGCCGTACCCGTCGCATCGCACCTGCCCGAGGACGCCTGATGGACCCCATCACGATCGGCATCCTCGGGATGATCGCCCTCACCGTCATGATCGTGGCCGGCATCCGCATCTTCGTGGCGGCAGGACTCGTCGGCTTCTTCGGATTGTGGGCGCTTCGCGGCTTCGACAAGGCCGTCGGCATCGCCGGCCACATCCCCTATTCCGACACCACGAACTACGCGCTGTCGGTCCTGCCGCTCTTTATCCTGATCGGCCACCTCGCCCACCATGCCGGGATCGTACAGGGCGCCTATCGGTGCGCGCGCGCCTGGCTGGGATGGATGCCCGGCGGACTGGCGGTCGCAACGATCTTCGCTGCGGCGGGCTTCGCCGCCGTCTCGGGCGCCAGCACGGCGACGGCCGCCGTCTTTGCCCGCATCTCGATCCCCGAGTTGCTGCGCTACAAGTACCAGCCGGGGATTGCCGCCGCGGTCGTCGCCGCCGGCGGAACGCTCGCGTCCCTGATCCCGCCCTCGGCGATCATGGTCGTCTACGGCATCATCACCGAAACCTCGATCGGCGGGCTGCTGATGGCCGGCTTCATTCCCGGCGTCATTTCCGCAATCCTGTACGCCTCGATCATCGTCGTGCGTTTCAAGATTAATCCGACGCTCGGCCTGTCGGTGCATGGCGTCCCCTGGCGCGAGCGGTTCGTCACACTGCCCGACGCGCTGCCTATCGTGTTCGTGATCGGCGCAGTGATCGGCGGCATGTACACCGGCTGGGCGACGCCCACCGAGGTGGGCGCGCTGGGCGCCTTCATCGTCTTCGTCATGGCCTTGCTCAAGAGGTCCCTCACCGGGCGCGGCCTGCTCGACTCGCTGCTCGATACGGTGAAGCTCACGGTGATGATCTTCTCGATCATCTGGGGCGTCCTGATCTTCGTGCGCTTCCTGGCCTTCGCCGGCGTGTCCAGCAGCTTCTCCGACTGGATCGTCGCGATCGGCGTGTCGCCCTACCTCGTGCTGCTGTTCGTGATCGTGCTCTACACGGTGCTGGGCATGTTCATGGACGGCATCGGCATGCTGCTGCTCACGCTGCCGGTCATCTTTCCGGTCATGATGAAGCTGGACTTCGACCCGATCTGGTTCGGCATCATCGTCGTGAAGATGGTCGAGGTGGGCCTGCTGACGCCGCCGGTCGGCCTCAACTGCTACGTCGTGAGCGGCGTCCGGCCCGACATCCCGCTGCAGGCGATCTTTCGCAACGTCTGGCCGTTCGTGCTCATGGACTTCGCCTGCGTCGGACTGTTCACCCTCTTTCCCGGGATCGTCACCTTCCTTCCCAGGCTGACGATGAGCGGGACGTGACGCCAACGCCTCAGGTCGCTGCAGTCCCCCGCAAGGCCCGCACGACATAGCGGTTCAGACGGCGTGCAAAGGCCGCCGGATCTGACGGGATTTCGCCGTCGAGGATGCAGGCCTCGTCGAGCAGCAGGTTCGCGAGATCCTCGACGTCCTGCGCGCGGTCGTCCTTCTTCGCGGTGGCCAAGGCCCGTACCATCGCGTGCTTCATGTTGAGCTCGAGGATGGGCCTGGCGCCACTGCCGCGGTTCTGGCGTTCGAGCAGCCGCTCGAGTTCGCGGTCTCGGCCCTGGGCGCTCGCCACCAGGCAGGAAGCGCTGTCGGTCAGGCGCGTCGAGGCCTTCACGTCCGCCACCTTGTCGCCCAGCACCCGCTTCGCAGCCTCCAGCACGGCGGCATCGTCCTCGACGGCATCGGCGCCGGCGTCCCTGGCCTTCTCCTCGTCGACGAGCGGGATCAAGCCGAAATCGACCTCGCCCTGGCTCAGAGACTTGAGCGGCTTGCCGTCGAACTCCTGCGGCAACGTCGTCCAGAAGGCATCGACCGGATCGGTCAGCAGCAGCACCTCGACGCCCCGTGCCTTCGCGGCCTCAAGCTTGGGATTGGACTTCAGCCTGTCGAGGCTGTCGCCCACGAGGTAGTAGATCTCCGTCTGGTTGGGCTTCAGGTCGGCCACGTAGTCCTTGATCGAGCGCGGCGTATCGCCCGCCGTCGAGGCGAAGCGCGCGAGGCCGAGCAGTTGTCCGCGCCGCTCCTGGTCCTCGTACAGCCCTTCCTTGAGGATAGGGCCGAAGGTCTCCCATATTTTCCCGAACGCATCGGCATCCTTGATGGCGGTGCTTTCGAGTTCCGACAGGACGCGGCCGACCAGGCCCGAGCGGATCTGGCGGACCTGCGGATTGTTCTGCAGCATCTCGCGCGACAGGTTGAGCGGCAGGTCCTCGCTGTCGACCACGCCGCGCACGAAGCGCAGATAGGCCGGCAGCAGCTCGGCATCGTCGGTGATGTAGACCCGGCGGACGTAGAGCTTCACCCGCCCCTTGCGCGCCGGATCGGTGAGATCGAACGGCGGCATGCTGGGCACGAACAGCAGCACCGCATAGGACTGCCGTCCCTCGACCTTGTAATGCAGGGTCAGCGCGGGCTCGTCGAACGCCATGGCGAGCGAGCGATAGGCCTGCGTGTAGTCCTCCGGCGTCACTTCGGATTTCGAGCGCTGCCACAGGGCGCTCGCGGCGTTGACCTGGCGCGCCTCGCCCTTGTCGTCGATCAGCTCGATCGGGAACAGCACATGGTCGGAATAGGTGCGCACGATGCGCTCCAGCTCGTAGGGCTGGAGATAGCGCGCCGCGTCTTCCTTGAGATGCAGCACGATCTCGGTGCCGCGCGACACGCGCGCCGCCTGCTCCGGCGTCGCCGGCGACACCTCGAAGCCGGCGCCGCTTGCCGAGGTCCAGGTCCAGGCCTCGGCCGAACCGGCGCGGCGGCTCGTCACCTCGATGCGGTCGGCCACCATGAAGGCGGCGTAGAAGCCCACACCGAACTGGCCGATCAGCCCCAGCCCGTCCTTGGCGTCCTTCAGCCCCTTCAGGAAGGCCTTGGTGCCGGAGCGCGCCAGGGTGCCGAGATTGTCGATCAGCTCCTGGCGGTCCATGCCGATGCCGTTGTCGGCAATGGTGAGGGTCTTGGCGGCGGCATCGGGCTTGATCCAGATGGCCAGGCGTTCGTCACCCGCTAGAAGCTCGGGCCGGGAGATGGCCTCGTAACGGACCTTGTCGCAGGCGTCGGAGGCGTTCGACACCAGCTCGCGCAGGAAGACGTCGGTCTCCGAATAGACCGAGTGGATCATCAGGTTGAGGAGCTCGGCCACCTCGGCCTGGAACTGATGCTTCTCCGGGCCGCCCTGGGCCGCTGATCCGTCGCCGTTCATTGCGCTTGGTTCCCTCGCGGTGGATTTTCCGGCGGTGGATATAGGAAAAGGAGCACGGACGGCAAGGGCCGGCGGCCCCTACCAGGTCATGCGAACGCCGACAGTGAAGGCATGAGCGTTGTCCTGCCCAGAGACCTCGCCCTCGTAGCGGGCGTAGACGTTCATTCCCTCGGCGACGGCGGTCGTCGCGGCCAGGCCCAGCACGACACCGTCGCGCTGCGGCGCCACACCGTAGGTCGTGAAGGGCGCGACCGGCGCCCCGGCGAACGAGGCCGTCACCGGCCGCGCCGTATCGGCGTATTCGTGGCTCCAGCCCAGCCGCACCTTCATCGCGAGGCGATCGCGCCAGCCCAGGTCCATCGAGCCGCCGAGTTGCGCGCCCAGCACGGTGCGCAGCGAGTTCGTCGTCTGCTGCGCCACCGACAGGTTGAGCGACCCCGCCCCCGTCTCGGTGAAGGCATTCTGGGTGCCGGTATAGGCCTGCAGCCGCACGAACGGCGTCACGAAGGCCTCGGCGAGGCCGCCGAGATCGAAACGGTAGCCGGTCTCGACCTGGCCGTAGACCTGGTTGGCGCCGGTGAGGCCGTAGGCGGTGCGCGGCGCCAGACCGGGGATCGCGATGCTGCGCCACATCTGGTTGGCGCTGTAGGCATAGCCCGCGATGGCGTCGGCGTAGACCTTGCCCTCGCTGTAGTTGGCGTAGAGGCCCGCCTGGAACGTGTTCGAGTTGCCACTGCCGCTGAAGCCGGCGACCCACTGGTTGCCGTTCTGATAGCCCACCGTCGCGCCGATGCGCAGGCCCTGCGCCACGAGCCGATCGAGGCCACCCGCGAAGCCGGTCACGTTGTAGGTGAGCGCGCCGCTGTTGCTGCCGCCGTTGCTGATCGTGCCCAGCCCACCGAGCGCACCGCCCCAAGCGCCCCACAGGGCGGGAGAAGCCGTGTCGCAGGCGACATCGCAGGCTTCGGCCAGTGCGACGCGGTTCGAGCCGTCCAGACCGCCGCCACCGCCAGCCTGTCCGGCGAAGTTGCTGAGGAAGAGCTGGGTGCCTTGGACCATCGAGCTCGAGAAGCCGGAATAGTTCTGGCCGCTGATGGCGTTCATCACCGTCTGGCCCTGCTGGGTGGAAAGGCCCGCGAGCGCCGTGACGACGGTGGCGTAATCGCCGGTCGCATTCGGTGCTGTGGCGTCGAGCACCGCGCCGACCGCCGCCTGGTTGGGCGTCACGGCCGCCTGCGCAAAGCCGCCGACCTGCAGGTTGAGGTAGGCGTTGTTGGCGTCGTAGCTCAGCGTCGGGATGAGAAACGGCAAGGTGCTGGTCGCCGACTGAAAGGCGCCGCTCAATCCGCCCGTTGCCGTCACCAGCGTGTAGCTGGAGCGGGGCGCGAAGGTGCCGGGCTGGGCAATGACCTGCAGGCCGCCGTCCAGTCTCGCGGTGCCGTCCACCACGAGCCGATCGGCGGCGGTCGGTGACACGCGCATTCCCATCGTGCCGGCCGCCGTCTGGACGAAGGTGCCGCTGATCTGGTGTGTCGCGCCGGCGCCGGCGGCGCTGATGCCGAGCCAGCCGCTGTTCTCGAAGCGGGCATAGGATCCGGCCGCGATCGACACCAGGCCGTTGATGATGCCGTTGTTGACGACGATCGATCCCATCGCCGTGGCGTCGGTCTGGATGGCGTATCCGCCCGGCGCGGCGTTGATCGTGCCCGCGTTCAGCAGCGTGCTGAAATCGCCCGACATCTGCACGGCTGTGCCGCCGGCCCCCGTCACGCCGATCGTGCCGTAGTTGGTCACGACGCCATAGGTGCCGTTGCTGATGCCGATGCTGTTGGCCCCCGTCATCAGGATGGACCCGTTGTTGACGACGTCGTCGCCCGCGCCGTTGATCGCCACCGCGCCGGCGGCACCGGAGGTGAGATTGGCTGAATTGGTGACGGGATTGTAAAGCCCTGGGATGTTGACGGTGTAGGCCTTCGTCACACCCCCCTCGACGTACACGCCGATGACGGTGCCGCCATAGGTCGAATTTGCCGACGTCACCTCGGCGCCCGACACGGTGATCTCCGTCCAGGTCGCAACGCCCGCCGCATCGACGGAGACGGCCCAGGCATGTGGCCTGAGGTCGGTGCCGATGGAATCGGCAACAAGATTATAGGTATTGGCCCGGCCGCCGCTGGTGATGCCCTCGAAATGCGTGAAGAGGGAATCCGGAGCATCGTATCGCGTGAAGATGCTCGTCGTCTGATTGTAGATGTAGCCATGCTCCGTCGGGATGAGCACAGGCCCGGGTCCCGAGTTTTCGCCGTAGCCGCCGGCGATCTTGTTGCCGTAGACGCCGTAGGCCGTGGTGCTGACCGCCCCCGGCTTGTTGTTGGTCGTGAACGTCCCCGTCGGGATGTCGTAGACGAAGGCGTTGCCGGTCGCGAGCATGGTGTCGTAGTTGCCGACGACCTGATTGCCGAAGTTGCTGTGAGCAATCGTGAACAGCGTGAGATTGCCGGGGGTACTGGGATAGCGCAGCGTCGTGAGCTGCGATGCGGACGGCGCCGCCGCATCGAACAGATACCCGAGATCGTAGGGGCTGGAGGCCGCCGTTATGTAGCTTCCGACGACACGCAGGATGCCCGTGGAAGATCCGAAACTCGGACCATAGGGCGTGCTGCTGAGGGCACCGGGATAGTTCGACTGGTTCGCCGTCGCCGTCGGAAACGGATTGATGGTGTCGGCGGGCACTCCGAAGAGCAATCCCCCCGTATTGCCGCCGCTTCCCGGGATCGAGTAGTTGCCGGTCATGTTGCCACCGCGAATGCCGGTGACCGTCGTGATGTTGCTGTTTCCGTATTGATAGGTCTTGAAGCTCAGTTGGGCCTGCGCCGTTCCGGGCAAGGTGCAGAGAACGACCATGCCGATCTGAAAGCCGACGGTGAGCAACGAGCCGCCAACGGCGCCTCGGATCCCGGTCTCGCCCATGAACTGTCCTCGCTCCGGTCGGCTTTGGATCTTGTCACCAAGCTAACGACCGGCAAGGTACCCGGTCGCCCGGCATGCAAGCAAACAAAGTCTGAAGGAACCGCTCCCGCGTCGACCGGAATGGAGCGTCCGACGCGCGGCGGCCTGCGCGCAGCCTCTTCGTGGGGAAGTCGCTCCGGTCAGCCCTTCTGCTTGGCCCGCTCGATTGCCTCCGTGATGAGGCGCCTCGCTTCGTCCACGTCGCCCCATCCCAGTAACTTCACCCACTTGCCGGGTTCGAGATCCTTGTAGTGGATGAAGAAGTGCTCGATCTGCTGCCGCGTGATCTCCGGCAGGTCGCCGACGGTCTTCACGTGCACGTAGCGCTGGGTCAGCTTGGGCGACGGCACGGCGATGATCTTCTCGTCGCCGCCGCCATCGTCCTCCATGCGCAGCACGCCGATCGGCCGCACATTGATCACAGCGCCGGGAATGATCGGACGGGTGTTGGCGACCAGCACGTCGATCGGGTCGCCGTCGTCCGACAGGGTGTGCGGCACGAAGCCGTAATTCCCCGGGTATCGCATCGGCGTGTACAGGAAACGGTCGACCACCAGGGCACCGGCTTCCTTGTCCATTTCGTACTTGATGGGCTCGCCACCGATCGGCACTTCGATGATGGCGTTCACGTCGTCGGGCGGCCGGTGGCCGATGGCAATGGCTTCGAGTTTCATGGCGCGATACTTACCGGAGCCGCGCCAAACCGCAAAAAGGAAACCGGCGGCCCTCGCAGGCCGCTGGTTCTTTTTTTGTCGCAGACGGCCGTCGGGTCGTCGACGTGTGCGGCGTCAGCCGCGGACGCCCCAGACGATCGCAGCGCCGATGCACAGCGCCAGCGTGACGACACCGGCCATCTCCGCGTAACGGAGGTAGGTCTTGCGCAGAACCTCGAGCAGTTGCTCGGGTGGATAGCCCGGCGGGAGATCGGCGCCCTTGTCGAGGAGCACCCAGAGTTCCGTCGACTTGTGATTCCACCTGGGCGCGTTGTAGGCAAACAGGCCGAGCACGACCCCGTGCAGCGCCTGGAGGACTGCTCCAGACTTCAGGCAGAGCAGCAGATCGTAGGACAGGCCAAGCATGACCATGCAGATCGCGAGCAGCGCGAATCCGCAGCCGCGACGCACGATGACATCCGCAAGATACTCGATCCTGTCCATGCCGGCCCTTGGACCCAGACTATTGCACGGCACCCGATATGAGCAAGACGCGGACCAGGGCGGGAAAGCAGAGCACGAGCGCGACCAGGGCCCACACCCAGTTCGGGCCGGGCGCCTCGCGCGAGGCGGGAAAGCCACGCTCGATCAGGGCGGCCGGCACGCCCGACAGGAGGAGCGTCGTCGTCGCCACGATCAGGCTCGCGAAATAGAAGGTGACGCTCGGATCGTTGGGCAGCCAGGGCGGTGCCCAGATCAGGCTGTAGGCCGCGACGAGATGGACCAGCGGCGAGAAGATGCCGTTGAAGACGGCGAGCCCCAGCACGAGAGCGAAGACCTGGTGACGGAGCATCTCAGCCCCCACCCGCCAGGCGCGGCGTCATGCCGGCCGAGGCCATGGCGAAGTAGATGCCGGTGCGCAGCCAGAACAGCCAGAACGCGGTGATGAGGGGCAGCCAGCGTTGCCCGAGCGAGGCCGGCGTGACGAAGCCGACCGCGGCGATGGCCCAGCCGGTGAGCCAGACGAAGGAACGCCAGATGTAGTTCCGAGGCTGCAGGGCCGGCACGAAGAACGCGAGCATCCAGCGCCCTATGCAGGCCCAGGCCACGAGCGACAGCCCGTAGTTCAGGATCCAGAAGGGCAGGTAGCCCCAGAAGAAGTCGGGTTGGTTCATGTTCGCAAATGGAAAGGGCGAGGCTTGCGCCCCGCCCTCACTCTCATTGGATCGAGGCGGCCGTCAATGGGCCGCTTCGGCATTGCGCACCGATCCCGCGGGCACGCGGATCGAGTCGATGAAGTCCTGCATCTCGGCCGATGCGGGCTTGCTCACCCAGCCGGCGATCAGCATGGCGATGAACGCCGCCGGGATGCCGAAGATGCCGACCGAGATGTTGTTGATGCCCCAGATGTACGCAACGTCGCGGCCGCGGATCTTGACGATGTTGATGTCGCCCATCCAGCTCAGGCTCTGCTTGACCCACGGCCCGTAGAACTCGGTCGCGATCAGGAAGAACATGCAGAGCCCGAAGCCCACGATGATGCCCCAGATACCGGCCGCATCGCCCGCCCTCTTCCACCAGATGCCGAGGACGAGGCCCGCGAACAGGCCGGCCGCCGCCATCGAGAAGGCCCAGGACACCAGGAACAGGATGTCCGCCCCCAGCGTGCCGGCCACGTAGGCCGCGACCAGAGCCACCAGGCCGAGCAGGATCCGGCTGATGACCAGTCGCCGCTTGGTGTCGGCGTTGGGGTCGATCATCTTGTAGTAGATGTCGTGGCTGAGCGCGTTGGCGATCGCGAGCAGCAGTCCGTCCGCGGTCGACAGCGCGGCGGCGAGGCCACCGGCCGCGACCAGTCCGGAGATCACGTAGGGCAGGCCGGCGATTTCCGGCGTCGCCAGCACGACGGCGTCGGTGTGCAGGCGGAACTCCGAGAGCTGCAGGATGCCGTCGCCGTTGCCGGTGACGCCCTTGCAGAGCGCGAAGGTCTGGGCGGCATTGGCGCCGTCGCAGGCACCGACCAGCCCGATGCTGCCCCACGAGGAGACCCAGGCCGGCAGGCTGGCGATCGGCTGCCCGATCACGTGCTGGTACACTTCCAGCTTGGCGAAGGCCGCGTAGGCCGGTGCCGTGAAGTACAGCAGGAAGATGAAGAACAGCGACCACGCCACCGAGTCGCGCGCCTGCTTGACCGACGGCGTGGTGAAGTAGCGCATGAGGATGTGCGGCAGCGACGCCGTGCCGACCATCAGGCAGAGGATCAGGGCGAAGAAGTTCCACATCGCCGTCGGGCTGTAGGCGCCCTTGGCATCGGTGAAGGCCGAGGCATAGGGCTGGGCCACGCCGAAGGTCTTCTCCAGCGCCTCGATCTTCTCGAGCGCCTGACCATACATGATCTGCGGGATCGGAACGCCCGTGACCTTGGCCGACAGCACGACGACCGGGATCAGGTAGGCGATGATCAGGATGATGTACTGGGCCACCTGCGTCCAGGTCACCGCCTTCATGCCGCCCAGCATCGAGCAGAGCAGGATGCCGAGGAGGCCGACGAAGCAGGCGAGCTGGAACGGGATGTCGAGGAAGCGCGCGGTGATGATGCCGACACCGACGATCTGCGCCACGACATAGGTGAAGGAGGCGGTGATCAGCACCACGACGGCCAGGGCACGCGCCACGTTGCCACCGTAACGTGCACTGAAGAAGTCCGGCACCGTGAACTGCCCGAACTTGCGCAGGTACGGCGCCATCAGGATCGAGACCAGAACGTAGCCGCCGGTCCAGCCCAGCACGAAGGCCAGGCCGCCATAGCCGCCGAAGTAGAGCGAACCCGCCATGCCGATGAACGAGGCGGCGCTCATCCAGTCCGCGCCCGTGGCCATGCCGTTGTAGAAGGCGGGAACGGCGCGGCCGGCGACATAGTATTCGTTGACCTCGGCGGTCCTCGCCAGCCAGCCGATCAGCGCGTAGACGCCGAGCGTCAGGAAGATGAAGAGATAGCCGAGGACCCGGTTCGGCACGCCCAGCAGTTCGAGCAGGCCGATGAAGATCGTGAACCCGATGAAGGTTCCCGTGTAGAGGGCGTAGATGCGCCCGAGATTGGCGAGAAACCCGCCCTGGGTGGCAGCCATGGTCGTTCCCCCGTCACTCGTCCTGGACGCCGAATTCGTGATCGATCCTGTCCTGCGACTTGGCGTTCCAGACGCACATCAGGACGAAGGCGATCAGCGAGCCCTGGGCCGCCATGTAGTAGCCCAGCGGAAATCCGATGATCCGGATCTGGTTGAGCTGCGGCGCCCAGAAGTGAATCACGAAGCTGAAGAAGAACCATGCGGCGAGGATGACAAGCATCAGCCGCTTCGTTTTCTCCCAATAGGCGGCCTGTTGCGAGGCCGTCAGTCTGCTTTCCGCCATGTGCTCGTTCCTCCAAGGACACGCTGGAGGCGCCGCTGAACCATCACCGTTGCGATGAGTTGGGGTTTTCCCCGAACGTACGCTTACTCCCCATCGCCCGGTTGTTCGGACGCCTTGTTTCTTGCTTCTCGTTTACTCAGACTGCGTGAACGTACATCACTGTCGGGGAAGGGCGCTCCCCTACCTTAGTCGAATAGCCATTCACAGGCGGCGCAGCCGACGAGACTCAGGATGCTGGCAGGGCTCAAGAGCTATCTTTTTCCGACGCGAATCCGTTCGCGCGCCCAACTCACGCGCTTCGTCAGCGGTGAGGCGTCGTACGTGGCACAACGGTCGACCTACGAATTCTCGCGCAATACGCTCGCCTGGTTCGGCCAGTCGGCCTTCGGCGATCCCGCCTTCAACGACGCCTTCGCGGTCTGCCGCTGGGAAGCCTTCGCGGCAATCGCCGCCGACATGACCTTCGTCGTGCGGTCCTTTCTCGACGGCGGCCCCGAGCTCGATCCGGCACTGGTCCGTATCTACGCGGACGCGCTGGGCGAGTATCCGGCGCCGGTCCATCGACCCGGCGGCTGGAGCGATCGCCATGCGGCCCTGCTCAGCCGCTTCGCCGGCACCCCGTCCGATTATCGGCTCGACTTCAAGGCGATAGGACACCGGACCGGCATCATGATCCACGAGCACGTGCCGGCCCGCTCGAAGAACGCCGAGGAGGAACGCCAGGTGCTGGCCGCTGCCGTGACCTTCGGCCTGATCTCCTTCAACGATCGCCTGCCCCGCCGCCTCGATGCCGATGCGTTGCGGAAGGCGCTGGGCCCCGCAGCATGATCATCGCGGACATCTTCGATCGCTTCCTCGCCGCCCGGCGCAGGCGTCAGCGGCCGCGAACGCCGGCCCATACGCCTCTCGAGGCACTCGAGATGGTCGCCATCGACAGCGAAACCACCGGACTGGAGGTCAGGTCCGCCCGAATCGTGTCCTTCGCCGTCATCAGCATAGCAACGGGCCTCGACGTCGAGCCGCGCCCGAAACTCGACCTTCTCGTCGACCCGCGCGTTCCCATCCCTGCCGGCGCGACGGCCATTCACGGGATCGACGCCGGGCGCGTGGCCGGCGCGCCGTCGATCGCGGATGTCTGGGATGAGCTGACGGCGGCGCTGGCCGATCGCATCGTGGTCGGCCACCACATCGGTTTCGATCTCGCGATTCTCGCGGCCGAAGCGCGCCGGATCGGCCGGCCGTGGCGGGAGCCGGCAAGCCTCGATACTGCCGCAATGGCAGCCGGACTGGGGCTACCGGTCGATCGTCTGGATCTCGTCGATCTTCTGGCGCGCCTCGGAGTAAGGCTGCGCGGGGAACGGCATACGGCAGCCGGCGACGCCCTGATGGCGGCCGATCTCTTCGTCGCGATCGCCCACCGGCTGCGCAGCCAGCAGCGCGCCACGCTGGGTGGTGCGGTCGGGCTGCAGCGCGGGCCGCTTGCCTGACGCCATGCGCACCGACTCGCTGCGCAGAATCGACAGCTTTCCCTATCGCCACCGCGTGGCCGAACTCATGTCGGCGCCACTGGTCTCGGCCCTGCCGGAGGCGACCGTTGCCGAGGTATCGCGCCTCATGAGCAAGCGGCGGATCAGCTCCGTCGTCGCCGTCGACCACCAGGGCCGCCCCAGCGGAATCCTGACCGAACGCGACATCCTGCGCATCGTCGCGACGGATCCGGCACTGCTGTCGCGCCAGTTCGGCGAGGTCATGAGTTACCCTGTACACACGGTCGGCTCCGGCGCACTGGCCTATCGTGCGATCGGCCGGATGTCACGCCACGGCGTGCGGCATCTTGCGGTGGTCGACGACGACGGCCGCGCCGTGGGGATGCTGACGGCCGGAGCGCTGCTCAAGCAGCGCGCGACGCTCGCACTTACCCTCGGCGACGAGATCGAGCAGGCGACCGAAGCGGACGCGCTACGCGAGGCGCACGGGAAGCTGCCGTCCCTTGCCGCCGCTCTGCGTGTCGAGGAGGTGCCCGCAGTGCAGGTCTCGGCTGTTGTCTCCGGCATCGTGTGCGATCTCACGGCCCGCGCCGCGGCCCTCGCGGCAGCCAGCATGCCTGCTCCGGCGCCCGCGCCCTGGTGCCTGCTGGTGCTGGGCTCGGCGGGCCGAGGCGAATCCCTGCTCGCGGCCGACCAGGACAATGCGTTGATCCACGAGGGAGACGAGCACGATCCGTGGTTCGGGACCTTCGCCGACCGTCTCAATGAGATGCTGGCGACGGCGGGCATACCACTCTGTGCCGGCGGCGTGATGGCACGAAATGCGGCCTTCCGTGGCACGCCCGCCACCTGGCAAGGAAGGGTCGGGCAATGGGTCGACAAGCCACAGCCAGGTGCGCTTCTCAACGTCGATATCTTCTACGACTTCGTTCCGGTCACCGGCGAACGGCGCCTCGCTGCCGAGCTCCGTGGACACGCGATGGCCGCAGCTTCCCGCTCGCCGCTGTTCCTCCGCCTGCTCGCCGAGGCCGGCGGCGACGCCAGCGGTGCCTTCGGCTGGTTCAATCGAGTGCGCACCGAAAACGGGCGCATCGACCTTAAGCGTCATGGGCTGTTTCCGCTGGTCGCCGGCGCCCGCGTTGCGGCGCTCGCCTGGAGGATCGCCGCGCCGGGCACCGATGCACGGCTCGCCGGCGCTGCGGCAAAGGCCGGCCTGGCGGCCGACATGGCGGACGATCTGGCCGCCGCGCGGGCCGTACTGGTCGAGGCGATCCTCGACCAGCAAATCGCCGACATTGCCGAAGGGCGGCCGCCATCGAACCATGTCGAGCTCCGCCGCCTGGGCCGGCGCGGCGCACATCGGCTGGCCAAGGCGCTCCGGACGGTCACCACGATCTCCGACTTCGTGCAGCGAACCTTGAGCAACCGCCGGCCCGAACAAGCGGCTTGATACCGGCGATGACAATGGCCACCCTGCTGCCATGGCCGATGGCGAGCGTTTTCTCGTTGCCGACGATCACCCGATGGTGCGCGACGCCCTGGCGTCGGCGCTCGGCCAGACGTTTGCCGGCGCGCAATTCAGCATGGCGGGCACGCTGGCCCAGGCGCAAGCCGCGCTCGACCGGCAACCCGACACCGACGCCGTGCTGCTCGACCTCGACATGCCGGGCATGGACGGGCTGACCGGGCTCGCACGCCTGCGGTCCGAGCATCCGACCGTGCCGATCATCATCGTCTCGGCGGCCCGCGAAGCCGGTGTCGTCCAGCGCGCCTACGAGTTCGGTGCCTCCGCCTATATCGACAAGTCCGCCCCGCTCGAGGAGATCGCGGCCATCGTCCGCGCCGTGCTCGACGGCGAGATCTTCGCGCCGCCCGAAGGCGCCACGGTCGACACCTTCGCCCAGCGCGCCGCGCAGCTCACGCCGCAGCAATGGCGCGTGCTGGCCCTGATGGTGCAGGGCGATCAGAACAAGCAGATCGCGCACAAGCTCAGCGTCGGCGAGGCGACCGTGAAGGCGCACGTGACGGTGATCCTGCGCAAGCTGGGCGTCCGCTCCCGCACCCAGGCCGTCATCGAGGCACGCGGACTCGCACTGCCGACCGACACGATCAGGACTTGACCTGACGCGATTGCGCACCGGTGCGCTGTCGCTCCAATTTCGGTGAAGTCGGCAGTGTGCCACCTCAGCTGACTGCTACGCTGTCAGGCGCCCCGCCGCAGCACTGCGCAACCTCAGCAGCGCACGAAGCGAAGCCGGCTTCACCGGCTTGTGCAGCAGTTCGACCTGCAGCGCCCGCACCCGCAACCGCAGCGTCGGATCGCGATCGGCGGTGACGAGGGCGGCCGGCACTGCACGGCCCCAGGCCTCGCGCAGCGCCACCACCGCGTCTAGTCCATCGACGCCTTCGTCGAGATGCAGGTCGGCGAGTACGAGGTCGGGCAGGCGGCCGGCTCGTGCCACCACATCGAGCGCCTCGGCCTGCGTGGCCGCGGTCGCGACCTTGCAGCCCCAGCCGCCCAGCAGCGCCGCCATCGCCTCGCGCACCCGCGCCTCGTTGTCGAGGCAGAGCACGAAGCTCTCTGCCTCGATCGACGGCATCGGCTGCGGCGCCGGCACGGCACCGGACGGCGTGAGCACAGCCGCCACACGGGGCACGGTGATGGAGAAGGTCGACCCACGCCCCGGCGCCGAGGCCAGCGCCACCGGCAGGTCGAGCATGCGCGCGATGCGGTCGACGATGGCGAGGCCGAGGCCGAGGCCGCGCTCCTCGCGCGGACCCTCGTCCTCCGGTTGCAGCCGCACGAACTCGTCGAAGATCAGTTCCTGCTTGTCGGATGCGATGCCCGGCCCGTTGTCGCGCACTTCGATGCGCAGCGATCCGTTCACGCGGCGGCAGCCCAGCAGCACGCGCGCCGGGCGGTTCTCGACGCGGCCGTAGCGCAGCGCGTTCGACAGCAGGTTCTGCAGGATGCGGCGCAGGAAAGCCGGATCGGTGTCGACGAAGGCGCGCGTCGGGACGACCACCAGCTCGACGCCGCGCCGGGCGGCGGTCGGCGCGAAGGCGGTGGCCAGCGACTCGAACAGCGGCTGCAGCGCGAACGGGCGCTTCTCGGGCTTGAAGGCGCCGGCATCGAGCTTGGAGATGTCGAGCAGCGCATCGAGCAGCGATTCGACGGCGCCGAGGCTCGCATCGATCTTGCCGCCGAGATCGTTGTGCGGATCGCGGTCGATCAACGCCGCCGTGAACAGCCGCGCGGCGTGCAGCGGCTGCAGCAGGTCGTGACTGGCCGCGGCGATGAAGCGGGTCTTGCCGAGATTGGCTGCCTCCGCCTCGGCGCGGCTCGCCTCGAGCTCGGCCGTGCGCTCGACCACGCGTTGCTCCAGCGTCTCGGCGGCGCGGCGCAGCTGGCTGTCGCTGTCGCGCAACGCCTGGGCGGTGTGCACCCGTGCCGTGACGTCGTTGCAGGTGGCGACGAAGCCGTCCTCGGGCAGCGGATCGAGGCGCAGCTCGATCACACGGCCGCCGCGCGTGGCGATCTCGTGGGTCTGCGGCGTCGCGGGCCGGCGCAGCAGCGCCACGACGTCCGCTGTCGCGCCGAATTCCTGCGGCGAAACGCCGACCGCCACGGCATCGTCGTCGAGCGCCAGAAGCGCCGTGAAACGGTCGTTGAAGATCTCCAGCCGCCCCTCGCGGTCGAACGCGGCAATGCCCATGCCGACATGGTCGAGCGTGTTGCGCAGGATCTCGTAATTGTAGCGGATCGCCTCCGAGGCCTCGTCGATGATGGCGCGGGCGCTGCGCGGCAGCAGCCGTCCACGCCGGCGCGACGCCGCCACGATGACGCGCGCCGATGCCGCCCCCAGCGTGCCCGACAGCATGCGCTCGGTGCGGGCGAGCGCGGCCTCCATCGAAAGCTCGCCCGAGAGCGCCCGGGCCGCGCGTTCCACGCCGACGAAGCGCGCCAGCAGCTGGCGCAGCTCCTCGATGCGGGCGGCATCGGCCGGCGTGCGGGGGGCCGGCGGCTTGGCCTCGGCACCCGGAACGAAGCCCCCCGACACGAAGGCATATGCCTGCTCGCGGTCGCGCCCCACCGGCCGGACCGCCAGCGACACGCCGACCAGCAGCGCCGTATTGACTGCGATACAAACCAGGAAGCCCTGCAGCACCGGATCGAGCGCGGCCAACGGTCCCGGCAGCCACGGCATGAACGGCGCCACCGGGGCCCCCTCAGTCCCCGCGCCCGCGCTCTGGTGCAGGGTCGGCAGCAACAGGGCGTAGAGCCAGACGATGAAGCCGCCCGCCAGTCCCGCCACCACGCCGAACCGGTGGGCGCGCTGCCAGTAGAGGCCCAGAATCAGGCCCGGCGCGATGTTGGCGACGGCACAGAAGGAGATCATGCCGATCGAGGCGAGCGGCAGGTAGCCCGAGATGATGCGTTCGTAGGCGTAGCCCGCCATCAGGATCAGCACGACGGCGGCGCGGCGCACGAACACCACCAGCGGTCCCATGTCGCGCGCCACCCCGGCCTGCCGGCGCAGCAGGTAGGGCATCACCAGTTCGTTGCCGATCATGCCCGACAGCGCCATGCAGGCCACGATGACCATGGACGTCGCCGCCGACAGGCCGCCGATGAAGACGAAGGCCGACAGCCAGTTCTCGCCGCCGACCAGCGGCAGCTTCAGCACATAGAGGTCGGGACTGACCTGCGGCCCGAGCAGCAGCAGGCCCGCCGCCGCGATCGGGACGACGAACAGGTTGATCAGCACGAGATAGATCGGGAACAGCCAGCGCGCGGTCTTCAGACTCGCAGGATGGTCGTGCTCGACGACGGCGACGTGGAACTGCCGCGGCAGGCAGAGGAAGGCCATGCCCGACAGCAGCGACATCACCACCCAGGTGAGCGGCGAGGCCTCGCGCGTCAGCCGCTCGGCCACGGCCGGCGCCTCGGCCAGGCGCCCCATCAGGTCGGCCGGCCCGTCGAACAGGAACCACACGACAAAAGGGCCGACCGCCAGCAGCGCCAGCAGCTTCACCACCGACTCGAAGGCGATGGCCAGCATCATGCCGCGATGCTGCTCGGAGGCCTGCACGTTGCGCACCCCGAACAGGATGGTGAACAGCGCCATCAGCGCCGCCACGATCAGCGAGGTGTCGGCATGGACCACGCCCGGCGCGCCGCCGACCCACGGCGTGGGTGCGGCGATGGTGCGGAACGACGAAGACACGGCCTGCAGCTGCAGGGCGATGTAGGGCAGCACGCCCACCGTCGCGAACAGGGTGGCGGTGACGCCGACGGCGCGGCTCTTGCCGTAGCGCGAGGCCAGGAAGTCGGCGATCGAGGTGACGTTGTGCTGCTTGGCGACCCTGACCATTTTTCGCAGGATCGGGTAGCCCAGGGTCACGACCAGGACCGGGCCGGTATAGATCAGGATGAAGTCGATGCCCGAGGTCGCCGCCCGCCCGACCGCGCCGTAGAAGGTCCAGGAGGTGCAGTAGATGGCCAGCGAGAGACCGTAGACGATCGGCGCCACCGAGTTCCGCGACCAGTCGCGCGCGTGGCGGTCACCGAAATACGCCACGGCGAACAGCAGCCCCAGATAGGCCAGCGACAGGGCCAGGACAGCCGGTTCGGCCAGCATGCGTGTGCGTTTCTCCCCGACGGCATTGAACCTGTTCGGTCGGGCGACGACAAGCTTGTCCTATGGCTTCCTGCCGGTAATGACTTGAACTTCCTTGCCAGATACCGTCCGCGATATGTGCTGGGTTATCCAAAGATGGCGGAAGTGACCGTGTTGCAAACAATCACTCTCACATTGCGCCCTTGCAGCCCGAGTGACCGCGCGGACTTCATCGACCTCGAGCTCGATCCAGAGGTGATGCACTTCTTGAGTGGCGGTGCGGTCGACCATGAGAATACCGATCCGGAGGACGTGACATTCCTCATGCCGAGAGGATCGGAACCGTATGTTTGGACGGCGCGGCGAACGGCCACCAACGCGTTCGTCGGATGGTTCTGCTTGTTTCCGGAGACTCAGACTCTCGCCGAGATCGGATACCGCCTGCGTCGGGAGGATTGGGGCATGGGGCTGGCAACGGAAGGAGCCTTGGCTCTGGTCAATTGGGGATTCAGGAGCGCCGGGTACGACAGGATCGCCGCCTGCACCATGGCAGTGAACCACGGCTCGCGCCGCGTGATGGAAAAGATCGGCATGAAACACGTCCGCACAAGTTTTCCGGACTTTCCCGCTCCTATCCCGGGCACTGAAGACGGGGAGGTTTGGTACGAGGTGCTGCGCTCGGACTGGAATGAGGACAAGTGATTGGAGATCAGGTGCATGCCAAACTTGCGGTCCCGTCCCCCGACCACACCGTAGAACCTCCTCGAGAAGTAGATGGCAACGACCAGCCGGCACAGCCGGTTCGGCCAGCATGCCTGCGCGTTTCTCCCCGCCGTCATTGAACCGTCTGGGCGGGGCAGCTACAAGCGCTGCACATCAAGGAATCAGCATGGCATCCTACCAGTACATCTACGTGATGAAGGGTCTGAACAAGACCTTTCCCGGCGGCAAGCAGGTCCTGAAGGACATCTGGCTGTCGTTCCTGCCCGGCGCCAAGATCGGCGTGCTCGGCCTCAACGGCTCCGGTAAGTCGACCCTGCTCAAGATCATGGCCGGCCGCGACGACAGTTTCACCGGCGAGGCCTGGGCGGCCGAGGGCGTGAAGGTGGGCCTGCTGGAGCAGGAACCCGGCCTCGACCCGGCCAAGGACGTGCTGGGCAACGTGATGGACGGCGCCGGCGAGATGGCCCGCATGCTGGCGCGCTTCGAGGAGGTGTCCAACGCCTTCTCCGATCCCGACGCCGACATGGACAAGCTGATCGAGGAGCAGGGCGAGCTGCAGGAGAAGATCGACGCCGGCAACGGCTGGGACCTCGGCCGCACCGTCGAGATCGCCATGGACGCGCTGCGCTGCCCGCCGTCCGACGCCAATGTCGAGAATCTCTCGGGCGGCGAGAAGCGCCGCGTGGCGCTGTGCCGCCTGCTGCTCAGCAAGCCCGACATGCTGCTGCTCGACGAGCCGACCAACCATCTCGACGCCGAGTCGGTGGCCTGGCTGGAACGCCATCTCGCGGAGTTCCCCGGCACCGTCGTGGCCGTCACCCACGATCGCTACTTCCTCGACAATGTCGCCGGCTGGATCCTCGAACTCGACCGCGGCGCCGGCATCCCGTGGGAAGGCAACTACTCGTCCTGGCTGAAGCAGAAGGACAAGCGCCTCGAGCTGGAAGAGAAGACCGCCGACGCCCGCCGCCGCACCATGCAGCGCGAACTCGAGTGGATGAGCACCAGCCCGTCGGCCCGCCGCTCCAAGAGCAAGGCGCGTATCGCGGCCTACGAGCAGATGGTGGACGAGGACAGCCAGCAGACGCTCGACCGGGCGCAGATCGTCATCCCCGCCGGCCCGCGCCTGGGCGACCATGTCATCCGCGCCGAGGGCATCTCCAAGGGCTTCGGCGACCGCCTGCTGATCGACAACCTCACCTTCAACCTGCCGCCGGGCGGCATCGTGGGCGTCATCGGCCCCAACGGCGCGGGCAAGACCACGCTGTTCAAGATGATCACCGGCCTCGACAAGCCCGACACCGGCACCTTCTCGGTCGGCCCGACGGTGAAGCTCGGCTATGTCGACCAGAGCCGCGAGACGCTCGATCCCAACAAGAGCGTGTGGGAGGAGCTTTCGGGCGGCCTCGACATCATCAAGCTCGGCACCAGGGAAGTGTCCAGCCGCGCCTATTGCGGCTCGTTCAACTTCAAGGGCGCCGACCAGCAGAAGAAGGTCGGCCAGCTCTCGGGCGGCGAACGCAACCGCGTCAACCTCGCCAAGATGCTGAAGAGCGGCGCCAACGTCCTGCTACTCGACGAGCCGACCAACGATCTCGACGTCGACACCTTGCGCGCGCTCGAAGAGGCGCTGGTCGAGTTCGCCGGCTGCGCCGTCGTGATCTCGCATGATCGCTGGTTCCTCGACCGTACCGCCACCCACATGCTGGCCTTCGAGGGCGACAGCCATGTCGAGTGGTTCGAGGGCAACTACCAGGACTACGAGCTCGACCGGCACCGCCGCCTCGGCACGGACGCCGACCAGCCGCACCGCATCAAGTACAAGCCGCTGGTCCGCTAGACTGGCGGGCCCAGGAACGGCGGCACGGCATGAACCCGCTCAACGAAGTCCAGTGGGGACAAGACTGGGCATGGGGCGTGCCGCTGATCGCCCTCACCTGCGTCATCCACATCCTCTGCCTGGCGGTCTTCACCGCCCGGGTCGACCGGGTGCTCGACAGGATGCGGGACCGCGGCCGCCACGTCACCCTCATCTTCTCCCTGGTGATGGCGATGGCGGTGACGCTGGTGACGACCCTGCACATCCTCGAAGGCGGCATCTGGGCGCTGGCCTTCCGCTACCTGGACGCCATCCCCGACAACCGCTCCGCCATGCTCTACTCGCTGGGCGCGCTGACCACCTACGGCGACACCACCATCCACCTCGCCCACCAGTGGAAGATGCTGGGGGCGCTGGAAGCGGTGAACGGCATGCTGCTGTTCGGCCTCACGACGGCGTTCCTGTTCGCGATGATCCAGAGGGTGCTGCCTCCGGCGAAGCGATGACAGGCCGTCGAAAAATCAGGGTCCTGGCGAATAAACGAAACAAACAAAATAATCGAAATACATGAAACGAATGTCGCACCCCCCGAATCCTGGGTCTGGGCGACCGTCGGCGTAACAATGTTGCTCACCGGGCTCCCGAAATGCCTACTTCGACCGCCTGCTAGCGTCTTTCCGCATTAAGTTCACCCACACACCATCCTCATCCTGAGGAGCACGCCCAAGGCGTGCGTCTCGAAGGATGGGCAATAAACGTGGTGCTCGTGCCCATGCTTCGAGACGGCCCTTCGGGCCTCCTCAGAGTTTGTGAATCTATTCGACTGCGAAACGTATGCCTGACAACCGCGCAATTTTGATTCTCGCGATCCACGTGTGACGAACGAAATGGAATCGCGAGAAGGCGGCCAAGATTCGAAAGCATCTCAAAAGTTCAGCATCCCCATGCCCTGCTCAAAGATTCACAAGCTCTCAG
>NZ_JAUSBN010000020.1 GCF_030651995.1 Reyranella sp.
GGCGTCGGGCGTGAGGACGTGGAGCGCGGGCAGGTTCTGTCGAAGCCGGGCGCGATCACGCCGCACACGAACTTCGAGGCCGAGGCCTACATCCTGACGAAGGAAGAGGGCGGCCGTCACACGCCGTTCTTCACGAACTACCGTCCGCAGTTCTACTTCCGGACGACGGACGTGACGGGCGTGGTGACGCTGCCGGAAGGCACGGAGATGGTGATGCCGGGCGACAACGCGCGGCTGGTGGTCGAGCTGATCCAGCCGATCGCCATGGACGAGGGCCTGCGCTTCGCCATCCGCGAGGGCGGCCGCACCGTCGGCGCCGGCGTCGTCACCAAAGTCGTAAAGTAGTGCTATAGAGGATCGCCGCCGGCACCATACGGCGGCGATGGACTGCAGGAGTGTAGCTCAGTTGGTAGAGCATCGGTCTCCAAAACCGAGGGTCGTGGGTTCGAGTCCCTCCGCTCCTGCCATTATTTGAAGATTGGCGATCATGACGACAAAGAATCCGCTCGAATTCGTCCGTGAGGTCAGGGCCGAGGTGGCCCGGGTCACCTGGCCGACGCGGCGCGAGACCATGATCACCACGAGCATGGTGTTCATCTTCGTCGTCATCTCGTCGCTATTCTTCCTTGTGGCCGACAAGATCATTGGCTTCGTCGTGAAGCTTCTCCTCGGGGTTTCCTGACATGGCTCATCGCTGGTACGTCGTCCACGCCTACTCGGGCTTCGAGAACAAGGTTGCCCAGTCGATCCGCGAACAGGCCGGAAAGAAGGGCCTGGACGACGAGATCACCGAGGTCATCGTGCCGACCGAGGAAGTCGTCGAGGTCCGCCGCGGCAGCAAGGTGAACACCGAGCGCAAGTTCTTCCCGGGCTACGTGCTCGTGAAGATGGACCTCACGGACGATTCCTGGCACCTGGTCAAGAACACGGCCAAGGTCACGGGCTTCCTGGGCGGCGGCGGTCGCGGCAAGCCGGTGCCGATCTCCGAGGCGGAGGCCAACCGCATCCTGAAGCAGGTCCAGGAGGGTGTGGAGCGTCCCAAGCCCGCCGTCAGCTTCGAGATTGGCGAACAGGTCAAGGTGGCCGACGGCCCCTTTGCCTCCTTCAACGGCACCGTCGAGGATGTGGACGAGGAACGGGCCCGGGTGAAGGTCGCCGTTTCGATCTTCGGCCGGTCGACTCCGGTCGAACTCGACTACGCGCAGGTGGAAAAGATCTGATTCGTTCCCATATCGGGGAACAAAATCAGGGTTGTGGCGGGCGGTCTTATTTGGTAGATCGCGCGCCCTTGAGCGGGCTGGCCGTGTGCCAGCCTTTTCTCATGAGGTGGGTCGAGGCCGAAAATCCTTCCGGATCAAGGGCTTGATCTTAGTTTGGTGCGGGAGGCCTGCCATGGCCGGACCGCGCCGCCCACAGGAAAGGGGCATACATGGCTAAAAAGATCCAAGCCTACGTCAAGCTGCAAGTGCCGGCTGGCAAGGCCAATCCGTCTCCGCCGATCGGGCCTGCGCTCGGTCAGCAGGGCGTCAACATCATGGAATTCTGCAAGCAGTTCAACGCCAAGACGCAGAAGATGGAACCGGGCATGCCGATCCCGGTGGTCATCACCGTGTTCCAGGACCGCAGCTTCACGTTCGTCACCAAGACGCCGCCGGTGACCTACTTCCTGAAGAAGGCAGCCGGCATCGAGTCTGGCGCCAAGACGGTCGGCACGCAGATCGTCGGCAAGGTTACGACGAAGCAGGTCCGCGAGATCGCCGAGCAGAAGATGCCGGATCTCAACTGCGACAGCGTCGACTCAGCGATGGCCCAGGTGGTGGGCTCGGCCCGCTCGATGGGCCTCCAGGTGGTGGAGTAGGACCATGGCCAAGGGCAAGCGTTACAAGGCGGTGTCCGCCACGGTCGACCGCGAGAAGATGTACCCGCTCGATGAGGCGGTGAAGATCGTCAAGGCCAACGCCAAGGCGAAGTTCGACGAGACCATCGAGGTCGCGATGAACCTCGGTATCGATCCGCGCCACGCCGACCAGGCGGTGCGCGGCATGATCGAGCTGCCGAACGGCACGGGCAAGTCGGTGCGCGTGGCGGTGTTCGCCCGTGGCCCGAAGGCTGACGAGGCCAAGGCGGCCGGTGCCGACCTGGTCGGCGCAGAGGACCTGGCGGAGAAGATCAATGGCGGCGAGATGGCGTTCGAGCGCTGCATCGCCACGCCGGACATGATGGGCATCGTCGGCCGTCTCGGTAAGGTGCTGGGCCCGCGCGGCCTGATGCCGAACCCGAAGCTCGGCACGGTGACGCAGGACGTCGCCGCCGCTGTTAAGGCCGCCAAGGCCGGTTCGATCGAGTTCCGCGCCGAGAAGGCTGGCATCATTCATGCTGGCGTCGGCAAGGCCTCGTTCAGCGAGGAGGCGATCACAGCCAACGTCAAGGCGCTGGTCGCGGCCATCAACCGTGCAAAGCCGAGCGGCGCCAAGGGCACCTTCATCAAGAAGGTGTCGCTGAGTTCCACGATGGGTCCGGGCATCAAGCTCGACCCGGCCACCGCGATCACCTGAGCGCGGGCGCCAGAGTTTCAGAGTTTCCGCCGTGGGCTTCGGCCCGCGGCGGAGGGAGCGAAGAGACCGAATGGTCTCCCGCTCCACCTGTCCGAGACCACCGGTACTTTGCCTTTCGGGGCGGAGTGTAAAGGGGAAACCCGCCAGTGCAGACGGGGGCAAGGGAATCGACGCTGCATCACCTGATGCGCGCACGTGCCCGAACTTCCGGGGCAGGCGAACCGGACCGCAAGGTCTCCGTGTCGCGCTAACCCGCTAACGGAGGCTGCGCAGTCTGTAACGCAGCCGGTCCGATCCGGATCCTCCGGAGCGGACCTTTGTTGGAGAAAGCCGTGAATCGTTCGGAAAAGGCCGAAGCGATCGTCGAGCTGAACCAGATCTTCAAGGACGCCAACCTGATGGTGATTACTCGCCAGTCTGGTCTGACGGTTCAGGAAGTGACGGACCTGCGTCGCAAGATCAGGGCAGCCGGCGCAAGCTACAAGGTCACGAAGAATCGGCTCACGCTCCGTGCCCTCGAGGGCACGGCCTTCCAGGCGCTCGGCCCCATGTTCACGGGACCGACTGCCATCGCCTATTCCAAGGATCCGGTCGCAGCGGCGAAAGTCGTCGCGGCCTATGCCAAGGGCAACGAAAAGCTGACCATCGTCGGCGGTTCTTTGGGTGGAGAAACTCTGGACGTCGCTGGCGTCCAGGCTCTCGCCACCCTGCCGTCCCTCGATGCTCTGCGCGGCACGATCATCGGCCTCCTGCAGGCTCCGGCGACCAAGGTCGCTGGCGTTCTGGTGGCGCCGGCCGGTCAGCTCGCTCGTGTGTTCGGGGCCTATGGAGCCAAGGAAGAGGGCGCGGAGGCGGCGTAAGTCATCGTCATCGACATCACGTTATCGAAGTTCGGGTTATAGGAGACTAAAATGGCTAATCTCGAGAAGCTGGTCGAAGAACTGTCGGCCCTGACGGTCCTTGAGGCCGCTCAGCTCAGCAAGCTGCTGGAAGAGAAGTGGGGCGTCAGCGCCGCCGCTCCGGTCGCCGTTGCCGCCGCCGGCGGTGGCGCTGCTGCCGCTCCGGTCGAAGTGAAGGACGAGTTCAACGTCATTCTCACTGCCGCCGGCGACAAGAAGATCAACGTCATCAAGGCGGTGCGTGAGATCACGGGCCTCGGCCTCAAGGAAGCCAAGGACCTCGTCGAGGCCGCTCCCAAGGCGGTCAAGGAAGGCGTGCCGAAGGCCGATGCCGAGAAGCTCAAGGCGAAGCTCGAGGCCGAAGGCGCCAAGGTCGAGCTCAAGTAGGACATTTACCGGCCGGGCCGGCTTCCTTCGGGAGGCCGGCCCGTTCGGGCCTCTTTTCCGAACGGACTTCCCCGCGGGGTCCGTTCCGACAAGTGGCCCTCTGCGACGGATGGGGCGAACGGCTGGCGGGCCGGGAGCTCCGAGAAAGCAGCGGGTGTTTATCACCGCCCTTGAACCTTCGAGGACGCAGGATGGCCACGGCCTTCAATACGCGCAAACGGATTCGTCGTTTCTTCGGCCACATCGAATCGGTGGCGCCGATGCCGAACCTCATCGAGGTCCAGAAGAGCTCCTACGAGAGCTTCCTCCAGCGCGTCACGCCGGCGGCCAAGCGCACGCAGTCCGGACTCCAGGAAGTCTTCCGCGGCGTTTTCCCGATCAAGGACTTCGCCGAGCGCGCCAGCCTCGAGTTCGTGAAGTACGAGTTCGAGGAGCCCAAGTACGACGTCGAGGAATGCCAGCAGCGCGGCATCACCTATGCCGCCCCGCTGAAGGTCACGCTGCAGCTCGTCGTGTGGGACATCGACGAGGAGGCCGGCTCGCGCTCCATCCGCGATATCAAGGAGCAGGACGTCTACATGGGCGACATGCCGCTCATGACCGACAACGGCACCTTCATCGTGAACGGCACCGAGCGCGTGATCGTCTCTCAGATGCACCGTTCGCCGGGCGTCTTCTTCGACCACGACAAGGGCAAGACCCACAGCTCGGGCAAGTACCTGTTCGCCGCCCGCATCATCCCGTACCGCGGCTCGTGGCTCGACTTCGAGTTCGACGCCAAGGACCTGATCCATGTCCGCATCGATCGTCGCCGCAAGATCCCGGTGACGACGCTGCTGCTGGCGCTCGACAACGACGCCACGTGGAAGAAGCGCCTGGCTGCCATTGCCAAGGGCCAGACGCTCGACCCGTCGGAGGCCCAGGGCATGTCGCCGGAGGAGATCCTCGCGGCGTTCTACGGCCAGGTCGTCTACACGCGCGAGAAGGACGGCTGGAACACGCCGTTCGAGGCCGAGTCGATGCGCGGCGTGAAGCTGACGCACGACCTGGTGAACGGCAAGACCGGCAAGTCGGTCGCCGACGCCGGCACCAAGATGACGCCGCGCCTGCTCAACAAGCTCAAGGAAGCGGGCCTGAAGGAAATCCGTGTCTCGGCGGAAGAGCTGATCGGCCGCTACGCCGCGCTCGACGTCATCAACGAGAAGACGGGCGAGATCTACGTCGAGGCCGGCCAGGAGATCACCGAGGCCGTGCTCGAGCTGTTCGACGAGAACGGCATCGACCTGCTGCCGACGCTCGCGATCGACCACGTCAATGTCGGTCCGTACATCCGCAACACGCTGGCCGCCGACAAGAACTCGAACCGCGAAGAAGCGCTGCTCGACGTCTACCGCGTCATGCGCCCGGGCGAGCCGCCGACACTCGAGCAGGCCGAGACCCTGTTTCAGGGCCTGCTGTTCGACATCGACCGCTACGACCTGTCGCCGGTCGGCCGCGTGAAGATGAACATGCGCCTCGATTTCGAGGGCGTGCCCGACACCCAGCGCACGCTGCGCCGCGAGGACATCCTGGCGGTGGTGCGCGTCCTGCACGGCCTCAAGGACGGCCGCGGCGAGATTGACGACATCGACCATCTCGGCAACCGCCGCGTCCGCTCGGTCGGCGAGCTGATGGAGAACCAGTATCGGGTCGGCCTGCTGCGCATGGAGCGGGCGATCCGCGAGCGCATGAGCTCGATCGACATCGACACCGTGATGCCGCACGACCTGATCAACGCCAAGCCGGCGGCGGCGGCGGTGCGCGAGTTCTTCGGCTCCTCGCAGCTCTCGCAGTTCATGGACCAGACCAACCCGCTGTCGGAAGTGACCCACAAGCGTCGTCTCTCGGCGCTTGGACCGGGCGGCCTGACCCGTGAGCGTGCCGGCTTCGAGGTGCGCGACGTGCATCCGACGCATTACGGCCGCATCTGCCCGATCGAGACGCCGGAAGGCCCGAACATCGGCCTGATCAACTCGCTGGCGACCTATGCGCGCGTGAACCAGTACGGTTTCATCGAGAGCCCGTACCGCAAGGTCGTGGCCGGTCGCGTGACC
The DNA here is from genome assembly GCF_030651995.1 of Reyranella sp. Classification (GTDB taxonomy): domain Bacteria; phylum Pseudomonadota; class Alphaproteobacteria; order Reyranellales; family Reyranellaceae; genus Reyranella. The sequence goes on from NZ_JAUSBN010000020.1 coordinate 5,935, forward strand.
GACGAGGTGGTCTATCTCTCCGCGATGGAAGAGGGCCGCTACACGGTCGCCCAGGCCAACGCCGAGATCGACGCCAAGGGCAAGTTCGTGTCCGAGCTGGTGCAGTGCCGCAAGGGCGGCGAGTACATCCTCGGCAGGCCCGAGACCATCGACTTCGTCGACGTCTCGCCCAAGCAGATCGTCTCGGTCGCCGCGGCGCTCATCCCGTTCCTCGAGAACGACGACGCCAACCGCGCGCTGATGGGCTCGAACATGCAGCGCCAGGCGGTGCCGCTCATCCAGGCCGAATCGCCGCTGGTCGGCACCGGCATGGAAGAGGTCGTCGCCCGCGACTCCGGCGTCGCCATCTCGGCACGCCGCAGCGGCATCGTCGACCAGGTGGACGCCATGCGTATCGTGGTGCGCGCGACGGACGATGTCGGCCCGAACCGCCCGGCGGTCGACATCTACAACCTGCTGAAGTTCCAGCGCTCCAACCAGAGCACCTGCATCACCCAGAAGCCGCTCGTGCGAGTCGGCGACACGGTGAAGAAGGGTGACATCGTGGCCGACGGACCGTCGACGCAGAACGGCGAGCTAGCACTCGGCCGCAACGTGCTCGTCGCGTTCATGCCTTGGAATGGCTACAACTTCGAGGACTCGATCCTCCTCTCCGAGCGCATCGTGCGCGATGACGTCTTCACCTCGATCCACATCGAGGAGTTCGAGGTCATGGCCCGCGACACCAAGCTCGGGCAGGAAGAAATCAGCCGCGACATCCCGAACGTCGGCGAGGAGGCTCTCAAGAACCTCGACGAGGCGGGCATCGTCTATATCGGCGCCGAGGTGAAGGCGGGCGACATCCTGGTCGGCAAGGTGACGCCCAAGGGCGAGAGCCCGATGACCCCGGAAGAGAAGCTGCTGCGCGCCATCTTCGGCGAGAAAGCCGCGGACGTGCGCGACACCTCGCTGAAGGTGCCGCCGGGTGTCGAGGGCACCGTCGTCGAGGTTCGCGTGTTCAACCGCCGCGGCGTCGACAAGGACGAGCGCGCGCTCGCCATCGAGCGTGACGAGATCGAGCGTCTCGCCAAGGACCGCGACGACGAAAAGGCCATCCTCGAGCGCAGCTTCTACAGCCAGCTCCAGGAAATGCTGATGAACCAGGTGGTTGCCGGCGGGCTCAAGGGCCTGAAGCCGGGCACCAAGGTCGTCGACACGGTGCTGGGCGAGTACACGCCGGGCCAGTGGCGCCAGATCGCCGTCAAGGCGGACAAGAAGCAGGCCGAGATCGAGGCGTTGAACAAGCAGTTCGACGAGTCGATGAAGCGCCTGCAGGACCGGTTCGACAGCAAGGTCGACAAGCTGCAGCGCGGCGACGAACTGCCGCCGGGCGTGATGAAGATGGTCAAGGTCTTCGTTGCGACCAAGCGCAAGCTGCAGCCGGGCGACAAGATGGCCGGCCGTCACGGCAACAAGGGCGTCATCTCGCGCATCATGCCGCTGGAGGACATGCCGTACCTCGAGGAGGGCGGCCCGGTCGACATCGTGCTGAACCCGCTCGGCGTGCCGTCGCGCATGAACGTCGGTCAGATCCTCGAGACCCATCTCGGCTGGGCCGCGTCGGGCCTTGGCAAGAAGATCGGCAAGATGCTCGAGGACGCGCGCGAGGTTTCGGTCGCGCAGATCAAGAAGCAGCTGCGCGAGATCTATGGCGAGAAGGCCTTCAAGGCCGACATCGCCGACCTCGGCGACGAGCAGACGATCGAGCTCGCCCGCAACCTGAGCAAGGGCGTGCCCTTCGCGTCGCCGGTGTTCGACGGCGCGCACGAGCCCGACATCGTCGAGATGCTGGAGATGGCCGGTCTCGACAAGTCGGGCCAGGTCACCCTGATCGATGGCCGCACCGGCGAGCCGTTCGACCGCAAGGTGACCGTCGGCTACATCTACATGCTGAAGCTGCACCATCTCGTGGACGACAAGATCCACGCGCGCTCGATCGGGCCGTACAGCCTGGTCACCCAGCAGCCGCTGGGCGGCAAGGCGCAGTTCGGCGGACAGCGCTTCGGCGAGATGGAGGTGTGGGCGCTGGAAGCCTACGGCGCCGCCTACACGCTGCAGGAGATCCTCACCGTCAAGTCGGACGACGTGGCCGGCCGCACCAAGGTCTACGAGGCCATCGTGCGCGGCGACGACACGTTCGAGGCGGGTATCCCCGAATCCTTCAACGTGCTGGTCAAGGAGCTGCGCTCCCTGGGCCTCAACGTCGAATTGAACCAGTCGATCACCTGAGGGTGATCGACCTCCCGCCTTCGCGAATTACGTCCACAGCACAGTAGGACAACAATGACCGACCTGATCAACGTACTGGGCCAGCCGCAGGGCACCCCGACCTTCGACGAGATCCGCATCTCGATCGCCAGCCCCGAGCGCATCCGCACCTGGAGCCACGGCGAGATCAAGAAGCCGGAAACCATCAACTACCGGACGTTCAAGCCGGAGCGTGACGGCCTGTTCTGCGCCCGCATCTTCGGGCCGATCAAGGACTACGAGTGCCTGTGCGGCAAGTACAAGCGCATGAAGTTCCGCGGCATCACCTGCGAGAAGTGCGGCGTCGAGGTGACGCTCACCAAGGTGCGGCGCGAGCGCATGGGCCACATCGAGCTGGCCTCGCCGGTGGCGCACATCTGGTTCCTGAAGTCGCTGCCGAGCCGCATCGGACTGCTGCTCGACATGACGCTGCGCGACCTCGAGCGCATCCTCTATTTCGAGAACTACGTCGTCAGCAATCCCGGCCTGACGCCGCTCAAGTACCGTGAGCTGCTGAACGAGGAGCAGTACCTCAACGCGCTCGACGAGTACGGCGAGGGCTCCTTCGAGGCAGAGATCGGCGCCGAGGCGATCCGCGGCATGCTGCAGGCGATCGACCTCAACGAGGAGCGCCCGCGCCTGCGCGAGGAACTGCGCGAGACGACGTCAGAGGCCAAGCGCAAGAAGCTGGTGAAGCGGCTCAAGCTTTGCGAGAACTTCATCGAGTCCGGCGCACGCCCGGAATGGATGATCCTCGAGCTGGTGCCGGTGATCCCGCCCGAACTGCGCCCGCTGGTGCCGCTCGACGGCGGCCGTTTCGCGACGTCGGACCTCAACGACCTCTACCGCCGCGTCATCAACCGCAACAACCGCCTGAAGCGGCTGATGGAGCTGCGTGCGCCCGACATCATCGTGCGCAACGAGAAGCGCATGCTGCAGGAGTCGGTCGACGCCCTGTTCGACAACGGCCGTCGCGGCCGCGTCATCACCGGCGCCAACAAGCGTCCGCTGAAGTCGCTGAGCGACATGCTGAAGGGCAAGCAGGGACGCTTCCGCCAGAACCTGCTCGGCAAGCGCGTCGACTATTCCGGCCGTTCGGTCATCGTGGTCGGTCCCGAGCTCAAGCTGCACCAGTGCGGCCTGCCGAAGAAGATGGCGCTCGAGCTGTTCAAGCCGTTCATCTATTCGCGCCTGCAGAACTACGGCATGGCCAACACGATCAAGGCCGCCAAGCGCATGGTCGAGAAGGAGCGGCCGGAAGTGTGGGACATCCTCGAGGAGGTCATCCGCGAGCATCCCGTGCTGCTGAACCGCGCGCCGACGCTGCACCGCCTGGGCATCCAGGCGTTCGAGCCGGTGCTCATCGAGGGCAAGGCGATCCAGCTGCATCCGCTGGTCTGCACGGCCTTCAACGCCGACTTCGACGGTGACCAGATGGCGGTGCACGTGCCGCTCTCCCTGGAAGCCCAGCTCGAGGCGCGCGTGCTGATGATGTCGACCAACAACATCCTGTCGCCGGCGTCGGGCAAGCCGATCATCGTGCCGTCGCAGGACATCGTGCTCGGCATCTACTACATCACGCTGGAGCGCGAGGGCGAGCCGGGCGAGGGTTCGCTGTTCTCCGAGATCGGCGAGCTGGAGCATGCCCTGCACAGCCGCACGCTCTCCATGCACGCGCGCATCAAGATGCGTCTGGAGGCCTACGACGACAAGGGCGTGTTCGCCAAGCGTGTCGTCGAGACCACGCCGGGCCGCATCCTGCTGGCGCAGATCCTGCCCAAGCACGAGAACCTGCCGTTCTCGCTGATCAACCGCCTGCTGACCAAGAAGGACCTGCAGAACGTCATCGACTCCGTCTATCGCCACTGCGGCCAGAAGGAGACGGTGATCTTTGCCGACCGCCTGATGGGTCTCGGCTTCTATCATGCCTGCCGCGCCGGCATCTCGTTCGGCAAGGACGACCTCGTCATCCCGGCGGCCAAGGTCAAGCTGGTTGCCACCACCAACAAGGAAGTGAAGGAGTACGAGCAGCAGTACCAGGACGGCCTGATCACCTCGGGTGAGAAGTACAACAAGGTCGTCGACGCCTGGTCGCGCTGCTCGGACCGGGTCGCCGAGGAAATGATGAAGGGCATCTCGACGCCGCAGCCGGGCAAGCCGGTCAACGCGGTGTGGATGATGGCGCATTCCGGCGCGCGCGGCTCCGCCACGCAGATGAAGCAGCTCGCGGGCATGCGCGGCCTCATGACCAAGCCTTCGGGCGAGATCATCGAGACGCCGATCCTGTCGAACTTCAAGGAAGGCCTCTCGGTGCTGGAGTACTTCAACTCCACCCACGGCGCCCGCAAGGGACTGGCCGACACGGCGCTCAAGACGGCGAACTCCGGTTACCTGACCCGCCGTCTGGTCGACGTGGCGCAGGACTGCATCATCATCGAGGAGGATTGCGGCACCGAACGCGGCCTCACGATGCGTGCGGTCGTCGACGGCGGTGATGTGATCGAGCCGCTCTCGGAGCGGGTCCTCGGTCGTACGGCGCTGGACGACATCGTCGATCCGCTGACCGGCGAGGTGATCAGCAAGGCCGGTGAACTCATCGACGAGGTCAAGGTCGAGCTGATCGACAAGGCCGGCATCGAGGAGCTCCGTATCCGGTCGGTGCTGACCTGCGACACCAAGATCGGCGTCTGCGGCAAGTGCTACGGCCGCGACCTTGCGCGTGGTACGCCGGTGAACATCGGCGAGGCCGTGGGCGTGATCGCCGCGCAGTCGATCGGCGAGCCGGGCACGCAGCTCACGATGCGTACCTTCCACATCGGCGGCGCCGCGCAGCGTGGTGCGGAGCAGTCGAACATCGAGGCGAGCCACGACGGTACCGTCCAGGTGCGCAACCGCAACGTCGTCATCAACAGCTCGGGCGTGCCGGTCGTGATGGGCCGCAACACCGAGATCGTGCTGATCGACGGCGCCCAGCGCGAGCGGGCCAAGCATCGCGTGCCATACGGTGCGCGCCTGCTCGTCGACAGCGACACGGTCGTCGCGAAGGGCCAGAAGCTCGCCGAGTGGGATCCGTACACCCTGCCGATCATCACCGAAAAGGCGGGCAAGGCGGTCTATGTCGATCTCGTCGAAGGCGTGTCCATGCGCGAGGTGATCGACGATTCGACGGGCATCTCCAACAGGGTCGTGGTCGACTGGAAGGGGCAGCCGCGCGGCGGCGACCTGCGTCCGCGCATCGCCATCCACGATGCCGCCGGCAATCCGATCATGCTGGCCAACGGCCAGGAGGCCCGCTACCTGCTGTCGCTCGACTCGGTTCTCTCGGTCGAGAACGGCCAGGACGTCAATGCCGGCGACATTCTCGCGCGTATCCCGCGCGAGGGCGGCAAGAACCGCGACATCACGGGCGGTCTGCCGCGCGTGGCGGAGCTGTTCGAGGCGCGCAAGCCCAAGGATTTCGCGATCATCTGCGACATCTCGGGCCGCATCGAGTTCGGCAAGGACTACAAGAGCAAGCGCCGCATCCTGATCGTGCCGGAAGGCGAGGGGGCGGAGCCGGTCGAGTATCTGATCCCGAAGGGCAAGCGCATCGCCGTCCAGGAAGGCGACTTCGTGGAGCGGGGCGACCTGCTGATCGACGGCAACCCGGTGCCGCACGACATCCTGCGCGTGCTGGGCATCGAGAAGCTGGCCGAGTACCTCGTGAACGAGATCCAGGAGGTCTATCGCCTGCAGGGCGTGAAGATCAACGACAAGCACATCGAGACGATCGCGCGTCAGATGCTGCAGAAGGTCGAGATCACCGACCCCGGCGACACGACCTTCCTGATCGGCGAACAGGTCGACAAGGCGGAGTTCGAGGTGGAGAACGCCAAGATCCTCGCGGAGAAGCTGAGGCCGGCCAAGGCCGACCCGGTGCTGCTGGGCATCACCAAGGCGTCCCTGCAGACCAAGTCGTTCATCTCGGCGGCCTCCTTCCAGGAGACCACCCGCGTGCTGACCGAGGCGGCCGTCAGCGGCCGCGTCGACAACCTGCAGGGGCTGAAGGAGAACGTCATCGTCGGCCGCCTGATCCCGGCCGGTACCGGCGGAGTCGTGAACCGCCTGAAGGCCATCGCCGCGCAGCGCGACCGGGCGATCCTGGCTGCCGGTATCGAGGGCGAGGACGAGCCGGTTCCGACGTTGGAGGAAGAGCGCGCGGCCGACTGATTGGGTCGTCCAGCGAGAAAAATGGAAAGGCCGTCCCCGAAAGGGGGCGGCCTTCCTCAATTGTGGCAGAAGAGCCACAAGACCACTAAATGTAGTTGTTAGATTCTTACGCTTTGCGCGGCGCGCGAGTCAGGAACGAGTCGGATTCCGGCGACTCCAAAATAACCAACGATATCAATGCGAAAAGCATCGCAGCGCGCTTGACGCCTAGGAACAGCAGCCATATAAGCGCGCCACCTCGTCGGAGGGGCTGGTGGTTGGTGGAAGCCAAGACGCAGCCTGACGCCGAGGACCGCTACAAGTCAGGCCACCAGGCCACAAAGTTATCATTTCGCGCGGGGCAGTGCGTTAGTCGCTATGCCCGCGCATATGCTTTGTGTCTATGCGTCGATGTTGGGCGGACCCGAGACGGCGTTAAGGAAACCGGAAATCAATGCCGACTATTAACCAGTTGATCCGCAAGCAGCGCCAGGGCCTGAAGGCCCACAACAAGGTGCCGGCGCTTGAGGCTTGCCCGCAGAAGCGCGGTGTTTGCACCCGCGTCTATACGACGACGCCGAAGAAGCCGAACTCGGCGCTGCGCAAGGTCGCCAAGGTGCGCCTCACCAACGCCTACGAGGTGGTGAGCTACATCCCGGGCGAGGGTCACAATCTGCAGGAGCATTCGGTGGTCATGATTCGCGGTGGTCGCGTGAAGGACCTTCCGGGCGTTCGCTATCATATCATTCGCGGCACCCTCGATACGCAGGGTGTCAAGGACCGCAAGCAGCGCCGTTCGAAGTACGGCGCGAAGCGTCCGAAGTAGGACGAGGGAGGAAAGAATGTCCCGTCGTCGCGCAGCTGAAAAGCGTGAAGTCCTGCCGGACGCGAAGTTCGGCGATATCGTTCTCAGCAAGTTCATGAACACGCTGATGGAGCGTGGCAAGAAGTCGGTCGCCGAGCACATCGTCTATGGTGCGCTCGACGAGGTCGAGGCCAAGCTCAAGCAGGATCCGGTTCCGGCCTTCCATGAGGCGCTGGAGAACGTGAAGCCGGCCGTCGAGGTTCGGTCGCGCCGCGTCGGTGGTGCCACCTATCAGGTTCCCGTCGAGGTCCGCCCGGAGCGCCGTCAGGCGCTGGCGATCCGCTGGATCATCCAGGCCGCCCGCGACCGGTCGGGCCACAGCATGACCGAGAAGCTCTCCGCCGAGCTGCTCGACGCCTTCAATCGTCGCGGCAACGCGGTGAAGAAGCGCGAGGACACTCACAAGATGGCCGACGCCAACAAGGCGTTCGCTCACTACCGCTGGTAAGCGACCTCCAGGCCCCGTCCGAGAAAGCCCAGTTCCATGGCTCGCACTACCCCCATCGCGCACTATCGCAACATCGGCATCATGGCTCACATTGATGCCGGCAAGACGACGACGACCGAGCGCATCCTGTACTACACCGGCAAGTCGCATAAGATCGGCGAAGTCCATGACGGCGCCGCGACGATGGACTGGATGGAGCAGGAGCAGGAGCGCGGCATCACGATCACGTCCGCCGCGACGACGTGCTTCTGGACGGTCGAATCCGGCCCGAACGCCGGCATCAACTATCGCGTCAACATCATCGACACGCCCGGCCACGTCGACTTCACGATCGAGGTCGAGCGGTCGCTTCGCGTTCTCGACGGTGCGGTCTGCGTTTTCGACTCGGTCGCTGGCGTCGAGCCGCAGTCCGAGACGGTGTGGCGCCAGGCCGACAAATACGGCGTGCCGCGCATTTGCTTCGTCAACAAGATGGACCGTACGGGCGCCAACTTCTATCGCACCGTCGAAATGATCGTCGATCGCCTGGGCGCCAAGCCGCTGGTGACGCAGCTGCCGATCGGCTCCGAGGGCGAATACAAGGGTCTTGTTGACCTCGTCGCCAACAAGGCGATCATCTGGCTGGAGGAGACACTCGGCGCGAAGTTCGAGGTCGTCGAGATTCCCGCCGACATGAAGGAAAAGGCTGCGGAATACCGCGCCAAGCTGCTCGATATGGCCGTCGAGCAGGACGATGATGCCATGCAGAAGTTCCTCGACGGCGAGGAGCCCGACTACGACACGCTGATCAAGTGCATCCGCAAGGGCACGATCAACTACTCGTTCGTTCCGATCCTGTGTGGCTCGGCCTTCAAGAACAAGGGCGTGCAGCCCATGCTCGATGCGGTCGTGAACTACCTGCCCGCGCCGACCGACGTCGAGGACGTCAAGGGTGTGAAGATGGGCACCGACGAGCCGATCACGCTGCCGTCAAGCGACGACGCGCCGATGTCCGCACTCGCCTTCAAGATCATGACCGACCCGTTCGTCGGCTCGCTCACCTTCGCTCGCGTCTACTCGGGCGTGCTCCAGTCGGCCACCGGCGTGCTGAACAGCACGAAGGACCGCAAGGAGCGCATCGGCCGTATGCTGCTGATGCACGCCAACGACCGCGAAGACGTGAAGGAAGCCCGCGCTGGTGACATTATCGCGCTTGCGGGTCTCAAGAGTGTCACGACCGGTGATACGCTGTGTGATCCGGACAACGCCGTGATCCTCGAGCGTATGGACTTCCCGGATCCCGTCATCGAACTTGCCATCGAGCCGAAGTCGAAGGCGGACCAAGAGAAGCTCGGTCAGGCGCTCGGTCGTCTCGTCCAGGAAGACCCGACCTTCCGCGTGTCGACCGACCAGGAAACCGGTCAGACCGTCATCAAGGGCATGGGCGAGCTCCATTTGGAGATCAAGGTCGACATCCTGCGTCGCACTTACAAAGTCGATGCCAATGTCGGCGCTCCGCAGGTGGCCTATCGCGAGACGCTCGGCCGCAAGGCGGAGATCGACTACACCCACAAGAAGCAGTCCGGCGGCTCGGGCCAGTTCGCCCGCGTCAAGCTGACCTTCGAACCAGGTGAAGCCGGTTCGGGTTATTCGTTCGAGAACAAGATCGTCGGCGGTTCGATCCCCAAGGAGTTTATTCCTGGCGTCGAGAAGGGCCTCGAGGCGTCGCGCGAAACTGGTGTGCTCGCCGGCTTCCCGGTGATCGACTTCAAGGTCACGCTGACCGACGGCAACTACCATGACGTGGACTCCAGCGTGCTGGCCTTCGAGATCGCCGCCCGCGCGGCGTTCAAAGAGGGCTTGGCCAAGGCGCAGTGCAAGCTGCTCGAGCCGATCATGAAGGTCGAGGTGGTGACACCCGACGACTACATGGGCGACTGCATCGGCGACCTGAACAGCCGCCGGGGCCAGATCCAGGGTATGAACGCCCGGGGTAACGCGCAGGTCATCGACGCGATGGTGCCGCTGGCCAACATGTTCGGCTACGTGAACACGCTGCGTTCGATGACGCAGGGGCGCGCGGCCTACAGCATGACATTCGATCACTACGCTCCTGTGCCGCAGGCCGAGGCTGACAAAGTCGTCGCCAAGCTGGCTGGCTAACAAACGATCTAAGTAAGGAAGACGAACATGTCGAAGGCGAAGTTTGAGCGGAACAAGCCGCACTGCAACATCGGAACGATCGGTCACGTCGATCACGGCAAGACGTCGCTGACGGCGGCGATCACGAAGATCCTGGCGAAGACGGGTGGCGCGACGTTCACGGCCTACGATCAGATCGACAAGGCTCCGGAAGAGCGCGAGCGCGGCATCACGATCTCGACGGCGCACGTGGAGTACGAGACGGCGAACCGTCACTATGCGCACGTGGACTGCCCGGGCCATGCCGACTACGTGAAGAACATGATCACGGGCGCGGCGCAGATGGACGGTGCGATCCTTGTGGTTTCGGCGGCCGACGGCCCGATGCCGCAGACGCGCGAGCACATCCTTCTGGCGCGCCAGGTCGGTGTTCCGGCGCTGGTGGTGTTCATGAACAAGTGCGACATGGTGGACGATCCGGAGCTTCTGGACCTGGTCGAGCTTGAGGTTCGCGAGCTTCTGAAGAGCTACCAGTTCCCGGGCGACGATCTGCCGGTGGTGCGGGGCTCGGCGCTGATGGCGCTGGAGGACAAGAACCCCGAGCTGGGCGAGCAGGCGGTTCTGAAGCTGATGGAAGAGGTCGACAAGTACATTCCGCAGCCTGCGCGCGACAAGGACAAGCCGTTCCTGATGCCGATCGAGGACGTTTTCTCGATCTCGGGCCGCGGCACGGTGGTTACGGGTCGCGTCGAGCGCGGCATTGTGAAGGTGGGCGAGGAAGTCGAGATCGTGGGCCTGAAGGCGACGACGAAGACGACGGTCACGGGCGTCGAGATGTTCCGCAAGCTGCTGGATTCGGGCGAGGCGGGCGACAATATCGGCGCGCTGCTGCGCGGCGTCGGGCGCGAGGACGTGGAGCGCGGCCAGGTTCTGTCGAAGCCGGGCGCGATCACGCCGCACACGAACTTCGAGGCCGAGGCGTACATCCAGACGAAGGAAGAGGGCGGCCGTCACACGCCGTTCTTCACGAACTACCGCCCGCAGTTCTACTTCCGGACGACGGACGTGACGGGCGTGGTGACGCTGCCGGAAGGCACGGAGATGGTGATGCCGGGCGACAACGCGCGGCTGGTGGTCGAGCTGATCCAGCCGATCGCCATGGACGAGGGGCTGCGCTTCGCCATCCGCGAGGGCGGCCGCACCGTCGGCGCCGGCGTCGTCACCAAAGTCGTAAAGTAAACGTAACCGACGCGACAAGGCGAATATCATGGCCATGGACAACACAAACATCCGGATCCGGCTGAAGGCCTTCGATCATCGCGTGCTCGATTCGTCGACCAGCGAGATCGTGAGCACGGCCAAGCGGACGGGCGCGCAGGTGCGCGGGCCCATCCCGCTGCCGACCGGGATCGAGAAGTTCACGGTCAACCGCTCGCCGCACATCGACAAGAAGTCGCGTGAGCAGTTCGAAATCCGCACGCACAAGCGCGTGCTCGATATCGTCGACCCGACGCCGCAGACCGTGGACGCGCTGATGAAGCTCGACCTCGCCTCCGGCGTGGACGTCGAGATCAAGCTCGGCGCCTAAGAGCGGACCAGGAAAGAAGGAAGAAGACCATGCGTTGCGGTCTCGTCACCCAGAAGGTCGGCATGACCCGCGTCTTCAACGACGCCGGGGAGCATGTGCCCGTCACCGTTCTGAAGGTGGATCAGCTGCAGGTTGTTGCTGTCCGCTCGGAAGAGAAGGACAAGTACGTTGCCGTGCAGCTCGGCTATGGCAAGGCCAAGGTAAAGAACGTGACCCAGCCGATGCGCGGTCACTTCGCCAAGGCCAAGGTCGAGCCGAAGAAGAAGCTCGTGGAGTTCCGCGTCGCCAAGGACGCCGTCCTCGAAGTCGGCGCTGAACTGGTGCCGAGCCATTTCGTGCCCGGTCAGTTCGTCGACGTCGTCGGCACCACGATCGGCCGCGGGTTCACCGGCTCGATGGTCCGCTGGAACTTCCACGGCCTCGAGGCCAGCCACGGCGTTTCGGTGTCGCACCGTTCGCATGGTTCGACCGGTAACCGCCAGGATCCCGGCCGTACGTTCCCCGGCAAGAAGATGGCCGGCCACTACGGCAACGAGCGCGTGACCACGCAGAACCTGAAGGTCGTCGCCGTCGACGACGAAAAGGGTCTGCTGCTGGTGTCCGGCGCCGTTCCCGGCCCGGCCAACGGCTACATCATCGTCAAGGACGCCTCCAAGCGCGCCCGTCACAAGGACGCTCCGTACCCGGCCGGCCTGCGCAAGGCTGCTGCCGAGGCGGCGGCTCCGGCGGCTGATGCCGCTCCGCAGGCTTAAGGATCAGATCATGAAGATCGCGGTCAAGACCATTGAAGGCGGCAGCGCGGGCGAGATTGATCTCGCCGACGCGGTGTTTGCCGTCCCCGTCCGCAAGGACATCCTGCAGCGCTGCGTCGTGTGGCAGCTGTCGCACCGCCAGCAGGGCACGCACAAGACCAAGGGGCGCGCCGAGGTCACGGCGACGGCCAAGAAGATGTACGCCCAGAAGGGCACCGGTCGCGCCCGTCACGGCAACGAGGCGGCCCCGCAGTTCCGGGGCGGCGGCAAGGCGTTCGGCCCGGTCGTGCGCAGCCATGCCAGCGACCTGCCCAAGAAGGTCCGCAAGCTGGCGCTGCGAACCGCGCTGTCGGCCAAGGCGGCCGAGGGCAAGCTGATCGTGGTTGAGGCGGCGACTCTGGCCGAGCCGAAGACCGCCCAGCTCAAGGGCCATTTCGGCGCTCTCGGCGTCACCAGTGTCCTGGTGATCGGCGGCGCCGAGATCGATACCAATTTCGCCCGCGCGGCGGCTAACATCGCCCATGTCGATGTGCTGCCGCAGCAGGGCGCGAACGTCTACGACATCCTGCGCCGGGACACGCTGGTGCTTACCAAAGATGCCGTGAAGCACCTCGAGGAGCGTCTGCAATGAGCGCCAAGCGCTACATCCCGCAAACCGTCTCGCGTTCGCGCATGTACGAAGTGATTCGTGCGCCGCTGATCACCGAGAAGACGACCAATGGTTCGGAGCACAGCCAGGTGACCTTCAAGGTCGCCGCGGATGCGACCAAGCCCGAGATCAAGCAGGCCATCGAGGGTCTGTTCAAGGTCAAGGTCAAGGCGGTCAACACCGCCACGGTCAAGGGCAAGAGCAAGGTTTTCCGCGGCCGTCCCGGCGTGCGGAGCGACTGGAAGAAGGCGATCGTCTCGCTGGTCGAGGGTCACAAGATCGACGTGACCACGGGCCTGTAGGACGGGAGACAGAACAATGGCCTTGAAGACATACAAGCCGATCACGCCGTCCCTGCGACAGCTGGTCATCGTCGACCGTTCCGGCCTCTGGAAGGGCAAGCCGGTCAAGGAACTGACGCGCGGCAAGCACAATACCGGCGGACGCAACAACCACGGTCACATCACCAGCTACCATATGGGTGGCGGTCATAAGCGCCGCCTGCGCATCATCGACTTCAAGCGTCGCAAGTTCGACGTCACGGCGACGGTCGAGCGCCTGGAGTACGATCCCAACCGGACGGCGTTCATCGCCCTGGTCAAGTACGCCGACGGCGAGGTCGCCTACATTCTCGCGCCGCAGCGTTTGAAGGCGGGCGACGAGATCGTCTCGGGCGAGCGCGTCGACATCAAGCCGGGCAACGCCATGCCGCTCGCCAACATGCCGGTCGGTACGATCGTGCATAACGTCGAGCTCAAGAAGGGCCGTGGCGGCCAGCTGGCCCGTTCGGCCGGCAATTACGCCCAGCTCGTCGGCAAGGACGCGGGCTACGCCCAGATCAAGCTGAGCTCGGGCGAACTGCGCCTCGTCCCGGGCGAGTGCCTGGCGACCGTCGGCGCGGTGTCGAACCCGGACAACCAGAACATCGTCATCGGCAAGGCCGGCCGTCAGCGTTGGCTCGGCCGTCGCCCGACGGTTCGCGGCGTCGTCATGAACCCGGTCGATCACCCGCACGGCGGCGGCGAAGGCCGCACCTCGGGTGGCCGTCATCCGGTGACGCCGTGGGGCAAGCCGACCAAGGGCAAGAAGACACGCAAGAACAAGGCGACGGACAAGATGATCATCCGCCGCCGGCATGCGACGCGCTAGGAGATAGACAGTGGCACGCTCCGTATGGAAGGGCCCCTTCGTTGAAGGCAGCCTGATCAAGAAGGCAGAGAAGTCGCGCGGCAACATCCGCAGCGAAGTGATCAAGACCTGGTCGCGTCGCTCGACGATCCTGCCGCAGTTCGTCGGCCTGACGTTCGGCGTCTACAACGGCAAGAAGTTCATCCCGGTGAACGTCACCGAGGAGATGGTCGGTCACAAGCTCGGCGAATTCTCGCCGACCCGCACCTTCACCGGCCATGCCGGTGACAAGAAAGTGTCGAAGGATTAACGCGCGATGAGCAAGCCATCCGCTCCCCGCCGTGAGGCGGACAATGAAGCCAAGGCCGTCCTGCGCGCTGTGCGAATCAGCCCGCGCAAGCTCGACCTCGTAGCCGCGACGATCCGCGGCAAGAAGGCCGCGACTGCGGTCAACGAGCTCACCTTCTCCAAGAAGCGGATTGCTCTCGACGTGAAGAAGGCCCTGAATTCGGCCATCGCCAACGCCGAGAACAACCACAACCTCGATGTCGATCGCTTGGTCGTCGCCGAGGCGTCGGTCGGCAAGGGCCTGATCATGAAGCGCTTCCAGACGCGCGGCCGTGGCCGCGCCGCCGGTATCGTCAAGCCGTTCGCTCATCTCACCATCGTGGTGCGTGAGCGGGCCGAGACGGAGGAAAAGTAATGGGTCAGAAGGTCAATCCGATCGGCCTGCGGCTCGGTATCAACCGGACCTGGGATTCGCGCTGGTACGCCGAAGGTGCCGAATATTCGAAGATGCTCCATGAGGACATTCACATCCGCAAGGTGCTGCGCGAGCGGCTGGCCCAGGCGGGTGTCGCGAAGATCATCATCGAGCGTCCGGCCAAGCGCGCCCGCGTGACGATCCACACCGCCCGCCCGGGCGTGGTGATCGGCAAGAAGGGCGCCGACATCGAGAAGCTGCGCGGCGACCTCGCCAAGATGACCAAGGGTGAAGTGGCCCTGAACATCGTCGAGATCCGCAAGCCCGAGGTCGACGCGACGCTGATCGCCGAGAACATCGCCCAGCAGCTCGAGCGCCGCGTTGCGTTCCGCCGCGCCATGAAGCGCGCCGTTCAGTCGGCGATGCGTCTGGGCGCTCTCGGTATCCGTATCAACTGCTCGGGTCGTCTCGGCGGCTCTGAAATCGCCCGCATGGAATGGTACCGCGAAGGTCGCGTTCCGCTGCACACGCTGCGCGCCGACATCGACTATGGGACCGCCACGGCGTTCACCACCTTCGGCACCTGCGGCGTGAAGGTCTGGGTGTTCAAGGGCGAGATCATGGCGCATGACCCGATGGCGCACGACAAGCGCGCCGAGGAAGCCGCTCCGCAACGGACGCCGGCGCGGGTCGAGCGCACCGAGCAGAGGGACGCGTAAACTACCATGCTGCAACCCAAGCGCACCAAGTACCGCAAGGCCTTCAAGGGCCGTATCAGTGGCGCTGCCAAGGGCGGCTTCAACCTCGACTTCGGCTCCTATGGGCTGAAGGCGATGGAGCCGGATCGCCTGACGGCGCGCCAGATCGAGGCGGCCCGCCGCGCCATCACGCGTCACATGAAGCGTGCCGGCCGCGTGTGGATCCGTGTGTTCCCGGACGTTCCGGTGTCGAAGAAGCCGGCGGAAGTCCGCATGGGCTCCGGCAAGGGCGCGCCCGAATTCTGGGCCGCGCGCGTGAAGCCGGGCCGCATCCTGTTCGAACTGGAAGGCGTGTCCGGCACGATCGCCAAGGAAGCCCTAGCGCTCGGCGCAGCCAAGCTGCCGATCAAGACCCGCTTCGTTTCTCGCGTCGGCGCCGAAGGCTGAGGGAGAAGGACATGAAGGCCACCGATCTGCGCCCCAAGACCAACGACGAGCTCAAGAGCGAGCTCGGCAACCTTCGCAAGGAGGCGTTCAACCTGCGCTTCCAGAAGGCTGGGGGCCAGCTGCAGAAGACTTCCCGCGCGCGCCAGATTCGTCGCGACATCGCCCGCATCAAGACGGTGCAGGGCGAGAAGGCCGCCGGTTAAGGAGCACGAAATGCCGAAGCGTATCCTGGAAGGCGTCATCGTCAGCGACAAGATGGACAAGACCATCGTCGTGAAGGTCGAGCGTCGCGTTCAGCACCCGATCTACAAGAAGTTCATTCGCAAGTCGAAGAAGTATCACGCGCACGACGAAGCCAATGCCTGCAAGGGCAAGATCGGCGAGATCGTTCGTATCCGCGAGTGCCGCCCGTTGTCCAAGACCAAGAGCTGGGAAGTTCTGGTCGAAGGCGCCAAGGCTTAAGCGGTCGGAGCATTAAGTCATGATTCAGATGCGAACCAACCTCGAGGTCGCCGATAATTCGGGCGCCCGTCGAGTCCAGTGCATCAAGGTGCTGGGCGGCTCACGTCGCAAGTACGCCAGCGTCGGCGACGTCATCGTCGTGTCGATCAAGGAAGCCATTCCGCGCGGCAAGGTCAAGAAGGGCGAGGTGCATCGCGCCGTCGTCGTCCGTACGTCGTTCGCGCTGCGCCGCCCCGACGGCAGCGCCATCCGCTTCGACCGCAATGCCGCCGTCCTCATCAGCAAGCAGGACGAGCCGATCGGCACGCGTATCTTCGGACCGGTGACGCGCGAGCTGCGCGCCAAGAAGTTCATGAAGATCATCTCGCTTGCGCCTGAGGTGCTCTAGCCATGGCAACGAAACTGAAGATCAAGAAGGGCGACCGGGTGAAGGTCATCACCGGTGGCAGCAAGGGCAAGGTAGGCGACGTCCTGCGTGTTTTCCCCAAGGAGAACCGCCTGGTCGTTTCCGGCGTCAACATGATCAAGCGCCACACCAAGCCCAGCCGTGCGGAAGCCGGCGGCATCATCGAACGCGAGGCCACGATCCACGTCTCCAACGTGGCCCTGCTGGATCCCAAATCGGATAAGCCGACGAAAGTCGGTTTCCGGTTCCTTGAAGACGGCCGCAAGGTACGCGTAGCGCGTGCCTCCGGCGAGACCATCGACCGCTAGGAGAACGGGCCATGCCCGCGCGTCTGCAAGAGCACTATAACCAGTCCGTGCGCGAAGCGCTTACGAAGGAGTTCTCCTATCAGAACCCCTTCCAGGTGCCGAAGCTCGACAAGATCGTCATCAACATGGGCGTCGGCGAGGCGGTCAACGACCGCAAGGCCGTCGATGGCGCCGTGGCCGACCTGACGGCGATCACCGGCCAGAAGCCGGTCATCACCCGGTCGCGCAAGTCGATCGCGACGTTCAAGTTGCGTGAAGGCATGGCGATCGGCGCCAAGGTCACGCTGCGTCGCGACCGGATGTACGAGTTCATCGATCGCCTGATCAACATCGCCCTGCCGCGCGTCCGCGACTTCCGCGGCCTGAACGGCAAGTCGTTCGACGGCAATGGCAACTACGCCATGGGCCTGAAGGAGCAGATCGTGTTCCCCGAGATCGACTACGACAAGGTCGACCAGGTGCGCGGTATGGACATCATCATCTGCACGTCGGCGAAGACGGACGCGGAAGCTAGGTCGCTTCTTCGCGCTTTCAACTTCCCCTTCGTGAACTGAGGCCGGAGAATCACATGGCCAAGACGAGTTCGGTCGAGAAGAACAACCGGCGCGCAAGGATGGTGAAGCAATTCGCCGGCAAGCGCGCCAAGCTGAAGGCGATGGCCGTCGACGACAAGTTGACGCCTGAAGAGCGCTTCGGGGCCCGCCTCAAGCTGGCGGACCTGCCGCGCAACTCTTCGCCGACGCGGGTACGCAACCGGTGCGAGCTCACGGGCCGTCCGCGGGCCGTGTACCGGAAGTTCAAGCTGTCGCGCGTTGCGCTGCGTCAGCTGGCGTCGCTGGGCGCTCTGCCCGGCGTCGTGAAGTCGAGCTGGTAAACGGGGACCGTAGACCATGGCGATGACAGATCCCGTCGGCGATTTGCTGACCCGCATCCGCAACGGCCAGTCGGCGCGCCTCGAGAGCGTGACCGCGCCGGCTTCGCGGCTTCGGTCGAGTGTTCTCGATGTGCTCCAGCGTGAGGGCTACATTCGTGGCTGGTTCGAAGAAGAGCTGCGGCCCGGTGTCAGGGAACTCCGCATCGAGCTGAAGTACGACAACGGCCGTCCGGTCATCAAGGAGATCAAGCGCGTCTCCACGCCGGGCCGTCGCGTCTACTCCAAGATCCGCGAGCTGCCGCGCCATTTCAACGGGCTGGGCATCTCGATCCTCTCCACGCCGCGCGGAGTCATGTCCGACGCCGAGGCGCGGGCCGCCAATGTCGGCGGCGAAGTCATCTGCAAGGTGTTCTGAGCATGTCGCGCGTCGGCAAAAATCCGGTCGTCATTCCGGCCGGTGTCACCATCGAGCTCCAGGGCCAGCACCTCAAGGCCAAGGGCAAGCGGGGCGAGCTCCAGCTGGTCGTTCATGACGACGTTACCGTCGCCAGGGAAGGCGAGGGTCTGGTCTTCAAGCCGCGCAACGACAGCCGCCGCGCCCGCATGCAGTGGGGCACGGCGCGTAACCTGGCGAGCAACGTCGTCCGCGGCGTTTCCGACGGGTTCACCATCAACCTCGAGATCAACGGCGTGGGCTATCGCGCCTCGGCCGATGCCAAGATGCTGAAGATGCAGCTCGGCTTCAGCCACGATGTCGAGATCCCCATTCCCGCCGGAATCCAGATCAAGGCGGTCAAGCCGACCGAGATCGAGATTTCGGGCTCCGATCGTCAGCGCGTAGGCCAGATCGCCGCGGAAATCCGCAGCTTGAGGCCGCCCGAGCCCTATAAGGGCAAGGGCATCAAGTACTCGACTGAGACGATCCGGCGCAAGGAAGGCAAGAAGAAGTAGAGGCGAGAGAATCATGTCCGACCGCAATGCTCTTTTCGCCCGTCGCCAGCGGCGCACGCGCTACGCGCTGCGCCAGGCCGGCAACGGCCGTCCGCGCCTCAGCGTCTTTCGCTCGGGTAAGCACATCTATGCCCAGGTCATCGACGACCGTAAGGGCGTGACCCTGGCTGCCGCGTCGACGCTCGACAAGGACGTCCGGGGCACGCTCAAGACCGGTGCCGACAAGGGCGCTGCGACCGAAGTCGGCAAGCTGATCGCCGCCCGCGCCGTCGCGGCCGGGGTCAAGGAAGTCATCTTCGACCGCGGTGGATATACGTATCACGGCCGCATCGCTGCGCTGGCCAATGCCGCCCGTGAGGGCGGCCTGTCGTTCTGATCGGGAGTTAGATTATGGCTCGTTCACCCGGTGGTTCCGGCCGTTCCCCGCGCGATCGCGATCGGCCGCGCGACCGCGACGAGGACAACGAACTGACCGACAAGCTCGTCACGATCAATCGCGTTGCGAAGGTCGTGAAGGGTGGTCGTCGCTTCGCCTTCGCCGCCATCGTCGTCGTCGGTGACCAGCGCGGTCGTGTCGGCCACGGCGCCGGCAAGGCCCGTGAGGTTCCCGAGGCGATCCGCAAGGCCACGGAGGCCGCCAAGCGTGGGCTGATCCGGGTGCCGCTGCGCGACGGTCGCACGCTGCATCACGACGTGAAGGGCCGCTTCGGCGCCGGCAAGGTGACGCTTCGCGCGGCCCCGGCCGGTACCGGCATCATCGCCGGCGGTCCGATGCGCGCCATCTTCGAGACGCTCGGCATCAAGGACATCGTTGCCAAGTCGGTCGGGACGTCCAACCCGCACAACATGATCAAGGCGACGTTCAAGGCGCTGGATCAGCTCAACTCGCCGCGCATGGTCGCGACGCGCCGCGGCAAGAAGGTCGGTGACCTGCTCGGCCGCCGTGACGAGACGACCGCGGAAGCGGCGGCTTAAGGAACCGGACCATGGCCAAGGGCAAGACCATCAAGATCACCCAGACCGGCAGCCATATCGGCCGCACGGAAGACCAGCGCGGGACGCTGATCGGCCTGGGCCTGAACAAGCGCCATCGCACCCGCGAGCTCGTGGATACGCCCGAGGTGCGCGGCATGATCAACAAGGTGCGCCATCTCGTGCGCGTCGAAGAGGAAGCGCGCTAGGCCCCAGTGGCTGCGGCGCGGAGGTAGAAGACGATGAGACTGAACGAGATCTCCGACAATCCGGGCGCCCGCAAGGGTCGCATGCGCGTTGGCCGCGGTATCGGCTCCGGCAAGGGCAAGACCGCGGGTCGCGGTGTCAAGGGCCAGAAGTCGCGTACGGGCGTTGCCATCAAGGGCTTCGAGGGCGGCCAGATGCCGCTCTACCGGCGTATCCCGAAGCGGGGCTTCCGCCCGCCGCACCAGAAGAGCTACCAGGTCGTCAACCTGGGCACGCTGCAGAAGGCGATCGATGAAAAGAAGCTCGACGCCGGCAAGGTGATCGATGCCGAGGCGATGCTGGCGGCCGGTCTGTTCAAGAATGCCGCGGATGGCGTCCGCCTCCTTGGCAAGGGCGAACTCAAGACCAAGATCGAGGTGAAGGTTGCGGGCGCCTCGGCGTCGGCGATCGCCGCGGTCGAGAAGGCCGGTGGCAAGGTCGAACTGCCGCCCAAGCCCGTGGCCGAAGCGGCCTGATCCGGACGGCGTCTACGGGGGCGTCGCTTCCCCCCTGGTGTCGTTCACGCGTGAGGTTCCATGGCATCCGCCGCCGAGCAACTTGCATCCAACCTGAACTGGGGTTCGATCGGTAGGGCGACCGAGCTGAAGAAGCGGCTGTGGTTTACGGTCGCCGCGCTCGTCGTCTTCCGTATCGGCGCCTACATTCCGGTCCCCGGCGTCGATCCGGCCGCTCTGGCCGAGATCTTCAAGCAGAACGCCGGCGGCATCGCGGGGTTGCTGGACGTCTTCTCGGGCGGCTCGATCGGCCGCATGTCGGTGCTGGCGCTCAGCATCATGCCGTACATCTCGGCCTCCATCATCATGCAGATCCTGACGACGGTCGTGCCGTCGCTGGAGGCGCTGAAGAAGGAAGGCGAGGCGGGCCGCAAGAAGATCAACCAGTACACGCGCTACGGTACAGTCGTCCTGGCGACCTTTCAGGCCTACGGCATCGCGGTGGGGCTCGAGAGCCAGGTTGCCACGGCCGGTCCCGTCGTGATCGACCCGGGCGTCTTCTTCCGCTTCGTCACCATCGTGACCCTGGTCGGCGGCACGCTGTTCCTGATGTGGCTGGGCGAGCAGATCACCGCGCGCGGCGTCGGCAACGGCGTGTCCCTGATCATCTTTGCGGGCATCGTCGCGGCTCTGCCGGACGCGCTGGTGCAGACCCTTGAACTCGGCCGTACCGGCGCCCTGTCGGCGCTGTTCATCATTGCGCTGGTGGTCGGCGTCGTGGTGGTCGTGGCGGTCGTCGTCTTCGTCGAGACCGCTCAGAGACGGATCGTCGTCCAATATCCCAAGCGCCAGGTCGGCAACCGCATGTATGGCGGCGAGGCCTCGCACCTGCCGCTCAAGATCAATACGGCCGGCGTCATCCCCCCGATCTTCGCGTCGTCCCTGCTGCTGTTTCCGGCGACCATCGCGTCTTTCCAGGGGGCCGGGGAGCCGGGCTGGATCCAGTGGTTTTCGACCTATCTCGGCCACGGCCAGCCGGCCTATCTGATCGCCTATATCGGCCTGATCGTGTTCTTCTGCTTCTTCTACACGACCGTCGTGTTCAACCCGACGGACACGGCCGATAACCTGAAGAAGAACGGCGGCTTCATTCCCGGCATTCGTCCCGGCAAGAACACGGCCGAGTATCTCGAATACATTCTGAACCGGCTGACGGCCGTCGGTGCGCTCTACCTCTCAGCGGTCTGTATCCTGCCCGAGCTGCTGATCGCCCGCGGCGGCGTGCCGTTCTACTTCGGCGGCACCAGCCTCCTGATCGTGGTCTCGGTCACGCTCGACACGGTGACCCAGGTGCAGGCGCACCTGCTCGCCCACCAATATGAGGGCCTCATCAAGAAGGCCCGCCTGAGGGGCAAGGGCCGATGAACATCATTCTTTTGGGGCCGCCGGGCGCCGGCAAGGGGACGCAGGCCCAGCGGCTGCAGCAGGAACGGGGGCTGATCCAGCTCTCGACCGGCGATATGCTTCGGGCGGCCGTCGCCTCCGGCAGTGAACTCGGCCAGAAGGCCAAGGGCATCATGGAGCGCGGCGAACTGGTTCCTGACGAGCTGATGGTGGGCCTGATCAGGGACCGCATCGCCCAGCCGGACTGCGCCAAGGGCTTCATCCTGGACGGGTTCCCGCGCACCGAGGCCCAGGCCCGGGCGCTGGACAAGATGCTGGCCGAGACGTCCAGGAAGCTCGACCGGGTGATCGAGATGGAAGTCGACGAAAAAGCGCTGACCGAGCGCATCGTCGGCCGGTTTTCCTGCGCCAAGTGCGGCGCGGGCTATCACGACACGTTCAAGCGGCCGAAGGTCGATGGAATCTGCGACGTTTGTGGATCGACCGGGTTCACGCGCCGCAAGGACGATAATGCAGAGACCATGAAGACTCGCATGGCCGCCTATAGGGCTCAGACCGAGCCCTTGTTGCCCTACTACAGCGCCCGCGGGGTGCTGCGAAAGGTCGACGGGATGGCCGCGATGGACGAGGTTTACCGCCAGATCACGGAGGTCTTGGCGGGGACTTGACAAGGGTGAGTTCCATTGACTCGGGGACGCGGATACATATAATCGCGCGCTTTTCCGGGGCCAGCGGAACATGTGACGGGCGCGCGCGAGCGCGCCATAAGTCTTTGAAGGAGTTGGGACTTTGGCTCGTATAGCCGGTGTGAACATTCCGACCGCCAAGCGTGTCGTGATCGGACTTCAGTACATCCACGGGATCGGTGCGGCGAAAGCCAAGGAGATCTGTGGAAAAGTCGGGATCGAGGAGTCGCGCCGCGTGAACACGCTGAGCGACGACGAAGTCATCCGCATTCGCGAGGCCATCGACCGGGACTACACGGTCGAAGGCGATCTGCGTCGCGAAGTGGCGATGAACATCAAGCGATTGATGGACCTCGCCTGCTATCGCGGCCTGCGCCATCGTCGCGGTCTGCCGGTCCATGGCCAGCGCACGCATACCAACGCGCGCACCCGCAAGGGTCCGGCCAAGCCGATCGCCGGCAAGAAAAAAGTGACGAAGTAAGAGGGGATCAGGGTCATGGCCAAAGCTGCAGCCGCCACCGGCGCCGCGCGTCCCCGTCGCAAGGAACGCAAGAACATCATCGCGGGCGTCGCCCACGTGAACGCCTCGTTCAACAATACGATCGTGACGATCACCGACGCGCAGGGCAATGCCATCGCCTGGTCGTCCTCGGGGCAGCAGGGGTTCAAGGGGTCGCGCAAGTCGACCCCGTTCGCCGCGCAGATGGCCGCCGAAGGCGCCGGCCGCAAGGCGATGGAACATGGCATGCGCACGATCGAGATCCTGGTGCGCGGCCCGGGTTCCGGACGCGAGTCGGCGCTGCGCGCGCTGCAGGCCGTCGGCCTCGCCGTGACGTCGATCCGCGACGTGACGCCGATCCCGCACAACGGCTGCCGCCCGCCGAAGCGTCGTCGCGTCTGATTTCGAGTGGAGGCGGCGCTTCGCGCGCCGCCCGCTCTTGAGGAATGTGTTGCGGGTCCTGCGGGGCTCGCATGAACCGGTCTAGAGGGGTAACCCACGTGCTTCAGAAGAACTGGCAGGACCTGATCAAGCCGGAGAAGCTTGTCACCGAAGCCGGCGTCGATCCCGGTCGCGTTGCGACCATCGTCGCCGAGCCGCTCGAGCGCGGTTTCGGTCTCACGCTCGGCAACGCGCTGCGTCGCGTCCTCCTGTCGTCGCTCCAGGGTGCCGCCGTCACGTCGATCAAGATCGACAACGTGCTGCATGAATTCTCGTCGATCCCCGGCGTCCGCGAGGATGTGGTCGACATCGTGCTGAATATCAAGGCGATGGCCGTGAAGATGCAGGGCGACCGCCCGCAGCGTCTTTACCTGCGCGCCGTCGGCCCCGGCGAAGTCACCGCGGGCATGATCGAACTGCCGGGCGACGTCCAGATCATGGATGCCAAGCATCTGATCTGCACGCTCGACGACGGCGCGTCGATCTCGATGGAACTGATGGTCGCCACCGGCAAGGGCTATGTCCCGGCCTCGGCGAACCGGCCGGAAGACGCGCCGATCGGCCTGATCCCCGTCGATTCGGTGTTCAGCCCGGTCAAGCGCGTCTCCTACAAGATCGAGAACAGCCGCGTCGGCCAGGTCACCGACTACGACCGCCTGTCGATGACGGTCGAGACCAACGGCACGACGATGCCGGCCGACGCCGTGGCGCTCGCCGCGCGCATCCTGCAGGACCAGCTGCAGCTCTTCATCAACTTCGAGGAGCCGCGCGAGGTCCGCAAGGAAGAGCAGCAGGACGACTTCCCGTTCAACCGCAACCTGCTGCGCAAGGTCGACGAGCTGGAACTGTCGGTCCGTTCGGCCAACTGCCTGAAGAACGACAACATCATCTATATCGGCGATCTGGTTCAGAAAACCGAGGCGGAGATGCTGCGCACGCCGAACTTCGGCCGCAAGTCGCTGAACGAGATCAAGGAAGTGCTGGCCGGCATGGGCCTCCACCTGGGTATGGAAATCCCGGGCTGGCCGCCGGACAACATCGAGGAAATGGCCAAGCGGCTGGAAGAGCCGTACTAGGCCGGTAGAAGGAAATAAGTCATGCGTCACAATAATCGCGGCCGGAAGTTCCACCGCACCGCCGAGCATCGCAAGGCGATGTTCATGAATCTTGCCGGTGCCCTCATCAAGCACGAGCAGATCACGACCACGCTGCACAAGGCGAAGGACCTGCGTCCGATCGTCGAGAAGCTGGTCACGCTCGGCAAGCGCGGCGGCCTGCATGCGCGCCGTCAGGCGATCGGCTTCCTGCGCGATCCCTACGTTGCCGACAAGCTTTTCACGACGCTCGGACCGCGCTATTCCAAGCGCAACGGCGGCTATCTCCGCGTCCTGAAGGCGGGCTACCGCTTCGGCGACGCCGCCGAGATGGCCGTGATCGAGTTCGTCGAGCGCGACACCTCCGCCAAGGGCCAGGACAGCGGTCCTTCGGCCGACAAGTCGGAGCAGCAGGAAGCGGCGTAAGCCTCTTTCGCCTCATCGAATTGAAAACGCCCGCTCAAAAGAGCGGGCGTTTTTCTTGATGAGTGGCGCGCCCCCGTCGGAAGGCTAAGCTGGGGCATGAGCTTCATCTTCAGGACCGCCCAATCATCGGAATGCGCCGACGCCGACCGCGTCCTGCGCGCCGCGTTCACGCCCTATCTCGCGAAGCTCGGACGCGAGATTCCGCCTGACTATTACAAGTGGCTGCCGGCTTCGATCGAACGGGGCGACGTGTTCGTCGCGGACGAGGGCGGCCGGGTCGTCGGAGTCGCAGCCACCGAACGGCGCCAGGAGGAACTCTTCCTCGACCGGCTGGCCGTCGATCCGTCGAAGCAGGGGACAGGCCTCGGACGCTGGCTGTTGCTGCGGCTCGACGAAGTCGCTCGCGAGCGCGGCGACCGTGCCGTCTCACTCGTGACCGCGGAGATGATGGATCACCTCATCAGGCTCTATGGCAGCCAGGGTTTCGAGGTGATCCATCGCGGCCTGCCGGACCACGGCAAGGACGCCCATATGCGCGTCCACATGCTGAAGCGGCTGTAGCGGCTTTCTCTAGAACTGCTCCTCGGCCAGTACGAACACCGTCCGTCCCGCCGCCTTGAGGGGACCGAGCTCGGCCAGGGCCGGGGGGAGGATGACCTCGGCATAGAAGCGCGCCGTCACCAGCTTGGCTTCGAGGAACGCGGGATCGCCGTCCCGCTGCCCCAGCCGGGTCTGGGCGACGAGGGCGCTGCGGGCCAGCAGCCAGCCGCCCAGGGCGGTGCCGGCGAGGCGCAGGAAGGGCACCGAGCCCGCGAGCGCGTTCACCAGCTCGGCCTTGACCGATTGGGCGACCCACCGGGTCGCATCCTCCAGAGCGTCGGCCGCGGCCACGAGCCCGGCACGGATCGCGTCGATATCGTCGCCTGGCGCGGCCTTCATCTCCTCGGCCGTGGCCCGCATCTCGGCGACCAGCGCCAGCATCGTCTCGCCGCCGTCCTTGGCGACCTTGCGGCCCACCAGGTCGCGCGCCTGGATGCCGTTGGTGCCCTCGTAGATCGGCAGGATGCGGGCGTCGCGCAGGTGCTGCGCCGCGCCGGTGTCCTCGATGAAGCCCATGCCGCCGTGGATCTGCACGCCGGTCGAGGCGATCTCGTTGCCAAGGTCGGTGAACCAGGCCTTCACGATCGGGATCAGCAGATCGACACGGTCCTGGATCCTGCGCCCTGCCGCCTTGTCGGGCTGCTTCAGCGCGCCGTCGATGCCGGCGGCGGTGTAGTAGCCAAGGGCCCGCATCGCCTCGATCTGGGCGCGCATGCTCATCAGCATGCGGCGGACGTCGGCATGATGGACGATCGACACGGAAGCGGGCGCGGTGCTGCCGTCGTCCTTCGACTGCACGCGGCTGCGGGCGAAGGCGGCGGCCTGCTGGTAGGCGCGCTCGGCGATGGCGAGGCCCTGGATGCCGACCGACAGGCGGGCGTTGTTCATCATCGTGAACATGTAGGAGAGGCCGCGGCCTTCCTCGCCGACCAGGTATCCGACCGCGCCGCCATCGTCGCCGAACGACATCACGCAGGTCGGGCTCGCATGGATGCCGAGCTTGTGCTCCAGCGACACGCAGCGCAGGTCGTTGCGCTTGCCCGGCTTGCCATCGGCGTCCGGCAGGTACTTCGGCACGATGAACAGCGAGATGCCGCGCACGCCCGCGGGCGCGTCCGGGGTACGGGCCAGTACGAGGTGGACGATGTTCTCGGCCATGTCGTGCTCGCCATAGGTGATGTAGATCTTCTGGCCGCTCACGAGATAGTGGTCGCCGTCCTTTACCGCCCGGCTCTTGATCTGGCCGAGGTCGGAGCCGGCCTGCGGCTCGGTGAGGTTCATCGTCCCGGTCCATTCGCCGGAGATCATCTTCGGCAGGTAGGTCGCCTTCTGCGCTTCCGACCCGTGATGGTGGATGGCGTCGATCGCGCCCTGGTTCAGCAGCAGCACCAGCCCGAAGCCCATGTTGGCGGCCTGCCACATCTCCTGTACGGCGGTCGCCAGCAGCCACGGCATGCCCTGGCCGCCGAATTCCGGATCGAAGGGGAGGGAATTCCAGCCGCCCTCGACGAATTCCTTGTAGATCCCAGCGAAGCCCGGCGCGGTGCGGACCACGCCGTTCTCGAGCCTGGCACCGACCTTGTCACCCTCGCGATTGAGGGGCGCGAGGCCATTGCCGGCCAGTTTGGCGGCTTCCTCCAGCACGGCGTCGATCGTGTCGTCCGTCGCATGCTCGTAACCGGGCAGGGCGGCGACGCCGGACAGGCCGGCGACTTCGCGCAGGGCGAAACGCATGTCAGCCAGCGGGGCAGTGTAAGTCATGTGAATTCCTCCGTTCCGCAATATGCCGCGCTCGGTCGCTTTTGGCGACCGGCTCGGCTATTTTGGAGGCCACATGACAAACACAGTCCTGCTGTCGATCGACGGCCCCATCGCCACCATCACGCTGAATGACCCGGCGAAGCACAATCGCCTCAACCCCGAGGGGCTGAAGCTGCTGCGTGAGGCGGTGGAAAAGGTCGACGCCGATCCGGTCGTGCGCGCCACCGTGATCACGGGCGCCGGCGACAAGACCTTCTGCTCCGGCTACGACCTCGGCTCGATCCCGGCCGGCGAGCGCAAGGACGAGGGCGGCGACAACACGTTCGAAGTCGTCATGGACCGCATCGAGGCGATGCGCATGCCGACCCTGTGCGCCCTGAACGGCGGCGTCTATGGCGGCGCCACCGACCTGGCGCTGGCCTGCGACTTCCGCCTCGGCGTCAAGGGCATGCGCTTCTTCATGCCGGCCGCGCGCTTCGGCCTGCATTACTATCCGAGCGGACTGCGCCGCTACACGCAGAAGGTGAGCCCGAGCTTCGCCAAGCGTGCCTTCCTGCTCTCGGAGGATTTCCACGATACCGAGCTCCTGGCGGTCGGCTATCTCGACTGGCTGGTCGAGCGCGCGGAGTTCAAGGACAAGGTCGCGGAGAAGGCCGCGCGGCTGGCGGGCCTCGCACCGCTGTCGATGTCGGGCATGAAGCGCGCCATCGAACAGTTCGCCCAGGCAGCGCCCGACATGCCATCCATCCGCCAGACCCAGCGGGCCTGCGCCGCCTCCGACGATCTCAAGGAGGGGCTGGCGGCGCTCGGCGAGCGTCGGACCCCGACCTTCAAGGGCCGTTGAAGGCCGGCGCCGGCACCTGATCGTGCCGGTTGTCCCAAGATTGCCGCGATTCAATGCAGGATGCCGGCAGTATCTGAGGTCGTGCCGAAAGTCGCCTGGCGAGGTATCCTGCTGCCGGACGGTCAATCGAGATATGGCCGCTGAATCGAAGAGACCATGCAACGCCGCCTAGCCGCCATCGTCCATGCCGACCTCGCCGGGTTCACCCGGATGATGGAAGGCGCCGAGACACGCACGTTCCGCCATCTCAAGTCGGCCCAGATCGAAGTCTGGCGGCCGGCCATCGACGCTGGACGCGGCCGGCTCGTCGGTACGGCGGGTGATGCCATGCTGGCAGAGTTCGGCTCAGCCGTCTCGGCGGTTGCGGCGGCCATCGACATCCAGGAGCGGATGGCGCAGTTCAACGATTTGCTCAGCGAGGAGCAGCGCATGCTGTTCCGCGTCGGCGTGCATCTCGGTGAAGTCATCATCGACGACGAGGACCAGAACATCTTCGGCGACGGCGTCAACCTGGCCGCCCGCATCCAGACGCTGGCGGAGCCCGGCGGCATCGCGGTCTCGCGCGCGGTCCGCGATCTCGTCGAGCTGCGCACCGAGTACGCCTTCCATGACGGCGGCGAGCATCAGTTGAAGAACGTCAGCCGGTCGGTGCAGGTGTTCCATGTGCGTGCGGCGAAGCTCGTGGCTCCCGGTACGACGACGCGCATGGTGCCGCAGATCACCCTGCGCTTCGAGGGGCCCGACTCGGCCGGCCGCAAGCACGCGTTCGAAGTGTCGATGGAGAAGCTCGTCGGCCAGTCGAAAGGCATGTGCATCGGCCGCGCCGCCGACCAGTGCGAACTCGTCGTACCGCATCCGACCGTGTCGCGGCGGCATGCCAAGCTGAGCGTCGCCGGCGAGGCGCTGCAGGTCGAGGATCTCGGCTCGACCAACGGCACTTCGGTCAATGGCACGATCCTCAAGGCGGGCGCGCCGACTGCCCTGCAGGCAGGATCGAAGTTGCGGCTCGGCGATGTCGAGCTGGTCGTTCATCACACCTAGCGGCGTGGACCGCCCATGAACGAGCCCACGACCCTGTCAGGCGCCACACCGCCCGAGGTCGACTACGTCTCGCTGAAGGCTGGTCAGCTGATCGGCCGCTACGAGATCGTGTCGGTGCTGGGACAGGGCGGCTTCGGCATCACTTATCGCGCCCGCGACGTGCAACTGGGCCGTGAGGTCGCGATCAAGGAGTACCTGCCGTCGGCATTGGCGGTGCGCCAGGACGGCTCCACGGTGTTGCCGCGCACGACCAAGATGGCCGATGATTTCGGCTGGGGTCGCGACCGCTTCGTCACAGAAGGGCGGACTCTCGCCAGCCTCCATCGCGTGCCGGCGATCGTGCAGGTCTTCGATTTCCTCGAGGCCAACGGCACGGCCTACATCGTGATGGAGCTCCTGAGCGGCGCGACGCTCGAGGACCGCATCAACACCGGCGGCAAGCTGAAGCCCGAGGAAGTCGATCGCATCCTGTGGCCGCTGCTGGACGGCCTCGAGCAGGTCCATGCGGCGGGCTTCCTGCATCGCGACATCAAGCCGGCGAACATCCTGCTCGACGCTGCCGGCAATCCGACCCTGATCGATTTCGGCGCTTCGCGCGCGGCCATGGTCGGCCGGACGGCGGCGATGACGGCGATCTTCACGCCGGGATATGCCGCAGCAGAACAGATGACGTCGGCCAAGCAGGGGCCGTGGACGGACATCTACGGTCTCGCCGCCACGATCTATCACGCCATTGCCGGCAAGGCACCGCCCAACGCCTTCGACCGCATGCTGGACGACACCTACGAGCCGCTCGGCAAGCTGGCGCCGTCGGGTTTCTCGCCGGGTTTGCTGGCCGGCGTCGATGCCGGCCTGACGGTGGCGGCGCGCGACCGTCCGCAATCGATTGCCGGCTGGCGGCCGATCCTCGGCATGACTTCGGCGCCGGAGCCCGGCGCGACGATGGTCATGGGCAAGGCCGACGAGGCACCGGCCGTGCGCGTGTCGGTTTTGGGTCCCGCCGCGACGGCATCCACCATGGCGCCTCCGTCGGCAGCGAAGTCACGCACCGGCCTGTGGGCCGGACTTGCGGCCGTCGTACTGCTGGCGATGGGGGGTGGCGGCTACTATGCGATGGCCACGCGCGGGCCCGACCCGGAGATGGTGAAGGTGCGCGCCGCGGCCGAAGCGGCCGAGGAGGCGCGGCGCAAGGCGGCAGAGGAAGCCGACAGGCTGCGTGCCGAGAAGGCCGACCAGGAAGCCAGGGCAAAGGCCGAGCAGGAAGCGAAAGCGAAGGCTGCGCAGGACGCCAAGGCCAAGGCCGATCTCGAGGCGCAGGCCGAAGCTGCCCGACGCCAGTTCGAGGAGGATACCCGCCGCAAGGTCGAGGCGGAGATCGCCGAGAAGAAGCGCGCCGAAGAGGAAGCCCAGCGCAAGGCCGACGAGGAAGCTGCGGCCCGCCAGAAGGCGATCGAGGAAGCGCGCAAGGCCATCGAGTTCGTTGCCGGCAACTTCGACCATTTCGGCAAGACGCTGATGATGATCGGCCTCAAGGATCGGCCGGGCGAGATCAGGTTGCAGGGCGTCGATAGCGTCGACGATCCGGCGCTGCACAAGCTCGCAGCCGACGCGCTGGCTGCCCAGCCGCGCAACCTGCGCTGCCGGCAGACCGATCGCCTGACCGACGGCACACCGCTCTATCGCTGCCTGATCACCAAACGAAACTCCAAGGATCCGCTCGCCGACATTCCGGACTCCGATCGCGACGACCTCGCGCTCGTCCTGGTCCGGACCGGCCTGCTGCTGGCCTCGTGCGACGCTCCGCGCTCCTACGCGGATGCGGAGGACGACGCTCGTGGCGGCAAGCAATATCTCTGGAGTAGAGTGAATGTCCCTGAATACAAAAGGAGATGCACCAGATGACTGCAGTGACTGCTGACACGGCCTTCTTCTCCGGCAGGAAGATCGTCGTCCGGATCGTAGGCGTGGTTGCAGCCCTCGGGCTCGTGGCCGCCTGCACGAACGATCGCGGTCAGCCGACCAACCAGACGACCGGCACCGTCATGGGCGCGGCGCTGGGTGGCGTCGTCGGTGGTCTCGCCTTTGGGTCGGTCGGCGGCGCGGTCGGTGGTGCGCTGGTGGGTGGACTGGCCGGCAATCTGGTCGGTCGCGCGCTGGATGAGCAGGAGCGTCGCCGTCTGGCCGAAGCCACGCAGTATGCGTTCGTCGCCGATAACAACGTGCCGACCACCTACACGGTCGAGCCGGCCAAGACCTCCTCGTCGGCCGCGCCGACGGCACCGCCGACCGTGGTGAGCGCCAAGCCGGTCGCACCCGCGACCAGCCGCGCCGATGGCAGCACCTGCCGCCCGATCGAGCTGACGGCAACCAAGAATGGCCAGACCACGACCGAGACGACGACCTTCTGCAAGTCGGCCGGCTCGCAGGAGCTGAAGCCCGTCTCCGTCTGATCCACCGACATTTTCGTGAACGGCCGGCGGTTACTGACCGCCGGCCGTTTTCGCATGCGGTGGACTGGCCGGATCGACACAACTCGGTCATTTTCCTGAGCGAGGAGAGAGACATGGCAGGTAATCCACAGGCAGCGAAACTGCGTGACCTTCTGGCGCGGGGCGATTTCATCCTGGCGCCGGGCATCTATGACGGTATTTCCGCGCGTGTCGCGGACCGCATGGGCTTTCCCGCGCTCTACATGACGGGCTATGGCGCCACGGCCTCGATGCTGGGCCTGCCAGACGCGGGCCTCGCGACCTATTCCGACATGCTCGGCCGCGCCGAGATGATCTGTTCGGTGGTCGAGACGCCGCTGATCGCCGATGCCGACACCGGCTATGGCGGGCTTCTGAACGTCCAGCGCACGATCCGCGGTTACGAGGCGGCAGGGGTCGCCGCGATTCAGATCGAAGACCAGGAGATGCCCAAGAAGTGCGGCCATACGCCGGGACGGCGCGTGGTGCCGGCCGAGGACATGGCGCTCAAGATCAGGGTCGCGGCGGACGCGCGCCGCCACGAGGAGACGCTGATCGTGGCGCGCACGGATGCGCGCACGGCGCTGGGGCTCGATGAGGCGCTGCGCCGCGCCAGGCTCTACGAGGAGGCTGGCGCCGACATCATCTTCGTCGAATCGCCGGAGAGCGAAGCCGAGCTGGAGCGAATCGGCAAGGAAGTGAGCAAGCCGCTGCTCGCCAACATGGTCGAGTTCGGCAAGACGCCGCGCGCCGAGGTCGAGCGGCTGAAGAAATGGGGCTTCGACCTCGCGATCTATCCGGTGCTGGGCTTGAGCGTCGCCGCCGAGGCGATGAGGCGGTCTTTCGCGCACCTCAAGGACAGCGGTACCAGCGTGGGCGATCCGTTGCCGCAATACCAGGACATCCACGGGCTGATGGGATTCCCCGAGGTCTGGGACTTCGAAAAGCGTTGGGCGACATGAACGGCAAGCAGTTCCTCGAACTTCTGTCGCGCCTGCCGGCCCGTGTCTGGATCCAGGCGATCCTGGGACTGATTGGTTTCGTCGTGCTGGCGGTGCTGGGCTTTGCGGTGATCGCCGGCGTCGCCGCGGTCGCGCTCGTGCTGCTGCTGGCGTTCAAGGCGAAGGCCTGGATCCTGAGCTTCTTCCGCCGCGACGTGGAGCCCGCTCCCCCGGCCCGCCATCACGACGGCAAGGTCACCGACGTCCAGTTCGAGATCGTCGACCGGACGAATGACCGCACGCCGCGGCCTTAAGAACTCCGTCGCCTCGACCGGAGCGCCGCAGGCGCGGAGCGGAGAGGCCTTTGCTCTACAAATAGCCGCCAAATAGTAGAGAGAAGGTCTCTCCGCTACGCCTCGCTGCGCGAGGCGTAGCGGAGAGACGACGGTACTCTTCTAAACCCGGACGATCTTTCCCGGGTTCATCAGGTTCTGCGGGTCGAGCGCGCGCTTGATCGTGCGCATCGTGTCGATCTCGACCTGGCTGCGATAGTGGGCGAGCTCGTCGATCTTGAGCAGACCGATGCCGTGCTCGGCCGAGATCGAGCCGCCGTAGCTCACGACCAGATCGTAGATCGCAGCCGTCACTGCCCGGGCATGCGGCGCGAAGCGGGCCTTGTCCCAGCCGGCCGGCGCCTGGCAGTTGAAATGGAGGTTGCCGTCGCCGACATGACCGAAGGTCACCGGGCGGCACTCGGGCAGCGCCTTCTTCATCGCCGCCAGGCCTTCGGTGACGAAGGAAGGGATCCGGCTCACCGCGACGGAGATGTCGTGCTTCACGGACGGGCCTTCCTTCTTGGAGGCTTCCGTGTGGTTCTCGCGCAAGGCCCACAGCGCGCGGGCCTGCGTCTCGTTCTGGGCGATGGTCGCGTCGAGCACGAGGCCCTGTTCCATGGCTTCGCCGAGATAGGCTTCCATCTTTTCGCGCAGGCCGCCCGCGTTCTCGCCGTCGCGACGCGCGCGGGTCGAGGACCATTCGAGCAGAACGTACCAGTCGTGGCGCTCGGCCAGAGGATCGGCCGCGCCCGGAATGTGCTGCAGCACCAGGTCGATGCCCTGGCGGCCCATCAGCTCGCAGGAGGTGACGTTGTCCTCGGACGCCGCATGCGCGCCGCTCAGCAGGGCGACGGCGGCCTCGGGCGAGGGGACGGCAACCCAGGCGGTCGCAATGTCCTTGGGCTTGGGCCACAGCTTCAGCACCGCGCGCGTGATGATGCCCAGGGTGCCCTCGGCGCCGAGATAGAGGTCGCGCAGGTCGTAGCCGGTATTGTCCTTCTTGAGCGCCCGCAGGCCGTTCCAGATCTCGCCCTGGGGCGTCACCACTTCGAGGCCGAGCACGAGCTGGCGGGCGTTGCCGTAGTGCAGCACCTGCACGCCGCCGGCATTGGTCGAGAGGTTACCGCCGATCGAGCAGCTTCCTTCGGCGGCCAGCGACAGCGGGAACAGCCGGTCGTTCGCCGCCGCCGTTTCCTGGACGGTCTTCAGGATGACGCCCGCCTCGACCGTCATCGTGTAGCCGATCGGATCGATGTCGGTGATGCGCGTCATGCGGTTGAGCGATAGGACGATCTCGCGGCCCTTCTCGTGCGGGATGCCACCGCCGACCAGGCCGGTATTGCCGCCCTGCGGCACCACCGAGACCTTCTCCGCCGCGCAGAGCTTCACGACATCCGCGACTTCCTGCGTATTGGCCGGCCGCACCACGGCCAACGCGTTGCCCACGAAGCTCTCGCGCCAGTCGGTGACGTAGGGGTGCTTGCCCTGATCGTCGACGATCAGGCCCTTGTCGCCGACGATGGCACGCAGTTTCTCGACGAAGTCGGTCATCAGAGTCGCAGCACCTTGCCGGGGTTCATGATGTTCTTCGGATCGAGCGCCCGCTTGATCGTGCGCATCGTGTCGAGCTCGATCCGGCTGCGGTAATGCGCGAGCTCGTCGAGCTTGTCGATGCCGATGCCGTGCTCGGCCGAGATCGAGCCGTCGAGGCTCGTTACCAGGTCGTTCACCGCGCGGGTGATGGCAGGCGAGTACTGGCTGAGCGTCGGCCGGTCCATGCCCTTCGGTCCCATGAAGGAGAAGTGGATGTTGCCGTCGCCGATATGGCCGAGCGGGTAGGGGCGGATGCTGGGCAGGATGTCGAGCGCGGCCTTGAGACCACGTTCGATGAACTCCGGCACCTTGGAGATCGAGACCGAGATGTCATAGCTGAGACCCGGTCCTTCGGCGCGCGAGGCGGGGGCGACCGATTCGCGGATCACCCACATGTTGCGTGCCTGCGCCTCGCTCTGGGCGATGACGGCGTCGAGCACCCTGCCGGCTTCCATCTGGTCGGCGAGGAACTGCTCCATCTTCTCCGACATGCCCTCGGCACCTTCGGCCTTGGGACGCGCCGAGGTCCATTCGAGCAGCAGGAACCACTGCGTGTCCGCCTTCAGCGGATCCTGCGTGCCTGGGATGTTGCGCAGGACCATGTCGGTGCAGGTCCGGCTCATGAGTTCGCACGAGCCGACATTGTCTTCCGACGCGCCGTGCGCCTCCGACAGGATCTCGATGGCGGCCTGCGGATCGCGGATGGCGAGCCAGGCGGTGGCCACGTCCTTGGAGGCCGGCCAGAGCTTGAGAACCGCCTTGGTGATGATGCCGAGCGTGCCTTCGGCGCCCATGAACAGGTGCTTGAGGTCGTAGCCGGTATTGTCCTTCTTGAGGGCGCGCAGGCCGTTCCAGATGTCGCCGTTGGGCAGCACCACCTCGAGGCCCATGACGAGGTTGCGCGCATTGCCGTAGCGCAGCACCTGCACACCGCCGGCATTGGTCGAGAGATTGCCGCCGATCATGCAGGAGCCCTGGGCGCCCAGGAACAGCGGGAAGAAGCGGTCATGGCTGGCCGCAGTTTCCTGCAGCGTCTGCAGCACGCAACCGGCCTCCACGGTCATCGAATAGCCGACCGGGTCGACGTTCAGCACCTTGTTCATGCGGCCGACCGACAGGACGATGCCGGTGTGCGAGGGCCAGGGCGTCGCGCCGCCCATCAGACTGGTGTTGCCGGCCTGGGGCACGATGGCGATGCCGTTGTCATGGCAGAGCTTCACGACCTTCGAGACTTCCTCGACATTGGCCGGCCGCACCACGACGGCCGCGTTGCCCACGATCGAGCCGCGCCAGTCGGTGACGAAGGGCTGCTTGCCCTGATCGTCGACGATCAGGCCCTTGTCGCCCACGATGGCGCGCAGGCTTTCGAGGATCGCGGGCGTGACGGGCGACGTCGGAATGGTCGGGGGGATGGCGGTATCGGGCATCGTTTCCTCTCTTTGACGGCAGACTAGCGCTGCCTGTGGGAGCCGTCATCCGCGGCGGCGCGGCGGAGCCTGTCGTTGATCGCAAGGCCGAGCCCGATGGGCGGAATGGGTGCCACGGCGATGCGGCCGATGCCAGGCCGGTCGAGCGCGCGCATCATCGCGAACAGGTTGGCGGCGGCCTCGCCGAGATTGCCGGACGGGCTGAGGTTCATCGTGAGCATGGCGCCCGCCGGTGCGGTGTCGCCGAATGCGAGCAGCCCCTCGTCGGGCGATACCGAGGTCGCCTCCAGCCGCACCGGTCGCGACGGGGCGTAGTGACTGTGGAGCTGGCCGGGTGACTTGCGGGCCGCATCGCCGTTCGGGATCGCGTCGCTGAGCGCGATCGGGCCGATCACGGCTTCGATCGCTTCGCGGGTCGCTCCGCCGGGCCGCAGCAGGACGGGCGTCAGGGTCGTGAGATCGAGCACCGTCGATTCGACGCCGACGAGGCAGGGGCCGCCGTCGAGGATCATGGGTGCGCGCGCGCCCAGCGATTGCGCGACATGCTCGGGCCGGGTGGGGCTTACTTCGCCGCTACGGTTGGCGGAGGGCGCGGCGATCGGCCGGCCGGTCGCACGCATCAGCGCCTGGGCGATCGGATGCGAGGGCGCGCGGATCGCCACCGTGTCGAGCCCGGCGGTCGCCAGCAGGGCGATGGTCGAGCCCTCGGCACGGGGCAGGACCAAGGTCAGCGGGCCCGGCCAGAAGCGCGCCGCGAGTTTCTCGGCCGTATCCGTCCAGCGCACGAAGGCGCGGGCGGCGGTGGCGTCGAGCACGTGGCTGATCAGCGGATTGAACTGCGGGCGGCTCTTGGCCTCGAAGATTGCGGCGACAGCCCGCTCGTTGGTGGCATCGCCGCCCAACCCGTAGACGGTCTCGGTCGGGAAGGCGACGAGGCCGCCCTCCCGTAGTGTCCGGGCGGCCTCGGCGATGGACTGTGCCGTCGCCTCGACCACGCTCATCGCGCCGCCAGGCTGCGGGCGATGAAGTGCGGGTTGGCGAAGCGAGGCTTGCCGTAGAGAAGGGGCTGGCCGTCCACGGTGACGACTTCGCCGCCGGCGGCCTCGAGCACGCCCTGGGCCGCGCCGGTGTCCCACTCCATGGTCGGTCCGAAACGCGGGTAGATGTCGGCCTTGCCCTCGGCGATCAGGCAGAACTTCAGGGACGAACCGGCCTGCACACGTTCCACGACCGTGAGGTTGTTGTTGCGGAACCAGATGTCGAGGTCGCCGTAGGTGCCGTGGCTGCGGCTGGCGCACGCCGTCAATCCCTCGGGCGGGGGGGTGCGCGTCCGCATCGGCGTGAACGGACCCTTGCCTTCGCGCTTGTCGGCGCCAAGGCCCTTGGCGCCGCGCCACAACGTCTCGGTGGCGGGGGCCAGGACGATGCCGAGGGTCGGGCGGCCGTTCTCGACCAGCGCGATGTTCACCGTGAACTCGCCGTTCTTCTTGATGAACTCCTTGGTCCCGTCGAGCGGGTCGACCAGCCAGAAGGGGCGACCGTCGTCGAGCGTCGGGATGCGGCCGGCGGCCATCTCCTCCTCGGCGATGATCACCACACCGGGCGTGAGCTTGCGCAGGCCGGCCAGGATGACGGCTTCGGCGGCATGGTCGGCATCGGTGACGGGGCTGCGGTCGTCCTTGGCGCGGGTACCGTGGTCGCCCGCGTAGATGCGCATGATCTCGAGCGCGGCTTCTTCGGCGATGGTCGTGGTGGCGTCGCGGAGGGTGTCGAGGGGGGGGAGGGCATGGGTCATGGGCGGTCCTTATAGACGGCAGGGGCTTCGGCTTGACAGCAAAGTTCGTGCACGCAAGGATATTGGAACAACGTTTCATTATTTAGAACAAAATGGAGCAATGCGATGCCGGTTAATGTTATTGGAATGATCGGCGTGGCCCCTCCGCAGGGCACGGCTCTCCACGTGATCGGGGGCGGCATCTCGCCCTCGTTCCTGCGCGAATTCGCGCAGACCCACGAGAAGGCCGGCTTCGACTATGTGCTGGTCGGCTACTACGCCTCGTCCGCCGAGGGGTTCACGGTCGCGACCTATGCCTCGGCCCATACGGAGAAGCTTCGCTTTCTGATCGCCCACCGGCCGGGCGTCGTTTCGCCGACCCTTGCGGCACGCGCGGCGGCAACGATGGACCAGCTCTCCGGCGGCCGCCTCGCCCTTCACATCATCGTCGGGAACAGCGACGCCGATCAGCAGCGCGAGGGCGATTTCTCGCCCAAGGAAGAACGCTACGAGCGCGCCGCCGAGTATCTCGACGTGATGCGCAAGGTCTGGACCTCGACCAAACCGTTCGACTACCAGGGCAGGTTCTACCGGTTCAAGGACGTGTTCTCCGAGGCCCGGCCCTTCCAGCAGCCGCATCCGCCTCTGTTCTTCGGCGGTTCGTCGCCGGGGGCGATGGCGATGGGTGCGCAGCATTGCGACACCTTCGCGATGTTCGGCGAACCGCTGGCCGAGACGGCAGAGCGGATGGAAGAATTCCGGCGCATGACCCAGCCGTTCGGCCGCACGCCACGCTTCAACGTCTCGTTCCGCCCGATCATCGCCGGGACCGAAGGCAAGGCGTGGGACAAGGCGAGGAAGATCCTCGACGATCTGAAGTCGAGCGGCACCATGCCCACCAACCCGCAGGACAAGTCTGCCGAACGACTGGTCGAACTGGCGAGGCGCGGCGACGTGCATGACGAGCGGCTCTGGATGCCGGTTGCAGGGGCGGCCGCCGGCAAGGGCAACACCTCGTGCCTCGTCGGCACGCCGGAGCAGGTCGCGGAGGCGATGCTGAAGTATTACCGGCTCGGCGTGGCCTCGTTCCTCATCCGCGGATTCGACCCGTTGGGGGATGTCACGGATTTCGGCCGCGAACTGATCCCGCGTCTGAAGGCGGGCGCCCTCGACATCGATCGCGACCTCGCGGCCGCGGCCTAGGGCGCGGCCTGAGGCAAATTCGGACACGACTGATGCGGGGGCTTGCGGGGTGGACACGACCGTCGTCAAGGCATTGACGGTGCTGGAAGCGCTGGCCTCCAGCGCGACGCCGCTTGGCGTAACCGAGCTGGCGACCCGGCTCGGCCTGTCGAAGAGCAACGTGCATCGGCTGCTGCAGACGCTCGCCGCTCGGGGCTACGTCACGCAGGTCGACCAGCGTTACACCGTCACGACCAGGCTGTGGGAACTGGGGGCGATGGTCGTGAGCCGCCTCGATGTGGCGCGGGTCGCCACGCCGGTGATGCAGCGTCTCGTCGCCGACGTCGACGAGACCGCCCATCTCTCGATCCTCGACATGGCGGCCTGCGAGGTCGTCTCGATCCACAATGTCGAGAGCACGCAGCCGGTGCGTGCCTACTCGCGGATCGGTCAGCGCACGCCGGCGCATTGCGTGGCCACCGGCAAGGCCCTGCTGTCGGCGCAGTCGCCCGAGGCGTTGCGCGCCTTGCCCGAGGAGCTGCAGCGCTTCACGCCGCAGACGCTCCATCGTCGCGACGAGTTGCTCGCGGCCCTGGAGAAGGTCCGCCGCGACGGCTATTCGACGAATGTCGGCGAATGGCGCGAGCAGGTGGGCGGCGCGGCCGCGGTGATCTACGACCATGCCGGCCGACCGGCGGCGGCGCTCGGGCTCACCGTGCCGGTGGAGCGGATGCAGCCCGAGGTGATGAACCGCTACATTCCGCGATTGACGGCGGCGGCGGACGAGATCTCCCGGCTCATGGGCGCGCCCTCCCGCCGCGGCTGACCGCTATCCCTTGAGGACACGGCCCGCGACGGCCTCGAGCTTGGCGACCATCTCCGCCGAACGGACGGCGGGCGAGGTGATGAGCGCGTGTTCGAGCGCGCGGTCACAGCCGGACGGGCAGGGCGTCGGGCGATCGGCCTTGAGGCGCGGCGCGATCATGGCGACAAGCGCCTTGGCCCTCTCGGCATTCTCGAGCAGCACGCGGACGATGTCGGCGACCTGCACATGGTCATGGTCGGGATGCCAGCAGTCGAAGTCGGTGACCATGGCGACGGTGACGTAACAAATCTCCGCCTCGCGGGCGAGCTTGGCCTCCGGCATGTTGGTCATGCCGATCACGTCGCAGCCCCAGCTCCGATAGAGCTTCGATTCAGCGAGGCTGGAGAACTGCGGGCCCTCCATCGCGAGGTAGGTGCCGCCCTTGCGGACCGGGAAGCCGGCCGTCTGCGCACACTCGTGCGCGAGATCGGCCAGCCGGTTGCAGGTCGGCTGCGCCATCGAGACATGGGCGACGAGACCGTCCCCGAAAAAGCTCTTCTCGCGGGCGAAGGTGCGGTCGATGAACTGGTCGACGATGACGAAGTGACCGGGCGGCAGGTCCTCGCGCAGCGAGCCGCAGGCCGAGAGCGACAGGATGTCGGTGACGCCGACCCGCTTCAGGGCATCGATGTTGGCGCGGTAGTTGATCGAGGTCGGGGAATGGCGGTGCCCGCGGCCGTGCCGGGGCACGAAGACGACGTCGAGCCCGTCGAGGACGCCGAACAGGAACTCGTCGGACGTCTCGCCGAACGGCGAGGCGATCCGGCGCCACTCCTGGTTCTTGAGACCGGCCATGTCGTAGACGCCGCTGCCGCCGAGAATTCCCAACACCGTCATATGCCTCTCCTGGTTGGCGGTGGTGTATCATTCCGGACAGGCAAAGGGGAGAGAAGCATGGGCAGGCTCGAAGGCAAGATCACGATCGTCACGGGTGCGACCAGCGGCATCGGGCGGCGCACCGTAGAGCTGTTCGTCGAGGAGGGAGCGAAGGTCGTCGCCACCGGGCGGCGGGCGGAACTCGGCCGCACGCTCGAGGCCGCCCTGGGGACTGACAACTGCCTCTTCGTGACGGCGGATGCGACGCGCGAGGACGATGTGCAGCGGGTTTTCGACGCCTGCCTGTCCAAGTGGGGCCGGGTCGATTGCCTGTTCAACAATGCCGGCGGTCCGGCGCCGGTGGGCGGCATCGAGACGGTGCCGGTCGAGGGCTTCGACGCGGCGATGGCGACCCTCGTCCGGTCGGTCATGCTGGGCATGAAGCACGCCGCGCCGCTCATGATGGCGCAGGGCTCGGGCAGCATCATCAACAATGGCAGCGTCGCCGGACGCCGGGCGGGCTACTCGACGTCCATGATCTACGGGGCTGCCAAGGCCGCGGTGAACCACCTGACGGTCTGCGTCGCCATGCAGCTCGGCGAGAAGAACGTGCGGGTGAACTCGATCTCGCCGGGCGGCATCGCCACCGGCATCTTCGCCAAGGCGCTCGGGCTGCCGCCGGACAAGGCCGATTCCTATGCCGAGGCGATGAAGGCCAGCATGGCGAAGAACCAGCCGATCCCGCGCGCCGGCATCGTCGACGACATCGCCAAGGCCGCCGTCTTCCTGGCGTCGGACGACTCGACCTTCATCAACGGGCACGATCTCGTGGTCGATGGCGGGCTGGTCGGCGGGCGCCTGTGGACGCCGCACCAGGAGGGCGTGAAGGCGATGCGGCAGGCCTTCGGCGTCGACGAGATCTGAGATGGCGTCGCTCGCCAACAGGGTCGCGCTGGTGACCGGCGCCTCGCGTGGCATCGGGCGTGCGGTGGCCCTTTCGCTTGCCCATGAAGGGGCCGCCGTCGCCGTGAATTATCGCGAGCGCGCGGCTGACGCTGACGAGGTGGTCGCTTCCATCCGGAATGCAGGCGGCAGGGCGATGGCGGTCGCGGCCGACGTGTCGGACAGCGCAGCCGTTGCCGCGATGATGGCCGCGGTCGAGCGCGAGCTGGGGCCGGTCGACGTGCTGGTGAACAATGCCGGGCTGGCGATCATGACCGGCATCGACGATCTCACCGAGGAGCAGTTCGACCGCACCATCGCGGTCAACCTGAAGTCGGCCTTTCTCTGCACCAAAGCCGTGCTGCCGGGCATGCGGGCCCGCAAATGGGGCCGCATCGTCAACATTTCCTCGGGCGCGGCGCGGGGCGCCGGCGGCATCGGTCCGCACTACAATGCCTCCAAGGCCGGCCTGGAAGGGCTGACGCGGGGCTACGCCGCGCGGGTCGTGAAGGATGGCGTCACCGTCAATGCCGTGGCGCCGTCACTGATCGAGACCGACATGGTCCGCGGCGGCCTC
Organism: Reyranella sp.; assembly: GCF_030651995.1. Taxonomy (GTDB): domain Bacteria; phylum Pseudomonadota; class Alphaproteobacteria; order Reyranellales; family Reyranellaceae; genus Reyranella. The sequence goes on from NZ_JAUSBN010000020.1 coordinate 48,198, forward strand.
GCCTCGTCGCCGGACCGCATCCCGCTCGGCCGCTTCGGCACCTCGGAGGAATGCGCCCAGGCGGTCCTGATGGTGATCGGCAACGCCTACATGACCGGCCAGACGGTGGCCCTGAGCGGCGGCCTGTCGTTCCTCTGACCTACGTCTTCGGCTCGACATGGCCGCCGAAGGCGTGGCGCATGGCCGACAGCAGCTTGTTGGCGGTGCCCTCGCGGTCGCGCGAGCGGAAGCGGGCGTAGAGCGCGGCGGACAGGACGTCGGCCGGCACCGCTTCCTCGATCGCGGCATTGATCGTCCAGCGTCCCTCGCCGGAATCCTCGACGAAGCCGGAATACTTCGACAGGGCCGGGTCCTCGGCCAGCGCCGACGAGGTGAGGTCGAGCAGCCAGGAGCTGACGACGCTGCCGCGCCGCCAGACCTCGGCGATGTCGGCGAGGTCGAGGTCGTAGCGCCGCTCCGCCGGGATCGCTTCGGAGGAGACCTTGCGCAGGATCTCGAAGCCCTCGGCATAGGCCTGCATCAGCCCGTACTCGATGCCGTTGTGCACCATCTTCACGAAGTGGCCGGCGCCGCTCGGGCCGCAATGGAGGTAGCCGCGCTCGACCCGGGGATCGCGCGCCTCGCGGCGCGGCGTCTTCGGGATCGTGCCTTCGCCCGGGCTGAGCGCGGCGAAGATCGGGTCGAGCCGCTCCACCGCCTCCTTGTCGCCGCCGATCATCAGGCAGTAGCCGCGCTCCAGACCCCAGACGCCGCCGCTGGTGCCGCAGTCGAGATAGTGGATGCCCTTTGCCTTCATCTCGCGGGCGCGGCGCACGTCGTCCTGGAAGAAGGCGTTGCCGCGGTCGATGATCGTGTCGCCGGGTTCCAGCAGACGGCCCAGTTCCGCCACGGTCTGCTCGGTGATCTCGCCAGCCGGCAGCATGACCCAGACGTTGCGGGGCCTGGCCAGCCCGGCGACCAGATCGGAAAGATCGGCGGCGCCGGCGATGTTCTGTCCGACGAGTCCGGAGACCGTTTCGGGGTTCTGGTCGAAGACGACGCAATCATGGCCCTGCCGGACCAGCCGGCGCACGAGGTTGGCGCCCATCCGTCCCAGGCCGATCATGCCGAGCTGCATCCGTCTCTCCCGTTCGTTTCGCGATCCCGCTCCATGATAGACTGAGGTCCAATGAAGACCATCGTCGTCGTGATGGGTGTCTCGGGATCGGGCAAGACCACCGTCGCCAGCTTGCTGGCCGAACGGCTCGGCTGCGCGTTCCAGGACGGCGACGATCTGCATCCGCGCGAGAACGTCGAGAAGATGAAGAGCGGGACTCCGCTCACCGACGCCGACCGCTTGCCGTGGCTCCAGGCGATCGGTCGCCGGATCGATGCCTGGCGGGAGAGGGGCGAGGCCGGTGTCGTCACCTGCTCGGCGCTGAAGCGGGCCTATCGCGACATCCTCGTCGGGGAGCGGCGTGGCGTCGCTCTCGTGTACCTCAAGGGCCCGCAGGCGCTGATCCACGGCCGGCTCATGGCGCGGACCTCCCATTTCATGCCGGTCGGGCTGCTCGACAGCCAGTTCGCCACCCTGCAGGAGCCGGCGGCGGACGAACGGCCGATCGTGGTCGACATCGGGCCGGAGCCGGCGCGGGTCGTCAGCGAGATCGTGCGCAGGCTCGCGGATCGGCCCTCAGGGTAGGGCCGGCAGGGCCGCGAGTTCGCGGAAGAGATCGACGATCCGGTCCCGGTCGGATCCGCCACGATACCCCATCGCCACGCGCAGGAAGGGCTGTCCGGCCTGGGGCTCCGGTTCGATCAGTTCGTAGCGGTTGCCGCGAAAGCCGAAGGATCCGCCGTTGGCGAGCGCCAGGCCGCGGCGGGCGATTTCCGTCTCCACTCGATCAAGGAGACGACGCTGGGCCGCCGCATCGCCATCCCGCAGCCGGATCGCGCAGAACGGCGCCACCGCGCCCGGAGACAGCAGCGAGGGATGGCAGCGGTCGTCGAACAGCGTCGAGCGTGTGCCGATCGCCCGGGCGAGGGCGGCATTGTTTGCGAACACCCGGCCCGTATAGTGGTCGAGATAGGGGCGATCGAGGAACCAGGGCGCGGACAGGGCCGCCAGTTCGTCGAGGGTCAGGCCGCTCCCCGTCAGCCCCCGGATGCGTTGCAGCGCGGCCCCCATCGCCGCCAGGTCGCTCTTCCCTCGGTCCCGAACGAACAGTTGCACGATGCCGACGTTGGCCAGCTCCAACCCTGCCTGATCGAGCTTGAGGCCCGACCGGAACACGGCGGCGAAAGACCCATCGAACCTGTCGAGCCAGGGGGCGATATCGACCTGCAGGCCGACCATCGTCGCATCGAGCAGCAAGGCCTGGCGGGCGCGCGGCAGGTGGGCGGGGACGGAGAGGCCGAACCGGCCGTCGCAATGGACGGGCTCGCCGACCAGCACATCGACGGTTGCCGGGCTCCCGTCGCACGGCGCGAAGACCTGGCGGGGCCACAGGTCGAGCAGCGTGGCCGTCTCGAAGTAGCGGCCGGCATGATGCAGCGTGAGCGGCAACGTCGACGACTCGCGAGCGACGAGGTGGAGCAGGCACGAAAGCGCGGCCTGTCCGCTGCGGCAGAGGACGCGCAGCGACTGCCATCCGGGCGGCACCGGATAGCAAAGCGGCGTGCGGCTCTCCAGGAGGTTGGCGCTGAGGTCCCGTTCGTAGCCGAAGTGGATGCTCTGCCCATCGGGCAGTCGCGAGACCTCTCCTTCGCATGGACTCTTCAGGGTCGCATCGGCCGGACGGTGCGCCCGGGCAAGCCAGGCGCGGCGCAGCTCGAGGGCGGCGGCGTCCGGAGTGCCGGCGGCCATGCCCGGCACGTCGGACAGGGCGATGCCCGCGCGGTCGGCGAGCGCGGCCAGGTCCTCGCGGTCGCAGGAGACTGCCGGAGAGCGGTGGAGCATGGGCGTCGAAACGAGCGCCGGGCTGGGCCGTTCCGGCGACAGTCCTTGGGCAAAGGCCGCAACGATCTGCATCGCTCCGGTGGAACTCGCACGCAAAGCGGGCGTTTCCGTCCGCAACTGAGGAGAATTCACATGAATGGCATCATCTATTTGGTCGGTCTGGTCGTCGTGGTCATGTTCGTCCTGTCCTTTATCGGTCTCCGGTAGGACGCGACCCATGGCCACCGCCACCACCACCACAACCGCAGTTCCCGTCGAGACCGGTCCGGTCCGCTATCTCGACTGGGGTCCCGTGATCCTGGGCGCCCTGGGCGCCGCGGCGATGTCCGTCGTGCTGCTGGCCTTCGGCTCGGCGCTCGGACTGAGCGTCGTCTCGCCCTATGCCTATGCCGGCATTTCGGCCAAGGGCGCCGCCATCCTGGCCGCGGTCTATCTGGCCCTCGTGATGGTCGCGAGCTTTGCGGCGGGCGGCTACCTCGCCGGCCGCATGCGTTCGCCCTGGCGCACGACCGATGAGACCGAGAGCCATTTCCGGGACGGTGCGCACGGCTTCGGCGTCTGGTCGATCGGTGTGCTGCTGGGTGCCGCGCTGGCCGCCTCCGGCGTGGGCGCCGTCGTCTCTGCCGCCGGCAAGGCCACGACCGCCATTGCCGCGGCCGGCACCGCGGGAGCGGCGTCCAACCCGGCCCTCGGGCAGCTTTCGCTGAGCCCGACCGACTATGCCATCGATCGCCTGCTGGCGCCGGCGCCGGCGGGTGCGCCCGCCGCCCCGGAAGCCACTCCCGCAACGCCGGGCGGTGCGCAGCCCGCGGCAGCCGCAGCCGCGGCACCGCGCACGCGCGCCGACCTCGAGGCGCCGATGGCGCGGGCCCTGGCGGCCGGCCTGACGACGCCACAGCTGGACGTTCGCGACCGCACCTACCTGGCCCGCGTCGTGTCGGACCAGACCGGTATGCCGCAGGCCGAGGCGGAGAAGCGGGTCGATGCGACCTTTGCCGACCTGAAGGCCGCCGTGCAGAAGGCGCGCGATGCGGCCGACGCGGCGCGCAAGGCCGGCATCATCGCGGCGTTCCTGGCGGCCGCCACCCTGGCGATCGGTTGCGCCGCCGCCTGCGCCGGAGCCGCGGTAGGCGGCCGTCACCGCGACGAGCGCACCGCCGTCGCCTTCCTGGGCTCGACGCGCTTCTGGTAGCGATCAGTCGCTGAGAACTTCGGAGCGCCGGCGCGGTTTGATCACCGCGCCGGCGTTTTTCTGTGTCGCGGTCGGTGGGCGTCGCGAACGATCCTCGATCTCCGGCGCTTGTGCGTCGCGTGCCCGTGCCGGTAACGTCGGTCATCATGATCGCCTCCCGGAAGCACGGTTTCATCTTCATCAAGACGAAGAAGACCGCTGGAACGTCGATTGAGCTGGCGCTGGGGCCATTCTGCGGGCCCGATGACATCCTCACGCCGATCAGCACCCGTCATGACCTGCAGAGGTTTCGCGACACCGGCGTCCGGGCGCAGCGGTTCACTACCCCGGACCTCGCCAAGCGCTATCTGCGGGCGCTGAACAAGGGAAGCCCGAAGCTCCTGAAGGCCGTGCTGCGCGAGGTCGAGGCCAGTGGCTTCTGGGCCCATGCGCGGCCCGGCGCCATCCGTGAGATGGTCGGGCCGTTCTGGGAAACCGCGTTCCGGTTTACCAGCGAGCGGCACCCTTACGAGAAGGCGCTCTCACTGGCCGCCATGACGGGGAAGGAGCTCGAAAGCGTGGTGTTCAACGACACCCGCTACGTCGGCCACCCCTGGTACCTCGAGGACGGCAAGCTGATCGTGGACCGTGTCATCCTCCACGACCACCTTGCGCGCGATTTCGCCCAGGTCCTGACGCACCTCGGTCTGCCCAGCACCGATCTCCCGCATGCCCGACAGACCGACCGGGACCGAAGGCCGGCCGGTGAGCAGATGACGGCCAGCCAGCGCGCGTTTGTCTATGAACAGTGTGCGCCGGAGTTTGAACTGTTCGGATGGGAGCGGTGAGGAGAAACCTGAATCCATGAGGCATTCCGGTTTGCGCCCTCCTGGGGTCGAGCCCCCTATTTTAGCATTGAGAGGGCCATGACGCGGCTTGGCCGCCGAGTTTCCCAACATTTCCGGTTTCTTCCTAGGATAGAGGAATAGCCTCTGTTGTCACAGGCTGGACTGCCTAGCGTCGCGCACTTTGGGGCTTCAGGGCACCATCTTCACCTATGCAGTGGAGTGGGGGCACCGGGGCAACAATCCCGTCGCGGATGTGAAGCGCCCGGGCGAATCTTACCCGCACGGCATTCTTGATCTTAGATGACTGCCGCCAGCTTGGCGTTGTGCCAGTCGCCGCCGAACAGGCCGGGAAAGCAGAATCGCCACTGACGCGATCCGGCTGCTGGCCCTGACCGGGTGGAGGCGCGGCGAGGGCTTGGGGCCGAGGTGGACGGAGGCAGATTTGGTAAAGGCTACTTCCTCGGGACGCACGCAACCGTCGCCCCCTTCCGATGCGGGCTTGCTGGCCACGCTGATCCTTAGGCACCCTCAACATACAGTTCGATGAAACGGTCTGTCACGGCATCGATAATCGGGATGGACGCGTGCCGTTGGTCCTCCATCCACGCAAACGTACGAGGTGAGAACATCACCATCTCATAGGAGGGGTAGTAATCGACGCGCTCCATGCGTCCAACGTCTTGCGCGACGACTCGCAGGACCGACTTCGAATAGTTGTTCGCGACGATGACATCCTGGTCGCTAAATGTCGCGGCGAGCGGAACCGGCGAAACCGTGACGACGGTCTTTACCGTGGGTTTGCCATGCTTTTGGATCATCTCAATGGTTCGCCGGAGCTCGGTGAGCACGTCAACATAGCCGAAGTTGACGAAGCGAAAGCGCCCAACGTGACGCAACATGTGTCGGCGGGGAAGGCCGCCATTCAGATAAACCCCAGTCTCGGTGTCGAGCCAGCTTTCCGTCAAACCCAAAGTGATAAAGACAACATCTGCGTCCTTGAAGGGCATCCCTTGCAATGGTCGCGGAATCGACTGCCGCGCCAGCTGCTCTATCGGCGATACTGGCGGCGTCCGCGGCGGCATTGGCCGCCCAAGCTGTGGCCCCGAGCGTTAAAACCAGGAGAGCAGCGCCGATTATTGAAGCCCTGGTTTGAAGTGACGAGAGCCATACCGCCTCTTCAGCCGCATTGGCGGCTCGAGTAGCTTGCTCAAGATCTCGAAACCCTTTCCGCTGAGCGACTGCTTGCTCCTCGCAATCATCGATCTGTTGTGGAGTACCTGCGTACATCTCTGGCTTCGCGAGAACTTGGGCACACACCGGCGAAATCGTAGCGAAGAATTCTGCAAAGGGTTCCAAGCCATGGCGTTCAGGTTTGGGAACGGGGTCTATCCACAACCACGTCGCAATTACTGCGGCGAACACAAGGACACCCGCGAGCCCGAAGGTTTGTGTGATGCTCCGTCTACGCAAAGCTTGGCCTCCATCCATGCAAAGCGCTCCCGACGGTCTAGGCAAGGTTGCATCTAATGCCGAACAATTTGTCGAAACAAGCGAGATAGCGCCGGGAGAGGGCGTGTCTACTTGTAGCTCGCCCGCGGCGAGCAGAAGTAACGACCCAGTTCGCCGATCCGCCCTTTCCGCGTGTCCACGCCCCCGCAGCGGAACTTCAGCGGTTTTGAATGCGCAATTGGATGACTTCCTGTTGCGCCGGATCGAGATCTCGATGCATCGGTAGGATAGTGTCGACACTTGGCGCGACAGCCTTTGAGGGTCGTCTGCAGAGCTTGCAGCGTGCCGGGCCGGTGTGGCCACGGGCCGACCATCAGGACGGCTTGACGCCAGCGACCGTCAGCTGGGGGCCGTCGTAGCGTGGGGGCGCCGGCCGCAACTCGATCCCGGACTCCGTGATTCATCGCTGCATCGCCTCGGCCTCCGCCGGGGTGGCGAAGTGGAACAGCCTGAAGTCGACATCTTCGGGCGCCCAGCCGGCGATGGCGCACCAGCCGGCAGATCCGGCGATGCGATCGGCGGCCGCCTTCAGTTCGGCCCCGTCGGCAAGGCGGAACGGCTCGACACGGTGCAGGCGGGCGACGTGGGGCAGGGCCTTCAGGCGGGCGGCGTGGCTGTTGGTTCTGCGGCGCACCATGCCTACAGCGCCCAGAAGCCGGGCAGGACGTGATAGTCGCCCGTCTCGACGACCCAGCTGTCGAACTCCCCGGCCAGCGCTACGCGCGCCTCTCCGACGATCGCGAAGGCGCCATCTTCGTCGCCGGTCTCCTGCGCGATCATCAGGCGAACGAGACGGCATTGCTGCGTGGTGAAGCCGACCAGGTGGCGAAGGCTGGTGACCCGGTCGTAGACCGGCGACCAGCCCGATGGGTGCCACGAATCGAAGTCGGTGAAGTCGGTGGAAGGCGTGTCGAGCATGGGGAGTCCTCGTTCCAGATCGAGGGAACGATACAGGAACCCTTCCCCGGATTTGCCCCGGAACTTCGGGCCATTCGGGGCCGTTCCGGGCCACTTATCCACATATCCCCAGTAAGCCAGGAACCGCGAAAAGTCTTTGTTTTTCAGGGGTTAAGCCTGGCGCTCCCTACGGGATTCGAACCCGTGTTTTAGCCTTGAGAGGGCCACGTCCTAGGCCTCTAGACGAAGGGAGCATAGGGCCAGAGCGGGGTTGATAGTCGAATGGCTGCGCCGACGCAACCCCGCTCGTTCAGCCGGGTTTGCGGCCCGCGATCCGGGACAGGACGCCGGGGACGAAGGGGTGGACGACCACGTCGGCGAAGCCCGCCTCCTGCAGATATCCCTTCACCTCCGATTCGGTGTGGGCGAGGCCGGTGCTGTTCTGGATGGCCTCGTTCAGGCCCCACAGCGCGGCCGAGAGGGGGCCGTTGCGGTCGTCGTGCAGGGTCTCGCCGATCAGGTGCATCTCGCCGCCCGGCACGAGGGCCTCGAAGGCCTTGGCGACCACCCGGCGGATCAGGGCGGGCTCGTATTGCGGCAGGTTGCTCGCCATGACGACGACGTCGATGCCCCGCGGGAAAGCGGTCTCGGTGAAGTCGCCGGGCAGGGTGCGGACCCGACCGGTGGCGCCGTTGGCCTCGATGTATTCGTCGGCCACCACCGTGACCGGCGGCAGGTCGAGCACGATCGCTTCCAGGCCGGGAAAGGTCTTCGTGGCGACGATGCTGTAGGCGCCGGAGCCGCCGCCGAGATCGAGCAGCAACTTGCGGCCCGAGAGGTCGACGCTGCGGCTGAACAGGCGGGCCGCGCCCATGCCGATCGAGTAGGTCGCGGCGTGATAGCGCCGTGCGTCCTCGACCGTGAAATCCACGTAGGCGCCCAGCCGGTTCTCCTGGCTGTCGCGCAGCCGCTCGGAGAGCTCGCCGAACGCCTTCCAGCGCGGCTTGGTGAACAGGATCCACGGACCCGCATAGCGCTCGCCGTCCTTCACCAGGAAGCGCTGGACGTCGGGCGCGTTGGTGAACCGCTCGCCGTCGCGCGACAGCAGGGTCATGGCAGCCAGCACCGTCAGCAGGCGCTCGGCGTTGCGTTCCGAGATGCCTGCGGCCCTGGCGACGGCGGGAATCGTGTCGTGGCCCTGGGCGATGGCGGTGAAGATCTCCAGCTCGACCGCGGCCATCAGGGCGGCGCTCTCCCAATAGGCCTGGGCGATCTTCTGCAACCGTGTCGTGTCGAGGCGCTGGTTCGCGGTCATTCTGGCGTTTCCTCCGTTGTTGCCCCAGCATAGCCCGCGGGCCTAAGCTTCGTCGCCGCCGCTGGAGGACCGCCATGGACATGCCGATCGCTTCCGAACTGCCGCTCACCGGTATCGACGTGCACGCGCTGCCGCCGGCCGACGGCGAATGGGTGCTGCGCCGCCAGCTCGCCGCCGCCTACCGGCTGGTCGACCATTTCGGCTGGACCGAGCTGATCTACGGCCATCTCACCGCGCGGGTGCCCGGCGAGGCGCCGCACTTCCTGATCAATCCCTACGGGCTGAACTACGACGAGGTGACGGCCTCGAACCTGGTCAAGATCGACCTCGACGGGAAGATCGTCGAGCCGAGCCCGCATCCGGTGAACTATGCCGGCTTCGTCATCCACTCGGCGGTCCACATGGCCCATGCCGAGCGCCACAAGGTCGTGATGCACACGCACACGCGCGCCGGCATGGCGGTCTGCGCGCTGAAGGACGGGCTGCTGCCGGTGTCGATGGCTTCCACGGCGTTCCACGGCAAGCTGTCGTATCACGACTACGAGGGGCCGAGCCTCGATCTCGACGAGCGCGGGCGCCTGCTGGCGAACCTCGGCAACAACCAGGCGATGATGCTGCGCAATCACGGGCTTCTGACCACGGGCCGTTCGGTGCCCGAGGCCTTCCTGCGGCTCTACCGCCTGGAGCGGGCCTGCCAGATCCAGCTCGACGCGGCGGCGGCAGGGGCGCTCAACGTCCTGGGCGACAATCTGGCCGCCAAGTCCGGCGCCGACATGGACCGCTTCTCGGAGATGGAGTCGGCCGTGGGCATCGGCGACCTCGAATTCGCCGCGCTCGTCCGCAAGCTCGACAAGGTCGATTCGAGCTGGCGTCACTGAGCCGTCCGAACATCAATTCCGTCGTCCTGGCAAATAAACGAAACAAACGAAGCAGACGAAACCGGAGGGGCGGGGGCTCCTGAATCAGGCGTCGTGGTGACCGCTGACGGGTCAATGTTGCTCGCCGGTACGTCTGAAAGCCGGTTTCGACAGCCTGCTACGCGCGGAAGGTGGTGCGGTCGGTGCCCGAGTAGAGGGCCTTGGCCGACCGCTCGACGGCCTCGCGATGGGTGGCCAGCGCCGCGGGATCGAGGTCGGCCTTCGGCGCGGGCTCGGGATCGAAATTGCCATACGGATCGCGGCCGCGGACCAGGGTCGCCGAATCGCGGACCTTGAGCTGGCGGACATGGGGCGGGATGTAGCGCAGGGCCAGCCCGATGCGGCGGTCGTCGGTCGTGTTCGGCCCCGACGCGTGGGCCAGCAGCACATGGTGCAGCGACATCTCGCCGGCCTTCAGCGGGACGTCGACCCCGGCGCCGTCGGGGACGTCGACCGCGATCTCCTGGCCGCGGGTCAGCAGGTTGTTCTCGTCGAACGTGTCGCGATGCTCGAGCTGGTTGCTGAGGTGGCTGCCCGGCCAGAATCGCATCGCACCGCTTTCGACGGGTGCGTCGGCGAAGGCCACCCAGGCCGTGACGACCTCGTCGGTGCTGAGGCCCCAGTAGGTCGCATCCTGGTGCCACGACACGAAGGAGGGCGACCGCGCCTCCTTGATGAAGAAGGTGGTGCTCCAGCACAGGATATCCGGGCCGATGATGTCCTCCACCGCATCGAGGATGGCGGGATGTCGGGCGAGCGCGTTGGCCCAGGTGAAGAGCAGATGCACCTTGTGTCGCATGTCTCCCGCGATCGGTCCGCCGGTGGCGCGTTCATGGGCCTCCAGACGGTCGCGGCAGGCGCGCGCCTCGCCGGGGGACAGGACGCGGATCGGAAAATGGAAACCGTCGCGGCGGTACTGCGAGACCTGGTCGGCAGTGAGACACTTGCTCATGGACTCCCTCCTGCTAGGGGGATGGAACGCGCTGCTCGGCGGCGCGCATCCCCTCCTTGTGCGCCTTCCCCGGTTTCTTGGCGAGAAACTCCTCGGCCCTGCGCAAGGCGTGGCCCAGGCGCCTGTTGTCGGTCTGGTCGACCTGCTCGGGGAATTCGGTCTTGATCACCTCGAGATAGGCTCGCGCCGCCAGCCGGCCCTGGAGCTTTCGGATGAGGCGCATCTTCGAGAGTGCCATGAAGAAGCGGCGGGCCGGGTCGGCGGACCGGTGCAGGGCGATGCTGGCAAGGCGTAGCTGCTCGGCAGGCGCCAGGTCGTTCCCGAGCCCGTCCAGGACGGCCTGGGGGATTTCCTTCCGGCACAGGAAAATGGCGCTGGAGCCGATCTCGCCGACGAACTCGAAATAGTCCGCCAGGGCTTCCTGGTGGGTCTTTATCCAGGGCAGCTCCTCGAAGAAATAGTCCTGATGGATCACCAGGGAACGCCCGGGGATCAGTCTCGAATGGAACCGCTGAAAGGCGCGAAGGCTGAGGGCGGGCGCCTTGAGAATATCGAGGAACAGGATTTCGACCGGACAGTCGGGCCCGGTGGCGTCCATGAAGTCGCCGATGCGGAGATCGATGAGATCCTTCACGGGGTCGATGTTGCGGCGCAGTTCGGATTCGAACGACTCTCCCGGTGCGGCGGCTAGCGTCAGGCCATGCTTCCTGAAGAACTGCGGCATGTTGGGGTTCACGATCGCTCTTTCGTACGAAACGATCGGCCGCGGCCAGTTCCGCACGATTTCCTCGTGCCGGGGATTCGAGCGGACGCCTTCGCCGAAGCACCGCGTCGATCCTCCGAGGAAGATCCCCGCATCCACGATGATTCCCGTGCCGTCGTAGTAGCGGCTGGCCAGCCCGAAGAGGAGCTGCTTTTCCGGAAGCGACATCATCGAGGGGGTGTCGCGGCAGGACGGCGGGATCGAGTCGACCAGCGGCGCGAAAGCGGCGTTCAGCCGGACCATCTGCAACGGCCTGGTGGGCGTCAGAAGCTCGACCTCTGCGGAGGGCGCGACCTCCGGCTCGGCTCGCGCCGTGGTGGCGGCTCCCGCCATTCTCCCAAGGAGCTGTTTCGCCCCGTGCAGTAACGCCATGACCGCTCCCGGGCCGATGTTGCTCGACTCTGCCACCGTGTCGTCGGCCGGTGCAACCTGATCTCAGAACAGTCGCAGGAACACGAAAACCATGGCCACGCAAATCGCCGATATGAAGGCGGCACCCAGGAGGTTCGTCCGGAGCTCCCTGCCCGGCGCTGGCCGCAGCCACCATCCGAAGCGACCGGCGATCCACGGCACGAGGAAGCCGGTGAGGAAGACGCTTGCGATGTTGCCGAGGAAGAGCGAGACCGCGAAGGGCAGGTGAAGCTCCCGGTCGAGCAGGGGGGTGCCGATGAAGTACCCGAACAGCATCACGATCGGGTAGAGCATCAGCAGGACGAGCATGTCCATCTTCCACACCGGCAGGGGCGCGTCGCCGGGGGAGGCGTCGCGGAACCACTGTTCGAAGCCGGAACTCGCGATGCGCGCGTGGGTTTCCTCGGTGAGCGGCTCCGCTTCCTTGAGGAGGGCCTGGCGGACGGGCGACTCGAGCCAGGCCCGCAGGTTGGCCTCGGTATCGAAGCGCAGGATCGCGATGAAATGCTGCTGCACGCCGGGCACCGGCGGCTCGAAGCGATACCCCTGGAGCCCCGGGGCCTTGGATTGCTCGGCCGCGATCCGGCGCACCCAGGCGCGGTATTCCGCTTCCTTGCCGGGCTTGACCCGGGTGGAAATGATGGTGGAGACGGGGGCCGGCCGGATGCCGTCGGCCTCGTCCTGGACGATGTGCACGTCGTCCTGGCCGACCAGCATCTGCGCCGCGCCTGCGATGCGCTTCTGACGCTCGGCCGACCCCAGCCAGCGCTGCGCATCGGCCAGGCTGGCGAAGCGCTGGAGGATGACCCAGTCGACCTGAAGGGGTGGATTGGGGGGCAGGAGCTGCTGCTCGAGAAAGCCGGGAAACCGGCTGATGGCGCTGCTGGTCTCACCCTGCCAGCGGGCGAATTCCTCGTTGTGCTCGGGGCGCACGCGGGTCTGCGTCACGATGCTGACGCTGCGCGCCGATGGAGGCACGGCAGTCTTCACGACGTGGCCGCGAGCCTGGCGAAAAGCCGGTCGGGCGTGAACGGCAGATGGGCGAAGCGCACGCCTGTCGCATCGGCCAGCGCGTTGGCGATCGCCGGCGCGACCGGATTGATGCCGCACTCGCCCTGGGACTTGGCGCCGAGCGGGCCGATCGAATCGATCGTGTCGGCGAAGAAGATGTCGGTGTGCGGCGTGTCGGCGTAGGTCGGAATTCGGTAGTTGCGCAACTGCGCGTTCACCATGTGCCCCTCTTCGTGAACCATGTTCTCGGTCAGCGCCCAGCCATAGCCCATGGCGACCGCGCCATCGAGCTGGCCGCGGCACTGCATGGGATTGATCGGCCGTCCGATGTCGGCGGCATGCACGCTGTGCAGGATGCGGATCTCGCCGGTGACGCGATGGACGGCGAGCCGCACGCCCTGCACGTTGCAGGCGATGGTGCGGGGCGAGAGATAGGCCTTCCGACTGACCGTGAAGCGATGATCGAGTCTGGCCCCGGCGGCGTGGAGCTCGGCCAGCGGGATCCGCCGGTCGCCGCAGACGACCGCGTCGCCGTCCAGCCGGCACCGTTCCGGGTCGGTGCCGGTGTGCCGGCCGGCGAAGTCGAGGATGTCCCGGCACATCGCCCGGGCCGTGATGTCCACGGCCTTGCCCGCGACGACCGTGCCGGTGCTGGCGAAGGTGCCGGTGTCGTAGGGCGTGAGATCGGTATCGGCATTGACGATGGCGACGTCGCCGGCGCGCACGCCCAGCACCGCCGCGGCGATCTGCTTGTGCGCGGTGGTGATGCCGTTGCCCATCTCCGACGAGCCGACGGCCAGATGATAGGTCCCGTCGGCAAGAAGCTTCATCTCCGCGCCGGACCGGTGCTCGGTCGGCGGGCCGCATTCGAGCATCGCCAGCGCCACGCCGGTTCCCTCGGCCCAGTCCCCGCCTGCGGGCTTCGCGATGCCGTTACCGCGCGCCAGCTCGCGCTCGACGATGTCGAGGCATTCGGCGATGCCATAGCTGCCGAAGCTCGCGTCGCTGGGTTCCTTCCAGATCGATTCGATGTTGTCTCCGGGCCGCACCACGTTCCGGCGCCGCATCTCGATCGGATCGATGCCGAGCAGGCGCGCCAGCTCGTCGATGGCGCATTCGATCGCGAACGTCGTCTGCGAGGCGCCGTAGCCGCGGAAACCGCCGCCCGGCACCATGTTGGTATAGACGGCGAAGCCCGCGCCCTTCTTGTTGTCGCAGCGATAGGCGGCGATCGGGCTGCCCATGGCGGCCGCCAGCGTCTCGCTGCCGTGATTGCCATAGGCGCCGGTGTTGGACACGACGCGCACGTCCATCGCCGTCAGCGTGCCGTCCTTGCGGGCGCCGATCCTGACGTGGGTCGTCATCTGGTGCCGCGTGGTGGCGCCGAGGAATTCGTCCTCCCGCGTCCATTCCCATTTGACGGGGCGGCCGAGTTTCATCGTGGCGAACAGCACGAGGTCTTCCGAGACCATCTCCTGCTTGCCGCCGAAGCCGCCGCCGACCCGCTCGGTGAAGACATGCAGGTCGCGGGCCTTGAGCCCCATCAGGTAGCAGAGCTTCTTCTGGGCGGCGAACGGGCCCTGTGAGCTGGTACGGACGTGCCAGCGCCGGTCCTCGCCCTGCCAGGCGATCGAACCGTGGGTTTCGAGATGGACGTGCTGGACCCGCGACGTCGAATAGGTCCGCTCGTGGATGACGTCGGCCTGCCCGAAGCCTTTGACAACGTCGCCGATCTCTCCCTGCAGGTCGCAGTAGACGTTGCCGTCGCTGGTGAGGACGTCCTTGTCGTGGAGGAGGGGAGCTCCCGGCTGCATGGCCTCGACCGGATCGAAGACCGCCGGCAGCAGCTCGTATTCGACGTCGAGCGCCCGGCAGCCGGCTTCGGCCGCGCCCTCGTTCTCGGCAACCACGGCCGCGATGCGCTGCCCGACGAAGCGCGCGACATTGTCGAGCATGTAGGTGTCGTCGGGATCGACGAGATGGTCCTCGTGCAGCGCCGTGCTGTAGAGCCGGCGCGGCACGTCTTCCCAGGTGTAGACGGCGACAACGCCGGATACCGCCAGCGCCGCCGTCCTGTCGATGCGGACGATGCGTGCGTGGGCGTGGGGCGAGCGCAGCACCTTGAGGTGCAGCATCCCCTCCATCGCAAGGTCCATCGTGTAGCGTGCCTTGCCGGTCAGGATGGCGTCGGTGAAGGGATTGGGCAGGCTGGCACCGCATGCCTTGCCGGCGACATCCGTTTCGATGTTGGACTTGCCGTCCAGCGCGTCGGCGATCGAGCGATAGCCGGTGCAGCGGCAGAGGTTGCCCTTCAGCGCGTGGGGAAGGTCGTCCTTCTGCCCGGGGCCGAAGGCCGCCGTCGTCATGATCATGCCCGCGGCACAGAAGCCGCACTGGAAGGCCTGGGCGTCGTGAAAAGCCTTCTGGACCGGGTGCATCCCGCCCTCGGGAGCGAGACCTTCGATGGTCGTGACCTCGCGCCCCTCGGCGCGGAAAGCCGGGACGAGGCAGGAGTGGAACGGCTTGCCGTCGATCCACACGGTGCAGGCGCCGCAGTCGCCCGCGTCGCAGCCTTTTTTGACACCGAAGACTTCGAGATCGCGCAGGAAGGTGCGCAGGCACTGGCCGGGCCCGGGTTCGGCCTCGTAGGAATGGCCATTGACCAGGTAGTGGCTCATGCGAGTTCCGCCCGGATCTGCTCGGCGAGATAGTAGGTGATATGCCGCTTGTAGGCGGCCGAGCCATGCACGTCCTCGAAATACCCGTCAGGGGGCAGTCTCTCGTCGATTGCGAGGTGAAGCTCGGTGGCCGTTGGGGTGCGCTCGAAGCGCAGTTGCACCGGCCGCGGCGTCGCCGCCGTGACCGTGAGCAGGAAGTCGCGTCCATCGTCATCGACCGTCGCGACGATCAGGGCCGCCGAGCGGCCGAGTCGGGTGAGGGACATCTGGCGCATGGCATGGCGCTTGGTGAGCGCGGCCGCCGGCAGATGGATCGAGCGCAACAGCTCGCCCGGCCGCAGGACGTTCGTGTGATTGCCGGTGACGAAGTCGACGACGGGAACGGTCCGGGGCGTGCCGTCGCACGGCCACAGCGTGCAGACTCCCTCCAGCGCGGCGGTGAGCGAGATCATGGCGCCGGCCGGCAGGGACATCACGATGTTCCCGCCAATCGTGGCGGCGTTCCAGATCTTGAAGGACATCAGAAACGCATCGATACAGTCGCGGAAGAGGGGCGCCGCCTTCCATTCGGCCGGGCCCTTGAAGCCATGCAGGTCGGCCACGCGGCAGGTCGCGGCGATCTCCAGCCCGTCCGGCGTCGCGGCGAGGGGCGTCCAGCCGAGCGAATCGAGGTCGATCAGCGTGTCGGTGGCGACCTGCGGCTCGGAGAAGAGCCAGGTGCCCCCCGCCAGCCACGCATAGTTCGGCAGCCACGGGCCGATCTCGCCCGGTGAAGACGGCCGCTTCACTTCGGCGATTGTATTGAGGTTCATCTTTCCGGCGTCCCAGCCCCTTCACCGTGGGACTGTCTTGTCTTGCCGGCAGCCCGTCCAACGAAAAATCGGGACGGGATCTGGATGTCGCGCACAAGCCGCGAGGCGGCTTGGCAGTATCGGGCGACGGCTCACGCCGGAGCCGCCCGGAGGGGTTACTTCGTGAGGATCAGCTTCTCGGAAGCCGTCACCCGCAGCCGGTAGGTGCTGGTGCCGTGGCGGATCAGGAGCTCGCGGCGGCCGGCCATGAGCTGGCTGCTCTCGATGCTGGCGGCGTCGCGTTCGGGCTTCGCGCGGGACGCGTCGCCCGCAGAATGCAGCTGCATCATCTGATCCATCTTCGCCTCGCTTGGTTTATTGCAAGTCACTCGCATTTGCATATTAAACACTCGCGATGTCAATGACGAAGGAGGCCCGTAGGGTAAGTTCAGCGTCCGGTGAACGAGGGCAGCTGGTGCGCCGTCACCGCCGGCGCCACGCCGTCGAAGCGCTCGATCTCCACCAGACAGGTCTGCGCGATGCATCCCTGGCTGAGCTTCGACGCTCCGATGTCGAGCGTCAGGGCGTTGGGATTGCCGTGCTTCTCCAAAGGCGTGTTCGAGCCGGAATCCTCCGGGTCGAACCAGGCGCCGGTCGACAGGCGCACCACGCCGCGGCGGATTCGGTCCGTCAGCTGCGCCGATGCGAGGCAGGCGCCGCGGTCGTTGAAGACGCGCAGCAGGTCGCCTTCGGCGATGCCGCGCGCGGCAGCGTCTTCCGGGTGCATCGTGACCGGCTGGCGGCCCTTCACCTTGGTCGCCTTGGCGTGCGGGCTGTGATCGAGCTGGCTGTGCAGCTTGTCGGCCGGCTGGTCGGACAGCATGTGCAGCGGAAACCGCTCGGCCTTCCGGGAGCCCAGCCATTCGATCGGCTCCATCCAGGTCGCATGACCGGGACAGTCATCGTAGCCGAAAGACGCGATCTTCTCGGAGAAGATCTCGATCTTGCCCGACGGTGTCTTGAGCGGATTCGCAGCCGGATCTTCACGGAACTTCGCGAGCATCACCGGTTCGGTGTTCTCGCCCGGCACCTTGGCGATGCCGGCGTCCCAGAATTCCTCGAAAGAGGGCAGGGTTACGCCCATTTTGGCCGACTTCTGGCGCCCTTCCTCATACATGTGGGCCAGCCACTGCATCTCGTCGCGGCCTTCGGTGTAGACGTCGGCGGCGTCGAGACGGCGGGTTATCTCCGAGAAGATCCAGTAGTCGTCGCGCGCCTCGCCAATCGGCTCGCGCGCCTTCTTCATGGCGATCAGGAAGGGCTCGCGACGCGCGTAGCCGATATCGTCGCGCTCGAGGCCGGTGGTCGCGGGCAGCACGATGTCGGCCATCTTCGCCGCCGGTGTCCAGAACTGCTCGTTGAAGATGATGGTCTCGGGCTTCTGCCACGCCGTCCGGAGGCGGTTGAGATCCTGGTGATGGTGGAATGGATTGCCGCCCGCCCAATAGATCAGCTTGATGTCGGGATAGGTGATCTCGCGTCCGTTGTACGGAATCCTGCCGCCCGGGTTGAGCAGCATGTCGGTGAAGCGCGCGACCGGGATGAAGTCGGAGACCTGGTTGGTGCCCTGCGACAGGGTCGGGCCCGAAAGCAGCGGCGCATCGCTGCCCATGCCGTTGGTCGGCCCATAGCTCGCGCCGAACCCGCCGCCCGGCAGGCCGATCTGGCCCAGCATGCAGGCCAGCGACACCAGCGCCCAGAAGGGCTGCTCGCCGTGATGCGAACGCTGCAGCGACCAGTTGATGTTCACCGTGGTGCGCGTCGCCGCCATCTCGCGCGCGAGCGCGCGGATGCGCACGGCGGAGATGCCGGTGATCTTCTCGGCCCATTCCGGGGTCTTGTCGGACAACGAAGGCGCGAACTTGTCGAAGCCCACGGTGCACCGGTCGAGGAACTCAGGGTCGTAGAGCTTCTCGGTATAGAGCACATGACAGAGCGCCAGGATCATCGCGGCGTCGGTGTTCGGCCGGATCGGCAGCCACTCGATGTCGCCGCCGGTGTCGAGATCCTCGGCGGTCGGCGTGATGTTGATGAAGCGCACGCCCTTGGCCCGCATGCCGTAAAGGCCGTCCTTGAGGCGATGCACCATCGCACCGCCGGCACTGATCTGCGCGTTCTTGTGCGGCGCGCCGCCGAAGGTGACGAACAGCTTGCAATGCTCGGCCAGCACATCCCACGTGGTGTGCATCGCCATAAGATCTTCCATGCTGGCCACGATGTGTGGCATCAGCACGCGCGCCGCGCCGAGGCTGTAGGAATCCTGGTGGCGCACATAGCCGCCGAGCGCATTGAGGAAGCGATGAACCTGGCTCTGCGCGTGATGGAAGCGACCCGCGCTCGACCAGCCGTAGGAACCGCCGAAGATCGCGCGGTTGGAGTGCGCGTCTTTCACGCGCTTCAGCTCGCCGGCGACCAGGTCGAGCGCCTCGTCCCACGGCACTTCGACGAAAGGTTCCTGTCCACGCTTGTCGGTGGCGGCGCCGGGGCCCTTCTCCAGCCAGCTCTTGCGGAAGGACGGTCGGCGGACGCGCATACGCGCGACCTCGTCGGACAGCATGTGCAGGCCGATCGGCGAAGGATCGGGATCCTTGGAGAAGGGGTGAAGCTTCGTCGCCTGGCCCTTGTCGTCGTATTCGACTTCGTAGACGCCCCAGTGGGCGGCGGTCAGGGTACGCTGATGTGTCATGGCGCGCTCACGCTGCTTTCTTGGCGATGCTCAGGAAGCGGTCGACGGTCGTCTGCCCGGTGTCGAAGGCGGTGACGAGGCGGTAGGCGCGCTCGCCCGGCCGGTCCGACGGCCATGGATGATACTGCGCTCCCGCGGCCTGCAGCGCATCATGCATGCGCGGCGGCAGGATGACGAAGATCTCGTTGGCGTCGACCGGGTAGAGGAGCTGCGTGCCCTTGAGAGTCGTCAGGCCGGCGACGAGGCGGCGTGCCATGGTGTTGGCGTGACTGGCGTTCGCGAGCCACAGCCCGTCGGTCAGGTAGGCTTCGAGCTGGGCCGACAGGAAGCGCATCTTGGAGAAGAGGTGGCCGCTCCGCTTGCGGCGGAACTCGAACTCGCGCGCGAGGTCGGGATCGAAGAACACCACGACCTCGGCGGCCAGGGCACCGTTCTTGGTCGCGCCGAGGCTCAGCGCGTCGACGCCCGCC
>NZ_JAUSBN010000027.1 GCF_030651995.1 Reyranella sp.
TCGGGACCTTCGTCGACGGTGCCCCCTGGATCTCTCGATCCTCGCGCCTCAGTCTCTGAGGCGGTTCCGGCGGCCCCGCTCGTCGTCGGGAGCCGGGCTTATATGGGTACCCCCCAACACCGTCAACGGGAAATTTACGAATCCGTAACGATGACTCGAACTCGCCAAAAATCCCGTCGTACCTATTGTATTGTTGTGCGCCAGAAGCGTTTCCGGCATCAATATGTAGAGAGCGGCCGGTGAGCACAGATTTTTCCGGTCGGGCACTATCCCTAACCCGAAGCCTGGACCTACCGGGCTCATAATAGGTCAGCGGTCATGACGGATTTCCCCTCTCCGTCGGACCGGCCGGAAAGCCCCAGAAACATGACTTTCGGGCTGTTTCGGCCTGTCCTCTTTGCAATCGGCGTCATCGGCCTGGCGATGGGAGGGCTCGTCCTCAGCCATCGCTCGAACCCGGACATTGCCTCGTTACCACCGAGGCCCCCGACAAGTGCGCCAAATCCGGCGCCTGCCGCGCCGCCCCCCGCAGAACCGGCACAGGCCGCCCCAGGGCCCCTGATCCTGGCGGAGTCGCAGCCCGCCCCGCCCGTAACGGCGGCCGATTTCGGCAAACCACCCTCGCTCGATCTCCGCGGCTTCCAGATGAAGCCGCCGGAAGGGCCCACCGCCGACGCCGAACCGCCGGCCAGCGACATCTACGAACTCACCCTGCGCCTCGAGAAGGGCGACACGGTCGAGAAGATGCTGGCCGACATCGACGTGGCGGAGAGCGAACGCAAACAGGTCTCGGAGAAGCTCCAGTCCCTCCTGAAGAAGAGGCGGCTCGCGGTCGGCGAGACGATCGAGCTCACGATGCAGACGATACCGGAGCAGCCCGACACGCCCCGTGTTCTGGCACTGTCCGTCCGGCCTCAACCCGAGCGGGAATACATCGTCAGCCGCAAGGATGACGGCAGCTACGATGCCGAAGAGAAAATCTACAAGGTCAGCCCGCGCATCGTGCGCGTCGAAGGCGAGCGCGAGGGCTCGCTGCAGCAGAGTGGCGTCAAGGCCGGCGCGCCTTCGGCCGCGATGGTCGAGTTTGTGCGGGCGCTCTCCTATGACGTCGATTTCCAGCGCGAGTTGAAGCAGGGCCAGAAGTTCACCGTGCTGCTCGAGCAGCTGGTGACGAGCGACGGCAAGGTCACGCATCCCGGCCGCCTGCTCGCGGGCGAACTGCGACTGATGAAGCGCACGGTCGTCGTCATGCGCTATCGTCCGCAGGGTGGAGCGGATGGCTTCTACAACCCCCAGGGCGAGAGCGTCGCGCGCTCCTTCCTGCGCACGCCGATGGATGCATCGCGCATCACCTCGCGATTCGGCATGCGGGAGCATCCGATCCTGGGCTTCAGCGCATTGCATGCCGGCGTGGATTTCGCGGCCCCCCCGGGCACGCCGATCTTCGCCGCCGGCAACGGCAAGGTGGTTGCGGCCGGGCCGAACGGCAGATACGGCCTCTACGTCAAGTTGCAGCACACGCAGGATGTGGCGACCGCCTACGCCCACATGTCCCGCGTCGGACCAGGCATCAAGCCGGGTGTGCAGGTGCGCCAGGGACAGGTGATCGGCTTCGTTGGATCGACCGGCATGTCGACCGGCCCGCACCTGCACTACGAGTTCCTGAAGGGCGGCAAGCACGTCAATCCGCTCACCCAGAAGTTCGCCATGCGCGGCACGGTCGGGGCCAAGGACGCCCCGCGATTCCGCGCCCTGGCGAAACAGTATCTCGCCCAGCTCAAGAGCGCGCCGGTGGCCGGCGAGCCGGCGAAGTCGCCGGAACCCAAACCCGCCCCAAAGAAAACGGCGCAGGCCCCGAAGGAACCTGCGCCGCCACTGGTCGCCAGGAGCAACTAGCGTTCTTCAGTCGGCCGCGTCGCTCATCACGCGCTCGCCACCGACCGTCAGCTCTCCATTCTCGACGCCGACCTCGACGGTGTCGCCGTCGTGGATCCGGCCCTCCAGAAGCTGCGTCGCCAGCGGATTCTGCAGGCTGCGCTGGATCACCCGCTTCAGCGGCCGCGCCCCGTAGACCGGGTCGTAGCCGCGGTTGGCCAGCCACTGCAGCGCCTTGCCGTCGATCTTCAGCTCGATCTTGCGATCGGCCAGCAGCTTGAACAGCTTCTGGATCTGCACTGTGACGATGTCCGTCATGTGCGCCCGGCTCAGCCGGTTGAACAGCAGGATCTCGTCGAGACGGTTGAGGAACTCCGGACGGAACGCCCGGCGCACCTCCTCCATGACCTGCTCGCGCACCGAGTCGGTGGACTCGCCGTCCTTCAGGGCCGCCAGATGCGAGCTGCCGAGATTGGACGTCAGGATGATCAGCGTGTTCTTGAAGTCGACCGTGCGGCCCTGCCCGTCGGTCAGGCGACCGTCGTCCAGCACCTGCAGCAGGACGTTGAACACGTCCGGATGCGCCTTCTCGACCTCGTCGAACAGGATCACCTGGTAGGGCCGGCGCCGCACCGCTTCGGTGAGGACACCGCCCTCGTCGTATCCGACATAGCCCGGCGGGGCGCCGATCAGGCGGCTCACGGAGTGTTTCTCCATGAACTCGCTCATGTCGATGCGCACCATCGCGTTGTCGTCGTCGAACAGGAACGCCGCGATCGCCTTGGTGAGCTCGGTCTTGCCGACACCCGTCGGGCCCAGGAACAGGAACGAACCGATGGGACGGTTCGGGTCCTGCAGGCCCGCGCGGGCGCGACGCACCGCATTCGCCACCGCGACGACGGCCTCGTCCTGGCCGATCACCCGCTTGTGGATCTCCTCCTCCATGCGCAGGAGCTTGGAGCGCTCGCCTTCCAGCATCTTGTCGACGGGCACGCCGGTCCACCGCGACACGACGGCCGCGATATCCTCGGGCATGACCTCTTCCTTGACGCCCTTGCCGCCGGCGACCTCGTGGGTCTCGGCTTCCTTGAGCTTCTTCTCGAGGTCGGGGATCACGCCGTAGGCCAGCTCGCCCGCCTTGGCGAGTTCGCCGCGCCGCTGAGCGATGTCCAGCTCGGAGCGCGCCTTGTCGAGCTGCTCCTTCACCTTCTGGGAGTCGGCCAGCTTGTCCTTGGCCGAGGTCCACTGCGCCGTCAGCGCCGCCGACTTCTGCTCGAGTTCCGACAGCTCCTTCTCGAGGCGCTCGAGCCGGTCACGCGACGCCTGGTCGCTTTCCTTCTTGAGCGCTTCCTTCTCGATCTTGAGCTGCATGATGCGCCGGTCGAGTTCGTCCAGCGCCTCGGGCTTGCTGTCGACCTGCATGCGGATGCGGCTCGCCGCCTCGTCCATCAGGTCGATCGCCTTGTCCGGCAGGAACCGGTCGGCGATGTAGCGATTGGACAGGGTCGCGGCGGCCACGATCGAGGAGTCCGCGATCCGGACGCCGTGATGCAGCTCGTACTTCTCCTTCAGGCCGCGCAGGATCGAGATCGTGTCCTCGACCGTCGGCTCGGCCACGAACACAGGCTGGAAGCGCCGCGCGAGGGCGGCGTCCTTCTCGATGTGCTTGCGGTACTCGTCGAGCGTCGTGGCGCCCACGCAATGCAGCTCGCCGCGCGCAAGGGCGGGCTTCAGCATGTTGGAGGCGTCCATCGCACCGTCGGCCTTACCGGCGCCGATCAACGTGTGCAGTTCGTCGATGAAGACGATGATCTCGCCTTCCGCCGACGAGATTTCCGACAGCACGGCCTTGAGGCGCTCCTCGAACTCGCCGCGGAACTTGGCGCCCGCGACCATCGAGCCGAGGTCGAGCGACATCAGCTTCTTGTTCTTGAGCGATTCCGGCACGTCGTCGTTGACGATGCGCAATGCGAGGCCTTCGGCAATGGCGGTCTTGCCGACACCCGGTTCGCCGATCAGCACCGGATTGTTCTTGGTCCGGCGGCTCAGCACCTGGATGGCGCGGCGAATCTCCTCGTCGCGACCGATCACCGGGTCGAGCTTGCCGTCACGGGCGGCCTGCGTGAGGTCGCGAGCGTACTTCTTCAGCGCGTCGTAGCCCTCCTCGGCCGAGGCCGAGTCGGCCGTACGACCCTTGCGCAGCTCCTGCACGGCCTTTTCGAGGGCCTGGGGCTTCACGCCGCCCGCGGCCAGCGCCTCGGCCGCCGGTGTGCCCTTGGCGAGCACCAGCGCCACCAGCATGCGCTCGACCGTGACGAACGAATCGCCCGCCTTCTCGGCGATCGCCTCGGCCTGCTCGAACAGGCGCGCGGTCTCCGGCGCCATGTAGATCTGGCCGGCGCCCTGGCCTTCGACCTTGGGCTGCTTGGCGAGGTTGGCCTCCACGGCGCGGTAGACCGCGCGCGAATCGCCACCCGCCGAGCCGATCAGGTTGGCCGCGAGGCCTTCCGGGTCGTCGAGCAGGACCTTCAGAATGTGGTCTGGGATCAGTCGCTGGTGGCCCTCACGGAGCGCCAGCATCTGTGCGCTCTGCAGGAACCCCCGCATGCGCTCGGTGTATTTTTCCTGGTTCATTACTCAACCCTTTCCTTTACGCCCCCGTCGAGCGGCGGGCGGAAGAGTGGACCCTCCGAAGAAGCGTCCTGAGGGCGATATGGTATCGGAACGGCGGGCTGCAAGCCCCTAACCGGCGTGCGACTTTCACTAGTCTTGGACGTGGGCTAAGACCGCCCGGCAGTTGGGACTGGGAGCACTGAATGTCAGGCGGACACGGACACATCGACAGCTCGAACAAGAGGATCGCCCTGCTGGTGGCCATCCTCGCCGCCCTGCTGGCGGTGTCGGAGATGGGCGGCAAGAGCTCACAGACGAACGCCCTGGCGAGCCATATCGATGCCTCCAACCTGTGGTCGTTCTTCCAGTCCAAGACCATCCGGCAGACAACCCTACGCACCGCCGCCGAAGAAGCCGAAGCCACCTACAAGGATGGTCCGACGCCGATGCCGCCCGCGCTCAAGGCCCAGGCCGAGCGGTGGCGCCAGACGGCGCAGCGCTACGACACCGAGCCCGAGACCGGCGAGGGCCGCAAGGAGCTGGCCGCCCGGGCCAAGGCCAAGGAACAGCATCGCGACCAGTCGATGGCCGCCTATCACATGTTCGAATACGGCTCGGCCTGCTTCCAGCTCGCCATCGTGCTGGCAGGCGCGGCGGCTCTCACCTCGGTGATCTGGCTGACCTTCCTGTCGCTCGGGCTCGGCGTCGTGGGCTTCGGCTTCACCGTCCTGGCCTTCGCCGCGCCGACGCTGATCCACCTTTAGAGCAAAAGAAAACGCCCGCAGGCGGCTGCCGGCGGGCGTCTTTCCGTAGAGGGATCGTCGTTGGCGGGTTAGCCGCGTCGGCCGCCGCTGGCGGGAACGAATTCCGGCACCTCGGGCTGCTCGTCGGCCGCCGGGTCGTTATTGACCGGCGCGCTGCGGCCCTTCTGAAGAAAAGCCACGCCGTTCAGACCGGGCTCTTCTTCGACTTGTTCGGCTTGGCGACGATCAGGCTGGCGACGTTCGGGCTGGCGACGCTCGGCCTGACGATCGGATTGGCGATTGTCGGCCTGGCGGTCAGCTTGGCGATTGTCGGCCTGACGGTCAGCTTGGCGATTGTCGGCTTGAGGATCCGATTGACGATTCTCGGACTGGCGATTGTCAGCCTGCTGATGATCGGCCTGGCGAACATCGCCCTGACCCTCGTCGGCCTGGTTCTGATCGGGCTGTTCGCCACGACCACCGCGCTCGTTGGACGGCGCGCGATCGCTGGCATTCTGCTGCGGTTGACCGCCGGGCTGGCCTTGCTGCTGTCCCGGCTGATCGGGCTGGCCTTCTTCGCCATTTTCGCCCCAACCGAGGTTGTTGCGTTGGACGAAGCCGCCCTGAGCCTGGATCATCCGATAATAGTGATCGGCATATTGCCAGTAGGACTCGGCCAGAATGCGATCACCGGAGGACGCTGCCTCTCGGGCCAGCGACTGATATTTGTCGAAAACCTGGTGCGCGTTGCCGCGAACCCGGACGTCGGGGCCGCTGCTATCGAAAATCTGATTTCGATTAGCCGGACGGTTCGAATTGTAATTCTGGGGCTTGTGATGGTGGTTGTTTCCACCGCCGCCACCGCCGCCGCCACCACTGCGACCGCCGCGCGACCGCTGACGATTGTTTGGTCTCATTAACCTAGGGCCAGTTGCACGCCGGACGGATGTTGTTGCAGCCCCTCTGCCCTTCCCGGGCGCCGTCACGGCTGAATTTCAGGGGAGTTGGTGTCCGCCGCTACACACCGGCCGGACCAAGGCCCCCCAAGGGGTAAAAGGAACCTAGTCTCATTCGCCCTGATTGCCAACCGATTAATGCTGGGCCGGCACGACACGTGCGATCCCGCCCAAATCCTGCCGGGCCGGCTTGGGCGTCAGGCCCGCAGCGCCAAAAAGAGCCGCGATATCCGGTGCCTGGCCCTCGCCTGCCTCGACGACCGCCCAGCCGCCCGGAACGACGAGCCGGGGCGCCTCCGCGGCGATGATGCGATACGCCGCAAACCCGTCGGCGCCGCCGTCGAGCGCCAGCCTCGGCTCATGGGCCGCCACTTCGGGCATCAACCCGTCCACCACGGCGCTCTCGATGTAGGGTGGATTGGAGACCAGCAGGTCGAACGGCCCCTCGAGGCGGTCGCTCCAGCCGGCTTGCCGCCAGTCACCCGACGACAGGCGCGCACGCGGCGCCACGCCGAGCGCCTCGGCATTGCCCCGGGCGACGGCGAGCGCCGCCTCCGAGGCGTCGATCCCGACGCCGGTCGCCTGCGGATACTCCCGCAGCAGGGTGAGCAACAGGCAGCCCGACCCGAGGCCGAGGTCGAGGATCCGCATCTTCCGGCTGCGGTCGGGCAGCAGGTCGAGAACCGTCTCGATCACCGTCTCGCTGTCGGGCCGGGGAATGAGGACCGCCGGCGAGACCTTGAACGGCAGGCCCCAGAACTCCCGCTCGCCCAGGATGTAGGCCATGGGCTCGCGCCGCACCCGCCGCGCCGTGAGTTCGCGCAACGTCGCGGCCGCGGCGGCCGGCGCAGCATCGGGTCCGCGCGAAATCAGCTGCTCGATCGTCAGCCCGGTGGCGTGGCTCAGAAGCAGGCGGGCTTCGAAGCGGACATTGTCGATGCCGGCCGCCGTCAGGGCGACGGCCGTGTCACGCAGGAGCGCGTCGTAGGAGGCGCCCTCCGCCACCTCTAGGCCGCGAGTTCCGCCAACCGCGTGGCCTCATCCTCGGAAGTCAGGGCGTCGACGATGGCATCCAGCCCGCGCCCGTCGAGGATTTCGGCGAGATTGTAGAGAGTGAGGTTGATGCGGTGATCGGTCACCCGGCTCTGCGGGAAGTTGTAGGTGCGGATGCGTTCGCTGCGGTCACCGCTGCCGACCTGGCCCTTGCGATCGGCGGAGCGCAGATCGTCGAGACGCTGGCGCTCGGCGTCGTAGAGGCGCGCGCGCAGGATCTTCATCGCCTTGGCGCGGTTCTTGTGCTGGCTCTTCTCGTCCTGCTGGCTGACCACGACGCCGGTCGGGATATGGGTGATGCGTACCGCCGAATCGGTCGTGTTCACCGACTGGCCACCCGGGCCGGAGGCCCGGAACACGTCGATGCGCAGGTCCTTCTCGTCGATCTTGATGTCGACCTCCTCGGCCTCCGGCAGCACCGCCACCGTCGCGGCCGACGTATGGATGCGGCCCTGGGCCTCCGTCGCCGGCACGCGCT
This sequence comes from Reyranella sp., assembly GCF_030651995.1. Taxonomy (GTDB): domain Bacteria; phylum Pseudomonadota; class Alphaproteobacteria; order Reyranellales; family Reyranellaceae; genus Reyranella. The sequence continues at coordinate 7,719 of NZ_JAUSBN010000027.1, forward strand.
GCACGCGATGGACGCCGGATTCGAATTTCAGACGCGCGAAGACGTTGCGCCCCGTCACCGTGGCGATCGCCTCGCGGTAGCCGCCGATCCCGGTGTCCGACAGCTCCATGACCTCGAACTTCCAGCCCTTTTCCGCCGCGTAGCGCTGGTACATCCGGAACAGGTCGGCCGCGAACAGCGCCGCCTCGTCGCCGCCGGTGCCGGCGCGGATTTCGAGGATGGCATTCTTTTCGTCGGCGGCGTCCTTGGGCAGGAGCATGCGCTTCACCGTGCGTTCCAGCTCCGGCAGGCGCTTGCGCAGCTCCTCCGCCTCTTCCTCGGCCATCGCCTTCATGTCGGGATCGGCGGCCATCGCCTCCGCATCCTTCAATTCGCGCTCGGCCTTGTGCCACTCGTTCACCGCCTCGACCAGCGGGCCGAGGTCGGCATATTCCTTCGAGGCCGCGACGAACTTCTGCGAATCGAGCGTGCCGGCCGACAAAGCCGCCTGCAGCTCGGCATGGCGCGTCACGATCTGGTTGAGTTTCAGCAACAACGACATCTCAGACCTTCAGGGCTTCCGCGAGAGTCTCGAACGGCACTTCGCGCTGGGTACCGCTGTCGAGGTCCTTGAGCTGCGCGACGCCCTTGGCCAACTCGTCGTCGCCGATGATCAGTGCGGCGCGCGCATTGAGCTTGTTGGCCCGCTGCATGCGCCGCTTCATGTTGCCGCGATAATCCTGCTCGACGACGATGCCCTGCTTGCGCAGGCTCCGCGCGAGGCCGAGCGCCCTGGCCTCGGCGGCCGTGCCCAGCGGGGCGATGACGACGGGCCGCGGCAGGGGCGTGGGCTCGTCGGCCAGCATCATCAGCCGCTCGATGCCGCCCGCCCAGCCGATGCCGGCCGTCGGCGGTCCGCCCAGCTCGGCGATCAGCCCATCATAGCGGCCGCCGCCCAGCACGGTGCCCTGGGCGCCGAGATGCGTGGTCACGAACTCGAAGGCGGTGTGGGTATAGTAGTCGAGGCCGCGCACCAGCGCCGGATCGACCTCGAAGGCGATGCCGGCGGCCGTGAGCCCGTCCTGCACCGACTTGAAGAAGTCGCGGCTCGCCTCGTTCAGGTGATCGCTGAAGCTCGGCGCCTGGGCGTTGATCGCCTTGTCGCCCTCGTCCTTGCTGTCGAGGATGCGCAGCGGATTGCGCGCCAGTCGATTGCGCGAATCCTCGGAGAGCTTGTCCACGTGACCGGAATAGTAATCGGTCAGGACCTTGCGGTAGCCCGCCCGGCTCTCCGGATCGCCCAGCGAATTGATCTTGAGCACACAGCGCTCGAGGATCGTGAGCCTGTCCAGGATGTCCGCCGCGACCGAGATGACCTCGATGTCGGCCCCGGGCTCGGGCGCCCCCAGCACTTCGAGATCGATCTGGTGGAACTGGCGCTGACGTCCCTTCTGCGGCCGCTCGTAGCGGAACATCGGACCCGCCGCGAAGACCTTCAGCGGAAGCTGCTGCGCCAGCTCGCCATTCGACACGAAGGCACGGCAGATGCCGGCCGTGTATTCCGGCCGCAGGGTCAGCGATTCGTCGCCGCGATCCTTGAAGGTGTACATCTCCTTCGACACGACGTCGGTCGTCTCGCCGATGCCGCGGGCGAAGAGTTCGGTGAACTCGAAGATCGGCGTCGCCATCTCTCGATAGCCGTACAGGCGCGCCACCTCGCGCGCCGTGTCGACCACGTGCGCGAAGTGCCGGTAGTCGTCGGGAAGGATATCGTGCGTGCCACGCACGGGTTGCATCTTGCTCACGGGAAATCGCCTTGAAAGAAGAACGTCGGGAGGGGAAGGCCTGGTCGCTACTCGGCAGCAGCGCGATGTCGCTCGGCTTCTTCCACCTTGGCGGCCTCGATCTCGGCCGCCTTCTTCTCGATCAGCCCGACCAGGTGGTCGACGACGTTGGCGTCCTTCAGTCGATGATGGGGGACGCCGGCGATGTAGACCTGATGGGTGTTCGAGCCGCCGCCGGTGAAGCCGATATCGGTTTCGCGCGCCTCGCCCGGCCCGTTCACCACGCAGCCGATCACCGACACCGTCATCGGCGTAGTGATGTGGGCCACGCGTTTCTCCAGCGCCTCGACCGTGCGGATGACGTCATACTGCTGACGCGCGCAGGACGGGCAGGAGATGATGTTGACCCCGCGATGCCGCAGGTTCAGCGCCTTCAGCATCTCGAAGCCGACGCGAACCTCCTCTTCCGGCTCGGCCGAGAGCGAGACGCGGATCGTGTCGCCGATGCCCGCCCACAGGAGCGAGCCCATGCCGATCGACGACTTCACCGTGCCGGTGCGCGTGCCGCCCGCCTCGGTCACGCCGACATGCAGAGGGTAGTCGCAGGCGTCGGCGAGCTGCTGGTAGGCCGCGACCGCCAGGAAGACATCGGATGCCTTCACGCTGATCTTGAACTCGTGGAAGTCGTGGTCCTGCAGGATGCGGGCATGATCGAGCGCGCTCTCCACCATCGCCTCCGGACAGGGCTCGCCGTACTTCTCGAGCAGGTCCTTCTCCAGCGAGCCGGCGTTGACGCCGATGCGCATGGAACAGCCATGGTCCTTGGCGGCCTTGACGACCTCGCGCACGCGCTCGGCGCTGCCGATGTTGCCAGGATTGATGCGCAGGCAGGCGGCGCCCGCCTCGGCCGCCTCGATGGCGCGCCGGTAGTGGAAATGGATGTCGGCAACGATCGGGACCTTGGCGGCCCGCACGATCTTCGGCAGCGCCGCGGTCGAGTCCTCGTCGGGACAGGATACGCGGATGATGTCCACACCCACCTCTTCGCAGCGGCGGATCTGGGCGATGGTCGCGTCGGCGTCCGCGGTCAGCGTGTTGGTCATGGTCTGGACGGTGATCGGCGAATCGCCGCCCACCGGCACGGACCCGACCATCACGCGCCGCGACTTGCGGCGCTGGATGTCGCGGTACGGTCTGATGCTCATGGGCGCAATGTAGCGGCGCGGGCCCGCCTCCGCCAGCCGCCGGACATTACAAAGGCGCGATGGTGCTATCGGGCCTCGGTGATGCGGTAGGCGATACCCGCGGGCACGACATAGCTTTCGCCGGCACGCACATAGGTCTGCGTCAGCACGTCGCCGTTCGGCGCCCGCAGCTCGACCCAGCTGTTGGTCTTCACGCTGATCGGCGTATTGACCCGGACCGGGATCGATGGCTGCGTTGCCTCGGGCTGTCGTGCAATCGCTTCCTCCACCGGCCTCGGCGGCTCGAGGCGCGGCGGCTCGACCAGCGCCGGCGGTTGGGCGGCCTGCGCCTGGCCGATCGAGGGAACATTCATCACGACCGGCGGCGGCGGTGCGGGTACGGCGACAACGACCGGCGGCGGCGCCAGCGGCGCGGCCGGGGTGCCGCTTTCGGCGCGCTGCGCGGGCCACACCTGGGCGGGCAACGAGCCATTGATCGTGCGTGTTTCCGGAGCCGGCGCGGGCGGCATCTGGGCAATGAACGGATTGGGTGCAGGCGCCGGCGCGCTGGGGCGCTCGGAGAGAAGACGGTCCGGCACGGGCGGAACCTTCTGCGCCACGACGGCCTGATCGCGCGGCATGTAGTGCCACACGCCATAGCCGGCGCCGACGACGAGAAGAACCGTGAGAACCGCAAGGCCGATCGGCGCACGCCGGTCGGCGACCGGGAAATTGGCAGGCAGTGCGACCGGACGCTTGATGGGAACCGCGCCCGACAGATGATAGGCGGTCATGACCTTTTCGGGATCGAGACCGACATGGATCGCGTAGGCTCGCAGGAAAGCGGGAATGTACGCGGCACCGGGCAGCGCGTCGTAGCGGCCTTCCTCGATCGCTTCGAGGTGGGTGCGCCGGATACGGATGCTCTTCTCGACTTGAGTCAGGTCCAGACCGCGTGCCTCGCGTTGATCGCGTAGGAGTCGACCGACCGCTTGGCCCGGTCCGGCCTCGCGCTCAATCGCCCGCCAGTCAACCTGATCCGGCATTGAAATTCCCTGCTTGTCCCCTCGTCGCGACTCTTAGCAGAGGCCCCATGACAGGGCAAAAGCGATTCGACTTTTCGTCGTTAAATTTCGATCGCGTGATCGGCGGCGAAGAGACGCAACGTCTCACGCATCGGACGATCGGGTTGCGCGAGCGCAGAGGTCATGAATCCAACCGCCTCGTTGAGATCGAGCGAACGGATCATCGCCTTCACAGGACCGATCGAGCCCGGTGACATCGACAGCGAGCGTACGCCGATCGCCAGCAACGCCAGGGCCTCGACCGGACGTCCCGCCATCTCGCCGCACACCGCGATGTCCACACCAGCGGGGCGCACCTTGTTCACTACATAATGTAGCAGTCGAAGCAGGGCTGGGGACAAACTGTCGTAGCGTCCGGCCACCCGGCTGTTGCCGCGATCGGCAGCGTAGAGGAATTGCAGGAGATCGTTCGTGCCCACGGAGATGAAATCGACGTGAGGCAGGAGGCTGTCGAGTTGCCATGCCAGAGCAGGCACTTCGAACATGACGCCAACCCGCAGACGCTCCGGCACCACCTGGCCGCGCCGCCTCGCCCGATCCATTTCAAGATCGAGCAAGTGACGAGCCCGTATCAGTTCAGTGACCTCCGCGATCATGGGGAACATGATCGACAGAGGCCGGCCCGTGGCGGCGAGGATCATGGCGCGCAACTGGCGGCGCAGCATCGCCGGACGATCGAGCCCGATGCGGATGGCGCGCCACCCCATTGCGGGATTCTCGTCGCCGAACGAGTCGATATAGGGAAGGACCTTGTCCCCCCCTACATCGAGAGTGCGGAAAGTCACGGGCCGGCCGTCCGCGAGGTCGAGCACGCGGCCGTAGAGCCAGGCCTGTGCATCGACATCGGGGAACTCCGAACGCACCATGAACGGAATCTCGGTCCGGTAGAGGCCGACACCGTCGGCGCCCGTATCGTCGAGATGCTGCATGTCGATCAGCAGGCCGGCATTCATGTTGAGCGAGATGCGCGCCTGGTCGCGCGTTGCCGACGGCAGGTCGCGCAGGGCCGCATATTTGCGGCGCCGCTCGGCGCGCGCATCGAGTGCGAGATGGACCGTCTGGAGGATGTCCTCGGCCGGCCGCACCAGCACCTGCGCATTGTCGCCGTCGACCACGATCGGATCGCCGGCCTCGACACGGGCGAGCACGTTGGGCGCGCGGCCGACCACGGGAATGTCGAGCGCGCGCGCCACGATCGCGACGTGGCTGAGCGCCGAGCCCTCCTCCAGCACGACACCGCGCAGGCGGTTGCGGTCGTAATCGAGCAACTCGGCCGGCCCCATGTCGCGAGCAACCACGATCATGTCGTCGGGCAAGGTGCTGGGATCGATGGCCACACGGCCGGTGAGCCGCAGCAGCAGCCGGTTGCTGAGATCCTGCAGGTCGCTCAGCCGCTCGCGGATATAGGGATCGGTCGACTGGCCCAGGCGCGTGCGGACATCGTCGAAGGCACGCTGGACGCCGGCCTCGGCGGTGAGGCCCGAATCGATGGCCTCGCGCACCCGTTCGGCCCAGCCGCGGTCGTCGACGAACATGCGGAAAGTCTCGAGGATCTCGCGCTGCTCGCCCGACTGCATGTCGTGCGCCTCGAGCATGCGATCGACGTCCTCGCGCACGCCACGCAGCGCCTCGAGGAAGCGGACCTGCTCCTGCCCGACATCCTCGGCCACGACGCGCTGGATGATGATGCGGGGCTCGTGCAGCACGGCGCGGCCGATCGCGACGCCGGGCGTCAGTTGCACGCCATCGACGCGCAACGGCAGCAACCCGATGCCATCGACCTGCTGGACCTCGTTGGGACTGACGACGTGACTGGCCGAGACCAGTTCCGCCAGCACCATGGCGATGGTCTGCAGCGTCTCGACCTCTTCCTCGTCGTACTGGCGGCGGGTGCGATTCTGCACGACCAGAACGCCCAGCACCCGGCCGGCGCGCACGATCGGCACGCCCGCCAGCGAGTGGTAGATTTCCTCGCCGGTCTCGGGGCGGTAGGCGAATTGCGGATGGCGCTGGGCATCGTCGAGCGTCAGCGGTCGTCCGTGGGCGGCAATGTCGCCGACCAGACCTTCGCCGACCCTCAGCCGCGTGCTGTGGACGGCCGACGGGTTGAGGCCCTGGGTTGCAAACAGCTCCAGCACTTCGCCGGCCCGCAGCAGGTAGATCGAGCAGACCTCGGCCACCATCTCGTTGGCGACAAGGCGCACGACCTCGCCCAGCGTCACTTCGACGGACTCGGCACGCGCCATCGTGTCCCGGAGCCGCTTGAGGAGCATTCGCGGTCCGGCCAGAGGAGTTGATCTCTCCATGGTCAGACCGCGAGATGCTTGAGTCGGATAACGACGAAGCTGCGGTCGATGATACAGGCGCAAACTCGCCAAGCCGCGGCCGCCGACCGGGTCGGTCGGGCGTTCAAGCAGGCCATGTAGGCGAGTACGGCGTCCATGCGTTGCTTATAGCAAGACCCGCGCCGGACTGCCTACCGGCGAATTTGCAGAGCCCCGCTGGACTTCAGGGCTGTTTTTCCGGACCGATCAGACGGCATCCAGTTCATAGGCAGTGTGAAGGGCCCGCACGGCGAGCTCGGTATACTCGGCCGCCACCAGAACGCTGATCTTGATCTCCGACGTGGAGATGACCTGGATGTTTATCCCCTTGGCGGCAAGCGTCTCGAACATCTTGAGCGCCACGCCGGCATGGGAGCGCATGCCGACACCGATCACCGACACCTTGGAGACATTGAGGTCCGACTTCACCTCGGCGAACTTCAGATCCGCCTTGGCACGCTCGAGTTGCTGCACCGCACGCGCGAGGTCAGGCTTGGGGACCGTGAACGTCATGTCGGTCGAACTGCCGTCGACCGAGACGTTCTGCACGATCATGTCGACATTGATGTTCGCCGCCGCAAGCGGGCCGAAAATTGCCGCGGCGACCCCGGGCCGGTCGGGCACCTGGGTCACGGTGATCTTCGCCTCGTCCTTGGCGAAGGCGATGCCACTCACGACGGACTTCTCGAGGCCCTGGGCCATGATCTCTTCCTCGTCCACAACCAGAGTTCCGGGCAGGTCGCTGCCGAGCGCCTCGTCGAACGACGACAGCACCTGCACGCGCACATGATGGTTCATTGCCAGCTCGACGGAGCGCGTCTGCAGCACCTTCGAGCCCAGCGAGGCCATTTCGAGCATCTCCTCGTAGGTCACGCGGTCGATTTTCTGCGCCTTCTCGACGATTCGCGGATCGGTCGTGTAGACGCCGTCGACGTCGGTGTAGATGTCGCAGCGGTCGGCCTTGAGGGCGGCGGCCAGCGCCACCGCCGACGTATCGGAGCCGCCACGGCCCAAGGTCGTGATGCGACCTTCCGGCGAGATACCCTGGAAGCCCGGCACCACGGGAACCTCGCCCGCCGCCATCGTCCTGGCCATCTCGACCGTGTCGATCTCCACGATTCGCGCCTTTGCGTAGGCGTCGTCGGTCTTGATCGGCAGCTGCCAGCCGACCCAGGAACGCGACTTCACCCCTTCCTGCTGCAGCGCCATCGCCAGCAGGCCGATCGTCACCTGCTCGCCGGTCGCCACGACGACATCGTATTCGCGCGGATCGTGCAGCGGGGAGATCTCGTTCACCCACTTCACGAGCTGGTTGGTGGCGCCGGACATGGCCGAAACCACGACCGCGACCTCGTTGCCGCGCGCGACTTCGGCCTTCACCTTGCGCGCGACGTTCTTGATCCGGTCCGTGTCGCCGACCGAGGTACCGCCAAATTTCAGAACGATGCGCGCCATGAATTCACTCGAAGGGCAAGCGTCTGCCCGGAAAGCGGGCTATAGACACCGGAGGCGCCATATGGGTCAAGGGTAGCCATGGTTGAAACCGCGCATATCCCCACTGACGGAACGGTCGATCCCGCCGAGATCGAGCGCTTTTCCCGCATCGCAGACGAATGGTGGGATCCCTCCGGCAAGTTCGCGCCCCTGCACCGTCTGAACCCGGTGCGGCTCGCCTACATCCGCGATCATGTCGCCGCCCACTGGCAGCGCGACGCCCTGAGCGGTGAACCGCTGAAGGGCCTGTCGCTGCTCGACATCGGCTGCGGCGGCGGACTGATCAGCGAGCCGATGACCCGGCTCGGCGCGTCGGTCACCGGCGTGGACGCCTCGGCCCGCAATATCGCGACCGCGTCCGTCCACGCCGCGCGCCAGGACCTCGCCATCGACTATCGCCAGGGCACCGCCGAGGCGCTGGCCGAAAGCGGCGCGCAGTTCGACGTGGTGCTGGCCCTCGAGATCGTGGAGCACGTGGCCGACGTCGATCTGTTCCTGCGGTCCTGCGGCCGCCTGGTGAAGCCCGGCGGACTGCTCTTCCTGTCGACCCTCAACCGCACCGCAAAGGCCTGGGTGCTGGCCATCGCCGGTGCGGAATATGTGCTGGGCTGGCTGCCGCGGGGCACCCACGACTGGAAGAAGTTCCTCAAGCCTTCGGAAGTCACCCGCGGCCTGCGCGCGGGCGGTATCGAACCCCAGGAGATCGTCGGCGTGGTCTACGCCCCGCTCAGCCGCAGATGGTCGCTGAACAGGAACGACCTCGACGTGAACTACATGCTGTACGGGGTGGCCGGACCGAAGTAGCGGCCCGGCGGCGGCTCAGTTGCCGCGTGGGATCCAGGGAAGGCGGCCGAACTCGATGCCCTCTTCCGCCAGGGCCTCGGCCTCTTCTTCGCTGGTCTGGCCGTAGATTCCGCGCTTGTCGCTCTCGCCGTAGTGAATCTTGCGGGCCTCTTCGGCAAACTTGTCGCCGACAGGCTCGCAGTTCTTCTCGACCTCGGCACGGACAGCGAGAAGGGCCTCCCGCAGTTCCTTCGGCATCTGACGGGCGAGCGCCGCGATCTGCTGCTGCTCCGGGGACGGTGCGGAAGTCGTTTCGGCGGCGGGCGCCTCCACGACGGCCGGCAGCGTGCTGTCCTTGCCCTTCTTGCCGATGCGGGGCGCCATCAGGGCGCGCTCGACCTTCGCCGATCCACACACGGCGCAGCCGATCAGGGATTTCTTCTCCTGACGTTCATAGGTCTTGCTGTCCTTGAACCAGCTGTCGAACTCGTGGCCATCGGCGCAGCGCAAGCGATACAAAATCATGACAGACAGAAAAATGGTGGCTTGTCGGGCCGGACGCAAGGCCCGATTGTCGCGCCCCGCTCCCAGGAGCCCGCCAGCAGCAGCCGTCGATGTCATCGCACCCCTCAACTCTCAAGGCCGCCTTCTGGATGGCCGGCTGGCTGGCGGCCATGCTGGTCATGGCGATTGCCGGCCGGGAGACGACGCGTGAACTCGACGTCTTCCAGATCATGGAGATGCGCTCGGTCATCGGCCTCGTGATGCTCTATCCGCTGATCCACCTGGCGGGCGGGTTCGCCAAGCTGAAGACGGCGCGGCCCTGGCAGCAGGTCGGCCGCAACATCGCCCATTACGGCGCGCAGTTCGCCTGGTTCAAGGCGCTGACCCTGATCCCGCTCGCCCAGGTGATCTCGATCGAGTTCACCATGCCGATCTGGACCGCGATCCTGGCCGTCGCCTTCCTCGGCGAGCGCATGGGATTGTGGAAGAACCTCGCCGTCGCGCTGGGCGTGATCGGAGTCGTCATCATCGTGCGGCCCGGCACCAACGAGATCGTGCCCGGGCAGATCATCGCGCTGGCCGCGGCGGTGGGCTTCGCCGTCTCGGTGACCATGGTGAAGTCGCTCACCCGCGCCGACAGCGTGGTCACCATCCTGTTCTGGATGCTGCTCATCCAGTCGATCATCGGCCTGGTGCCGGCGCTCGACGTGTGGCGCTGGCCCTCGGCCTATGCCTGGGCCTGGATCATCGTCATCGCCTTCTGCGGCACCTTCTCCCACTACTGCCTGACGCGCGCGATGCTGCATGCCGATGCCACCGTCGTCGTGCCGATGGATTTCCTGCACGTGCCGCTGGCCGCCCTCGCGGGCTGGCTGCTCTACGGCGAGCGGCTGGATACGCTCACGATCCTCGGCGCCGCGCTGATCCTGTCGGGCAATCTGCTGAACCTGAAGGGAACGGGAGCGCGCAAGAAATGACACCCTCTTCCTGGGTCGCCACCTGGGCCGGCCTCGTGCCACCCGGCGCCCACGTCCTCGATCTCGCAGCCGGCAAGGGCCGCCACACGGCGTTCTTCGCCGGCCGCGGCCATCCCGTGACCGCTGTCGATCGCGACGTGAGCGCGCTGGCCCCGTCCGACACAGTCGAGGTGATTGCAGCCGATCTCGAAGACGGCTCGCCCTGGCCGCTGGCCGACCGCCGCTTCGGTGCGATCGTCGTCACGAACTACCTGCACCGGCCGCTGTTCCCCGCCCTCTTCGCGGCGCTGCAGCCGGGCGGCATCCTGCTCTACGAGACATTCATGGAGGGCAACGAACGCTTCGGAAAGCCAAGCCGGCCGGACTTCCTGCTGAAGGACGGTGAGCTGCTCGACCTGGTGCGCGGGCGCTTCTCGGTGACGGCCTACGAGGCGCGCATGATCAGCCAGCCGAAGATGGCGATGGTGCAGCGGATCGCCGCCCGTCTCCTCTAGAGTCTTTCCGTCTCAACTTGACCCATTCACCTCATCCTGAGGAGCCGCGCCTTGCGCGGCGTCTCGAAGGATGGGCAACAGACGCGGTGCTCTTGCCCACCCTTCGAGACGCTCACTGCGTTCGCTCCTCAGGGTGAGGTCAGTGTTGCATGCTCGGATCGATTCAAGTCTCGTCCGGAGAGACTCCAAGACGCGTTCAGGCGCCTCGCGCGCCGCGGACCAGGCGCCCGGGCAACGCGCCGGTCGCTTCGCCGTGCCGATAGACGACGGCGCCCGACACGATGGTTGCATCGAAGCCGTCGGTCCGCTGTATGAGACGTTTGCCGCCCGCCGGCAGGTCGTAGACGATTTCGGGCCGTCGCAGCTTCATCCTGTCGTAGTCGATCACGTTGATGTCGGCCTTGAGTCCGACCTTCAGCAGGCCCCGGTCGCAGAGGCCGATCTCCGCCGCATTGTCGGCGGTCAGCCGCTTGATCGCCCACGAAACCGGCAACAGCGAGCCGCGCCTGCGGTCCCGCGTCCAGTGGGTCAGCGTGTAGCTGGTGGCCGTCGCGTCGCACATGATGCCGACATGGGCGCCGCCGTCGCCCAGCCCCAGCAGCGTGTTGGGCCGGTCGATCATCTCGCGCACCACGTCGAGATTGCCGGCGGCGAAGTTGGTGACCGGCAGATAGACGATCTGCTTGCCGTCGCGTTCGAGCATCAGGTCGTAGGCGACCTCGGCGGGCGGGCGACCCTGCCGCGCCGCGATCGCAGCGACGCTGTGCTCCGGCCCCGGTTCGTAGTCCGGCGGATCGTCGAGCGGATACATGCGATCCCAGCGATCCACCATCCGTCTTTGCGACTTGCCCGGGTCGCGCTCGGCGAGCACGCGGGCGCGAAACTCCGGGTCGCGCCACAATGCCACCCGTTCGGCGAACGGCAGCCGCGCGAGGCGGTCGGCGCTCGGCCGGCCGGTGAACGGAGTCTGCGACAGTTCCAGCCCCAGCAGCACGCTGGTCGGTCGGGTGCGGACCTGGGCGGTGATGCGCAGACCTTCCGCGTTGGCCTCGTCGATCTCCGCCATCGTCTCGCGCCAGCCTTCGGGGCGGACATTGGACTGCAACAGGGTGATCGTCACCGGCCTCCCGGACTCCTTCGCCAGCCGCCGGAACAGACCGATCTCGCCCTCCTGGAAGTCCGACACGATCTGCAGCCAGCCGGCGTCGGCCGTGCGCATTGCGCGGGCGATCGCCGTGAGCTCCGCCTCCTCGGCGCGGAGCGTCGGGATGTGCTTGCCGTCGGCCGAGCGGTGATTGAGCGTCCGCGAGGTCGAGAAGCCCAGCGCGCCGGCGCGCAGGCCCTCGACGGTGAGTTCGGCCATCCGCTGCCGATCCTGCTCGGTCGCGGGCTCCCGGTCGGCGCCGCGCCGGCCCATCACGTAGACGCGCAGGGCGGCGTGCGGCACCTGTGTCGCCACGTCGGCGTCGTAGGAACGGGCGGCGATGGCATCGAGGTAATCCGGGAAGGAATGCCAGTTCCACGGCAGGCCCTCCGACAGCACGACCTCGGGAATGTCCTCCACGCCCTCCATCAGGTTGATCAGCATCGCGTGCTGGTCTTCGTGGCAGGGCGCGAAACCGACGCCGCAATTGCCGAGCACGACGGTGGTGGCGCCGTTCCACGACGACGGCGACAGCCGCTCGCTCCATGTCACCTGCGCGTCGTAATGGGTGTGCACATCGACGAAGCCCGGCGTGACGAGCCTGCCACGCGCGTCGATCTCCTCTTCGCCCGTGGGGAGGTTCTTACCGATGGCGGAGATCCTGCCGCCCTCGATGGCCAGGTCGGCTTCATAAGGATCGCCGCCCGAGCCGTCGACGATGGTGCCATTGCGAATCACCAGGCTGGGCGAGGACATCGGATGCTCCTAGAAGAGGTGGCCGAGAGTGGCGGGGCTCGGCTGTTTCGACCTATAGCCGGTAAATCGTGTTGGGGAGGTCTCTTGTGTCTGACACCCCAGCCATGATGTGCAAACGGGGCGGCTCCACTCCGCCTCGCTCCGGGAGGCTCCGGTTCCGGCGGGGTAACCCCCGCCCTGAGACGACGGATTTCTTACTCTGCCGCCTTTGCGACCTCGGCCTTGTGGAGCACGGGCGCCGCGTACTTGCGGTCGTGGGTCAGCGACGGGACCATCTTCCGCGCCTCCTCGATCTTCGTCATGTCGATGTCGGCGATGACGAAGCCCGCGTTTTCACCGCCGGCATCGGCCAGCACCTCGCCCCAGGGGGCGACGGCGATCGAGTGACCGTAGGTCTTGCGGTTGGAGCCCTTGTGCGTGCCGACCTGGGCAGGCGCAAAGACGAAGCAGCCGGTCTCGATGGCGCGGGCGCGCATCAGCGTGTGCCAGTGCGCCTGGCCGGTCGGCACCGTGAACGAAGACGGGATCGCCAGCATCGTGGCGCCGGCATGCGCCAGCTCGCGATAGAGATAGGGGAAGCGCAGGTCGTAGCAGATCGTCATGCCCAGCACGCCCCAGGGCGTCTCGGCCAGCACCGCTCTCTCGCCCGGCCTGAACGTCGAGGATTCACGGTAGCTCTCGCCGCCCGCGAGCTGGACGTCGAACATGTGGATCTTGTCGTAGCTAGCGACGATGCCACCCGACGAATCGATCAGGTAGGAGCGGTTGCGGATCTGCTCCTCAGCCCCCACGCGCACATGGATCGAGCCCAGCAGGAACCAGACCCCGGTGTCGCGCGCGGCGGCGCGGCAGGCCGCGAGCATCGCGTGCTCTTCCTCGGTCTGCGCCTTGGCCAGCGTCTCGGTGCGGTTGGCGCCGATCAGGCCGGTATTCTCCGGCGTCATGATGAAGTCGGCGCCGGCGTCGCGCGCGAGCTTCGCCTGCGCGCGCAGCGAGGCCACGTTCTCGGCGATGTCGTTGCTGACGTTGGTCTGGATCAGGCCGGCCTTGAACGCGGTCATGATGGGCTTCCTCAGCCCGGCTGCGCGAGCAGCGCGTCGAGCTTGCCCGCTCGTTCGAGGGCGGCGAGGTCGTCGGAGCCGCCGACATGCTGGCCGTTGATGAAGATCTGCGGCACCGTCGTGCGATTGGCGCGGGCGCGCATCTCGGTGCGCTTCTTGTCGTCCATCATCACGTCGGTCTCTTCGTACTCGGCGCCCTTGCTGTCGAGCAGGCTCTTGGCCCGCGCGCAGTAGCCGCAGAACGGCGTGGTGTAGATCTCGATCTTGGCCATGGGTGAACCTCTTTGTCGAAACTATAACGCTGGCCGCACGACCCGCGCCAGTGTCAGGACATCAACCCTCGGGACACCGGCGCGTTGCAGCGCGCGGGCGCAGGCCTCGACCGTCGCCCCGGTCGTCAGCACGTCGTCGACCAGCAGGACGGTCTTGCCGGCCACCAGCGGCCGCCATTTCGGGTGGACGTCGAAGGCCTCGCGCACGTTGCGCCGCCGCTCCTTCGCCCTGAGGCCGGCTTGCGACCCGGTCCAGCGCTGTCGTCGCAACAGGTCGGGCGCCAACTGCAGATCCCGGCCGCCTGCCGCCGTCCGCACGACGATACGGGCCAGAAGCTGCGCCTGATTGTAGCGGCGCATGAACAGCCGCCGCCAATGGAGCGGCACGGGCGCGACCAGATCGGCCTCGCCCAGGAGATCGGCGCCCGCGCGCGCCATCCAGCCGCCGCAGGCCCGCGCGATATCCGTGCGGTCCCCGTGCTTGAACGGCAGGACGAGCCGGCGGCTCTGATCGTCATAGACCAAAGCGGCACGGGCGCGATGGTAGCGCGGGCGACGGACGAGGCAGCCGGCACAGAGCGCCTCAGGCCCCAAATCCTCCGCGAGAGGCGTGCCGCAGCAGGCGCAGTGCGGGGCGGAAATGAAGGAAAAGCCGTGCCAGCAGCTCGCGCACAGCGATCCCGGTGCGCTGACGATCTCGTTGCAGCCGAGACAGAGCGGCGGCAACACGGCGTCGAGCACGGCCCGGCCCACTCCCGCAACGGCTTCCTTCACTCCTCGCGGCGACATGCAGCGGATTGGGGCGGGCAAATGCGCCCACAGGATGGCGTTCCCCTACCCGCCGCCGTGCTTTTTCCCTACATAGCCACTGTGACGAGCCACGATCCCCTGCTGGTTTTCGACCGCGCCACCTTGCGCCGGCGCCGCGAGCGCGCGGCCCGCGACTGGGAGCGTCACGATTTCCTGAAACGCGAGATCGCCGAACGGCTGGTCGACCGCCTGGACGACGTGCGCCGCACCTTTCCCCTCGGCCTCGATCTCGGCAGCCATGGTGACGAAGTGGCAAACGCGCTGGGCGAACGCACGATCGTCGGGCAGCTGGTGCGCGCCGATCTCGGCCGCGGCTTCGCGGCGCGCGCCCGCGGACCGGCCATCGTCGCCGACGAGGAGTTCCTGCCCTTCGCGGCCGGACGCTTCGACCTGGTGCTGAGCGCCATGGACCTCCACTGGGTCAACGACCTGCCCGGCACCCTGATCCAGATCGCACGCATCCTGAAGCCCGATGGCCTGTTCCTCGGCGCCCTGCTGGGCGGCGCCACCCTGTGGCAGCTTCGCCAGGCCCTTGCCGCCGCGGAAAGCGAGATCGACGGCGGACTGAGCCCGCGCGTCTCACCCTTCGCCGACCTGCGCGACGCGGCGGGCCTGCTGCAGCGGGCAGGCTTCGCCCTGCCGGTGGCCGACGGCGAGACGATCGAGGTCGAGTATGAGAGCGCCCTGGCGCTGATGCGCGACCTCCGCGCCATGGGTGAGAGCAACCTCGTGGTCGGCCGGCGTCGCGGCATGGCCGGGCGCGCCGTGCTGCTGCGCGCCGCCGAACTCTACGGCGAACGGTTCGCCCGGCCGGGCGGCCGGGTGACCGCGAGCTTCGAGGTCCTGTTCCTGCACGGCTGGTCGCCGCATGCCTCCCAGCCCAAGGCGCTCAAGCCCGGCAGCGCCGCGCAGCGGCTGGCCGACGCCCTGGGGACTTCGGAACTGAGTGCGGGCGAAAAAGTGGAACGGAGCTAGACAGTGCCAGCGGTGAAACTCTCGTTTGGCGGCCTGGTGGCCCAGAGCTTCGGGTTCGTCTTCGCCAATTTCAGCCTGTTCTTCCATCTCGTGACCATCCCGTGGATCGCCTCGCTCGTGATCCGGCTGCTGGGATCGACGATGAGCCGCGACTCGCTGATGCCGATGCTGATCGAGAAGGCCGCCGACATGATTCCGACGGTCATGTTCATGGTGGCCTGGCAGCGCGTCGTGCTGCTCGGGCCCAATCGTGTCGGCCGATTGCCGGGGCTCGGCTGGTCGCCACGCGAGACGGCCTTCCTGCTCCACCTCATCAAGATCGGCGGCTTCACCTTCGTCCTGCTCGCCGCCTTCGTGCTGGCCCTGGGCAACATCGATCCCGAGAGTCTGGCTGCGGGCGCCGCGATCGATCCCGAGGTTGCGCGCCGGCAGGCGCTGGCCGCGCCGATCGGAGCCGGTTTCACCGTGTCGGTCGTGCTGGCGCTGCGCATCAGCTACGGCCTCGCCGCGACGTCCGTCGACGAGCCCTTTTCGCCGCGCCTGTCATGGTCTCACAGCCGCGGCAACGCCTGGACGATCATCGGCGTGCTGTTCCTGATCTTTTTCTCGAGCGCCCTCGTCACCACCATGGCGACCCTGGTCGTGCTCAGCCTGGCGCGTGGCGTGCTGGGCGCCGGCGAATCGGCGGCCGTGATCACCTGGACGGCGGCGATCCTGGTCTCCTATGCCGGCACCGCGGTGGCCGCGACCGCGCAGGCGCTGATCTTCCGCGACCTGCTGGGCTGGCGCGAGGGCGCGCCCCTTCGGGCGATTGAGCAGCGCTGACCTTCAGACTCCTCTCCCCCTAGCGGGGTAGAGGAACATGAAAGGTCAGAGCAAATCGCGCAGCAGGCCGACCAGCGGGACGTCTGCGGGTGGCATCGGGTACTTCCCGAGTTCCATGGGAGCGACCCATTTCAGGGCCTGGCCCTCGCGCGCCTGGGGCATTCCGTTCCACTTGCGGCAGGCGAAAACCGGCATCAGCAGGTGGAACTTGTCGTAGCCATGGCTGGCGAACGCGATCGGCGCCAGGCAGCTCGTCGACGTCTCGATACCCAGCTCTTCGTGCAGCTCGCGGACCAGCGCCTGCTCCGGCGTCTCGCCCGGCTCGACCTTGCCGCCGGGAAATTCCCAGAGCCCGGCCATCGACTTGCCGGCCGGGCGCTGGGCAATGAGGACGCGGCTGTCGACATCGACCAGGGCGACGGCCGCCACCAGCACGAGCGGCCGCTCGCCGAGCGGCGGCGGTCCGCCCGGACACTCGTCGTCGAAGCCGCCCATCAGGAGCGGTAGCTGCCGTTGATGTCGATGTAGCCGTGCGTGAGATCGCAGGTCCAGACGGTGGCGCGGCCGCGGCCGATACCCAGGTCGATGTCGATCACCACGTCGGAGCCCTTGATGTGCTGGGCGACAGGCGCCTCGTCGTAGTTCGGCACGACCTGGCCCTGGTCGGTGATGCGCACGCCGCCGATCGAGATGCGCAGCTTGTCGCGGTCCGCCCGCTCGCCCGACTTGCCGACCGCCATGACGATGCGGCCCCAGTTGGCGTCCTCGCCGGCGATCGCGGTCTTGACCAGCGGCGAATTGGCGACCGCCAGGCCGATCTTGCGTGCGGCGCCGTTCGACGAGGCGCCGCCCACGTTGATGGTCACGAACTTGGTGGCGCCCTCGCCGTCGCGCGCGAGCAGCTGCGCCAGTTCGATCATCACCTCGTCGAGGGCCCGCTTGAAATCGACCAGAACGGGGTCGTCGGCCTCCTCGATCGGCGCATGCCGCGCCGCCCCCGTCGCGACCATCAGGAAGGTGTCGCTGGTCGAGGTGTCGCCATCGACGGTGACGCAGTTGAGGGACTTGTCTGCAGCATCCGACAGGAGCTTCTGCAGGACGGGACCCGGGATCTTGGCGTCGGTGAAGGCGAAGCCCAGCATGGTGGCCATATCCGGCGCGATCATGCCCGAGCCCTTGAGGAAGGCGTTCACCGTCACCGTGCGCTCGCCGATCTTGGCCTGACGCGTGGCTAGCTTGGGGAAGGTGTCGGTGGTCATGATGGCGGCCGCGGCGGCCGACCAGGCGTCCTCCTTGCCCGACTTGATCAGGGTCGGCACCACGGCGGCGATCTTCTCCCACTCGAGCGGCTGGCCGATCACGCCGGTCGAGGCCATGAAGACCTCGTTGCGCGGACAGCCCAGCGCCTGGGCGATGGCCCGGGTCGATTCCTCGACCGCCTTGTCGCCGAGCTTGCCGGTGAAAGCATTGGCGTTGCCGGCATTGACCACGATCGCGCGGACCTTGCCGCGGGCCAGGTTCTTACGGCACCAGTCGACGGGCGCCGAGCAGGTCTTGGATTTGGTCAGGACGCCCGCGATGGTCGCCCCGGCCGGCACCACGGCCAGCAGGACGTCGTCGCGGTCCGTGTAGCGCACGCCGGAACGCGCGACACCGAGCTTTACGCCCGCGATGCGGGGCAGCGTCGGCGTCGTCTTGGGCGCGAGCGGCGATATGGCGTGCTTAGCGGACATGTGTCTCCCCTCGGGCGCGACCGCGAAAAGCGGCCGGCCAGCGGCGGAGACTACACCAGAAACACCCTAAAACGTGAGTTTTAGTTGAGCCCCTGTTCTACTTCGGCGGCGCAGCCGGGGTCGCGGGCTTTGCCGGCGTCGCGGCGGGAGCTGCCGGCGCAGACGGGGCCGCCTCCACCTTGGTGCCGTCCATGTTGAACTTTTCGATCTTGGAACCGGCGCGGATCTTGTCGAGCTGGGCCGTCACGGCCTCACGCGCCAGTTCCTCGCGGATCTGGTCGGAAAGCTCCTCGAGCGCCGGCGGCGGCGCCGTGCGGCGGTCGTCGATCTTGATGATGTGGTAGCCGAACTGGGTCTTGGTCGGCGTCTCCGAGGTCTGGCCCTTCTTGAGGTCGAAGGCGGCATCGGCGAATTCCTTCACCATGTCGGACTTCTTGAACCAGCCGAGATCGCCGCCCTCGGCACCAGACGCCTTGTCGGTCGACTTGTCCTTGGCGATCTTGTCGAAGGCCGTGCCCTTCTTCAGCTCGGCAATGATGGCCTTCGCCTCGTCCTCGGTGGCGACCAGGATGTGGCGCGCATGCACTTCGTCTTCCGCCGGCATCGACTTCAGGCGCTCCTGATACTTCTGCTGGATCTTCTCCAGGGTGACCAGGCGCGAGATCTCGCGCTGGATCCAGAAGTCCTGCAGGACCTGCTCCTCGACGAAGGCCATGCGCTTCTTGAACGCCGGGTCCTCGTTGGTCTTGGTCTTCTTGCCTTCCTGGACGACCAGCTTGCTGTCGATGATGCGCTCCAGCAGCGCCGGGAACACCGCCTGCAGCGGCATGGAGCGGTACTGCTGCGGCAGCGACTGCTGGGCGATCTCGAGTTCGGACAGGCGAACCTGCTGACCGTTCACGATGGCGACGACCGGGTCCTTGATCGCGGCCGGCGCGGCGGCAGCCGGCGGCTTGGCGGGGGCGGCCGCGGGCGGCTTGGCCGGCTGGCCGGCCGGCGGGGTCTGGGCCAGGGCAGGACCCGCGACGAGGGCGACCGCGCCACTCAGGAGGGCGAGGCGCAGGGAACGCAGGTCAAGACTCATGGCGGACTCCAGCAGATTCATTCGTTGCGAAAGGCGCAAACCGTTTACACAGGCCCCGTTGGACCAAGCAAGCGCCGCCTCCCCGGCGAGGTGCCTGATGGCCTTGAATTGCGGCACTTTTTCGTGAGTACCGCGTCCATGTCGGGGCGATGACGTTTGGGCGTCTGCCTTTCGGCACGCCTGCGATGGTCCGCTGCGTTGACACTCTACCGGCCGCTCTCTATCTCTGATGGCAAGGGCGGGCCACTGAGCCCGCCTAAGTCATTAGAATATCGAGGTTTTCCATGCTTGGCGCGCTTGCCCGGACGCTCTTCGGGACGGCCAACGACCGGATCGTCAAAGGCTTCGACAAGCCGGTGGCGAAAATCAATGCGCTTGAGCCCGAGATGGTCAAGCTGTCCGACGAGCAGCTGAGAGGCAAGACCGTCGAATTCCGCGAACGCCTGGCCAAGGGCGAAACGCTCGACGACCTCCTGCCCGAGGCCTTCGCCACGGTGCGCGAGGCGGCCAAGCGCACCCTGGGTCAGCGCCACTTCGACGTCCAGCTCAAGGGCGGCATGGTCCTGCACCAGGGCAAGATCGCCGAGATGAAGACCGGCGAAGGCAAGACGCTGGTCGCCACGCTCGCCGTCTATCTCAATGCCCTGCCCGGCAAGGGCGTGCACGTCGTCACCGTGAACGACTATCTGGCCCGCCGCGACGCCGAATGGATGGGCCGGGTCTACACCTTCCTCGGCCTCACGGTCGGCATCATCGTGCACGACCTCGACGACGAGCAGCGCAAGGCCGCCTATGCCTGCGACGTCACCTACGGCACCAACAACGAGATCGGCTTCGACTACCTGCGCGACAACATGAAGTATCGGCTGGACGCGATGGTCCAGCGGCCCTTCAACCATGCCATCGTCGACGAGGTCGATTCGATCCTGATCGACGAGGCTCGTACCCCTCTCATCATCTCAGGCCCGGCCGAGGATTCGTCCGAGCTCTACCGGCGCGCCGACACGGTGATTCCCCGGCTGAAGCCCGAGCATTTCGAGAAGGACGAGAAGAACCGCACGGTCGTGCTGACCGATGCCGGCATCGAGGCCGTCGAGGACACCCTGCGTACCGACGGGCTGCTGGCCGAGGGGATCAGCCTCTATGCGCCGACCATGGTGTCGGTGCTGCACCACGTCACCCAGGCGCTGCGCGCCCACAAGCTGTTCAGCCGCGACGTCGACTACATCGTGAAGGACGGCCAGGTCGTCATCATCGACGAGTTCACCGGCCGCATGATGCAGGGCCGCCGCTACTCCGAGGGCCTGCACCAGGCGCTGGAGGCCAAGGAGCAGGTCGAGATCCAGCGCGAGAACCAGACGCTGGCGTCGATCACCTTCCAGAACCTGTTCCGAATGTACCCCAAGCTCTCGGGCATGACCGGCACGGCGCTGACCGAGGCCGCGGAATTCTCCGAGATCTACAAGCTCGAGGTGGTCGAGATCCCGACCAACGTGCCGGTCGCCCGCAAGGACGCCGACGACGAGATCTACCGGACGCTGGGCGACAAGACGCGCGCCATCGTCAAGCTGGTCGGCGAATGCCGGGCGCGCCAGCAGCCGATGCTGGTCGGCACCGTGTCGATCGAGAAGTCCGAGGGGCTGTCGGAGGCGCTGAAGAAGGCCGGCATCCCGCACCACGTGCTGAACGCCCGCTTCCACGACCAGGAAGCCCAGATCGTGGCCCAGGCCGGTCGTCCGGGCTCCGTCACCATCGCCACCAACATGGCCGGCCGCGGCACCGACATCCAGCTCGGCGGCAACGTCGAGATGCTGGTGCAGCAGAGCGTGCCGGAGATCACCGCGAAGTTCCCCGACGAGGCGACTCGCAACGCCGAGATCGCGCGGGTCGAAGCGGAAATCCGCGCCGGCGTCGAACGCGACCGCGCGATCGTCCGCGCGGCAGGTGGCCTGTTCGTGGTCGGCACCGAGCGCCACGAGTCGCGCCGCATCGACAACCAGCTGCGCGGCCGGTCGGGCCGCCAGGGCGATCCCGGTGCATCACGCTTCTTCCTGTCGCTGGAAGACGACCTGATGCGCATCTTCGGCAACAACAAGGTGCTCGACTGGGTCCAGAAGAAGGGCATGGCCGACGACGAGGCGCTGACCCATCGCTGGCTCAACAAGGCGCTGGAAACGGCGCAGGGCAAGGTCGAGGCGCGCAACTTCGAGATCCGCAAGAACCTGCTGCGCTTCGACGACGTGATGAACGCCCAGCGCCAGGAGATCTACAAGGAGCGCATCGAGCTGATGGGCACCGAGGACGTGTCCGACACGGTCGCCGGCATGCGGCGCGACGTGGTCGACACGCTCGTCAAGCGGACCATCCCCGAGGGCGTCTACGCCGAACAGTGGAAGGTCGGCGAACTCAAGGAAGAGGTACAGCGCATCTTCGGCCTCGACCTGCCGGTCGAAGAGTGGGCCAAGGAAGAAGGCATCGCCGACGAGGAGATCAAGGTTCGCCTGGACGACGCGGTCGAGCGGGTATTCGCCCAGAAGGCCGCGCAGTACGGGCCCGACGTCTGGCGCCAGGTCGAGAAGAGCGTGCTGATGCAGATCTTCGACCAGAACTGGAAGGACCATCTGCTGCACCTCGACCATCTGCGCCAGGGCATCGGCCTGCGTGCCTATGGCCAGAAGGATCCGCTGAACGAGTACAAGCGCGAAGCCTTCAACCTGTTCAGCGACCTGCTGACCAACCTGCGCGAGCAGGTGATCACATTGCTGGCGACCCTGCAGATCCGCATGGAGCCGCCGCCGATGCCCGAGATGCCGTCCAACATGCACGAGGTGCACGAGGACCCGGCCCTCGCCGCGGCGATGAGCGACGACCCGGCCTACGATCCGGCAGACCCGGACGGCGGCGGCGTGGCGACGCTGCACCGCCCGCGCCCGCTCGCCAAGGGCCCGGTCGATCCCAACGATCCCTCGACCTGGGGCAAGGTCTCACGCAACGCCGCCTGCCCCTGCGGCTCGGGGAAGAAGTTCAAGCACTGCCACGGACGCGTATAATATCGTTTATTTTCAATAACTTACGAATTGTTGACTACCTGCACAAACCTATACAAACTGCGTTTCCGGGCTGAAAAACAGCCCGGACCTATACAGAACCTACGCAAGTTTGGTTGGGTGAGGCTTGGAAGTTCTAACGCGATTAGAGAACGGTAAACTCGTCGTGTATCGGCGCGGCGGTGTTCTATACGCGCGGCTGGCTATCGCCACCAACCAGTATCAGCACCGCAGCTTAAAGACTGGCAACGCTGAGCAGGCGACGCTGACGGCTCAAAAACTGTGGACAGAGTTCACAGTGAGACGGCAACTCGGGCTGCCAGTTAAGCAGCGGACGCTGAACACGGTAATTGATGAATACGTGGCGCTGCGTGAGAAGCAGCACCAGCAAGGTCGCACATCAGAGCACATGCTGCGCCAGACACATCGCGTAGTGAAATTCTGGCGTAAATACGCTGGCACTAAACAAGTCAGCCAAATTGGCGATGCCGAGATGAGCGGCTACGTCGATTGGCGTCGCGATTACTACGCCGGCATGACCGATGACGAATTGCCCAAGAATGCCAAGCGGAACCCCACCCACAAGACGCTACAGTGGGAAATAATGCTGGGTAAGAGCATCATCAAATATGCTCAACAGCAGGGATACCGAGGCGCAGTACCCTTCCCCACCTTCTCGTTTACGCCGAAAACCAAACGTGTCCGTCCCGCGTTTTCCCTCGTCGATTACAGGAAGCTATGGCGAGCGTTGATTAAGTGGGAACGAGAGTGTGAAGACCCCCGACACCTACACACACGCCAGCTACTGCGCGACTACGTCCTGATACTGGCAAACAGCGGACTGCGTGTTGGTGAAGCGAACAATCTCAAACGGCGCGACATCGACCCGTTTAAGGACGAACACGGCAGACGCAATTACAGGCTGATTGTGCGCGGCAAGACGGGTGAGCGCGACGTTATCCCGCGAGCCATTACCACCAAGTATATCGAGCGCCTGTTAGCACGGCGCCCTGACATCAAGGCTGATGACTGGTTATTTGCGATGTCAGATGGCAGCCAGGTCATTACGTTGATTGACCAATTCAACGTGGTGCTGAAACTGGCTGGAATTGAACGCAACAGCTTCAACGACAAATACACGCTCTACAGCCTCCGGCACTTCTATGCCACGCAGGCTCTAAACAACAATGTTCCCATCTACGCAGTGGCTAGGAACATGGGCACCAGCGTGAAGATTATTGAAACCTACTACGGAAAGGGCGCGACTGCATTGAGTATGGCGAGCATGCTGGGCGGGAAGCTGCGACAGTAGCCCTCTATCGTTCTCGTCATCTGCATACTTATTAGGCTAAACTCAGATAACTAATACTTGCGGGGACAGGGAATGAACTGCCGTCGGCTAATCACAGCTGCAAGTATCTTCGCAGTGACAGCATTCACTCTGGTTGGCTGCGGAGAGAGCAAGGCGGCGGCTTTGGCACAATGTCATATAGAGGCAATGAAGACTTATCCTTCGAAGTCCCAATACGGAGACGAGGTACAGTTGTTCGTGCTTCTCTGCATGGAAGTCAAAGGCTACTCCCCCTCGTCGTTAACATCATGCATCGGCAGAGGGAAATTTGATGAAGCCTGCTACCAATCGCACTTTGAATACTGGTGGCGACGCATTGTCTTCGGATAGACGACCGAAATATTCCAACGAGCTAACTTTCCGCACTTGGGTGTGAGAGTAATTGAGGCTTAACGCTAATACTCTCTCTGCTCTTATTCATCTCGCCAACAAGGATGACAGTCAATTTTGGCAACATCAACACAGGACGTTCAGCTTAGTGGACTTTTTCCATTTTGACTCTGCGAAAGCGCCTGCTTCACTACAATCGCCACCGTATTACAACTGATACCACGTCTTTTACAGTAAGCCGATTCCATCCAATCACTGAGCAATTTTGCACCCTTGCTCGAATTGCACGAACGACAGCAAAGCGCGATGTTTTCCCTAGTTATAATCTTTGCATCGTTACAGATATGTTCCCAGCTTGGTCGGCTCCCATGACTGTCTACTGAGCCAAAGAGAACCCCGCAGTAGACGCAGTTGGAATCGCGTTCTCTTACTTCTAATTCGAGCCACTTAGGGATGTTCCAACGATTCATTTATCGTTACGCTTTGTCTGATTAATTTTTATAGTCGCCGCTGGCACGGTAGCTACTCGGGCAGCTACCGCATTTTACCAACGCTTCCTGTGCGACGGCTGGTTCCGTCGCGAGAACAATCGGAACAACGAGAGCCCCAAGCTTCATAGCCTCTCCCGGCAGCACTGCGTTTGGGTCGCAGTAGCCTATTTGCCTGTTGATCGTGCTCGCCCCTTGTTCGCATTGTCAATCGCTGCGTCGAGTTCACCAGCCCGAACTGCACCAATAATCTTGTCAAATACTGGCACCAGCTTGGTGTTATCGCCGATAACAATTGCTGTCTTTTCGCCCTGCAATTCTAGCAGCCGACTGCCCCAGCGCACGACCAGCACCACCTTGCCGTCAGCGTCCTTCGTCCACCAACGCCGCAAGCGCTTTGGAGCCTCTACCTGCTTCTTCTCGCCAGTCTCCGTAATCTCCCAACGCCGACGCATCACCTTATGGTCGCGTCCCTCAGCATCGGCGATAGCGATGTCACGCTGCTCCTGCAGATTGGCGATGAGCTTGTTCCGACGATATTCCTCTGACGGAATGAGATTGGCGGCACGCGGTGCCGTCGTAAAAGTAAGTCCCTTCAACATGCTCATCGCTGTCTCCTTGTTGTGCGATGAGTTCAATCAATAGCCAGGCGCTAAACTGGACAATCGGTATGATGAGCTGAAAAGCATTTTCTGGTTCAGTCTATTTGAGGCAGCCAACACCGAATTACACCGCCCCTTATATTTTAGCTGGTGGCGTCCCAGTTAAGCTGTTGTTGGCAATCTTCCTGTATTGAGCCATTGCCTTCTGTATTCGCAGGTTTGCCTTCTGCTTCTTTACGGCTTGTTCCTTTTGCTTCACCGCTTGTTCGGCGGCGCTCATATCCTCAACCACTTCATCCACTGTCATAGTCAATCTCCTGTTCGCTACATATTTAGCTGCCTGACAGGAAATCGGTTGCGAAGGGGTATGAGCGGCAGCAGTATGATTTTTGCTACGTGCTAATGGTGTCAATCTGACCTGCTTTTCGCTGCCAGATTTCCGCTAAGATATTGAGCTTGATTGAGTAATAGAATTACCCACTCAGCAGTCTAGCTCTACGACGCTCTATCAGAGCTTCTCGTAGCGATGAGCTACGCAGCTACAGCCCAACTCTACAAACAGCATGACAAGCTCTTGTAGGGTTCGACTAAACGCGATTTGAAGCGCGGCATCGCTTATCTAGCTGCTTGAATAGCTGGGCACTAGCTACTGCCAAATCGAGCTGGATGGGACTGCTGCGCTGGGCTTGGGATTTGAGATTGTTAGCAAGCGTATAGACAGCACTGACGCTGGCACTGCGATTGCGTGCTTTGATGCTGCTGAACCAGGTATTGCGGCGTCCACATAACTTGCTGAATTCGTATTGGCTTTTGACGACGCCGATATCGCGTAACTGATGGTAAATTGCGGTAATATTCATCAGCTATTTACGTAATTTTATCATAAATCGGCTAAAAATGTCGATATTTAATTAAACATTGAGCGAAAAACACGAGAATATCGACATTCTGAGCGATATTTGCTATATTAACGCCTATTAATTGAGTGCTTTTTTAGAGAAGCGCTACAAATTTAGTAAATACAATATGCCTAACCACTCTTCATCCTCAGTCATTCAATATAAGCTCAGCCAGCATCCTGAAGTGAAGCAATGGCTGAATACATATACAGGCAATGACGTTGTTGCGTTTACGCTGCGCTGGACCTTGCGCTGTAGACAAGAACGCAGATTATACGACGACATTAGTTGTAGCAGAGATGTTGGCTTTTTTTGGAGTGGA
Organism: Reyranella sp.; assembly: GCF_030651995.1. GTDB lineage: Bacteria > Pseudomonadota > Alphaproteobacteria > Reyranellales > Reyranellaceae > Reyranella. Next base: position 34,026 of record NZ_JAUSBN010000027.1, read on the forward strand.
TTTGAGACAATAATGTTTGGGAAGCAGAACAAGCGAAAGCTGAAGCGATTTTTGACGCTGGAGAAGACTGACGGATTTAGCTGGCATTTACACGGGCTATGCGAAGCTGACAGATTTACGGCTGAAGATATGGCGTTGCTGTTAGACTACTGCTGGCGACGACATATACGAATTGCAGGAAGCAACTGGCATACTGAGAAGCATTTAGTAGAAGCGAAGCGTTACGAGCGTGGCTGCTACGGCGAATACTGTATAAAACACATTGATAATGACAACATGAATAGCAACAGAAATATTGGCACGATTGACGCAATGAATACGAACTAAGCTTGAGAGGCAGGAATGCTAAGCACACTGTTTGACAGGTTACAGTGTAGTAAACGAACAGCGCTTTGTTGAATTGTTTAGTAGTAGAAAAGCAGCATTTAGAGATGTTGCTTAAGTAATACTATTGTTTGAATTCTAGTACTGAACACATTATTTCAATACAATTACGACATTCTCACAATCTCCACTATCTACAATAAATCAGAGCTTTTTTACTTGAATACATATTCACTAATTGAACGACTGAATAATTCGACATCAACACATTGAACAAGACAGACATGAAACAAGCCAGGCAATGGATGGCTGGCTTGTCACACGTCCGATTATCGCTTGAGGCTTTGGCTACGCTGGTGGCGGGATGAAGCAGCGGCTCGGGTAGCGAAGCCCCCCCTATTCTGCTGCCTCGATACATCGCATTGATGTCTTGTGTGGTAGGATTTCTTGCCCACAGAAGTTCAATGCCTACTCTCTGAAACGTAGCTTGAGCAAATCCCGCACGTTCTCTTGCTTCATCAACATTTCGAATCCGAGCCGTGCTGACAGATTGAGCCCACTGAACCGAACCCAATCTTCGTCGCGTAGAGCAAACATGGCTTCATGTCCTCGCGTCAATGTAAGCAGTTCTATGGCGGCTTGATTATCTGCGAGATTGCCCACTGCCAGCGTGATGTTTGCCCGCACCATGTCCAACATCCTTTGGCTGAGAGGACGAGTACTTCCGACTTTCTTCCTGCCACTCTGGCGCTTGATAATACCTTTCGGTGGCGAGTCTTTCATTGGCGCGTTGGGTACTTTATTCCGTCGGGCGCGCTGCAAGTGCTTGGACTTGCTCGTACCCGCGCTGTGCTTACGCGTAGAAGTAGATTTCTTCATTGTGATGTTCTTTCATATTGTGAGCGTGATTGCGTTAACACCATGTCTTCGCTAATCATTGAGCCAATTATATTACGGGTTTCGTAGTACGTATGTGCGCGTCACAAACGGACTAATACGGACGTTAACATGTCGGTCTACTTCACTGCTCTCCACCCCCTCTTCGGCAGAGGCAAGAAGCCGCTCGGCATCGCTTACCAGCAGCGCAGCCCCTATTATTGGTGGTGGGCGTTCCTGCGACGGAACGAGCGGTATCTCGCCTGCTGTGAACGAAACGGAGAGGGTGAGCTTTCTGAGCTCTATTCCGCCTTTAAAGACGTGAGAAACGACAACTTTAAAGAGTGGTCGACGCGGAAGACGGACATCCCCAAGTTGTCGTTGGGAGCATTTCTGTTTGGTGAACAGCAGATAGCGCTCACTCTAAAAGAACTCGAGCGTCGGGATGAATGGCGGGAGGACTGGCGGCAGGACAGTGTGCTCGTCATTGCCGCCAGCCTGTCTATCAGCAAGAAGCGGCTAAAGGCGCTGTTCAATAAGCTTCTGAAGAAGAGGCACACCCGAACGAGGGGGAGAAAGTCATTCGCTGAGCTAACAAGGGAGAGCACGGCGAGGTTCAAGCTCTATCAGGTAGCTGATACCCATGCGCTCGGTATTCAGCTTCGTGTTTTTGACGCCTGCACAGCCAATGTGAAGGTGGGTAGCCCGAAAACCCTCGCAGAAATAGGAATTGAGCTGGGGCTCATGCCCAGTGCTCGTCCCAAAGCGGGCGACGATAAGCGAGAAATCGCCCGCAAGCGCATAATAATGGCAGCAGCTGTGAGCCGCTATTACAGGCAGGCGCGGAAGATTGTCGGAAACACGAGCTTGGGGATTTTTCCCAAGCCTTCGTAGTCAAATAGCCAAGTCCTCGATCTTCTTGCCGGTCTTGATAGCAGCAGCGACCCACTTCGGCTGCCTGCCTCGCCCCGTCCACGTTTCGGTCTTGTTGGCTGGGTTACGATACTTCGGCGGGACCTTCTTGCCCTTCAGCTTGCTGGTGCTGGCGGTCTTCTTGCCAGTTAGCGCATTTTTGACGTCGCTCAGGTCCAGCTTGTATTTTTTCAGCACAGCCTTCAGCTGCTTCATGCCAGGCTTTTCAGCGTTCTTCAGTGCGTCGGCTTTTGCCTGCAGTTCGCGTATCTGCGCTTCGATACGGCTTAGGCTGGCTTTGCGCGGCATTTCCGACTCCTTATTCCTTTTTTATGATGCCACAACAGCGCTGCTGAACTTATAAGACTCCAGCGCAATTCTTTCATCAGCTTTTGACAGATTTAGCTTGAGACTATCATTTTCAGTTGTAAGAGCGATGTGCCAGTATTCTTTATCTCCGCTTTTTGTTTGGTTGAGTTTTGGCAACAACGCCTCCAAATCGGAGACGGGGATAGCAAATGCATCAACCCGATCCATACATGAGAGTATGAAATATCCGCTCTGCGCACTGCGCAAAAATGATAGCCATTTTGGGTGTAACGCATACCAATATGGCTGATAGTCCCTTGGATAGCGCTTCGATACTGCACATGTAACGTGAATGGCGCCATCATTCGAAGCGAAGTTTGTTCTAGTGACTTGATGAAATGCCGCGTTCTTAGCCTGAAAGAAATTCGTAACGACGACTCGGCGTTGCGCGTCAAGATCATGGCGCGGCGTAAACTCGTATTTGGTATCTGATGCTGCGCCGTTCGATTCTGTTTCATCCAATTCTGCTTCAGCTTCAACTTTAACTTCAGTTTCTTGCTGTGTCTCGAAGACAAGTTCGACAATTTCGTCGACCTTCGTGTACTCGAACGGCAGCAATATTCTTTTCACCTTATCTAGAACATTAGTATGACTAAGGCGCTGGCATACGAACAGAAGCTTAAGCAGGGCATCGACGCTGATGAGACGCACATTCCATGCGTGGCGACTGCCCCGCACTTGAGCCTCCAGATCACCAGTGTCATTTCTGCCTACAACAATCAGGACTTGCGGTTCGTCGCCCCATGCCACATTGGCATCACGCAGTTTTCTAGCGTAGTCGCGAATAGTATCGAGATTGATTCGATAGGCGTCGGTTGTTTTCACTTCGACTACGAACCGGGTTTTCCCTGTTGTCCACAAGCCGTCAAATCCATTTTCATTTCGCACGCCTGAGTATCGTCCATTAGTCACTTCGAAACCCAACCGCCGTCCAATCTCGTTCACCGTGTCCTGTAAAGCGAATCCACTTTGTGAGAAGGCGTTCTTTAGACAGTATGATGCGTGTAGAGCCAGTTGCTCTCCCGTCTGGCATGACAAAAAGTACCGCAAGTCGGCTTCACTTTCAGCGCCCGTTCGTAATTTTCCATCACCACAAATCGCGACTATTTGTTCGATTGTGTATGAGGATAATGCGTCGGGCGTAACGGAGAGCAGGTCCTTTAGGGGCATCCGCATTCCTCACATGGTAGCGGACTACTTTGCTCAACTTTCTAGGCTAACTCAACAGCCGCCTTCAGCACTTCCTCATTCAGGTCGATATAACGCTGAGTGGTTCCAATATGCTTGTGTCCTGCCAAGGCAGCGAGGACGCGCACATTCACCCCCTTGTTTGCTAGGTTAGTGATGAATGTTCGACGACCGCTATGACTAGTTGCCTTATCAATCCCCGCGGCGTTGTAGAGCTGGATGAAGCGCAAGCAGAGCCCATTTGCTGAGAACGCTTTTCCGGTTTTGCTAGGAATGAACGCTGATTGAGCGTCCGGCATCGTATCGTGGTTATTGATATAATTCCGTAGCTCTTGCTGTAGCTGAGTGCTTACGTGGACGGTTCGCGCTTCACTACCCTTTGTTTGCTCAGCGCTAAGCTGGATTTGAGCACGGATTTCACCAGTAGCACCGATTACGTCCCCGAACTTCAGTGCCGCGATTTCGCCGACGCGCATGCCAGCCAGCCAACTCAGCATCAGCATGGCGCGGTTACGCGCGGGATAGCTGCCCTTAGCTACGTGGCTCATCACGCGCTGCTTGTCCCGCTCTGTAAGCACCTGTGCTTGTTTCATCGCTACACTCCCGCCTGGCTAATATTCAGTGCGGGGTCAGCGTGTTGTCTGAACTGCTGAAGGGCAACCGAAAGGCGTGGCTAGAATTTGCCAATGCCTTCAACAGCTTCGCGCAACGGCTAAGACAATATGTATTTTGTTATGCTGCGATGTTGTCGGTAATGTAGAGCGCTGGGACCTGCTACCGAGGCAGGGAAAGTGAGAGTTTTGCGAGCGCAGCGAAATGCCGGTCATGTTCAACACCATTCTTCAGCAAGAGGGCATTGATCCAGCTACGGTCAGATTGCTTCGGCACCAAGACACTCGCTCCACTACATTGCACACACCGTATGAACTGTGGCGCGATAGCGCCACATCGTTTGACGCGTACCAGTCGGTGCAGAGCATCCACAATCGGTCCAAGTTCAAGCTTCCACTATGGGCATCGTTCGTAGCAGACCCGAGAGGCGCGACTCTTTTTGTAGGCTTGTATTCAGCGAAGTACGTCGGGTTGAGCGAGATGGACTTGCCTCGACCACACACCCTCGGCGTAGATAAAGCGGGCGACTTCGATCTGTATGAGCTTCAACTACAGGCAGCGTTGGGCGATTTGATCGGCAAGCTTTATGTCGATTGGGGAGCCGGCACGCGTGCGTGGGTGCAGCGCGCGAAAGACCGAAACAAGCCCGTCGTGGAAATTCGCACTGCCTTTCGGGAGGATGAGTTTCCGGGCTTCAGCAAGTTTTTGAAGCCGCTCTCCGAAATTCCCGCACTGCCGAAGTCTTGGATCGACCAGCTCAGTAAGACTAGGGGCGTCTATTTGTTGTCCTGCCCGAAAACGAAAGAGCAGTACGTTGGATCAGCGACTGGTGACGATGGCTTCTGGGGCAGATGGCAGTCCTACGCGCAGACCGGTCATGGCGGCAATGAAGGGCTCAAGATACGCGAAGCGAGCGACTATCGGGTCTCCATTCTTGAGACAGCTGGAAATCAATTGAGCAGAGACGACATCATTGCCCTTGAACAGCTATGGAAGGCAAAGCTGCAGAGCAGAGAGATGGGATTGAACAAGAACTAGAGCGCACTGACTAGCGCGGCTAGAGTGCAATTCTCTGCGATGCTAGGCTTCGCCCGTAGCCGCGGCGAGCAGTGCAACTGGGTGAGCTGCAGATGACTGTTCGAGCGTCGGATCGGAATTCTTTAGTTGGCAACGCGGGCGTCAACTATGTCGCCTGGCAGTTATCGCGGCGGGGATGGCACGTGCTGCAAACGGTTCGAAACATCCGCGGGTCTGATCTATATGCCACCGATGTTGATGGAACGGTTTTCTTTGGCGTCCAGTCGAAGGCATCAGCTTCACAGAACCCTGTCGGACTTGGGCTGAATCTCGATGACTTGCGATCGGAATGGTGGGTCATCACCACACTGGTTAACGCCGATGTACCTGTCTGTTACGTCTTGCGGCTCGAGGAAGTACGGCGGTTAGCGAAGCAGGACAAGAACGGCGGCAAGTGGTGGCTTGGCACGCGTGAATACTGTCAGGCTGATTTTCGCGAGAATTGGAACCGCATAGGCGAAGCGGGAGGCACCCCCGTGACGCAATCATTTACTGAAGCATCTTCATATTCTACTGGCTCGAAACCGGCGCGCGGCAAGCGTGAGGAGAGGAACGGCGTCAAGCGACCTGGCGCAGGAGGAAAATGCGCTGCCGTTTGGGACTACCTCGACTTGAGCCCTGCTGCGACCGCGAAGGATATGCGCGAACTCGCCACGTCGGTCGGCTGGAACATGAACAACACACTGATTGAGTACTATCAGTGGCGGAAGTTCCACGGGCTAACTCGGACCAGAGCGAAGGACGGAGCAGACAGCGACACTGATGTTGAGAAGTAGAGCAGTGCTTGCAGGTAACTCTGGCGACGCGAGCTGCGCTATCGCACAGGGTTGTAGAAAAGTTAAAGCATCTCGTATAACGGGAACGTTAGACCTGCACAAAACCTACACAGGGAGAAATTGATCATATATGTCATTGTTTTTATTGAATATTTTCTAATTCCATGGCAATTCAAGCACTGCCACGGGCGGGTGTGAACCAAAGTCGCCGGAGACGTCGCGCAAACCTGAAGTGGCGCGTCGATCTTTCGGTCGGTCTCGAGCCGGGGCAAGAAACTCGAGTCCCATGACTGGCCGTGACACACGAGGGAATGTCTTCGCGGCGATGCCAAAGGCGGTCGATCGCGAGCTTGTCGAGGCACTGGTCGACGATCCGGCCGTGCGTATCGAGCGCATCGTCTCCACAGGCCAGGTCACTCCCGAGGGCGACTGGTACGACCAGACCGAGGATGAGTTCGTGCTGCTGCTGAGCGGCGCGGCGGTGCTGCGCTTCGAGGCCGGTGATCGTCGCATCACGCTCGCCGCGGGCGACTGGGTGGAAATACCGGCGCATGTCCGCCACCGCGTCGACTGGACCGATCCCGACGCGCCGACCGTCTGGCTCGCCGTGTACCGTCGTCGCGCCGGCGGCGCGAAGGCATGATGCCGTCCCGATGACCTCGTGTTCCTCCTGGCTCGACTCCTTCCCGCCGCTGCGTCGGCTGCCGGCCGCGCTGCAGGCCGATCTCGCCGCCGGCAGCCGCGTCGTCGAGTTGCCGGCGGGCAGCCGGATCTTCGGGCCGGGGCAGGGACCGGAGAACTTCCTGCTGGTGCTGGACGGCGTGGTGCGCGTCTCGCAGGTCTCGGAGGGCGGGCGCGAGATCGTGCTGTACCGCGTCGCCGCCGGCGAATCGTGCACGCTGACCACGGCCTGCCTGGTCGGCGAGGAGGAGTACCAGGCCGACGGCGTCGCCGAGACGGCGGTGCGCGCCGTCGCCGTGCCGCGCCGCCTGTTCGACGCGATGATCGCCGACTCGGGCGAGTTCCGCCGCTTCGTGTTCGCCGCCTTCGGTCGCCGCGTGACCTCTCTGCTGCGCGTCATCGAAGACGTTGCGTTCGCGCGCATCGAGGTCCGGTTGGCGCAGCGGCTGCTGCTGCTCGACGACGGTACCGGCCGCATCGCCGCGACGCACCAGGAGCTGGCCAACGAGCTGGGCAGCGCGCGCGAGGTGGTCAGCCGGCAGCTCACCGAGTGGCAGCGTCGCGGCCTGATCCGCAGCCAGCGCGGCGTGGTCGAGATCGCCGACCGGGCGGCCGTGGCGCGGCTGGCCTCGGTGACTTAGTTACAGACCGGATGCCGCACGGGGCGTATCCGGGAAGGGTCAGACTTCCTGGAGGGACACATGACCCGCAACGTTGGCTCCATCGACCGCATCGTCCGCATCGTCGTCGGCCTCGGCCTGATCAGCCTCGCCTTCTGGGGCCCGCAGACCCCTTGGGGCTGGGTCGGCATCGTGCCGTTACTCACCGCGGTGGTCGGCTGGTGCCCGCCCTACGCCCTGCTCGGCATCAACACCTGCGGACGCAAGGGCGCCTGAGCCTTCGACGGAGCCGGCCGCTGAACCCAGGAAAAGCAACCGCCTGTAGCATCCGGCAGTCGCCCGCCCCACGGGCCAACGGACGGGCGGGGCTGATAGGGACCCCGTTCTGTGCGCCGCGCGCCCCGGCAATGAAACGCGCGGCGAGGACTTCTCAGGCTACTTCAGAAGCTTGAGGCATTCGCCGGCCGCTTCGGCGGCCGCGCGTGCGGCGTCGCGGGACAGGGTGCCGTTCATCACCAGCGGACGGGCCTGCGCGGTAAGGGCGTCCTTGATGTCGCTCGTGGGCTTCATCGTCGGGGCGGTCTTGTTGTAGAGCATCTGTCCGGTCGGCGACAGGTTGGCCGCGCAGGCATTCGCGGCAGCCTGGTCCGCATGGGCCGCGACGGGAAGAACGACGAGCAGCGCCGACGCGAAGATCCAGCTTTTCATGGTAAGCAACTCCCTCAACAAGAACACAGGCGGAGGATAGCGGCGCGGGAAGTCGCGCCGCAACCGGTCCGTGCGACGTCAGGCGCCGGCTTGCGTCGCGAGCCAGGCGCGGGCCTTCTTCTCCGTCTTGAACAAGGCCGCCGGTCGCTTCGATGGCGAAATGTTGACGAAGCGCTTGAACGCCAGGACGACCGACTCGTCATGACCGACCACGGCCAACGGGCCGCTCGGAAAGTGGGACGTGTAGGCGCTCAACCGAGCGCCCATCGCCATCACGTCGGCGTCGTCGTAGACCGGCTTGAGACCGGTCGCATCGAACAGCTTCGAATAGGCGAGCGCATTGGCCACGACGAGGGCGTCGAAATGCGCCTCCATCTCCTTCAGCGTGACCTCGCCCTCGGCGACGACATGGATGAGTTTCTCCGAATGAAGGATCTCCCAGCGCAGCGGCATCGTTCGCGTCTCCAGCAGTCTCCGTCCCCGTGCAGCGAGCCTATCACGGGCAACACGGGCCCCGCCAAAGCCTGTTCGCGGGCCCGCGCTGCGCGCTATCATCGCAGCGAAACGGAAGAGAATGGACTTATGAAGCCGGCTCGCCTTTTGGTTGTCACATTGACCATTGCCCTCGCCGTCCCCTTGACCTCTCCCGGGGCCCGGGCGCAGCAGGACACGAACTCGGCCAATTACATCATGCTGGGCTGCGAGGCGTTCCTCCTCGACCCGATCCCGACCTCCAAGCTGCTGGTCGCCGGGGTCTGCGCCGGGATTATCGACACGCTGCAGGCGATCAAGCCGAACATCTGCCTGCCCGGCATCTCGACGCGACGGCTGCTGGTGCGCGGGGTCGTCACCTACATCAACAACAACCCTGCGCGCCTGCACGAGAATTTCATCGACCTGGCGGGCGAGGCCCTGGAACAGACCTGGCCCTGCGCCAAGCAATAGCGACAGCGAACCTAGGGTCCAATCGTCCTCGACACCCCGATCGGCCGCTCCCGACGCAGATCGATTGACGTCACATAGTGTTATATCATAACAAGATACAATATAACGTTTACTGGCGTAATCGAAGGAGTCCCGGATGCAGCGGATCGGCGTATCGGCATTGGCCCTCGCAGCGGGTCTTTCCGCAGCCCACCCGGTCCTGGCGCAGACTGCGCCCGAGGCCCAGCCTCAGCCGGCACCATCGGACGGGCTGGCGATCGAAGTGGTCGGCAAGCGGCTCGACCGCGAGCGCAGCGAGATCCAGCCGAGCCTCGGCGCCACCCGCTACGACTTCAGCAAGACGGCGATCAGCAACACGCCGCTGGGCGAGAACGCCACGCTCAACCAGGTCCTGCTGCGCGCGCCCGGCGTCGTGCAGGACGGCTTCGGCCAGATCCACGTACGCGGCGACCATGGCAGCCTCCAATACCGTCTGGACGGCGTGCAGCTGCCCGAGGGCCTGGCGCTGTTCAGCAGTATTCTCTCGCCGCGCTTCGCCGACCAGCTCTCGCTGATCACCGGGTCTCTCCCCGCCCAGTACGGCCTGCGCACCGCCGGCGTGGTCGACATCACGGTGAAGTCCGGCACGACCAATCCCGGCGGCGAAGCCTCGGCCATGGTGGGATCCTACAACTGGGTGCAGCCGGCGCTGGAATATGGCGGCCGCTCCGGCAACTTCGACTACTTCGCCGTCGGCCAGTACGTCAGCAACAACATCGGCATCGAGAACCCGACGCCCAGCACCGCCCCGCTCCACGACGCCACGGCGCAATGGTATGCGCTGACCAAGCTCAGCGCCCTGGCCGACGAGAATACGCGCCTGAGCTTCATCGCCGGCGGCGCCAGCGCGCGCTACCAGATCCCCAACGTTCCGGGGGAGACCCCCGCCTTCCCGGTCAACGGCATCACCGACTGGAACAGCGCGGTGCTCGACCAGCGCCAGTGGGAGGACACGTACTTCGGCATCGCCTCGCTGCAGAAGAGCTACCAGAACTTCAACATGCAGCTCTCGGGCTTCGGCCGCTATTCCAAGCTTTCCTATCAGCCCGACGCACTCGGCGACCTGCTCTACAACGGTGTCGCGCCCTGGTCGCAACGCTCGAGCTTCGCGTTCGGCGTCCAGGGCGATGCAAGCTGGAAGGTCGCGTCCAACCACACGCTGCGCGGCGGCTTCCTCGTCCAGCGCGAGCAGGTCTCGAGCTTCAGCCAGAACAACGCGCTGGGACTGATCCCCGATCCCCTCAATCCCGGGGAACTGATCCCCGGCGACAGCCCGGTGGGGTTCACCGACGGCTCCAATCTCGTCGGCTGGACCTACAGCGTCTATCTGCAGGACGAATGGAAGGTGACGCCGACTGTCACGGTGAACTTCGGCGCGCGCTTCGACGCCATCTCCGGACAGATTTCTGAAAACCAGGTCAGCCCGCGCATCAACGTCGTCTGGGAGCCGACGCCGCAGATCAGCCTCCGGGCCGGCTACTCCCGCTACTTCGTGCCGGCGCCGCTCAACCAGGTCGGCTTCGCCTCCCTCGCGGCCCGAACGGGCACGACGGCCGAGCCCGAGAATTTCACCAACGATCCGGTCAGGGCCGAACGATCCGACTATTTCGACGTCGGCCTGACGGTGAAGCCGGTGGACGGCCTGACCATCGGCTTCGCCGGCTACTACAAGTTCGCGGAGAACTATCTCGACAAGGGCCAGTTCGGCGCGCCGATCCAGCTGGCGTCCTTCAACTATGCGAACGCGCAGGTGAAGGGTTTCGAGCTCTACGCCAACTACGACCAGGGTCCGTGGTCGCTCTACGGCAACCTCGCCTGGTCGAAGGTCAGCGCCACGCGGATCAACTCGGCCCAGTACAATTTCTCGCCGGAGGATCTGGCCTATATCGGCAGCTACTGGATCGCCGCCGACCACGACCAGAGCTGGACCGGGTCCGCCGGCGCCGCCTACATCTTCAACCAGGGCAGCGACTGGGCCACCCGCGTGTCGGCGGATGTGCTGTTCGGCAGCGGCCTGCGCACCAGCGTGGTGACCCCCAACGACACGGCGCTGCCGGCCTATGCCACGCTCAATCTTTCGGTGACGCAGAAGGTGCCGTTCAACGGCAGCAAGGGCACGCAGATACGCCTCGACGCGATCAACGTCACCGATGGCGTCTACGAGCTGCGCACCGGCGAGGGTGTCGGTGTCGGCGCCCCGCAGTACGGAATGCGCCGGGCCTTCTTCGTGACGCTTGCGCAAAAATTCTGACGCGCAAACGACATGATGCGGCAAGGCCGGGCGTGCTAGAAGCAGGCCATGCCTGACACCAGCCTTCCCTTCGTCCTGACCCTTCAGGGCGGCTCCAACTTCCGCGACCTCGGCGGCTACAAGACCGAGGACGGCCGCACCGTGCGGCGCAGCGCGGTGTTCCGCTCGGCCCATCTCGGCGGCCTGACCGCCGAGGATCGCGGCGCCCTCGGACGCCTCGGCGTCCGCACCATCGTGGACCTGCGCGGCGTCAGCGAAGCGGCCGAGACGCCGCACCTGATCGACGGCCTCGAGTGCCGCATCGTCGGCGCGCACATCGAGCCGGGCGTCGGCGACAAGATCCGCGGTGCCGTAGCCGACGGATCCGCCAACCCTCACATCATGATGGGGTTCCTCACGGATCACTACCGTGACTATCCGCGCCGCTGCGCCCCCGGGTTCCGCACCCTGTTCTCGACCCTGAGCGACGGCACACACCGGCCGCTGGTGTTCCACTGCACCGCCGGCAAGGACCGGACCGGCTTCGCTTCGGCCCTGCTGCTGTCCCTGCTCGGCGTGCCCTGGGAAACGGTGCTGGAGGACTATCTCCGCACCAACGAGTTGTGGACCGGCCATATCGGCCGCTATCCCGAGCTCGACATCGACACCCGCGCCGCGATCATCGAAGCGCGCACGCCCTACCTCGAAGCCGCCTTCGAGGTGCTGCGCGGCGACTTCGGCACACCGGAAGACTTCGCGGAAAAGGCGCTCGGCCTCGACGCTGCGGCGCGCGAACGGCTGAAGGCGGATTTGCTGGAAGGGTAAGTTCCGCGCTACGCCTGTCGCCATGGCCGACACGCGCTACGACACTCCCGAACCCTTCAAGGTCGACATTCCCGAGCGGGCGCTGATCGACCTCGACGAGCGCCTGCGCCGCTGGCGTCCACCGGTGACGATTGCCGACGGCGGCTCCTGGGCCTCCGGCACCGATCCCGCCTTCCTGGCCGAGCTGGTCGACTACTGGCGCCACGGCTACGACTGGCAGCGCTGTCAGGAGGCCATCAACCAGTGGCCCAACTACCTGGTTGATATCGGCCCGCAGCGAATCCACTTCATTCGCGAACCCGGCACCGAGGTCGAGGACGCGCCGCGGCCGCTGCCTCTGGTCGTAACGCATGGCTGGCCGGGATCGATCGTCGAGTTCCTGCACCTCATCGATGTCCTCGCCCACCCCGAGGAGCATGGCGGCGATCCGCTCGACGCCTTCGACGTGATCGTGCCCTCGCTGCCGGGCTACGGCTTCTCACGGTCCCCAATCCGCGCCGACGGGACAACGGGCCCGATCGGGCCGCGCGCCATCGCCGGCCTCTGGCATACGCTCGTGACCGAAAAGCTCAACTACGACCGTCCCTATGGCATCCAGGGCGGGGATTGGGGCGCCGTCGTCTCGTCATGGCTCGCCTTCGACCATCCGCAGAAGGACGACTCCGGCGTCCTCGGTGTCCATCTCAACATGATGGGACTGCGGCCGGGCCTCGATCTCGAGACGGCCACCCTGAGCGCCGACGAACAGGCCTGGCTCGCGAAGATGGGCAATGCCCTCGACGACAAGACCGCCTACCAGCGCATCCACGCGACGCGGCCGCAGACCCTGGGCGTGGCGCTCGCCGATTCGCCCGTGGGCCTCGCGTCGTGGATCGTCGAGAAGTTCCAGGCATGGAGCGACTGCGGCGGCGATCCCTTGAAGCGCTTCTCGATGGACACGCTGCTCGACAACATCATGGTCTACTGGCTCACCGGCACGGCCGGCACCGCCACCTGGCTCTATCGCGGCGCGGCCGAGCAGAAGCCGCGCGCGCTGCCCCCCGGTGCGAAGGTGGAAACGCCGACCGGCTTCGCGGCCTTCCCCGCCGACATCGCGCCGGCCCCGCCGAAGGAATGGATCGAGCGCGCCTTCAATCTGCGCCGCCACACGATCATGCCGAGCGGCGGCCACTTCGCGGCGCTCGAGGAACCGGACCTCCTGGTCGAGGACATCAGGGCCTTCTTCCGCCCCCTGCGCTACGGCGCGGCGAACGATTAGAATCTTTCCGCGCAAGATCGAATCAAGCCAGCTTTACAGAGAGAACCTCATGCTGAGGAGGCCCGAAGGGCCGTCTCGAACCATGGGCTACACACACCACGCCGGCTGCCCATCCTTCGAGACGCACGCCTGCGGCGTGCTCCTCAGAGGCTGGCCGGAAATGATTTGAATCGATTCAAGCACTTACCTCATCCTGAGGAGCGCCGCTTCGCGGCGCGTCTCGAAGGATGGGCAACAGGCAAGGTGCGCGTTCCCACCCTTCGAGACGCATCGCTTCGCGATGCTCCTCAGGGTGAGGTTATCAGGGCTGTTCATAGCCTCTTGTTTTAGCTGCATTCATTTCCGGCCAGCCTCTCAGGATGAGGTGGTGTGGTGGATTTGAGGTGGAAGGACGCTAGATCGTCAGAACTCGCGGCCGCTGCGCCGCCAACGCTGCCATCACGCCCAGCGTCGCCAGCGTGCCGAACAGCAGCAGCGAGTCGGTGTAGGTGCCGCTCCAGTCGCGCAGCATGCCGGAGGCCAGCGGCCCGGCGGCCTGTGCCGTGACCTGGAGCGACAGCGCCACGCCGCGAATGGCGCCGTAGCTTTCGCGACCGAAATAGTCGGCCCAGGCTACGGGCAGGAGCAGCATGATGCCGCCGATGCCGATGCCGAACAGGCCGGCTGCCGCCATCGCGGTCTCGACCCCGGAGACGAAGATCAGCCCGTAGCTGCCGAGCGCCATGCACGCCGCGCACAGCGCCATCTGGTAGCGCACCGGCCATCGGCGCGGCAGGAAGCCGATGCCGAAGCTCGCCGCCCCCGAGAGCATCGCGACAAAGGCGATCACGGAAGCCGCCGCGACCGGCGACAGGCCGCGCTCGATCAGGTGCGGCGCGTTGTGCAGGCTGACCCCGGCCTGCACGGGGAACAGGAGGACGGTGTAGAGCGAGAGAAGCCAGAAGGCCGGCGTCCGCATCGCCTGCGCCCGGCTCCAGCGCGGCTCGGCCAGGGGCGGTGCCTTACCGTCGGCCAGCCGGTCGGGCTGCAGGCCGACATCCTCCGGCCGCCGCACCAGCAGGAGCCAGCACGGCACGAAGCCGACCAGCAGCACCGTGGCGCCGACTGCGATCCAGCCCGCCCGCCAGTCCGCACCGCTTATGGCGAACTGCGCAATCAGCGGCAGCCCGACCAGCCCCGACATCTGCGCCAGCGTGGCGAACGAGGCGGCGATGCCACGGCGCGCCACGAACCAGTTGTTCAGCGCGCCGTAGAGGCCGAGGTCGAACGGCCCGGCCCAGATCATGCGCGCGAAGCAGAACAGCACGTAGAACAACAGCAACGACTGGATCAGCGACAGCGCCATGCAGGCGATGCCGGTGCCGGCGACCGCGAGGCAGAGCACGAGGCGCGCGCCGCGGCGATCGACGAACGGCCCGATCAGCGGCGACAGGATCGCCGCCAGCACCCCGCCCAGCGACACCGCACCGGACATCTCCGTGCGCGACCAGCCGAACGCCTCGGTCATCGGCAACACGAAGATCGAGAGCACGGCCACCGCCGGTCCCTGCCGCGCGAAGCCCGCGAGGCAGATGCAGCCCAGCACCACCCAGCCGTAGAAGAACGGCAGCCGCGGGATCAGGAACCGCGGCAGGGGCGGCGCTTGCATCCCAGGCTTCAGGCGAAGGTCGCCGTGGCCTGCGCCGCGATCGTGCCCTTCGGCGTCACAGTCCAGAGTTCCGCCCCCTTGCCATCGGCGGTCGGCCGGCCGATCGCGTCGAACGGCGATGTGTCGAACAAAGGTGCCCGGGCGCGGATGGCGAAGGTCTTGACCGGTCGTCCCGGATTGGAATCGCGCAGCAGGTCGAACAGGCACTGCTGGGCGAAGGGTCCGTGCACGACCAGGCCGGGATAGCCCTCTGTCTCGATGCAGTAGGTCCGGTCGTAATGGATGCGATGCGGGTTGAAGGTGATGGCGGAGTAGCGGAACAGCATCACCGGATCGACCTTGATCGTCCGCCGCCACGGCACGTCGGTGGGGGCCGCCTCGCGCACCGGCACGCCGCTCTTCTCGCCGGCTTTCACCTCTTCGCGGAACACGGTGTTCGCGACCTCGGTGACGGCAAGGCCGCGCGGCGTGAAGATGCGGCGCGTCTGGCTGGTGACGATCAGATTGCCGGTGGCGCCGCCCCGGAGTTGCACATCGGAGAATTCAGTCTCACGGCGCAGCTTGTCGCCGACGCGGATCTCGCCGTCGAAGGTGAAGGTCGAGCCGGCATACATGCGGCGCGGCAGCGGGATCTTCGGCAGCACGCCGCCTTCGGTCGGCAGCCCGTCCTCGGCCAGCACGTTGCGGCGCGCATAGGAATGCAGGAAGCAGAGATGCCAGCCCGGCGCGATCGCCTCGCCCTCCGCCGGGACCTTGTCGTCACGATCGAAGGTCGCGATCATCGCCTTGAGCGGCGCCTGGGTGACGACGTCCTCGTCCTCGATCTTGCGGCCGAGTTCCTTCTTGAGCGGTTCGATGTCGATGGTCATGGGTGCTTCCTCCGGGCTTTCAGCCAGCCTAACCAATCCCCTGCCATGATTCGCCGCCCGCACCCGCATGAAATCAAGCTGCTGCCGCAGATCGAAAACGAGGCCGACCTGCGCTATCGGCGCGTCGGCCTCGGCCAGGTGGTCGACATGCCGCCCGCCAGCCTCGCCTCGCTGGAGGCCGGCCGGCGCGAGGGCCGGCTCTGGGTCGCGGTCTCGCCGCTCAACCGGCCGGTCGGGTTCGCCCTGATGAAGTTTCCGGGCGGTACGGCATGGCTCGACCAGCTCTCGGTGCTGCAACGCTGGCAGGGGTACGGCTTCGGCAGTGCATTGATCGAACAAACCGCGACAGCCGCCCGCGGCCTGGGCCATCGCACGCTCCACCTCTCGACCTATCGCGATGTCCCGTGGAACGCGCCGTACTACGCGCGCCGCGGCTTCGAGGAAATGCCCCGCGCAGACTGGCCACACGTCTTCCGCATGCAGGCCATGGAAGGGAACCGGCAAGGCCATCCGCCGTGGCGGCGGACGATCATGCGGCGGTCACTCGATTGACCGAGCTTCCGTAGCCCCCTCACCCAGCCTCTCCCCCTAGCGGTGGAGAGGAGTTTGAATTTCATGTTCCTCTCCCCCGATCGAGCAGGGCAATCACATATAGAATTATCCGTCGTCTCGACCGGAGCGCGCAGCGCGGAGTGGAGAGACCTCTTTTCTACTTAAGAGCCGTCAAATCGAAGAAAAAAAGGTCCCTCCACTCCGCTTCGCTCCGGTCGGGACGACGGGTCATTTGGGCAAATGCAATAGCCCTGCCCGATCGAGAGAGAGGAGTTTGAATGTCATGTTCCTCTCCCCCGATCGGGGGAGAGGTTAGGTGCGGGGGTGACGCACTACTCCGCGGCGACCGACAGGCCCATCTGCTCGCAGGTCGGGGCGACGTCGGAGACGGTGGCGCGGCGCATGTCGCGCTTGTAGCGCTGGTCGTCGAACGCCATGCCGCGATGCATGGTGCAGCGATTGTCCCAGATCACGAGGTCCTTCTCGCGCCAGCGATGGGCGTGGACGAACTGGCGTTGCGTGGCATGCGCGGTCAGTTCCTCGAGAAGCTTGCGCGCCTCGTCGTCTTGCATGCCGCGGATCGCGCCGGCGTGGCTGGCGATGTAGAGGCTCATGCGGCCGGAGTCCGGCAGGCGCCGCACCAGCACCTGCGGCACCGGCGCGAAGGCCGCGCGCTCGCCCTCGTCGAAATCCTTGAAGCCGAGCTTGCCGCGCGAGGTCATGATCGAGTGCTCGGCCACCAGTCCGGCGATGCGCTGCTTCGTCGCCTCGGGCAGCGCGTCGTAGGCCGCGCGCATGTCGGCGAACTCGGTGTGGCCGCCGATCGGCGGGATCGAGCGGGCATGCAGCATCGAGCAGTAGGCCGGCAGGCGCTTGAACGACGAGTCGGTGTGCCACAGCCGGTTGCCGAGATTGTAGAGACGCTGGCGGTTGTTGGTTTCCAGGATGCGGTTCTCCGCATCGAGGTTGCCGACATCGGCCATGTTCTGGTGCAGGCGCAGGTTATGGCCCTTGCGCGCCATGAAGACGGTCGTCTCGAGCGGGCCGAAATGGCGCGCGAAGGCGAGTTGGCCGTCGTCGTCGAATTCCTGGTCGGGAAAGACCAGGACCGCATACTTGGTGAACGCCTCGCGGATCGTGGCGAGGTCGTCGGACGAGACCTCGTTCAAGGCGACATCGCCGACTTCGGCCACGAAGTCGGGCGTCACGGCATGGATCGACACAGTCACCGGGCTTCCTCCTCGCTCTGCTTATGCGGCGGATTGGATCACCTAAAGGACATTCGGGCAATCGCGGGATATACTTTCAGCCATGATCGAGAAGCAGGAAGTGCAGGAGATCTTCCCGACCCCGTTGTGGATCGTGGACCTCCAGCCGGTCGCGGCGGCGAGCCTCAATGCGAAACTCAAGGCCGAGATCGAACGGTTGATCGCGCCGCGATCCAAGGTGCCGGCCGGCAGCAACTGGCAGACGCCGCAGGACCTGCACACGCGCCCGGCCTTCGCGGAGTTCGCCAAGCTGGTCGAGACGGCAGGCCGCGGCGTCGCCCGCTTCCTGCAGGTCGACCAGTATCCGATGGGGATCACCGGCTGCTGGGCGAACGTCAATCCGCCCGGCGCCTACCATCCGATGCATCACCATCCCAACAACTACCTGAGCGGCGTCTACTACGTGTCGATCCCGGCCGGCGGTTCGCAGATCCTGTTCCAGGATCCGCGCGGCCAGGCCTCGATGATCATGCCCAAGCCGCGCCAGTACACCCGCCTCACCGCCAACGGCGCCAATGCGCCGAGCAAGGAAGGCCGCATGGTGATCTTCCCCTCCTGGCTGAAGCACACGGTGCCGGCCAATGACGGGGAGAGCGACCGCATCAGCATTTCGTTCAACCTGATGTTCAAGAATTTCAGCGAAACCATGGCCTCGCCGATGTGGGATCCCACGGCGGGCAAGGAGAAGTCATGAGCAGCCTGCAGGATCGCTACGGCAACGAACTCGGCACGCACTCGGTTGCGGCACGCGATGCCTATCTGGCAGGCGTCGATAGCCTGATGGCCGCGACGCCCGGCATGGACACGGCCTTCCAGAAATCCGTCGAAGCCGACGAAACCTTTGCGCTGGGTCACATCTCGCTGGCCCGCGCCAAGCAGCTGCTGGGCCGCGGCCACGAGGCCAAGGCGCCGCTGGCGTGCGCAAAGGAGCTGGCCGCCAGCGCATCCCCGCGCGAGCAGAGCCAGATCGCCCTCTTCGAGAAGATTCTGACCGGCCAAGGCGCAGCAGCGCTCGATGCCATCCATGTGCACATGAAGGAATGGCCCCGCGATGCCATGGCGCTCGCGCCCGCGACCAGCGTGTTCGGCCTGATCGGCTTCTCCGGCAAGACCGGCCGCGAAGTCGACCAGCTCGCGCTGCTCGAACCGTTCGAGAAACACTATGGCGACGACTGGTGGTACCGCACGCAGCTCGCCTTCGCGCAGATCGAGCTGCAGAAGCTCGACGAAGGCCAGCGCAATATCGATGCGGCCCTCGAAGCCTATCCGCAGAGCGCCCACGCCGCGCACATCCGCGGACACCTGTTCTACGAGCTGGGCGAGCGCGAGGCGGGACTGGCCTTCCTGCGGGACTGGATGAAGGACTATTCGCGCGACGGGTTGATGCACGTCCACAACAACTGGCACCTTGCGCTGTGGTCGATGGAAACCGGCCGCATGGAAGATGCCTGGCGCATCTACGACGAGGCGCTCAGCCCCGCCGTCGCCTGGGGACCGCAGGTCAACGTCGCGACCGACTGCCCGGCCTTCCTCGCACGCGCGGAGATGGCGGGCGAGCCGCGGCAGGCCGCGCGGTGGCGCGAGGTCGCCGACTACGCCACCAAGTGGTTCGGCCGACCGGGCCTCGGCTTCGTCGACATGCATACGGTGCTGGCCTATGCGATGGCCGGCGACGGCGAGACGCTCGCCAAGTTCATCGAGAGCCCGCGTGGCGCCACGGCCGACATGCTGCCATCGCTGGCGCACGGTTTCGAGGCCTATGCGCAGGGCGACTGGTCGCGCGCCATCGGCGAGATCGAGCCGCTGCTCGCCACGCACGAGCGCCTGGGCGGCAGCCGCGCGCAACGCGACCTGCTCGAGTACATCGTGACTTCGGCGATGGCGAAGGCCGGCCGCGCCGCGGAGGCCCGCGCCATGATCGAGAAGCGCCGGCCGCAGAACGGCAAGGGCAAGGGCTTCCCGCTCGCGGGGCTTTAGATTCACATTCCTCTCCCCCAATAGGGGGAGAGGTTAGGTGAGGGGGTTACAGGCGGTGCGTCGCCCCCTCACCCAGCCTCTCCCCCTATCGGGGGAGAGGAGCTCGAAGAAAGCCCGAACTCTTCGGCCAGCAACTCGTACGACCGCTTCCGCTTCTCGAAGTCGTAGCAGATCGTCACGGCCATGATCTCGTCGACCTCGTAGGCGGCGGCGTGGCGTTCGAGGCCCGCCCTCACCGTCCTGGGCGAGCCGACCACCGAGCGGCGGCGCAGCGCCGGCAGCCAGCGCTCCGCACCGGGCGCCTTCGCGGCTTCCAGCGCTTCGTCGACCGACGGGACGGGACCGGGATTGCCGAGCGTCCGCAGGCGCATCGCCCAGACCTCGCGGCTGCGCGACAGGAGATCGGCCTCCTCGTCGGTCTCCGCGCAGAGCACCGAGATCGCCATCATCGGCACCGGCCTGGGATGAAGCGACGACGGCTTGAAGTGCGCGCGGTAGGCGCGCGTGACGCCGTCGCCGCCGTCGGGATTGATGAAATGCGCGAAGCAGAAGGGCAGGCCGAAATGGGCGGCCAGCGCGGCGCTGTCGTCGCTCGAACCCAGCAGCCAGACGTCGGGCGCGGTGTCGCCGGTCGGCTGGGCCACCACGCCGGTGCCTTCGTGATTGAGTGGCAGCGCATCGTGCAGCCAGGCGACGAGGTCGCGCACCTGGTAGGGATACTTCTCGGCGTTGCTCCAGTTGGGCTTGCCGTCGGCCAGGATGCGCATCGTGTGCTGGTCGCTGCCCGGGGCACGGCCGATGCCGACATCGATGCGGCCGGGAAACAGCGTCTCCAGCATGCGGAAATTCTCCGCCACCTTGTAGGCGCTGTAGTGCGGCAGCATCACGCCGCCCGATCCGACCCGAATGCGCCCGGTGAGACCCGCCACCCGCGTGATCAGCACCTCGGGTGTCGAGCCGGCCAGCGCCTCGCTGCTATGGTGCTCGGCCAGCCAGTAGCGCGTGTAGCCCAGCCGGTCGCAGAGCTGCGCCAGTTCCAGCGTGTCGCGCACGGCTTCGGCCGGCGTGCCACCCTTACGGATCGGCGACTGGTCGAGAACGCTGAGGCGCAGCGACAAGGAAGTCAGAGGCCCTTCTTGCCCATGGCCAGGAACTTGTCCTGGCGGCGCGCGCGCAACGTGTCGCCGTCGAGCTTCGAGAGGTCGGCGATCGCCTCGGCCACGACACGGCCCACGACGTCGATCGTCTCGGTGGCTGCGCGATGGGCGCCGCCCATCGGCTCGGGGATCACGTCGTCGATCACCTCGAGCTTCTTGAGATCGGCGGCCGTGACCTTCATCGCCTCGGCAGCGTCCTGGGCATTGGCGTTGTTGCGCCACAGGATCGAGGCGCAGCCTTCCGGCGTGATCACCGAATAGACCGAGTTCTCCAGCATGTAGACGCGGTCGGCCGAGGCGATGGCCAGCGCGCCGCCCGAACCGCCCTCGCCGATCACCACGCTGACCAGCGGCACGCCGAGTCCAAGGCAGGTCTCGATCGAGCTGGCGATCGCTTCCGCCTGGCCGCGCGCCTCCGCGTCGATGCCGGGATAGGCGCCGGGCGTGTCGACCAAGGTCAGCACCGGCAGCCTGAACCGGTCGGCCAGCCGCATCAGGCGCTGCGCCTTGCGATAGCCCTCGGGCCGCGCCATGCCGAAATTGTGCTTGATGCGCGAATCGGTGTCGTCGCCCTTCTGCTGGCCCAGCACGACGATGCTGCGGCCCTGCAACCGGCCCATGCCGCCCACGATGGCGGCATCCTCGCCGAAGGCGCGGTCGCCGGCCAGCGGCGTATAGTCGGTGATCAGCCGGTCGATATAGGCTTGGGCGTGCGGCCGTTCGGCATGGCGGGCGACCTGCACCCGCTGCCACGGCGTCAGCTTGGCGTAGGTCGCGCGGATCTGCTTGTTCGCCTTGTCCTGCAGACGCATGACTTCTTCGGCGATGTCGACATCGCCGGAATTGGGCAGATGCCGAAGCTCGGCGATCTTGCCCTCCAGGTCCGCGATCGGCTTCTCGAAGTCGAGGTAAATCGTCATTGAGGGCAGGTGTCGCCCGGTCGCGGAATCCTGTCAACCGGCCGGCCGGCCCTTCCGGCGGGCCAGCGGATGATGGTCCTGGACCAGCGAGCGCAGCTTCTCGTCGAGCACGTGCGTATAGATCTGGGTGGTGGCGATATCTGCATGGCCCAGCATCAATTGGACGGAGCGCAGATCGGCGCCGCCGGCCAGCAGATGGCTGGCAAAGGCATGGCGCAGCACGTGCGGCGAGACCCGTGCCGGATCGATGCCGGCGCCCAGCGCCGCTTCCTTCAGAAGCTGTGCGAAACGCTGGCGCGTCAGGTGGCCGGTCCGGCCCCGCGAGGGGAACAGGAACCGCGAGGTCTCGCCCTCGGCGAGCTGACTGCTGCGCATGTGCAGCCAGGCGACGATCGCCATCCGCGCCGGATCCGACAGCGGCACCAGCCGCTCCTTGTCGCCCTTGCCGCGGACCAGCAGCATCGAGGGGTCGCGTTCGACGGCAGACAGAGGAAGACTCACCAGCTCCGACACGCGCAGGCCGGCGGCGTAGAGGATTTCCAGCAGCGTCGCCATGCGACCGCCATCGACGGCGTCCCTGGTGCGCGCCGCCTCGATCAGCCGGTCGACCTCCTCGCGCGACAGAACCTTGGGCAACGGTCGGCCGAGCCGCGGCGAGTCGAGTGTGCTCGCCGGATCGTCGTCGCGCAGACGCTCGGCGAGCAGAAAACGGAAGAACTGCCGCATCACCGAGAGTCGCCGGGCCACCGTGCGCGGGGTCATCCCGACATAGTCGAGCGACTTCAGATAGGCGCGCAATGCCGTTGCGTCGGCCGTTACGGTGCTCTGCTTGCGACGCGCCAGGAAACCCTGGAGGTCGGCCATGTCGGCTGCGTAGGCGAGCAGCGTGTTCTTCGAGGCGCCGCGTTCGGCCTGCAGCATCTCGAGGAAGGCCTCGACCTCGCGCACGTGCTTGAAGGCCGGCTTGCGCTTCATGGGCCGCGGCTAGCGCGCAAGGCGCTCATTGGGGACGGGGATCTCGAAATGCCTGAGCGGCGGGCGCGGTTCCACGATCGCGAGGGCCACCAGCCCGGCAATCACCAGGGCCAGGACAGCGACGATTATCACAGGCCCTAGGCGCAGCGTGGGCATGCTGAATCGGTTTCTGGAACGGAACACGGGCACGGGGCCGCAAGGTACCTGCCCGCCGCGAAGGCGGCAATTGCCGAGAGCGAAGTCCGGCAGGAACGAGGCCGGTCGCTTGAAACCGGCGACGTTATGGGCGACATCCTTAGGCTGCAGCTCGACATGGACGCCTCTTCCCCCCTGTTCTTGCCGCGCACCGTGGCCCTCGTGGGGTTGATGGGCGCGGGCAAGAGCGCCATCGGCAAGCGACTGGCGGCAAGACTCGGCCTCCCGTTCGTCGATGCAGACGACGAGATCGAGCGCGCGGCCGGCTGCACGATCGCTGAATTCTTCGAGAGATACGGCGAGCAGGAATTCCGCGCCGGCGAGCGCCGCGTGATCGGCCGCCTGCTCGAGGAGACACCCCACGTCCTGTCGACCGGTGGCGGCGCCTACATGGATCCCGAGACCCGGGCGCTGATGAAGACCCACGCCCTGACGGTCTGGCTGCGCGCTGAACTCGACGTGCTGTTCGACCGGGTGAAGAAGCGGACGCACCGTCCGCTGCTCCGCCAGGGCGATCCGAAGGAAATTCTCGCGCGCCTCATGCAGCAGCGCTACCCGATCTACGCCGAAGCCGACATCGTGGTCGATTCGACCGCCCAACCGGCCGAGCGCACGACCGAGCAGGTACTCGACGCGATCCGCGCCCATCTGCAGGCCCCGACACCAGGAAAAACGACATGAGTTCGCCCCGCACCATCCGCGTCGATCTGGCCGGCCGCGCCTACGACATCGCGATCGGTCCCGGCCTGATCGACCGCGCCGGCGAACTATCGCGCCCGCTGCTGGCCGCGCCGAGGATCACCATCGTGAGCGACGACACGGTCGCACCGCTCTACGGCGCCCGCCTCGCCGCATCGTTCGAGAAGGCCGGCGTCGAGACCCGGACGGTGACCGTGCCTGCCGGCGAAAGCAGCAAGGACTTCGCCAGCTTCGGCCGGCTGATGAACGAGCTGCTCGACCTGCGCCCCGATCGCAAGACGACGCTGGTGGCGCTGGGCGGCGGCGTCGTGGGCGATCTCACGGGCTTCGCCGCCGCGGTGCTGCTGCGCGGCGTCGACTTCATCCAGGTCCCGACGACACTCCTGGCCCAGGTCGATTCCTCGGTCGGCGGCAAGACCGGCATCAACACCCGACACGGCAAGAACCTGGTCGGCGCCTTCTACCAGCCGCGCCTCGTGCTGGCCGACACCACGGTGCTCGACACGCTGCCGCGTCGCGAACTGCTGGCGGGCTACGCCGAGGTCGCGAAGTACGGGCTGATCGACGACCCCGACTTCTTCGCCTGGTGCGAGAAGAACGGCGACGCCGTGCTGGCGGGCGATGCCGCGGCACGCACCTATGCGATCGAGCAGAGCTGCCTTTCCAAGGCGCGCATCGTGGCGGCCGACGAGCGCGAGACCACCGACCTGCGAGCCCTCCTCAACCTCGGCCACACGTTCGGCCACGCGCTGGAGGCCGAGACCGGCTTCGGCGGGGCGCTGCTGCACGGCGAGGCGGTCGGCGCGGGCATGGCGATGGCCTTCGACCTGTCGGCCCGGCTGGGCCTCTGCCCGCCCGGGGACGCGGCGCGCGTGCGCGGCCATCTCGGCGCCGTCGGCCTGCCGGTCCGGCTGCGCACGATCGGTGGCGACAACAGCCGCACCTGGAATGCGGCGAGGCTGATCGAGCACATGCGCGGCGACAAGAAGGCCGAGGGCGGCAAGCTCACCTTCGTGCTGGCCCGCGGCATCGGAAAATCCTTCGTCACCCGCGACGTCGACGAGGCGGGCCTGCGAGGCCTGCTCGACGACGCCATCGCGGCCTAGGCGCGACATGGACGCCGAGCTGCACTTCGACATCCCGCTTTCCATCGCGATCCCCCTCGTGGTGGTCTGCCTGTTCGTGGCGGCGTACCTGTCGGCCGCGGAGACGGCGATCACGGGAGCCTCGCGGCCGCGCATGCATCGCCTCGCCCAGCAGGGCAATCCGAAAGCCGTGATCGTGAACGCGCTGCTCGATCGCAAGGACGAGACGGTGAGCGCCGTCCTGCTGGGCAACAACGTGGTCAACATCTTCTCCGCCTCGCTGTCGACGGCGGTGCTGACCGCCTTGTTTGGCGCGGCCGGCGTGGTCTACGCCACCCTGGTCATCGGCGTCCTGATCGTGATCTTCGCCGAGGTCATGCCCAAGACCTGGGCGCTCCTGCGCGCCGACCGGGTGGCCCTGGCGCTGGCGCCGTCGATCATGGTCACGCTGACCATTCTCGGCCCGATGGCGCGCGGCGTCGCCGCCACCTCGCGCTTCTTCCTCAGGCTGCTCAACGTGCGTACCGACCGCACGCCCGATGCGGAGGAGCAGAGCGACGCGCTGCGCGGGGCCATCGAACTGCATGGCGAGGGCCAGAGCGGCGACAGCGCGCCTGCCGAGAAGGCGATGCTGCGCTCCGTGCTCGATCTGGGCGACCGCACCGTGGGCGACGTCATGACCCATCGCGGCAACGTCGTGCTGATCGACGCCGACCAGCCGACCGAAGCCATCGTCACGCAGATGCTGGCGGCGCCCTTTACGCGGATCCCCCTCTATCGCGGCGAGGCCGACAACGTGGTGGGCATCATGCACGCCAAGGATCTCTTCCGCGCCGTCGAGGCGGCCGGCGGTCCGAAATCGGTGGAGATCGATTCGATCCTGACGCCGCCGTGGTTCATCCCGGAATCGACGGTCCTGTTCGACCAGCTCGAGGCGTTCCGCGCCCGGCACGAGCATTTCGCCCTGGTGGTCGACGAATACGGCGCGTTGCGCGGCATCGTGACGCTCGAGGACATCATCGAGGAGATCGTCGGCGACATCGAGGACGAGCATGACGCCATCCGCCGCGGCGTCGCCCGGCGCGACGACGGCACCGTGGTCTGCCGGGGCGACGTGCCGATCCGCGACCTCAATCGCGAATTCGGCTGGGGCCTGCCCGAGAGCGTCGCCACCACCATCGCAGGGCTGGTGCTCCACGAGGCACGGCGCATCCCCGAAGTCGGCCAGGTCTATGCATTTTACGGATTTCGCTTCGAGATTCTGAAGCGCGAGGGCACGCGCGTCGCCGAGTTGCGGATCGCGCCGCCCGCCGCCATACAGGCGGGCAACTGACTTCCACCTGACACCACGAGGATCGACCATGCCGCTTTCGCCGCCAGTCGGGCGACAGCACCTTCATACGCGCCGCGTCGTCTGCCAGGGATTTTTCCGCGACGACGGGCTGTGGGACATCGAGGGCCGCATCACCGACGAGAAGACCTACGAACACGCCAACGAATGGCGCGGGCCGCTGCAGCCGGGCGACTTCGTCCACGACATGTCGATCCGGCTGACCATCGACCACAAGTTCACGATCGTCGATGCCGAGGCGGTGACCGACAAGTCGCCCTACCGCATGTGCGGCGACATCGCGCCGGCCTTCCGGAAGCTGATCGGCCTGCGCATCGGCGGCGGCTTCCATCGCGCGGTGCGCGAGCGGCTGGGCGGCGTCCATGGCTGCACGCACATCGTCGAGCTGCTGGGGCCGGTGGCCACGACCGCCTTCCAGACCGTGTCGTCGAAGAAGGCGCGCGATCTCAACGACGCCCATCGGGAAAAGACCGGCACCCTGCCGACAAAGGATCCCGACGCTCCGCGCAAGCCGCAGCGCAAGCCCTACATGCTCGACACCTGCCACACCTGGGCCTCCGACAGCGAAGTCACCCGGCGCTGGGTACCGCACTTCTACACCGGCCCCGACGCCGAGGCGGTGCGCGCGGCCGTCGAGGGCAAGGACGTGGAGATGGAAGGCTGACGGCAACGGTCGCGCGCCGCCCCCTCACCTAACCTCTCCCCCTATCGGGGGAGAGGGACATGATTCAGACCTTCATATTCCTCTCCCCCGATAGGGGGAGAGGCTAGGTGAGGGGGTTGCGCACGGCGCTCAGGGCTTCTTGTCTTCCGCCGGCGTCAGGGTCTCCATCGCCAATGCATGCAGGCCGGCGTCGAGTTCGTCCTTGAGGGCGGCATAGACGAGGCGCTGGCGGGCGACGCGGGTCTTTCCTTCGAAGGCCTGCGACACGATCTCCACCCGGAAATGCGTCTCGCCGCCCTCGCGCCAGCCGGCATGCCCATGGTGTTTCGAGGACTCGTCTTCGATGGCCAGACGCACCGGTTGGAAGGCCACCCGAAGCTTGCTGTCAATCGCCGTCGCCACCTTGCCCATGACCATCTTGCCTCATCTTGCCGGTTCTGTTGGTTGAACACATATTAGCCCGATGGCCCGACGGAGAGCGAACCCACTGGCGGCACTGGACGGTGCGAAGCCGCACCAGCGCGTCTGCGAAGCCCCGGGCTGTCGCCTGCAGGGGGAATATCGTGCGCCGCGCGCCCGCGACAAGCTCGACGAGTATCGCTGGTTCTGCCTCGAGCATATCCGCGACTACAACAAGAAGTGGGACTATTTCGCCGGCCTCGACTCCGACGAGATCGAGGCCCACATCCGCGCCGACACGACCTGGCGCCGGCCGGTCTGGCCGCTCGGCGCCCGCCGCAATGGCAATCCCTATGCCCATATCAAGGATCCGTTTGGCCTGGCCGACGATGCCGGCCTCGGGGAGAAGCCACCGCCCAAGTACGACGGCAGCGAACAACTGACCCCGGCAGAGCGCAATGCGCTCGATGTCCTAGAACTTTCATGGCCCCTTACCCGGAAAGTCGTGAGGTCCCGGTACAAGGAACTGGTGAAGCTGCATCACCCCGACGCAAATGGCGGGGCGCGCGAGGCCGAGGAGAAACTTAAGGAAATCAACGCCGCGTATTCCACTCTGCGGGCTTCGGAGCACCTCCCGGCCGAATGATTAGCCCTGCTTGGGGCTGTCCGTGCATTTGGCCGCTTGCAGTGCACAATCCTGCCTGCGACTATGAAATTGCCCGCAATTGGCGGGCATTGTTTTGTAGGAATTCGTGTGATGGCCTCTACGACGACCGCGGCGCGTCAGAATGTTTCGGGCATGCCGGATATCAAGGTTTCTGCGCGTCAGGTTTTCGGCATCGATACCGACATGGAAGTGCCGGCGTTCAGCACGCCGACCGAGCATGTCCCGCAGGTCGACGATGCCTACCTGTTCGATCACGACACGACGATGGCGATCCTCGCCGGCTTCGCCCACAACCGCCGTGTCATGGTCCAGGGCTATCACGGCACCGGCAAGTCGACGCACATCGAGCAGGTCGCGGCGCGCCTCAACTGGCCCTGCCTGCGCGTCAACCTCGACAGCCACATCTCGCGTATCGACCTGATCGGCAAGGATGCGATCGTCCTGCGCGACGGCAAGCAGGTCACCGAATTCCGTGAAGGCATCCTGCCGTGGGCGCTGCAGAACCCCACCGCGCTGGTGTTCGACGAATACGATGCCGGCCGTGCCGACGTGATGTTCGTGATCCAGCGCGTACTCGAGGTCGACGGCAAGCTCACCCTCCTCGACCAGAACAAGGTCATCCATCCGCATCCGGCGTTCCGCCTGTTCTCGACCGCCAACACGGTCGGCCTCGGCGACACGACCGGCCTCTATCACGGCACGCAGCAGATCAACCAGGGTCAGATGGACCGCTGGTCGATCGTGACGACGCTGAACTACCTGCCGCACGACCAGGAAGTGAACATCGTCGCCGCCAAGACGCCGCACTATGACAACGACGCGGGCCGCAAGACCATCGCCGCCATGGTGGCGCTGGCGGACCTCACGCGTGCGGGCTTCATCGCCGGCGACATCTCGACCGTCATGTCGCCCCGTACGGTGATCACCTGGGCCGAGAATGCGCGCATCTTCGGGGGTGACGTGGGCTTTGCCTTCCGTCTCACCTTCCTGAACAAGTGCGACGAGGTCGAGCGCAGTACGCTCGCGGAGTACTATCAGCGCTGCTTCGGCAAGGAATTGCCGGCATCCAGCGGCAAGGGCGGCAAGCTGCACTAAGTTAGTAAAGAGGGCCGCATGGCCAAGGACTCCACTCCCCTCGAGGAGTTTCGTCGCGTCACCGCCACCACAATGCGGGCGGTGTCGCGCAAGGAAGTGAACGTAGCCTTCGTCCCCGACGGCGGTTCACTGCTGGGCCAGGAAGCCCGCATCACCGTGCCGGCGCGCGATCTGCCGGTCGAGGATGTGAGCCGCGTCCGCGGCGAGGCCGATTCGATGGCGCTGAAGCTGCGCCATCACGACCGCAAGACCCACCTGCGCCGCGTGCCCCGCGGCGAGGCGGCGCGCGCGATATTCGAGGCGGTCGAGCAGGTCCGCGTCGAGGCGCTGGGTGCCCGCAAGATGGTCGGTGTTGCAGACAACCTCTCCGCCCTGTGGCGCCAGCGCTCCGACCAGCGTGGCCATGCGCGCATCAAGACCAAGGAAGACGCGCCGATCGCCGACGTGATCGGCCTGATCGCCCGTGAGCAGCTGCTCGGCGCCGCGCCGCCGGAATCGGCCAAGGCGATGGTCGACATGTGGCGCGCCGACGTGGAAAACGCCGCCGGTCGCGACTTCCAGAAGCTGCGCGAGTCGCTTACGAACCAGGAAGCCTTTGCCCGCGCCGCGCGCCAGCTCATCCGGGATCTCAAGCTTGGCGACGAGTCGGCAGACCTGCAGGACGACGACAACGAGGACTCGCAGGACCAGGAGAACGCCGACGGTCAGTCGAACGAGACCGGCGACGACCAGAGCGATTCGAGCGAGACCCAGGGCTACGGCGCTCAGGGCGAGGAGAGCGAGGACGCTTCCGAGCAGGACGACGCCTCCGAAACCGCCGCCGACCAGGCCCAGACCGAGATGCAGATGGGTTCGGGCGACGAGGAGGAGCCGGGCCGCGCCGAGCGTCCGTGGCTGCCGCCGGGTGCGCTCAGCAACGAGCCGGCCGGCCAGCAGTATCACGCCTATTCCAACAAGTTCGACGAGATCGTCGAGGCCGACGCGCTGTGCGACGCCGAGGAACTGGGCCGCCTGCGCAACCATCTCGACCAGCAGCTGGCGCATCTTCAGGGCGTGATCGGCAAGCTCGCCAACCGGCTGCAGCGCCGCCTGATGGCGCAGCAGAATCGCGCCTGGGAGTTCGATCTCGACGAGGGCATTCTCGACGCCGCGCGCCTCACCCGCGTCGTCACCAATCCGATGCACGCTCTGTCGTTCAAGACCGAGCGCGACACCAACTTCCGCGACACCGTGGTCTCGCTGCTGATCGACAATTCGGGCTCGATGCGCGGCCGCCCGATCACGGTCGCGGCGATGAGCGCCGACATCCTGGCCCGTACGCTGGAGCGCTGCGGCGTGAAGGTCGAGATCCTGGGCTTCACGACGCGTGCCTGGAAGGGCGGTCAGAGTCGCGAACAGTGGCTCGCCGCCGGCAAGCCTGCGAATCCGGGCCGCCTCAACGACCTGCGCCACATCGTCTACAAGCCGGCCGATGCGCCGTGGCGGCGCGCCCGCAAGAACCTGGGCCTGATGCTGCGCGAGGGCATCCTCCAGGAGAACATCGACGGCGAGGCGCTGCTGTGGGCGCACAGCCGCCTGCTGCCACGCCCCGAAGAGCGCAAGATCATGATGGTGATCTCGGACGGCGCGCCGGTCGACGACTCGACCCTGTCGGTCAATCCCGGCAACTATCTCGAGCGGCACCTGCGCGACGTCATCGACTGGATCGAGACGCGCTCGCCGGTCGAACTGGTCGCCATCGGTATCGGCCATGACGTCACGCGCTACTATCGCCGCGCCGTCACCATCGTCGACGCCGACCAGCTCGGCGGCACGATGATGGAGCAGCTCGCCTCCCTGTTCGACGACGACGACAAGAAGGACGCCGCCGCCGCCCGCGGTTCACGCAAGGGCGCCGGCAAGGTCGGAACCAAGTCCGGCAAGCGCGCGGCCTAGAGAAAGTTGCTTTGCGCTCGGCCCGAGAAACTCCGTCATCTCAGGGCGGGGTTTGCCCGCCCGAAGCGGAGCGCCCCTCGAGAACTTCGAGGGGTGTCGGATGCATAATTTTCCATCGTCTCGACCGGAGCGCTCAGCGCGGAGTGGAGAGACCTTCCCTCCACTAAATGCCGTCAGATCGTGGAGAGAAGGTCTCTCCACTCCGCCTCGCTTCGCTCGGCTCCGGTCGAGACGACGGGCCTTGAATTCAAGTTCGCCGTTCCTTCGGCCAAGTCGGCTCCAATCCCCGTGACCAACCGCCTCCTTCTCACGCTCTGCCTGCTCGTCGCCGCCTGCGCCGGCGTGTCGCCGCCGCCGGCGGTGGCGCAGGAACAGCCGATCACGATCGAGAGCTCGGCGCTCACGCTCAAGATCGACGAGCCGAAGGCAGCCCGTGTCGGTCGGCTGGTCTGGCGAGGCGGCCTCGAGATGCGGGCCAACCTGCGCAGTTTCGGCGGCCTGTCGGATCTCCACGTCACGCCGGACAATCGCACCCTCACCTCGATCTCCGACGAGGGCGCCTGGCTCGTCGCCACGCCCCGCTTCGACGCCAACGGCACGCTGGTGGGCCTCAGCGATGCGCGGATGGGCCAGCTGCGCGGCCTCGACGGCAAGCCGATCGAGAGCAAGCCGGAAGCCGACGCGGAGGCGTTCGTGCGCCTGCCCGACGGATCGTGGCTGGTGGCCTTCGAGCGCCGGCACAGGCTGTGGCGCTATCCGTCGCTCACCGCGACGCCGCTGCCCGTCGAGGGGCCCGCCGACATCGGCCGCCAGCCGGCCAATGGCGGGATCGAGGCGTTGGCCGCCCTGGCCGATGGCACGGTGATCGCGATCAGCGAAGAGTACAGCCGACAGCCGGAGACGGTGGCGGGCTGGATCGGCAAGCCTGACGGCAGCGGCCGATACACATGGAGTTCATTCAGCTACGCGACGATTCCGGACTACAGGCCAACCGCGCTGGCGGTGCTGCCGGACGGCTCCTTCGCCACCCTCGAGCGGGCCTTCGACATGGTGCGCGGGGTGCGGGTCCGGGTGATGCGGTTCGACGCGTCTGAACTCAGGCCCGGAGCAATCGTGAGGCCCGAGGAGCTGGCGCGCCTTGCCTCACCCTATGCGGTCGACAATCTCGAAGGGCTGGCGGCAACGCGCGGCCCCAAGGGCGAGACGCTGCTCTGGCTGATATCGGACGACAACTTCAATCCGCTTCAGCGCAACATTCTGATGCTGTTCGAATTGGAGGGCTGAGCGAAGCTCAGCCCTCAGGCCGCCTTCTTCGCGTCCTTCTTGCCCTTGGCCGAGACGACGCGGCGCTTCAGCACCTTCATTTCGGGCGAGAGCTTGCTGTCGTTCGTGTCGAGCAGATAGGCGTCGATGCCGCCATTGTGCTCGATCGTCTTGATGCCGCGGGGGGTCAGGCGCAGGCGCACCGCGTGGCCCAACGCATCGGACAACACCGAAGCGACCTGAAGGTTCGACATGAACCGGCGCTTCGACTTGTTGTTGGCGTGGCTCACATTGTTGCCGTACTGGACGGACTTGCCCGAAAGGGCGCAACGACGAGGCATGGCGATATCCGCTAAAAAAACGATCCCGCCGGAGGGCGGGAAGGCCGGCTTTTTACGGGCCCAAACGGTGCCCGTCAAGCGAACCAATCCACCACTCTTTCGCTGATGTCCTCGACCTGGTCCTCCGGGATCACCCGCCCCCGTGCCGAGATTCCCGCCTCGTGCACGGTGTTCGGATCGCCCGAGACCAGGGGATGCCACCAATAGAGGTCCTGCTTCAAGTGGACCAGCCGGTATCCACAAGTCCTGGGGAGCCAGTCCATCTTGGCCACCACTTTTGGGGTGAGCTGGATGCACTCCGGCACGATCTTCTTGCGGTTCTTGTAGTCCTTGCAGAGCGCCGTCCTGGGATCCAGCAGCCGGCAGCAGGTATCGGTCTGGGCAAGCTCGCCCGTGCCCTCGTATTCCAGCTTGTTGACGCAACACATGCCGCAGCCGTCGCAGAGCGATTCCCACTCCTGCTGGGTCATCTCGGCCAGGGTCTTGCGCTTCCAGAAGGGCTCCTTCTGGGCCTCGGCGGCGCGGCGCGCGCGTTTCAGGAAGGACTTAGCGGCCATGGAAGGCTTGTAGCATGGACCGGGCCGCCGCGGCGGGAGTGAGCCGCCCGGCCTCGACCTCGCGCTCCAGCCCGCCGACCAGCCGCCGGACGTCGGGGTGCGCCTTCAGTTGCGCCAGCAGGGTCTCGCCGACCTCGTTCCACATCCAGGCGCGCGCCTGCTCGGCGCGGCGCCTCTGGATCCCCTTATCGCCCACCGCCTGGTTGAAGCGCTCGACGACGTCCCAGATCTCGAGGACGCCGTCGCCCGTCTGGGCCGAGCTGGTGGTGACCTCGGGCGTCCAGCCGGGGGTCGGCGAGCGCAGCATGCGCAGCGCATGCTGGTAGTCGGCGGCCGAGCGCCTGGCGGTGGCCTTCAGGTCGCCGTCGGCCTTGTTGACCACGATCAGGTCGGCGAGCTCGATCACGCCGCGCTTGATGCCCTGCAGGTCGTCACCGCCGGCGGGCAGCAGCAGCACGATGAACATGTCGACCATGTCGGAGACCGCGGTCTCGGACTGGCCGACGCCCACCGTCTCGACGATCACGGTGTCGAACCCGGCGGCTTCCACCAGCAGCATCGTCTCCCGCGTGCGCCGGGCGACGCCGCCCAGGGTGATTCCGGCCGGCGACGGCCGGATGAAGGCCTCCCGGCGCCGCGACAGCTCTTCCATGCGCGTCTTGTCCCCCAGGATCGAGCCGCCGCCGCGCTTGGACGAGGGATCGATCGCCAGCACCGCGAGCGACCGGCCGCGCTCCAGCAGCGACAGGCCGAAACGCTCGATCAGGGTGGACTTGCCGACGCCGGGCACGCCGGTGATGCCGAGCCGCACCGATTTGCCGGTATGCGGCAGCACCTCGGCCAGCAGCGCATCGGCGCGCGCGCGGTGGTCGCTGCGGGTCGATTCGATCAGGGTAATGGCCTGCGCCAGCGCCCGCCGGTCGCCCTTCAGCAGGGGCTCGAGAAGCGGATCGGCCGGCACGCCGGAAATCGCTGCGGACGCACTCATCGGCGGCCAGACTTATCAGCCGCGGCGACGCATTGCCAGCAAGGCGCCGACCGTCGCGACCGCGTAGAAAAAGCCCAGCGTCCAGCCGAGGCCGGGTTCGCCCACCGCATCCATGGCCGCCCCCGTGAGTGGCCGGCCGACCAGCCCGCCCACGACATAGATCAGGCTGAAGGCGGTATTCGCGCGGGCGATGTCGCCACCGTGAAAGCGCTGGCCGAGCAGTGCCAGGCCCACCGGATAGATCGCGAACGAGATGCCGCCCCACAGCATGATGACGCCCACGATGGCGAACGACTGGGCCGGCACGAAGGTGAGGCCGATCACCAGCGCGGCGCTGATCAGCGTGCAGCCCGCCAGCACGCCCCGCCGGTCGACATGGTCGGCCAGCCAGCCGATCGGCCACTGCAGGGCCACGTTGCCGACGACGAAGGCCGAAAGCCACAGCGCGCCGGTCTCCGGCGCGACGCCGGCACTGACCGCATAGACCGGCAGGAAACTGAAGGCGACCTGTTCGCCCAGGCCTCCCGCAAAGGCCGCCAGCATGGCCAGCGGCGCCGCCACGAAGATGGCGCCGTAGCCACTGTCGGCGTGATGCCGGATCGCCGGCGCCCGGTACCTGTAGGGCAGCAGCGGCAGGGCGACCAGAAGGGCGAGCCCGGCGCAGGTCAGGAACGGCACCGGCCCGTAGACGCCGACGATCTGCAGCACCAAGGGTCCCAGCGCCATGCCGCCCGCGAACATCGCGGCATAGATCGCCATGACCCGGCCGCGCCGCTTCTCCTCGACGACGAGGTTCATCCAGATCTCGCTCACCACCCACGGCACGCCACCGACCGCGCCGTGCAGGAAGGAGAGCACGAACCAGGCGACCGGACCCGCGGTCAGCGTATAGCCGACCGTGCACAGGGAACCGGCCAGGACGGCGGCCAGGATGAGCGGCACGGCGCCGAAGCGGGCGGCCAGTCGCGGAATGTGGGGCCCGGTCGTGAGCATGCCGAGCGCCCAGGCGGCGGCGACGATGCCGATGGTGAGCTTGTCCTCGCCCTGCCGCTCCAGCGCGAGCGGCACCAGCGGCATCACCGCGCCCGACTGCAGGCCGATGGCGGCGCAGGCGGCGAAGACGGGAACGAGGGAGCGCCAGGGGCCGGTGGCCGCCGGCCTAATCGCCGACACGCAGATGCCCCTCGGCGCGAAAGGAGGCCGGCTCCTCGATGCGCCGTTCGGCCTCGGCGGCGGCTTCCTGCTGGCGGCGCCACATGTCGGCGTACAGCCCGTCGCGGGCCAGCAGCTCGCCATGGCGGCCCCGCTCGGCCACGCGGCCGCGGTCGAGCACGATGATCTCGTCGGCGTTGATAATGGTCGACAGGCGATGGGCGATCATCACCGTGGTGCGGCCGCGGCTGACCTCTTCCAGCGAGCGCTGGATCTCCTGCTCGGTGCGGGTATCGAGCGCGCTGGTCGCTTCGTCGAACAACAGGATGCGCGGATTCTTGAGGATGGTCCGCGCGATCGCCACGCGCTGCTTCTCGCCGCCGGAGAGCTTCAGCCCGCGCTCGCCCACCATGGCTTCGTAGCCCTGCGGCAGGGCCACGATGAAATCGTGGATGCGGGCCAGGCGGGCGGCCTCCTCGACCTCCTCGCGGCTGGCGCCGGGGCGGCCGTAGGCGATGTTGTAGTAGATCGTGTCGTTGAACAGCACGGTGTCCTGCGGCACGACCCCGATCGCGGCGCGCAGGCTCGCCTGCTGGACGTCGCGGATGTCCTGCCCGTCGATGCGCACATGACCGGCCGACACGTCGTAGAAGCGGAACAGGATGCGCGAAATGGTCGACTTGCCGGCGCCGCTTGAACCCACGATGGCCACCGTGTGGCCGGGCGCCACGCGAAAGCTGACATCGTGCAGGATCGGCCGCGACGCGTCGTAGTGGAAATCGACATGATCGAACACGATCTCAGCCCCGGCCACGGCGAGCGGCGGCGCGCCCGGCCTGTCGGCGATCTCTGCCGGCACGCCCAGCAGCCCGAACATCTTTTCCATGTTGACCAGCGCGTTGCGGATCTCGCGGTAGGCGAAGCCCAGCATGTTGAGCGGCATGTAGAGCTGGATCAGGAAGGCATTGACCGCCACGAAGTCGCCGATCGTCATCGTGCCGGCGACAACGCCCTGGCCCGCCATTACCATCACCGCCACGAGGCCGACCGCGATGATGGCTCCCTGCCCGATGTTGAGCAGCGAGAGCGTGCGGCTGGAGCGGATGGCCGCGTCCTCGTAGCGCCGGCGGCCGACATCGTAGCGCCGGGCTTCGTGCGGCTCGTTGCCGAAATACTTCACGGTCTCGAAGTTCAGCAGGCTGTCGATCGCCTTGGCATTCGCCTCGGTGTCGGCCTCGTTCATCGAGCGCACGAACTTGATGCGCCATTCCGAGAAGACGATCGAGAAGACGATGTAGACGCCGACCACGACCAGGGTCACGACGGAGAAGCGCCAGTCGTAGAGGCTCCACAGGATGGCCCCGACCAGGACGATCTCGAACAGCGTCGGCAGGATGTTGAAGGTCGTGAAGCGGATCAGGAAGTCCATGCCCTGCGTGCCGCGCTCGATGACGCGGCTGATCCCGCCGGTCTGCCGCTCCAGATGGAATCGCAGAGACAGTGCATGGAGATGGCCGAACACTTCGAGCGCCAGATTGCGGATCGCCCGCTGGGCCACCGGGGCAAAAATGGCGTCCCGAATTTCGCCGAAGGCCTGAGCCAGCACGCGGGCAGCCCCGTAGGCGACGATCAGGGCGATCGGGACCGCGACTGCCTGGGCGGCGGGCGTTCCCAGCGCATCCACGGCGTCCTTGTAGAGAAGCGGGACGTAGACGTTCGTGACCTTGGCCACCACCAGCAGCACCAGGGCGATCATGACCCGCACGCGCAGCGCCAGTTCATTCTTCGGCCACAGATGGCGCCCGAGAATCTTGATCACGCCCCAGGCACGGGGTCCGTCCACCTTGGGGATGCCGTCAGGGCCGGGGTTCGACATGAACGAAAAATGCCTTATTGGGCCACCATGTTGGATGGCGAAGGGCGCCGCGGCCTTCTATCCTGCCGAGCGAGCCGACGTAAGCCCTTCAGGGAAAGGGAGTCTCATGAGATTTCGTAAGGCCCTGGCAGCGATTGTCCTGAGCACGGCCGTGCCGGGCGTGGCGGCGGCCCAGACCGCCGCCCAGAGCACCGCGCTTGGCGCGCGGCAGGTCGACATTGCCTACGAGATCACCTTTGCCGGCCTCTCCGGCTTCCGCATCGACCTCACGGCGAAGTTCAACGGCTCCAGCTATGACATCGAAAGCCGGACCTTCAAGGAAGGCATCCTGCGCGCGGTCACCATGCACTATGACGGCCGCAATCGCGCCTGGGGCGGTTTCTCTCCCGAGGGAGCCCGGCCGGCCGCCGGTTCGCTCTCCATCGTCGTCGGCGACAAGCCGCGCACCTGGGTCGCGCAGTATGCCGGCGGCACGATCCAGGAGACCCACAACCCGGCCTACAAGCCGTCGCCGCAGAACACCATTTCCGAGGAGCAGCGGCGCGGTTCGCTCGACCCGCTCTCGGCGGGACTGAGCGTCGGCATGGCCGGCGACGCGGCCTGCGACCGCACGGTGCAGAGTAACGACGGCAAGCGCCGCATCGACGTGATCATCAAGAAGGTCGGCACCGAGTCAGCCGCCAAGTCGGGCATCCCCGGCGCGCAGGGCGACGTTCTCGTCTGCGAGATCTTCACCCGGCGCGTGGCCGGCGAGTTCGACAGCGCACCGAAGGAGGCCGAGACCGAGCGCGAGCGGCCGATGCGCATCTGGCTGGCCCGCCTGGACCAGAGCCAGATGCGCTATCCCGCCAAGCTCGAGGCCCAGACCGGCTTCGGCACGATCCGCGGCCGCATCCTCTCCTTCCGCGAACGCCCGATGACGCCGGACGAAAGCCAGGCGATGCGGAAGTAGCCCTCATGTTCCTCTACCCCGCTAGGGCTATCGCATTCACACATCGTAGTTGCGTCGAGTAAGGCGGTTCGATTCTCTGTCCGAAGCACAGCGGGCGGAGAATTGGATGTCGGGTATGGAGTACGGTCTGGGCGGTTTCGGCGACCGGCGGCTGCAAAAAGGGGGG
>NZ_JAUSBN010000045.1 GCF_030651995.1 Reyranella sp.
GCGCCGCCCCGCGGCGCGTCTCGAAGGATGGGCAACGGACGGGGTGCTCGTTCCCACCCCAGCGCGGAGGTTACTCCGCGCGACGAGACGCATCGCTGCGCGATGCTCCTCAGGGTGAGGTTATCGGGCCCGTTCATAGTCTGTTGTTTTTGCTGCTTTCATTTCGAGTCAGACTCTGAGGAGCACGCCAAAGGCGTGCATCTCGAAGGATAGGCAACAAACGTGGTGCTCGTGCCCATGCTTCGAGACGGCCCTGCGGGCCTCCTCAGCATGAGGTTGGTGGCAGGGGTGATTCTATCTCGATCGGAAAAACCCTAGACCGCCGAAGAACGAAGATCTTTTCCTCCGCCGTTTAACGGGAGGAGAAGAACGAGTCAGACGAGATCGCCCTTCGACACGGTGTGGCGCAGCGCGAAGACTTCGCCCTCGGGTGCGTGGCGGTCGCGCGCGGCCTGGGCGGCTTCGACCGACCAGAAGAAGGCGACCAGCGCCCGTTCGATCTGCAGGTCGGGCGCGCCGCGCAGGTCTTTCTCGGCCGTGGGCGCCTGGCCGACGTTGGCGCGGCCGCTGAGCAGGTCGACGCGGGCCGTCTCCGGCGAGGCGAGCCGGTCGAAGGGCGCGACGTTGCTGCCCTTCATGCGCAAGGTCAGAACGGCCGCGCCGATCCCCTCGCCCCAGCGCTGCTCGACAGCGCAGACGGTGCGCGAGGTGTTGCGGAACTTCGGAAAGATCGCGCGGCTCATCTCGCTCGGGGCGCGCAGCCGGGCGTAGTAGGTCTCGCTCTCGAAGGCCGCGGCATTCTCGGCGTCGTAGAACAACAGGTGGCGACCGGGCCGCGTCACCCCCTGGAAGCGGCTGCCGCGCAGCCAGCCGGGACAGGAGACGCGCTCCTCGAGATGCTCCCGACTGTGCCAGTGCTCGAAGAAGGCAGCGTCGGCCGGCTCGATGTCGACCCAGATGGCGAGAGCCGCCTTGCCCCCGCGGCTCAATGCCCGCCCGCCTTCTTCTCGTAGGCGATCTTGTCGATGTAGGTCAGCATCAATGCCGATACCACGAAGGCCATGTGCATGACGACAAGCGCGTAGAGCTTGCTGTTGTCATAGTCGCCAGCCTCGAGGAAGCGTTGCAGCAGGTGGATCGACGAGATCGCCACGATCGAACTCGCCAGCTTGATCTTGAGCGAGCCCGCATCGAGCTTGCCGAACCAGGCGAGCCTGTCGCGCGTACCGTCGACATCGATGTGGCTCACGAAGTTCTCGTAGCCCGAGATGATCACCATCACGACGAGGTTGGCGACCATGATCAGGTCGACCAGCGACAGCACCGCCAGCACGAGATCAGCCTCCTCGGCGGTGATCGCCTTGCTCATCAGATCCCAGATCTTGAAGGGAAACTTCACCACCACGACGC
Source organism: Reyranella sp. (assembly GCF_030651995.1). GTDB lineage: Bacteria > Pseudomonadota > Alphaproteobacteria > Reyranellales > Reyranellaceae > Reyranella. The sequence goes on from NZ_JAUSBN010000045.1 coordinate 1,411, forward strand.
CCAGCACCACCACCAGACCGATGTAGAGCGGTGCCTGCAGCCAGCGGCTGCCCATCACGATCCGTTCGACGAAGACTTCGATCTTCTTGGTGGGCGTCGTCGACATGCGTCAGCTCTCTGCGTTGGAGGCCGTGCAGGCCGCCCTCACGGCCTGCGTGAAGGTGACGATCTCCGCACGGCGATCATGATCGGTGGCCGGCACATAGGGCGGCTGCGGCAGCGCGGCAAGCGTCACCACCACCAGATTATCGCTCCGGAAGATGTCGATCCGTTGACCGGCATGGCCCAGCGCCGCCATCACGCCGTCGCCCAGCCACCAGCTGTAGCCGTAATGCGTGATGTCGGGGACGGACGGCGCCGGTACCATGAAGGCAGGCGTCGCCGCCGCCTCGACCCAGCCCTCGGGCAGCACGCGCGTGCCGTCTATGACACCGTCGTTGCGTACGAACTCGGCGAAGCGGCCGAAGTCGCGCAGGACCATGCCGGCGCGGCTGCCGCCGATCTCCTGCCCGCCGTCGCTCTCCAGCGTATAGAAGGCATCGCACTCCATGCCGGCCGGCTGCCAGACCTTCTCCGACATGTAGTCGGCCAGGGGCTTCCCAATGGCGCGGGTGAGCGCGGCGCCGAGCAGGAACGTGTCGCCCGAATTGTAGAGAAAGCTGCTGCCCGGCGGATGGGCGCGCGGCAGCGAGGCCATCAGCTTCAGCACGCCGTCGGGCACCTTGTCGGCCAGCGACTTCGAGTAGCGGTTCACGTCGGAGTTCCGGTCGGGATAGATCTCGGTCCAGCGCACACCCGACGACATCGTCATGACGTGCCGCAGGGTCACGCCCTCATAGGCCGAGTCCCTGAGCGCCGGCAGGTAGGTGGTCAGCGGATCGTCGATCGACCTGATGGCGCCGTCCTGCACCGCCGCGCCAACCAGCATCGCCGTCATCGACTTCACGGTCGACATGGTCGACCAGCGGTCGTGCTCCTGGAGGCCGAGGCCGTAGCGTTCGAGCACGATCCTGCCGCGATGGACCACCAGGATGCCCACCATCACGTTGCGGTCCATGAACGAGGCGACGTCGTGTTCTCGATCGCCGGCGACATAGACCGGCGCGATCTCGGCCGCGCGCGGAAGCTCCCGGGAACGGGGGCCGCGCCGGATCGCGCGATGGGCGAACAGCTTGTCGACGTTACGGTAGGCGTAAGGCTGAAGAGACGGCGGGAGGAGCAGGAAGTCCTCGCCCCGCGGAAGATGCTGGCGCGGAAGGGCCGTGCTCAGGAAAACGCCTTGAAGGTGATCAGGGTGAAAGTGTCCTTCACCCCAGGCAGCGTCTGGATCTGGCTCGTCACGAAATGGCCGATGTCGGTCTTCGCGTCGAGATAGCACTTCATCAGGAGATCGTATTGCCCGGAGGTCGAATAGACCTCCGACACCTGCTCGACGGCGACGGCATTGTCGGCAACCTCGTAGGCCTTGCCGAGCTCGCACTTCACCATGACGAAAATGGTCTGCATGAACGCCCTCCGCCGCGACGCGCGATCCTAGCGCGTCGGACGGGCGAGGAAAGCCGGCACGTGATCGCCGAGGCCCATGGGCGCCGGCGTATCGTCCCGGTCACGACGGTCCGGGCGCGGGCGGTCAGACCGGCTGCGCGAGGACGACGGAGCCGCAGACGACCGGGTGTCACGGTCGGACCGCGGCTCGCGCTCAGGGCGGGGCTCGCGAGGGGACCGCTCGGCCCGCGGCTGCGGCTGGCGTTCGGTACGGGCTTCCCGCTCGGGGCGGGCCGCGCGTTCCGGACGGGCTTCGACCTCGGGGCGGGCCTCACGCTCGGGACGGGCTTCGACCTCGGGGCGCGGCTCGCGCGGCGGACGGCTGCTGGAACTGCGGCTGCGACTGCTGCTGCTGCTCGAACTGCTCCGGCCACGGCTGCGCCCCCGACGGCGTCCGTCGGACGGCTCGAACGCCAACGTCTCCATACCCGGCACTTCAACCCTCGGGATGGTGGTCCCGATCAGCTTCTCGATTGCGTCAACGAGGGGGCCCTCGTCGGGCGACGCGAGGGTGAAGGAATGGCCGGTCAGGCCGGCACGGCCGGTGCGGCCGATGCGATGAACGTAGTCCTCGGGCGAGAACGGCACGTCGAAATTGAACACGTGGCTCATCGCCACGATGTCGAGGCCGCGGGCGGCGACGTCGGAGGCGACCAGGATCTGGATTTCGCCCTGCTTGAACTTATCAAGCGTCTCCATGCGCGCGGGCTGGCTCATGTCGCCATGCAGCGCGCCGGCATTGAAGCCGTGCTTCTTCAGCGAAGTCTGCAGGATTGCCACGTCCTTCTTGCGGTTGCAGAAGACGATGGCGTTCTTGATGTCCTGTTCCTTGATCAGGGCCCGCAGCGCCTCGCGCTTGTCGTCTTCCTGAACGACCGTGAGGCCCTGCACGATGGTTGCGGAGGCCGAGGCCGGCGCCGAAACCGTGACTTCCTTGGGGTTGCTCAGGAAGCGGTCGGCCAAGCGCTTGATCTCGGGCGGCATGGTGGCCGAGAAGAACAGGGTCTGGCGCAGCGGCGGCAGGGTGGCGACGATGCGCTCGACGTCGGGGATGAAGCCCATGTCGAGCATGCGGTCGGCTTCGTCGATCACCAGGATCTTGACGTCGTTCAACAGGATACCGCCGCGCTCGAAATGGTCGAGCAGCCGGCCGGGCGTCGCGATCAGGACGTCGGCACCGCGTTCGAGGGCGCGCTCCTGGTCAGGGAAGCTCACGCCGCCGATCAGCAGCGCCATGTTGAGCTTGTGGTTCTTGCCGTAGATTTCGAAGTTTTCGGCCACCTGGGCGGCCAGTTCACGCGTCGGCTCCAGGATGAGCGAGCGCGGCATGCGTGCCTTGGCGCGGCCCTCCGAGAGAATGTCGATCATCGGGAGGACGAAGGAGGCGGTCTTGCCGGTGCCCGTCTGGGCGCATCCGAGCACATCGCGACCCATCAGGACGATGGGGATGGCCTTTTCCTGGATGAGGGTAGGCGTCGTGTAGCCCTTGTCGGCCACTGCCTGCAGTACCGGGGCGCTCAGCCCCAAACTCTCAAAACTCATTTAATTTCCGTAGTTTAGTCCATTCTTTCCGCTGGACTTGGAGCAGTCTCATAAGGCTCGAGAATCGGGCCGGACCGCTGGGCGGACCCCATATGACCCCTGCAGGCAGTCAAGTCAATGCGACCAGGCGCGGGGCAGCCCGGCGGTAGCATCAAGCCTTGAGTTCGATCTCGACGAAAACGAACTCGAAATCGTTGGGATTTATGACGTCGTGCTCGACCCCGGTCTGGCGGGAGTAGGAAACGCCAGCCCGCAGCGGCGCCGGCACGGTCGCCTTGCCGTCGAAGATATGCAACTCGCCCGTGGTGATGGGCACCACGACATAGTCGTGGGCGTGGCGGTGCCACCCGGTGTGGCCGCCGGGCGGGAACCGCCATTCCGTGACGATGACACGGTCGTTCTCGACCTGGACCGAGGGCTTGGCGAGGGGACGTTCCGTCTGGCTCATGCGCAAAAGCTAACGCTTCACGCAACGTTTGTAAGGTGACACGAGGGCGCGGCCTGATATCGTGTATATGCACTTATTTGGAGTCCCGGCCCTGTCGCACCCCCTCCTCACCGCGCCCATCGGCAAGAGCCTGTGGAAGCTGTCGGCCCCCACCACGGCCGTCATGATCGTCCAGACCCTGGTGGCCATCGCCGAGACCTTCATCTTCGGCCGCCTGGGCACCGAGGCGCTGGCGGGCTTCGCGCTCGTGTTCCCGCTCATGATGATGATGACCATGATGGCGGCGGGCGGCATGGGCGGCGGCGTGGCGGCTGCCATGGCCCGCACCCTGGGGGCCGGCCGTACCGCAGACGCCCGCGCCCTGGTGCTGCACGCACTGGTCCTCGGCACGGTACTGGCGCTGTTGTTCACCCTGCTTGCCTGGACGGTCGCGCCCTCGCTCTACCGGCTGCTGGGCGGTGAGGGAGCGGCGCTCGCCAAGGCGCTCACCTATTCCCATGTGCTGTTCAGCGGCTCGCTGTTCATCTGGGCCAATTTCTTCCTCTCGGCCCTGCTGCGGGGCGGCGGCGATGCGGCCACGCCCGGCCGCTACATGCTGCTCTCCTCGATCGCGCAGGTGCCGCTCTCCTACGTGCTGGCGCTGGGCATCGGCGGTTGGCCGGGCATGGGCATGGCGGGCCCCGCGATCTCCGCGCTGCTGACCTCGGCGGTGTCGGCGCTGCTGCAGGCGCGCGCGCTGTGGAGCGGCAAACTGGGCTTCGTGCCGGCCACGACCGGCATTCCCCTGCAGGGCCGGCTGTTCTGGGAAATCCTGCGGGTCGGCCTGATCGCCTCCTTCTCCGCCTTCACCGCGAACCTGACCGCCATGCTGGTCACGGGTCTCGTGGGCCGCTTCGGCATCGCCGCGCTGGCCGGCTACGGGATCGGCGTGCGCCTCGAATTCATGCTCGTGCCGCTGGCCTTCGGCATCGGCTCCGGCCTGACGACGATCGTGGGCGTCGCCGCCGGCGCCAACGACTGGCGCCGCGCCGTGCGCGCCGCCTGGATCGGCAGCCTGGTCGCGGGCCTCGGTATCGGCGCCTTCGGCTGGGCGGTGGCTCTGTTCCCCGAAGGCTGGGCCCGCCTCTTCACCGACGATCCCGAGGTGGTCGCGGCGACCGTGGCCTACGTCACGCGCGTCGCGCCTTTCTACTTCGTGTTCGGCATCGGCATGACGCTCTCCTTCGCGAGCCAGGGGGCGGGCCGCATGAAGGCGCCGTTCGCCGCCGGCGTGGCGCGCCTGTTCGTGGCCTCCTTGGGCGGCTGGTTCGCCATCGAGCATCTCGGCTGGGGCCTGCCCGGCGTCTTCGTCGCGATCGCCGTCGGCATCGTCACCTTCGGCAGCCTGATTGCGGGCCCCCTGCTCTTGCACCCGTGGCGCGGCCGGAAGTGACAGCGGCCGCGACGCGGGTTTCGTTGTCGGCGCACGCCCCTTCGACGCCCCAAGGCATTCGAGGGGTGCTACGGTTCGGGCGGGCTGCCCCCGCCCTGAGACGACGAACCCTATCGAAGCTCGTACATCCCTCTCCAGGAGACCCCTCATGGCCATGCCGGCCCTGCCGTTCGTCACCGCCTTCTACGCCGCGCTGACCGGCCTCCTCTGCGTTCTGCTCTCGGCGCTCGTGATCCGTCAGCGCTTCCGGCGCCGGGTCAGCATCGGCGACGGCGGCGACGCCGAAATGAGCCGCATCAGCCGCGTGTTCGGGAACTTCGCCGAATATGCCGCGCTGGTGCTGGTCCTGCTGGCCCTGCTCGAGATCTGCGGCGGCTCGCGGGTGCTGGTCCATGCGCTGGGCATAGCCTTCGTCGCCAGCCGCGTGGCCCATGCGTTCGGCCTCGCCCGGACGACCGAGGTCAATCCCGGCCGGGCCGCCGGCATCATCACCACGCTCCTTGTCATCCTCGTCGCGTCCATCGCCCTGCTGGTCATCGTCACACGGAAGGTCCTGGGTTGACGCAATTTAATTTCTCCAAACATCTAATTGGAGTAGGATTAAATCAAATCAGCCGAGTCCCGGCGGCCCGTCAGGCCGTATAAACGAAACAAACGAAACAAACGAAATAACTGTCGGCGAAAGGGCCCTCCCCCGCTCCGGGAAGCGATTCCCGGAGTCATTATCGCTTGCACCGCGCGAGAATAGGTGGATGGACGGCCTGGAAGGCCGCGGCTGGATGTGCCCGGGCGACCTCGACCCTAGCCGCGCTGCCCGAGCTGCCTGAGGGAGCGGTCGATCCACAGGGCGCCGATCTTTTCCTGCACGGAGTTCTGGCGCAGGCGCTGGCGCAGGTTGTTGAAATCGACCAGGTCGAGCCGCTGGTCCTGGTTGAAGCAGGAGAAGACCACCGTCTCCTTGCCGGTTTCCGGATCCCTGTGCAGCTGCAGGCACTGGGCGCAGATCTCCTTCATCATGCATTGCATGGGGGAGTTGATCGAGCCGAAGGCCACGTGCTCGGGCTTCAGGTACGGCTTCAGCGCCGCATGCCGCGCCAGGCGCACCGCGTTCATCATGCCATCGGAACCGATGGCCACGATCCGGTCGGCGGCACTGAACGGGATCGGCTGGTCGCCGAGTTCGCCCGACGCGTAGAGGCGCATCGCCTCGACGATGTTGGTGACCACCGACTTGTCCTGCGGCCGGCCGGGCTCGAAGCCCGGCGCCTCGTCGCAGCACCAGACGACGACGTCGGCCGCAGCTTCGATCTCCTCGACCTTGTAGCGGTCGATCATGCGCTTGTAGCCGGCGAAGTAGAGCACCTTGCTGCCGGCCTTGCGGAAGGCCTGGCCGATCGAAAAGAGAACCGCATTGCCGAGGCCGCCGCCCACCAGCACGACGGTCTCACCGGGCTCGATCTCGGTCGGCGCGCCGGTCGGTCCCATGACGATCACCGGCTCGCCGGGCTTCAGCATTGCGCAGAGATCGGACGAGCCGCCCATTTCCAGCGCGATCAGGGACAGCAGGCCCTTCTCCTTGTCGACCCACGCACCGGTCAGTGCGAGGCCTTCCATGGTGAGCAGGGTGCCCTCGGCCCGCAGCGAGCACGCCTCGTAGTTCTGCAGGCGATAGAACTGGCCAGGCTCGAAGTTGCGCGCTGCGGCCGGCGCCTCGACGATGACCTCGATGATGGTGGGCGTCAGCCGGTCGACGCGAACCACGCGGGCGCGCCAGGAACGGTTGGCCTCGTCGAGGATCTCCGCCGGTGTGCGCCGGGCCGGCGGCAGTGCCGTCATCGCCCGCGTCAGCACCGGATAGCCCTGCTTGGCCCCGCCCATCGCCTTCACGACGTTGCCGGCGAACGAGGGATGCAGGTCGCCGAAGAACGACATGAAACGGTCGTCGGCGTGGCGGTACATCAGCACGCGCACGTCGCCGGGCTTGCAGACGCGCTCAGGCGTAACGGGATTGCCGGCCTCGTCGAGCGCGCGGAAATACTTGCCGTCGATGAAGGCATGCGTCGCATCCTCGCGCGCCAGCACCGTGTTGGGCTGCGTGCCGGCGGCGACAAGGATCGTGCGGGCCGGCAGGGTCGCCTCGACCTTGGCACCATTCTGCTCACCCGCCACCTTCAGCGCCGTCGCCTGTCCCGCCTCGTCGATCTCGACCGCCACGGGTGACAGGCCCTCGACGAAGCGGATGTCTTCCTCGAGCGCCTTCAGCACTTCCTCATGGTTCAGCGTGTAGGACGGCGAATCGATCAGGCGACGGCGATAGACCAGCGACACGCCGCCCCAGCCGTTCACCAGCTTCGTGATCGCAGGCTCGCGGCCCTCGCGCGCCGCCTGTTCGCGCTCGGCCCGAATGGCCCTGGCATGCGCGATGAACTCTTGGGCGATCTCGCGCTCCTCGGGCGACCAGTTCGCGCCCACCGCCGCCTCGCCGCGCTCGGCAACGAGCGTCTCGTGGCGGACGAGGAACTTCTCGACCTGCAGCGGATAGTAGGCCAGCGACTCGGTCGCGGTGTCGATGGCGGTCAGGCCGCCGCCGATCACCACGACCGGCAGGCGGATCTGCAGATTGGCGATCGAGTCCTTCTTGGCGGCGCCGGTGAGCTGCAGGGCCATCAGGAAATCCGACGCCGCGCGCACGCCGCGCGCCAGGCCGTTGGGCAGATCGAGCACGGTGGGCTTGCCGGCACCGGCGCAGAGCGCGATGTGGTCGAAGCCCATGGCGAAGGCGCTCTCGACCGTCACCGTGCCGCCGAAGCGCACGCCGCCGAACATCGAGAACTGCGCCCGCCGCTCCAGCAGCAGCCGCACCATCTTCAGGTAGTTCTTGTCCCAGCGAACCGTGATGCCGTACTCGGCAACGCCGCCGAACCCCGCCATCGCCCGCTCGCCGAGATTCTCGCGCAGGGTCGCGACGTCCTGCACCGCCGCGAACGGCACGCGCGTGCCGTCCATCGCCACGCCCGACTGCGCCTCGGGCAAAGGCTCGATCTTCAGCCCGTCGATGGCCACCACCGTGTGGCCGTCGTTCATCAGGTGATGCGCGAGATTGAAGCCCGCCGGGCCGAGGCCGACCACCAGTACCGTGCGCCCCGTGGAGGAACGCGGGACCGGCCGGCGCAGGTTGAGCGGATTCCAGCGCGTCAGCAGCGAGTAGATCTCGAAGCCCCACGGCAGGCCCAGCACGTCCTTCAACGTGCGGGTCTCGATCTGCGGGATGTCGACCGGTTCCTGCTTCTGGTAGATGCAGGCCTTCATGCAGTCGTTGCAGATGCGGTGGCCGGTGGCCGCCAGCAGCGGATTGTCGACCGCGGCCATCGCCAGCGCGCCGATGGAGAATCCCTCGCTCTTCAGCAGGTTCATCTCCGAGATCTTTTCCTCGAGCGGACAGCCCGCGAGCGTCACCCCGAACGGCGACTTCTGAAAAGCGCCGGTCTTGCGATCCCTGAGACCGCGCGAGCAGCTGTCCTTGCCCTGGTTGTGACACCAGATGCAGTAGTTGGCGTGATCGAGGGCGCGCACCAGACCGAAGCCCGGGTCGGTGAGCGCAAAGCCCTCGCGATGGCGCAGCATCGGCCGCGGCAGCTTCATGCGCGTCACGCCGTCGACGATCTCGGTCTCGATCGGAACGAGATGCTCGAAGTCGAGCTTGTGCGGCACCTTGAACAGCGGCCCGTCCCGGTGCCGGCGCTTGCCCTCGGGATGGTGCAGCGCCCAGGCGGCGTAGCGCGTCAGGGCCTCGACCTCGGGCGTCGGCGTCTCGACCTTGAACTCGGCCCCGATCTGCGCGCGAACCGCCAGCGCGAATGCCAGTTCCCAGGCTTCGAGCCCGGCCTCGAAGGTGACGGGGAGGTTCACGGCTGCCGTGACGGCGGCGCCGTCGAGGGCGGCCGCGGCGTCGGGCTTGAGGGCGCGGGCGACGTAGCGCTGCACGAACAGGCGCTTGCAGTCGTAGAGCGGCGCCAGGCGGCTGTGGCGGGCGCGCAATTCGGCCGCTTCGTGAGCGACGCCGAAGAGTGCCCCGACAAAGTCTTCGAGCGGGCGAGCCAGCTCGATCAGGAGATTGGATTCGTCCTTCGCGGCCATCGCGTCCGGCGCGGCGCGCGCCGCCAGCAGGCGGGCATGGACGTCGACATTCGCATCCTTCAGCCACGCGACGAAGGCGGCATCCAATCTGACCAGGCCTTCACGATCGTAGAAGTCATTGAAGCTCGACCCGAAGGTGACCGGCGGGGCCAGCGGGGACGCAGTCATTGCGATATTCCGGAAGGATGGATGAAAATTGTTCGTACGCGAACCGTTAAACAAGGCGGCCGGCGAGCGCAAGACGACGCCGTCCTTCGCGACATTTATGCCTGATGACGGCGGCTCCCGCTTCCCCCATGTTCCGGCGGCCATGCAACAAGTCCCCGCCTCCGTGCGCCAGTGGCTGATCGTCGTCGCCGGCATGATCTTCTTCATGATCGTGATCGGCGCGCTGACGCGGCTCACCGAATCGGGCCTGTCGATGGTCGAATGGCGGCCGGTCACCGGGTGGCTGCCGCCGCTGTCCGATGCGGCCTGGCAGGCCGAACTGCAGAAGTACCTGGCCTCGCCCCAGGGACGGCTCGTGAACCGCGACTTCACGGTGCCCGAGTTTCGCGAGATCTTCTGGCTGGAGTACATCCACCGCCTGTGGGGCCGGCTGATCGGTCTCGTCTTTGCCCTGCCGCTGGCCTGGTTCTGGTGGCGCGGCGCCCTCAACGCGTATCTCAAGCCCCGCCTCCTCGCGCTTCTCGTGCTGGGCGGCCTGCAGGGCGCGATGGGCTGGGCGATGGTGGCCTCGGGTCTCGTGGACCGGCCCTCGGTCAGCCACTATCGGCTCGCCGCCCATCTCATGCTGGCGGTCGTGCTGTATGCCTACACGGTCTGGCTGATCCTCCAGCTCATCCCCTCCGGCATCCGTCGCGATGATCCCAAGACCGCACGCAAGTCGACGGCGTTGATCGGCTTCTTGGCGGTGGTGATGATCTGGGGTGCCTTCGTGGCCGGCCTGCGCGCCGGTACCGCGCACAGCACGTTCCCGACCATGTCGGGCTACTGGATTCCACCCGGCCTGTTCGACCTTTCGCCGTGGTGGATCAACTTCTTCGAGAACGGCACGACCATCCAGTTCGTCCATCGGTGGCTGGCGAAGCTCCTGTTCCTCGGCGTACTGGTCATGGCGTGGCGCGCGCCGCGCTCCGAGACGCTGGCCGCGGCGGCCATTGCCTTTTTCCAGCTCGGCCTCGGCGTTGCCACGATCCTGAGCGGCGTCAGCATCCCGATCGCCACCCTGCATCAGGCCGGCGCGGTACTGCTGCTGACGGCCCTCATCGTCGTGCGCCACCGCGCGATACCTTCGCAGCAGCGGTCGGTCTCGGCTATTCTTCGGGGATGACCGGCAAGCCAGCCGCCGCCCCCTCCCTGCTGAAGCGGCCCGTTATTGTGGCATCGTTCGCGATTGTCGTCGCGTCGGCAGCGGGCGTCGGCGCCTGGGTGAGCCGCTCGTCGGAGGACGCTCCGGAGGCACAGGCCGTCGTGGCGATGGTCGAATCACCACGGCCTCATCCACCCGCCGCACCGGCAGAAGAGCAGGTGATGGCGGTCGCCGCACCGCCGCCGCCTCCTACGCCAGCTCCGGCGCCAGAACCGGCGCCCCCTCCCCAGGCGCCGGCACCTGCACGCGCCGAACTCCTTCGCGTGCCGGCCGCCCCGGTCCCTTCACCCGCGCCTTCGTCCCCTCCCCCGGCGCCGCCCATGCCCAGCCGGTCCCTCGACTGGGCGGGGATGCCGGCCGGCGAGCTGAGAGATCGGGCCGACGCAGGCAGCATCGCCGCCATGGAAGAGCTGGCGCGCCGGCTGGTGCAGGGCATCGGCATGCCCAAGGACCCCCAGGCCGGCGCGGGCTGGCTGCTGCGCGCGGCACAGTCCGGCTCCGCGCAATCGGCCTTCAACGTCGCGGTGATGTACGAGCGCGGCTTCATGCTCGAGCGCAATTTTGCCAAGGCCATCGAGTGGTATCGCAGGGCCGTCGAAGCTGATCTGGCGATCGCCAAGCACAACCTCGCCCTGATGCTGCGTGACGGCAAGGGCGCCGCGCGCAACGGCAGGGAGGCAATCGAGCTCCTGCAGTCCGCCGCTCGCCAGGGGATGGCTGCGTCGATGTTCAGCCTGGGCGACATCTACGAGCGCGGCGATGCAGCGCCGAAGGATGTGCCCATGGCGATGGCCTGGTTCGCGATCACCGCCGAGTTCGAACGGCAGGCGAACAGGGGAGCCGAGACGGCGCTGGCCAAGACGTCGGCGACACGCGCGCTGGCCTTGCAGCGTGGTTTGATGCAGGAAGACTTGCAGAAGGCCGAGCAGATCGGGCAGCTCGAGTTCCGACGCATCGTCGAGGTGATGCAGCGACCAGCCAGGCCTCAAGTGCGCCTTACCCCTCTCCCGCCAGTCGAAGTCGCTGCAGCGATACCTCCACCGGCGCCGCCCCGCACGGGCGCCCTTCCTCCATTACCGCCCGCAGACCTCGATCCACCGGACTGGCCCAAGGCGAGCAAGGATCAGGTCCGAATAGTCCAGAAGGCGCTCTTCGATCTCAAGCTTCTGCGCGACAAGCCCGATGGCGCATTGGGGCCCATGACGCGTGCCGCCATCCGAACCTTCCAACGCATCAACGCCCAGCGCGAGACTGGCGAACCCACCAAGGAATTATACGCATCGCTGAAGGAAGCGGTCGCGCGTCGCGACAGTGCGCCGCCAGCCAGACCGGAGACCAAACCCGAACCGCCGGTTGCGGTCGCGTCGGCCAGGCCGCCGGAAGCCGAGACGACAAAGGTCGAACCGCCCAAACCGATCATGATCGCGGCCTCCGACCCACCTCCTCCACCGCCGAGTTCGGCTGACATCGCCAGGCTCATGCCGGCGCCGCCAGAGCCGCCGAAGCCGATCGAACTCGCCGCTGCCGAGACGACGCCGCCGCCCAGTTCGGACGACATCACGCGGCTCATGCCGGCGCCGCCCGAGCCCTCGAAGCCGATCGAACTCGCCGCCGCAGAGACGACTCCGCCGCCCAGCTCGGACGACATCACCAGGCTCATGCCGGTGCCCCCGAGCCGCCGAAGCCGATCGAACTCGCCGCCGCCGAGACGACGCCGCCGCCCAGTTCGGATGACATCACGCGGCTCATGCCGGCGCCGCCCGAGCCCTCGAAGCCGATCGAACTCGCCGCCGCCGAGACAACCCCGCCGCCCAGCTCGGACGACATCGCGAGGCTCATGCCGGCACCGCCCGAGCCGCCGAAGCCGATCGAACTCGCCGTCGCCGAGACGACTCCGCCGCCCAGCTCGGACGACATCGCGAGGCTCATGCCGGCACAGCCCGAGCCGCCGAAGCCCATCGAACGCGCCGCCGCAGAGACGACGCCACCTCCCAGCTCGCACGACATCGCGAGGCTCATGCCGGCACAGCCGGAGCCCTCGAAGCCCATCGAACTCGCCGCCGCAGAGACGACTCCGCCGCCCAGCTCGGAC
>NZ_JAUSBN010000052.1 GCF_030651995.1 Reyranella sp.
TGCCTGACAACCGCGCAATTTTGATTCTCGCGATCCACGTGTGACGAACGAAATGGAATCGCGAGAAGGCGGCCAAGATTCGAAAGCATCTCAAAAGTTCAGCATCCCCATGCCCTGCTCAAAGATTCACAAGCTCTCAGCATGAGGATTGGTGGTGGCGAATCTATCTTGATCGGAAAGACTCTAGGCGGCTTCGCGTCGGCACAGACACGACGCCCGCACCGGCATCTCCGTGCGGGCGGCCGCGAGATCGAGGCGTGCCTTGATCAGCGGCGCCTCGACCGTCTCGCCACGCCGCGTCAGGCATTCGTGCAGGCCGTGCAGGCTCCAGACGTTCTCGGGATGCCAGCAGGCGCGGTTGGTCTTGCCGTCGAAGCCGAGGTCGGCGCGATAGACGGCTTCGGCTTCGGCGAGATGGCCCTGCTCCAGCAGCAGCGCGCCCAGTGCGTGCCGGGTCGGTTGCATCCAGCCCCAGGGCTCGTCGTAGGGCAGCGAATCGTCGAGCTCGACGGCGCGGCGCAGGTGGGCGAAGGCCAGATCGAAGTTGCCGCGGCGATATTCCAGCTCGCCGGTCAGCATCTCCTCGGCGATGGCCAGCAGGTCGACCATCGTGTTGTTGTGCAGGCGCCGGCTCTCTGGCACGCGCGCGCAGGCAGCGCGGAAGTCGGCGCGCGCCTTCTCTGCCAGCTCGATCTCGCCCAGCACCGAATGCGCCACGCCCTTGGCGTAGAGCGTCATCGCCGTGGTCGAGCAATAAAGGTCGGGGTCCTTCGGCAGCTCCTGCGCGATGATCTCGCGCCACTTGCCGAAGCGCACCAGCACGTGCTGCTTCATCGAAAGATAGCCCTCGACGAAATCGGCCATCGGCGGCGACGGGATGCGCAGCAGCTCTTCGGGCGTGGTGTCGATCAGCTCCTGCGCGGCGGTGATGGCCGGCGTGTACTGGCCGAGGAACATGGCGCCGTAGACGATGAAGTGATGATCGTGGCTGCGATACATCGAATAGACGTTGAGGGCGCCCTCGCGCGCCAGGTACTTGCGGTCGACCACGACGGCCTTCTGGTTGTAGACGACGACGTCGCGATAGTTGCCGCACAGCACGTCGATATGGGTCGGCATGTGCACGAGGTGGCCGGAGTCGGGCACCAGGTCGCGCAGCCGGTCGCCGGCGCGCAGCGCGCGCTGCGGGAACGGCGACATCTCCATCAGATGGACGTAGAGGTGCAGCAGGCCGGGATGGTCCCAGCTCGCCGGGATGTCGCGGAACGCGCCTTCCAGCACCTCGACCGCCTCCTCCGTGCCGGCGCCCGGCGTCGGCTGGCCGGTCTTGAGGTCCCACATCTGCCACGGCGTCTCGTTCATGATCGCCTCGGCGAACACCGAGCGCAGGTCGAGATCGTTCGGATGGGCGCGGAACAGCTTGCGCATCTCGACGGTGAACGCCTTGTCCCAAGTGGTCTGATCCTCGATCGCCTCGCGCTGCGGATAGCGCGCCGGCAGGGCGCGGATCAGCGCCTGCTCGACTGGCGAGGCATTGGGCGCGGCGGCCAGCGCGCGCTGCATGGCGTCGTACGAGGCTTCGAGCGCGCGCTTCTTGCCGGCCGGATCGTAGCGGTGCCAGGGGAGATTGTAGTTCGGCCCGGCAGCGTAGGAGATGCCCCAATGTGCCATGGCGCAGCCGGGATCGGTCTCCAGCGCCTTCTCGAAGCACTTGATCGCCTCGGCATGGTTGAAGCCGTAGAGCCAGTTCAGTCCGCGATCGAACCAGAGCTGGGTCTGAGGCGACGAGGTGGTGACGGTCCGCTTGTAGGCGCCGAGATCGTAATAGTCGTCCATGGCCCATGCTCCCGCTGCGATCCGGAGGCATGGTGCCGCCGTCCGCCCGGTTGCGCTAGTCTCGAACGGCCATGGACACGGGAAAGCGGATCGTCATCTGCGGCGGCGGCGCCATCGGCGCGGCCATCGCCTATTTCCTGAGCCGCCGCGGCGCGCGGCCGGTCGTGGTGGAGCGGCACGAGGTCGGGGGCTCGGCCTCCGGCAAGTCGGGTGGTTTCCTGGCGCTCGACTGGTGCCGCGGCACGGCGCTCGACCGGCTGGCCCGCCGCAGCTTCGCCTTGCATGCCGAACTCGCCGGGGATCTGGGCAATCCGTGGGGCTACAGAAGACTCACGACCTTTGCCGGTCATGCTGCGGAGGGGCGTCGCGCGCAAGGGACCGCCGGACGGCCCTGGCTCTCATCAGACGTGACCCTGACGGGCCAGATCGGCTCGCCCCGGACGACGGCGCTGGTCGAGCCGCGCGCCTTCACGACCGGATTGATGAGCGCCGCACGGGCGAACGGTGCCGAACTGCGTCTCGGGACCGTCACGGGAATGCTGAGGAGCGCGTCCGGCGCAATCGGCGGCGTCACGCTTGAAAGCGGCGAGACCGTGGAGGGCAATGGCGTGGTGATCGCCCTGGGGCCGTGGTCCATCCTGGCGTCGCGCTGGCTGCCGCTGCCCGCCGTGTACGGCTTCAAGGGCCATAGTCTCGTCTTCCGCACCGGCGAGGCGGTGCCGGCCGAAGCCCTGTTCCTCGAATACGAGGAGGCGAGCGGCGAGACGCTGACGCCGGAGATCTTCGCGCGCGCCGACGGCACGGTCTGGGCCTGCGCGGTTTCGAGCACCGCGTCGCTGCCGGTCGATCCGTGCGATGTCGTGGGCGACGAGGGTGCACACGAACGGCTGGAGGCGCTGTGCCGCGCCGTGTCGCCTGCCCTCGCGGCCGCGCCCATCGTCGCGCGGCAGGCCTGCTTTCGGCCCGTCACCGAGGACGGCCTGCCGTTGATCGGCGCCGTGCCGGGTGTCGCCAATGCCTGGGTCGCGACCGGCCACAGCGTCTGGGGCATGCTCAACGCGCCCGCGACCGGCGAGGCGATGGCCGAGCTGATTCTCGACGGTGCAACGACGCATGTGGAATTGAGGCACTTCGCACCGGGCCGGCTGCGGCCTTTCTCGCGGCTCCGCAATCAGTCGTCCTGAGCGCAGCGAAGGACCTCGCAGAACGACCAGAGTACTGCCTGGCTGACGTGAGGTCCTTCGCTGCGCTCAGGACGACAGTTTATTCCGACTTGCTCGTCCAACGCGGCGGAAGCAGTCGGGTGTTGAGGACGAACGGAACGCTGTTGTCGCTGAGGCGGATCGTGCCGATGAATGGCAGGTCGTAGGAGGCGTGGAAATAGATCTGCGCGCGCTGCACCACGCCGTAATCCTCGTTCATCGGCGGCAGGCCGAACAGCGCACGGAAAGGACACCTGAACGTCGCCTGCTCGCCGGGCTTCAGCTCGCCGGCAGAGCCCGCCGGAAAGCGCACGTCGGTCGCCTCGATCAGGGTCGGCTCGCGGCCCGAGGCGCGCACGTGATCGAGCACGCAGGCGAACTTGAGGCCCTTCATCGCAAACCACGGACTCCGATTTTCCGCCGTGAACGTCGCGTCGAAGGGCGAGCCGGCCTTCTGCTCCTCTGACGCATAGACCGGCACCGGCCGCATCGCCCAGGCACCGATGCCAACACCTGCGATCACCACCAGCACCGCGAGGAAGACGATCAGGCTCTGCAGCGACTGCGCGCCGCTGTGCGCCATCATGCGCAATTCCTGCTGCAGGGTCGTGGTGGGCGGCGGCAGCGGCCTCGGCGCGGAAGTCCGGGGTGCGGGTTTGCGCGCTCTCGGTTTGGTGCCGGACGAAGGCGGCCTGGCGCCGGAAGAGGCGCTCTTCCGCGACTTGCTCGGGGACTTCTTCTTCTGCGCCATGGTTGAACTCGTAGCGCTTCCGGCCCGCGCCATCCATCCCGCCGCTGGTCGCAGGCGGCTCAGGAGAAGGCAATCTCCATCGTGCGCCGCGTCGCCTTGGCACCCTCGCGCGCGACATCGACGGCGGGCTGCGCCCAGTGCACCGGATTGGGCGCCTCGTAGCTCACCCAGCCTTCGTAGCCCTTGGCCGCGAGAAGCTGGAACATGTCGTTCCAGCGCACCACGCCCTGCCCCGGTGGCAGGCGATCGACCGGCGGCGCGGCGTTGGGCGGCGCGTTGGGCACGTCGCTGTACTGAACGTAGAAAATCTCGGCGGCGGGCACTTCCTCGAAGCCGCGGCCGGGGCGACCGCCCCTCTGCAGATGATAGGCATCGAGCAGCAGCCCCACATGCTTCTGTCCGGCCTTGGCGATCAGTTCGCGCAGGATCTCGAGGCGGCTGACGATCGGATGCTGGAACTGGTATTCGAGCGCCAGCCGAAGGCCGTGGCGCGCCACGATCTCGCCTGCATGACGGATATTGGCCACCGCCTCGTCGAGCGACGCGGCGCCCGGACCGATCCCGCTCATCACCGTTGCGCAATCGAGCGTGACGGCCCTCTCGCAGGCCTCCTCCAGCGACGCGAACAGGCGCTCGCGATCTTCGGGCACGGCAAAGGTCCAGCCGTACTCGCAGCCGACGGCACTGACCGGCAGTCCGTTCGCACGCACGCGGCCCAACACCTCGGTGTTCGACAGGCCACGCTCCCGCGCCCGCATGAAATCGACGCGGCGCAACTCGATCGCGTCGAAGCCGCCGGCCTTCGCCGCGGCCAGGGCTTCTTCGAATGGTGTCGTGTCGACCGTCCAGAGGTGGAGTGCGAAACCGCGGAACTTGTGGCGCATGTCTTGATCCCTTCGTCCGATCATGGACGGCCGGGACAGGCGCTCAGGCCGTGTCGTCGACCACGGCGGCGGTTTCTAGATACGGTGATCCATGTCGAGGGCCGGTTCCGGCACGTCGACGCAGCCGATGATGCGGGCGGGCACGCCGGCGGCGGTGCAGCCGGCCGGCACGGGGTCGAGCACGACGCTGCCGGCCGCGATCTTGGCGCAGGCGCCAATCTCGATGTTGCCCAGAACCTTGGCGCCGGCCCCCAGCAGCACACCGCGGCGCACCTTGGGATGGCGGTCGCCCCGCTCCTTGCCGGTGCCGCCCAGGGTGACGCCGTGCAGCATGGAGACGCCATCCTCGACGACGGCGGTCTCACCGATCACGACGCCGGTCCCGTGGTCGATGAAGATGCTCTTGCCGATCACCGCGCCGGGATGGATGTCGAGGCCGAACAGCGAACTCGACCGGCTCTGCAGGAAGTGCGCGAGCGAGCGCCGGCCCTGCGTCCACAGCCAGTGCGATGCCCGGTAGGTCTGCAGCGCGTGATATCCCTTGAACCAGAGCAGCGGATCGAGATGCGAGGTGCAGGCCGGGTCGCGGTCGGCCACCGCCATGATGTCGGCCCGCGCGGCGAGGCCGATGCCGGGATCGGCCGCGAGGGCCTCGTCGAAGGTCTGGCGGATCAGCGCGGCCGGCACCTCGGTCGTGCCGACGAGCCGCGCGAGGTGATAGCTGAGCGCATTCTCGAAGCGGGGCTGGCTCAGGATCGTCGCATGGAGGGTTCCGGCCAGCACGGGTTCCGCGGCGGCCGCCGCATGCGCCGCTTCGCGAATCCGGTCCCAGACCGGATCGACCGAGCGCAACTCGGTCGGGTTCTTGGCAAATGCGCTGTCCATGGCGCTCTCCTCCGCTCCGCTCTCGTCCCCTGCGACGCCCGCGAAAGCGATCGACGCGCCTCCCTAGGAGGAAAGACTACGCCGACCGGCCCGCAGGCGCAATTCGCCGCGTCAGCGGGCGGCCCGGGCTTCCAGCTCGCTGACCAGCGGCTCGACCTTGCCGCCATGGTTCTGGATGTAGGAATTGAAATCCGAACGTCTAGTCATGACCATGCTGACGCCCTCGACCTTCACGTCGGTGATGCGGTCGCCGCGGACCTCCCATTCGAGCTTGATCGGCTGGCCGCTCGTCTGGTTCAGACGGCTGTCGACGATAATCGCGCCGTTGGTGCGCGGCGTCACCTTGCCGATGGTCAGCGTCTGGCCGCCATACTGGCCGAACCGCTCGCTGTAGGCCTTGGCCTCGGCGGTGGCGACGGCCTTCAGGAAGCGCGCACGCTCCTGCTCGGTCGCCGTGTTCCAATGCGTGCCCAGCGCCACGCGGGCCATGGCAGGCATGTCGAAGTTGGCCTGGAGAACCCCAAGAATCGCCGCCTGGCGATCGGCGCCGGTCTTGGTCTTCACGATCTCGATGACCTGCTGCGCGGTGCGCTGCACGATCTGTGCGGGATCGGCGGCAACGGCCGGTCCGACCACGGCGGTGAACACGGCCGCAGTGGCCACGAACTGCAACACGACACGACGAGAGGCGAGCTTCGGCACCGTGCACTCCTTTGACGAAATTTGGGGGAAGCGTTCTAGCGCGGACGCCCGATCAACGCACCCTCGGCCGGACCCGTTGCGCTAGCGAACCAGTGCCAGGTTGTCGCGACGCTCGAGTTCGCTGCGGGCGTTGGTCTTCTCGCGCTTCTCGCGAATCTGGTCGGCACGGTTCTGGGTGTAGGCCGAACGCAGCGCCGCGTAGTAGTCGACGCTGTTCTTCTCCAGGTCGTCGAGCGCGAAGATGGTGCGGGAACGGTAGTCGACGGCATTCATGCCGTAGCGCCCGATCTGCCAGACATCCCAGTCGACGGCGAGATTGAAGGTCAGGATGCGGAACGGATCGACCAGATAGTCCATCATCAGGCCGGTGCCGTCGCGCGCGTTGGACGGACCATAGGCCGGCAGCATGAGATAGAAGCCGCCATTCTCCGGCTCGACGCCCGCCCACAGGCCGATCGTCTTGCCGAAATCCTCCTTGGTGCGTTCCAGTCCGAAGCTCGAGGCCACGTCGAAGATGCCGGCCACGCCGATCGTCGAATTCACCAGAAAGCGCGCCATGGTCGTCGCGGCGCGATTCGGATCGCCCTGGAAGACCTCGTTGATGGCCGTCACCGGCTCGCCGAGATTGTCGAGGACGTTGCGCACGCCGGTCTGCGCCCGCTCAGGCACCAGGTCGCGATACATGACCGCCAGCGGTCGCAGCGCCATGACGTCGACGGCGCGGTTGATCGAGAAGATGAAACGATTCGGGGTTTCCAGCGGATCCCACACTTCGGCGGCGCCGGTATCGCCGGAAGCACAGCCTCCCAAGACCGTTCCGGCGAGGGCGACCGCGACCATCGAGCGGCGAATGCTGGCAGCAAAGGCTCTCGTCACACCGATCATCAACGCCGACCCCGGATCATCCGCTGGCCCGGGACGCCGGGCCAAAAAGCGTGACGCGACGTTCATCCGTCGCATCGTTCGGAGTGTTGCATACCGGCACCGTGTTCTTAAAGCAATTCCGGGGCCGGCATTTCCCCCGGCCCAGTATCCTTTGTTTCTTGTGTTTCCGCGGCCACAGATCACCCCCAAAACGAGCCTTGCATACATAAAGATATGCTTATATCATTCTTTCCATGGAACACCTCCTCACCCTGCTGCGAGCCGCCGCCGAAGACACCAGGCTGCGGATTTTGGCCTTGGCCGCTCGTGAGGACCTGACTGTCAGCGACTATGTGAATGTGCTGGGACAGAGCCAGCCGCGCGTCTCCCGGCACCTGAAACTGCTGGTCGAGGCGGGCCTGTTGGAGCGTTTCCGCGAGGCCCAGTTCACCCGCTTCCGCCTGACCAATGGCGGCGAGGATGCCGCCCTGGTGCGCGAGTTCGTGCGCCGGCTCGATCCCAAGCATCCCCGGATCGCGACTGACCGCGCCCGGCTGGATGCCGTCCAGCAGCGCCGCCAGACGGCGGCCGCCCGCTTCTTCCGCGACAATGCCCAGCGCTGGGATGAACTCCGCGCCCTGCACGTTGCCGACCGCGAGATCGAGCGGGCGCTTAGCCATCACCTGCCGCTCGGCGCCCGCCGGCTGCTCGATGTCGGCACCGGCACGGGCCGCCTGCTCGAGGTGCTGGCGCCCAAGGTCGAACAGGCGATCGGCGTCGACCAGAGCCGCGAGATGCTGGCGCTGGCCCGCGCCAACCTCGCCCGCGCCGGCATCGACAATGCCGATATCCGCCAGGGCGACATGTACGCCCTGCCCTTCGAGTCCGACAGTTTCGACGTCGTGACGATCCACCACGTGCTGCACTATGCGGACGATCCCGCCGCGGCACTGGCCGAGGCCGCGCGGGTCGTGAAGCCCGGCGGCTCGGTCCTCGTGGTCGACTTCGCGCCACACGACCTGGTC
This sequence comes from Reyranella sp., assembly GCF_030651995.1. GTDB lineage: Bacteria > Pseudomonadota > Alphaproteobacteria > Reyranellales > Reyranellaceae > Reyranella. The sequence continues at coordinate 8,150 of NZ_JAUSBN010000052.1, forward strand.
GAGCTGAAGCGCGAGCACGCCCATGTGCATCTGGGCTTCGCCGACAACCAGGTGCAGGGCTGGCTGCGCAGCGCCGGCCTCAGTCCGCTCGAACCGATCCACTTTCCCGGCCGCCGCCTGATGACGGGCATCTGGCGCGGCGAGCGCGAGCTGCCGGCCCGCGCCGCCCCGCGGCCTGCCGCCGTTTCCGTCCATGGAGAATCACGATGAGTCCCGATACCGGTCCGATCGGCAATCCGATGAGTACGACCGCGACCGAATTTCCCGCGCGCGCGCCGCAGCGGCTCGCCGTGTCCTTCGAGTTCTCGCCGCCCCGGACCGATGCCGCCGAGCAGACGCTGTGGGAGACGGTGAAGCGCCTGACGCCGCTCCATCCCGCCTTCTTCTCCGTGACCTACGGCGCCGGCGGCTCGACGCGCCAGCGCACCCACGACACGGTGGCGCGACTCAAGAGCGAGACCGGCATCGATGCCGCCGCGCACCTCACCTGCGTCGCCGCCACCCAGGGCGAGATCGACGACATCGCGCGCGCCTACTGGGATGCCGGCATCCGTCATATCGTGGCGTTGCGCGGCGACCCGCCGGGCGGCATGGGCGGCCAGTACACGCCGCATCCGGGCGGCTATGCCAATGCGGCGGCGCTGGTCACCGGCCTGAAGAAGATCGGCAACTTCCAGATCAGCGTCGCAGGCTATCCCGAGAAGCATCCCGCCTCGGCCGACGAGAAGGCGGATCTTGAGAACCTGAAGGCCAAGGTCGATGCCGGCGCCGACCGCTGCATCACCCAGTTCTTTTTCGAGGCCGACGATTTCCTGCGCTTCCGCGACCGCGCGGCGGCGGCAGGCATCAACGTGCCGCTCGTGCCGGGCATCATGCCGGTGTCGAACTTCCAGGCCGTCAACCGCATCGCCGGTCTCTGCGGTTCGAAGGTGCCGCCGTGGTTCTGCAACATGTTCGACGGGCTCGACGACGATCTCGAGACGCGCCGCATGATCGCCGCGACCGTTGCCGGCGACCTCTGCCGCCGCCTGCGCGACGAGGGCGTGGAGCAGTTCCATTTCTATACGCTGAACCGGGCCGATCTCACCTTTGCGATCTGCCACCTGCTGGGAGTGCGCCCCAAGTGACCCGCGAGGAAAAGGCCGAGCAGCTGCGCGAGATCGGCTCGCAGCGCATCCTGATCAAGGACGGGCCCTATGGCTCGATGATCCAGAGCTACAAGCTCGACGAGGAAGGGTTCCGCGGCGGCCGTACCTTCAACCACGACCAGAAGGGCAACAACGACCTCCTGAACCTGACGCGTCCCGACGTGGTGGGCGAGATCTGCAACGCCTATCTCGACGCCGGCGCCGACATCGTGGCGACCAACACCTTCAACTCGAATTCGATCAGCCTGTCCGACTACGGCATCACCGGCATGGCGCGCGAGATCAACGTCGCCGCGGCAAAGCTGACGCGCGCCTGCGCCGATGCCGCCACGGCGCGCGATCCCGCCAAGCCGCGGTTCGTCGCGGGCGCGCTGGGGCCGACCAACAAGACTCTGTCGGTGTCGCCCAAGGTCAGCGATCCGGGCTTCCGCGCCGTCACCTTCGACGAGGTGAAGGACATGTACCGCGAGCAGATCGACGGGCTGCTCGACGGCGGCGTCGACTTCATCCTGGTCGAGACGGTGTTCGACACGCTGAACGCCAAGGCCGCCTTGGTCGCCGTCGACGAGGCGGGCGAGGCGCGCGGCGAGGTCCTTCCGGTGATGGTGTCGATGACGCTCACCGACCTGGCCGGCCGCAACCTCTCGGGCCAGACGGTCGAGGCCTTCTGGCATTCGGTGCGGCATGCCAAGCCGATCACCATGGGGCTGAACTGCAGCTTCGGCGCGACCGAGCTCCATCCCTATGTGCAGGCGCTGAACCCGCAGGTCGACAGCATGCTCTGCATCTATCCCAATGCCGGCCTGCCCAACGAGCTTGGCGCCTATGACGAGCCGCCGGAGATGACCGGCAAGCTGGTCAAGGGCTGGGCCGAGAACGGCTGGATCAACGTGGTCGGCGGCTGCTGCGGCACGACGCCCGCCCACATCAAGGCGATCGCCGAGGCGGTCAAAGGCATCACGCCGCGCACTTGGCATGTCCTGCCACCCGCGCTGCGTCTCAGTGGCATGGAACCGGCGAGTTTCTTCTAATGGCTCAGGATATCGACAACGAAAGCAAGCCGGCGCCGCGGGCGATGTTCATCAACATCGGCGAGCGCACCAACGTCACCGGCTCGGCCCGCTTCAAGAAGCTGATCCTGGAAGGCGACTACACCGCCGCCGTCGAGGTCGCGCGCCAGCAGGTCGAGAGCGGCGCGCAGATCATCGACATCAACATGGACGAGGGCCTGCTCGATGCCGAGCTGGCGATGGACACGTTCCTGAAGCTGATCGCCGCCGAGCCCGACATCGCCCGCGTGCCGATCATGATCGACAGCTCCAAATGGAGCGTGATCGAGGCCGGCCTGAAGTGCGTCGCTGGCAAGCCGATCGTGAACTCGATCTCCATGAAGGAAGGCATCGAGCCCTTCATCGCGCAGGCCCGCAAGGTCCGCCGCTACGGCGCCGCCGTGGTGGTGATGGCCTTCGACGAAAAAGGCCAGGCCGACACCAAGGAGCGCAAGGTCGAGATCTGCGCCCGCGCCTATGACATCCTGGTGAACCAGGTCGGCTTCCCGGCCGAGGACATCATCTTCGATCCCAACGTCTTCGCGGTGGCGACCGGCATCGAGGAGCACAACAATTACGGCGTCGACTTCATCGAGGCGACGCGCGAAATCAAGAAGCGCTGTCCCGCCGCCAAGATTTCCGGCGGCGTCTCCAACCTCTCCTTCGCCTTCCGCGGCAACGAGCCGGTGCGCAAGGCGATGCATTCGGTGTTCCTCTACCACGCCATCCAGGCGGGCATGGACATGGGCATCGTCAATGCCGGCCAGCTCGAGGTCTACGACCAGATCCCCCGGGAACTCCGCGACGCCTGCGAGGACGTGATCCTCAACCGCAATCCCGACGCCACCGAGCGGCTGCTTGAGCTGGCGCCCAAGTACAAGGGCACCGGCGAGGTCGCCGAGACGCAGGACGCGGAGTGGCGCAGCTGGCCGGTCGAGAAGCGGCTGGAGCATGCGCTGGTCAAGGGCATGGACCAGTTCGTCGTGGCCGACACCGAGGAGGCGCGGCTGCAGATCGCGCGGCCGATCGAGGTCATCGAGGGCCCGCTGATGGCCGGCATGAACGTGGTCGGCGACCTGTTCGGCGCCGGCAAGATGTTCCTGCCGCAGGTGGTGAAGAGCGCGCGCGTCATGAAGAAGGCGGTGGCGCATCTCCTGCCCTACATCGAGGCGCAGAAGACGGCGGGCTCGCGGCCCAAGGGCAAGATCGTCATGGCGACGGTCAAGGGCGACGTCCACGACATCGGCAAGAACATCGTGGGCGTGGTCCTGCAGTGCAACAACTTCGAGGTCATCGATCTCGGCGTCATGGTGCCGTTCCAGGACATCCTGAAGAGCGCCAACGACAACAAGGCCGACATCATCGGCCTGTCCGGCCTGATCACGCCGTCGCTCGACGAGATGGTGACGGTGGCCGAGGAGATGACGCGACAGGGCATGAACCTGCCGCTGCTGATCGGCGGCGCCACGACCTCCAAGGTGCACACCGCTCTGCGCATCGCGCCGCGCTATAACGGCACCACCGTGCACGTGCTCGACGCCTCGCGCGCCGTCGGCGTCTGCTCGGCGCTCGTCTCGGAATCGGGCTCTCAGGCCGAGGATTTCGCCATCAAGGTCGCGGCCGAATACGAGGCGATCCGGGTCGAACGCGCGGGCGGCACCAAGGAGAAGGTGATCCCGCTCGCGGCGGCCCGCGCCAACGACTTCAAGATCGACTGGCAGGCCTACACGGCGCCCAAGCCCGCCATCACCGGCACGCGCGTGTTTGCCGAGTATCCGCTGCACGAGCTGGTCGAACGCATCGACTGGACGCCGTTCTTCCGCGCCTGGGAGCTGGCCGGCAACTATCCGGCCATCCTCGAGGATCCCGTGGTCGGCGACAGCGCCAAGAAGCTCTATGCCGACGCGCGCAAGATGCTCGACCTGATCGTGCGGGAGAAGTGGCTGACGGCGAAGGGCGTGGTCGCCTTCTGGCCGTGCCGCCGAGAGGGTGACGACGTCGTGATCTACAGCGACGAGACGCGCACCAAGGAGATCTCGCGCCTCTTCTTCCTGCGCCAGCAGATCGAGAAGCGCGCGCCGCGGGCCAACATGTGCCTGGCCGACTTCATCTCGCCCGAGGCCGACTGGATCGGCGGCTTCGCCGTCACCGCCGGCCATGGCATCGAGGAGCATCTCGCGCGCTTCAAGGCCGACCATGACGACTATTCCGACATCCTGCTGAAGGCGCTGGCCGACCGCCTGGCCGAGGCCTTCGCCGAGCGTCTGCACGAGCGCGCCCGCAAGACCCTGTGGGGCTACGCCCCCGAGGAGGCGCTCGCCAACGAGGATCTGGTGCGCGAGAAGTATCGCGGCATCCGCCCGGCACCGGGCTATCCCGCCTGCCCCGACCACAGCCAGAAGCCCGAACTGTTCCGGCTGCTGAACGCCGGCCAGAACGCCGGCATCCAGCTCACCGAGAGCTTCGCGATGATGCCGACCTCGGCGGTCTCGGGCTACTACTTCGCCCATCCCGACGCGCAGTATTTCGGCGTCGCCCGCATCGGCAAGGACCAGGTCGAAGACTATGCCAGGCGCCGTGGCGTCTCGATCGAGCAGGCGGAGAAGTGGCTGCGGCCGAACATCGGGTACTGAGGCGGACCTCGCTTTGCACTCGCGGCATTCCGCCCTCGCTGAACGGGGGCGGATGACGAGATGAGCGAAATGCTGAGCTACGCCCTCGTCCTGTTCGTCGGGCTGATCGCCGGAACGGTGAGCGGCGTCGTCGGGACCGGCGCGACGGTCATCCTGTTGCCGGTTCTGGTCATGGTCTTCGGGCCGCGCGAGGCGGTGCCGATCATGGCAGTCGTCGCGCTGATGTCGAACTTCGCCAAGATCACCGCCTGGTGGCGTCACATCGACTGGCGCGCCGCTGGGGCCTATGCCGCCGGCGGCATTCCCGCGGCGGCCCTGGGTGCCCGCACCCTGCTGGCGCTACCCGAGAACGCCGTCGAAACGGCGCTTGGCGTCTTCTTCCTCGCAATGATCCCGGGCCGCCGCTGGCTCGCCCGGCGTAATATCGTGCTGGGCTATGGCGGCATGCTCTTGGCCGGCATCGTGATCGGCTTCCTGACGGGCATCGTGGTCTCCACCGGACCGCTCAGCGTGCCGGCCTTCGCCGCCCACGGACTCGTCAAGGGGGCGTTCATCGCCACCGAAGCCGCGGGCTCGCTCGCCCTCTACATCAGCAAGGCCGTCACGTTCCAGGCGTTCGGCGCGCTCCCGACCGACATCGTGGTGAAGGGATTGATCACCGGATCCTCGGTGATGACCGGCACGTATCTCGCGCGCCTGATCGTCGAACGTCTGAGCGTCACCGCTTTCCAGTACGTGCTCGACATCGTCATGGCCGTGTCGGGAGTCGCGCTGCTTTGGCAGGCCCTGAGGTAGACGCGCGCGGAATAGCTTGGCAAGGAGGGATCCCCTTCAAGGAGACCAATGATGGCAATCACGAAGAAGCAGGAACTGCGCGCTCTCAGCGAGAGCGAGCGCGAGTTGGTGGAAATGTCAGGCGTCCGCGCCGCGCGGGCGATGACCGACGCCGAACTCAACCGGTTGGTGAAGCGCCTGCGCACGCGCCGCGACCGGGCAAGGACGGTGGCCGAGCGGCAACGGCGCGAGATGCGGGGCAAGGCGCGGCCGCGCGGCGCAACGCCGCCGAAGGCCGACGAGGGTTCGCAGGTGAAGCTCGAGGTCCTGACGGCGGCGCTCGCCCGCCTCGACACGGAGACGGCGCGCCGCGGCGAGATCAAGGCCAAGGCCGAGCTGGTCGCCAGCGCGAAGAAGGCACTGGCGCTGAAGCAGAAGGCCAAGCCGGCCACGCCCGCGGCGAAGGCGCGGGGGCCCGCCAAGGTCGTTCGCGGCAAGGCGCGCGTGGAAGTCGAGAACCATGTGCCGCGATCGGTGCGGGGGAGCGTCCGCAGCCAGGTGGCCAGGGCGCAGGCGAAGCGCGACTCCCGGTAAGATCCTTTCCGGGCACGATCTCGCCCGGCCGCCCTGCGAGAGGCCGCCGCCGACACGGGCGGCGGATCGCGCTAGGCTGGCAGCAGGCTTCCAGGGAGGAACGCATGCTGGCCAACACCACGCGCACGCTCACCGAGGCACAACGAGAGCAGTGGGCCGTCGACGGTTACTTGCAGCTCGAGGGCGCGCTGTCGCCCGCCGAGGTCGATTTCTTTTCAAAATTGCTGGACGACACGGTACGCACCGAGCCGGGCTACGAGCCTGCGCCCGGTGCGCTGCCGCGGGGTCACTATGCGTGGAAGCTGCCCGACCAGAACAAGGACGCGTTCATGGATCGGCGCGACCTGCTGCCCTATCATCAGGCCTTCATCGACCTGATCGACCGGCCGGGAATCTTCGACCTGATCCTCGACCTGATGGGCCCCTACATCCAGTTCTCGATGAGCCAGGCGATCGTGCGCGCCTCGACTGACCTGTTCCCGGGCTACACCCACACCGACGGCGGGCAGGCGCAGAAGGCGATCCGCGTCAGCGAGACCAGCCGGCCGCTGGCGGTGAAGGTGATGTACCTGCTGACCGACGTGACCGCGACGGACAGCGGCAACTTCACGGTGTTCCCCGGCAGCCATCTCCGGCCCTTTCCCGAGCGCGCCGAGCGCATCCCTCATCCCGGCATGCCGGGCGCCGTGCCGCTGCTCGGCAAGGCCGGCGACGCCTATGTCTTTCCGCACGCTCTGTGGCACGGGCCCTCGCCCAACCATTCCGGCAAGGCGCGCAAGACGCTGCTCTACAACTACTGCCAGATGTTCATGCGGGCCTACGATTTCAGCGGCCCGTACACGGCGATCCTCGACCGCTGCACGCCGCGCCAGCGCCGCCTGCTGGGCGACCTCGGCCACGATTTCAGGCCAGGCGATTTCTTCTACGCCCCCGAGGACCAGGAAGCCGTGATGACGGGCACGTCGGCCTGAGTCGTGCTAGTGGCTGTCTCCCGGACGGGCGCCCCTGTGGGCGGCCCTCCCCCTGAAGGAGTGTCTATGAAGAACGTCGTCATGACGGCCGCACTGGCCGCCCTCGCCCTCTCGACCGGTGCCTGCAGCATGCAGCAGTCGACCGCGCAGCAGCTCAACACGACCAACGCAAATTCCCGCATCTACATCGGCTCGCTGACCTGCAATGTCGGCGGTAGCACGGGCTATATCCTGGGCTCGGCCAAGCCGCTCGACTGCGTGTTCCTTGGCAAGGACGGCGTCTCGACGGCGCACTACACCGGCACGATCGACAAGGTCGGCATCGACATCGGCTACACCAAGGCCGTGCACACGATCTGGCGCGTCTATTCGCTGGGCTCGGATCGCGGCCCGACGCAGATCGGCGGCACCTATGTCGGCGAGCAGGGCACGGTCGCGGCCGGCAACCAGGCCGGCGGCAACTGGATCTATGGCGGTCCGAACGCCGAGATCGGCATGCTGGCCTCGGGCGTCGTGAAGGATGCCGGCTACAATCTGGCGACCGGCATCGCCGCGATGACGATCCGCCTGAAGCAGTAGCTTCGCGCTAAGACGCCGCTCCCGTCGCCGCCTGCAACGCGCAGCCGGCGACGGTGATGCGGTGCATCAGGCGCCGCTCGCCCTGATAGTCGTTGGCGGCGTAGTGCCAGGTCGCGCGGTTGTCCCACAGGGCGATCGAGCCCTCCTGCCAGCGAAAGCGGCAGGTGAATTCGGGCCGCGCGGCATGCCTGTAGAGGTGCTCGAGCAGCGGCCTGCTGTCTTCGGCGGACCAGTTCTCGAACCGCAGCGTGAACGCCGGATTGACGTAGAGCGCCTTGCGCCCGCTCAGCGGGTGACGGATGACGACCGGATGCAGGACGTCGGCGTCGACCTTGTCGTGGTTCTCGTAGCGACTGGCGCCCTCCGGATTCTGGTCGTTGACGCCGCCCCTGCCGAAGATGTGGGCGGAGCCATGGACAGCGCGCATCCCCTCGAGCGTGCGCTGCAGGCCGGGCGACAGCGTCTCGAAGGCCCGGTACATGTTGGCGAACAGCGTGTCGCCCCCCTCTTCCGGCAGTTCGCGGGCCAGCAGGATCGAGCCCATGGCCGGCTCCACGTCGTAGCTGTGGTCGGTGTGCCAACCGCCGCCGATGTTGGTCTTCTGTTCGGGCTCCTTGCGCACCTCGGCGATCTCGGGATAGCCCTGAACCGCCTTGAAGAAGCGGTTCACGTCGATCGGCGCCCAGCGCCGCGCGAACTCGAGATGCTGCTCGGGTGTGAGGTTCTGGTCCCGGAAGAAGATGACGCCGTGCTCGACGAAGGCTTGCTGAACCTCGTCCCATTGGCGGTTGCTCATCGACTTGAGATCAACGCCCAGCACCTCGGCGCCGCAGCCGCCGGTCACCTTCTTCACCTGAACCGTTTCGTACGACATCGCATTTCCCCCTAGTTGCATCCTAGCGTGCCTGCACGCCGAGCAACAGCAGCGCGATCGACAGCGTGAAGACGCTGGCGGCGGTCGAGATCACCACGGCGTTGGTCGCGCGGGCGACCCCGATCCCGTACATCTGGGCGATCAGGTAGACGTTGGCGCCGGCCGGCATGGCCGCGTTCAGGGTCGCCACGGTGAGCCACAGCGGATCGAGCGGGAAGACGTAGCGGCCGATCGTCCAGACCAGCACCGGCAGCAGGGCCAGCTTGAAGAACGAGGCTACCGCCGCCGACTGCCAATGGCCCTTCAGGCCGACATGAGCGAGCGAGGCGCCGACCATGATCAGGCCGCAGGGCGGTGCCGCCGCCGCAAGGGCCTGCAGGATGCGGTCGATCACCGCCGGCGTCGCGATTCCCGGAACGTGCGTCGTGATCTCGCCCCACAGGAGGCCCGCGAAGATCGCCGGGATCACCGGGTGCTTCAGCATGGACAGCGCCGCACCGCCCAGGCGCCTCAGCAGATTGCTGCGCCGCCCGCCCGGCCCGTCGATCTCCATCAGGAAGCAGGTGAAGGTGAGCAGGATCAGCGAGTGCACGCTGATGATCATCAGCAGCGGCACCAGCCCCTGCTCCCCAAAACCGTAACTGATGAACGGGATGCCGATGCCGACGCCGTTGGAGAAGGAACCGCTGAGCGCAAACATGGCGCGGTCGCCCAGCCGCAGCCCCTGCATCCGGCCGAGCACCATCAGCGCGCCGTAGAGCACCGCCACGCCGCTGAAGAAGGCGAGCAGGATTTGCGGCTCGAGCGACTCCAGCCGCACCTTGGCCATGGAGCGGAAAAGCAACGCGGGGAACAGCACGTAGAAGGTAACGGCGGTGAAGCCGCGCAAGCCCTCCGGACTGAGGAGCTTGCTGCGGCCGATCATCCAGCCGACCATCACCATGCCGAACACCGGCACGATGATGTCGACGATTGCGCTCATGCTCGGACAACCAGATAAACCTCATGCTGAGGAGGTCGCGAAGCGACCGTCTCGAAGCATGGACCGCAGACGAGGTGCGGGTTCCCCACCCTTCGAGACGGCCCTGCGGGCCTCCTCAGGGTGAGGACTTTGGTGTTCAACGGTCTGACTAAGCCGCCATCGCCAGGTTGCTGTAGCGCGTCAGGTGATGCTGCTGGTTGCCGAACATCAGGTCGATCATCGTCAGCCGCTTGAAGTAGTGGCTGACCGCCATCTCGTCCGTGACGCCCATGCCGCCGTGCATCTGCACCGCGCTCTGGCCGCAGAACTTGCCCGACTTGCCGATCTGGACCTTGGCGCCCGAGGCGGCCTTGGCGCGCACCGTCGGGTCCTTGTCGTCGATCTTGAGCGAGGCCATCAGGGTCATCGAGCGCGCTTCCTGCGCGTTGGTGAAGCAGTCGACCATGCGGTGCTGCAGCACCTGGAACTTGCCGATCGCCACGCCGAACTGCTTGCGGGTCTTGATGTACTCGAGCGTGGCCGCGTTGATCGCGTCCATGCAGCCGGTGGCCTCGGCGCAGAGCGCGACGATGGCGCGGTCGACCGCCTCTTCGACGGTCGGGAAGGCGTCGTCGACCTTGCCCAGCACCGCGTCGGCACCGACCGAGACCTTGTCGAAGGTGAGCTCGGAGGCGCGCAGCGCATCCTGGGTCGGATAGTCGCGACGCGACAGGCCCTTGGCCTTGGCATCGACGACGAACAGCGTCAGGCCCTTGGGCTCGCGCGCCGAGCCGGCGGTGCGGGCCAGTACGATGATCTCGTCGGCCGAGGCGGCGTTGTAGACCACGCCCTTGTGGCCCGAGAGCGACCAGCCGTTGCCTTCCTTGGTCGCCTTGAGCGACACGTCGGCCAGGTTGTAGCGGCTCTGGCGCTCCAGCCAGGCGAAGGCGAACTGCTTCTTGCCCTCGATCATCGGCGCCAGCAGGGCGGCCTTCTGGTCGGCCGAACCGGCGCGGGCGATCATGCCGCCGCCCAGAACCACCGTCGGCAGGAACGGCTCGAGGACCAGGCCCTTACCGAACTGTTCCATGACGATCATCGTCTCGATCGGGCCGCCGCCGTAGCCGCCATCCTCTTCGGAGAAGGCCATGCCGAGCCAGCCCAGTTCGGCGAACTGCGCCCAGTTCTCCGGCAGCCAGCCGCGCTCGGTCGCCACGATCTTGCGGCGGTTGTCGAACGTGTACTTCTCGCGGGCGAAGCGCTCGGCCGATTCCTGCAGCTGCTTCTGTTCGTCGGAAAGGGACAGATCCATGTTTCTCCTCCGGAATTCTTGATCGCGGTTATAGCCCCCGTCAGAGGCCCAGCACCATCTTCGAGACGATGTTCTTCTGAATCTCCGTGCTACCGCCGTAGATGCTGGTCTTGCGCATGTTGAAATAGCGCGGTGCAGCCGGCGGGGCGTGGTCGGGTCCGATCGGGGTCTCGTTCGTGTCGTGGAACAGCATGCCGGGCTGGTAGGGCTGGGCATACTCGCCCACCGCCTCCATCGTGAGTTCGGCGATGCGCTGCTGGATTTCCGAGCCGCGCACCTTGAGCGTCGAGACCTCCGGTCCCGGCGCGCCGCCCTGGGCCATGGTCGAGAGCACGCGCAGCTCGCTCATCTCGAGCGCCTGGACCTGCAGGTCGATGTCGGCGATCTGCGCCGTAAAGGCCGGATCGTCGGCCAGGGTGCCGCCGTCCAGCGGCTCGATGCGGGCGATCTGGCGCAGCATCGAGACGCCGCGCTTGGAGGACGGGACCTCGGCGATGCCCAGCCGCTCGTTGGCCAGCAGGAACTTGGCGCAGGTCCAGCCCTCGTTCTCCTTGCCGATCAGGTTCTCGACCGGGACCTTCACATTGTCGAGGAACACGTCGTTCACGTGATGGGCGCCGTCGGTCATGATGATCGGCCGCACGGTGACGCCCGGCGTCTTCATGTCGATCAGCAGGAAGGAGATGCCCTCCTGCGGCTTCACCTCGGTGTTGGTCCGCACCAGGCAGAAGATCCAGTCGCCCCAATGCGCGAACGAGGTCCAGGTCTTCTGGCCGTTCACGATGTAGTGGTCCCCTTCCCTCACCGCGCGCGTGCGCAGGTTGGCGAGGTCGGAGCCGGCGCCCGGCTCGGAATAGCCCTGGCACCACGAGACCTCGGAGCTGCGGATGCCCGGCAGGAAGCGCTCCTTCTGCTCTTCGGTGCCGAACGTGTAGATCACCGGTCCGACCATCTTCGGGCCGAACGGCAGGATGCGCGGCGCGCCCTCCTCCGCCAGCACGTTCTCGAACAGGAAGCGCTGCGTCACGTCCCAGCCCGGACCGCCGTACTTCTTCGGCCAGGTGTAGGCGAGCCAGCCCTTCTTCCCGAGCGCCTTCTGCCACACGATGTGGTCGCCGCGGTCGTAGTGCTTGCCGGAGAAGGTCTTCTCGCGGGTCGCGGGCGACAGGTTCTCGCGTGCGAACGCCCGCACCTCGTCAGCGAACGCCTTGTGTTCCGGCTTGAGTGAAAGATCCATTAACGCTCCGTCGCCCCGAGCGAAGCCGAGGGGCCTTTTATGTGTCGATCCCAAGAGAGGTCCCTCCACTGCGCCGCGCTGCGCGCGGCTCCGGTCGGGACGACGGGGCTGCTCAAAGCCCCAACACCATCTTGCTGATGATGCCTTTCTGGATCTCGTTGCTGCCGCCGTAGATCGTGGTCTTGCGCGTGTTGAAGTAGCGCGGCGCGGCGAGGTGGGCGTAGTCGGGACCGACCGGCTCCTCGTTGGTGCCCTGCCACAGCAGGCCCGGCAGATACGGCGCGGAATATTCACCGACCGCTTCCATCGTGAGTTCGGTGATGCGCTGCTGGATTTCCGAGCCGCGGATCTTGAGGCCGGACACTTCGGCCCCGGGCTGGCCGCCCTGCGCCATCTGCGACAGCACGCGCAGCTCGGTGAACTCGAGCGCCGTCACCTGGATTTCGAGATCGGCGATCTTCTCGGCGAAACTCTGGTTCTCGATCAGCGGGCGGCCATTGTCCTGCTCGACGCGGGCGATGTCCTTCAGCGCCTCGACGCCGCGCTTGGATTGCGGCACCGCGGCGATGCCCAGCCGTTCGTTGGCCAGCAGGAACTTGGCGCAGGTCCAGCCCTCGTTCTCCTTGCCGACCAGGTTCTCGACCGGAACCTTGACGTTGTCGAAGAAGACCTCGTTCACCTCGTGGCCGCCATCGGCCATGATGATCGGCTTCACGGTGATGCCGGGCGTCTTCATGTCGATCAGCAGGAACGAAATGCCTTCCTGCGGCTTGGATTTCGAATCGGTGCGAACCAGGCAGAAGATCCAGTCGGCCCAGTGGCCCATCGTGTTCCAGGTCTTCGACCCGTTCACGATGTAGTGGTCGCCGTCCTTCTCGGCCTTGGTGCGCAGCGAGGCGAGGTCGGAGCCCGAGCCCGGCTCGGAATAGCCCTGGCACCACCACACGGTGCTTTCGCGGATCGCCGGGAGATACTTCTCCTTCTGCGCCTCGGTGCCGAAGGTGTAGATCACCGGCCCGACCATCTTGGTGCCGAACGGGATGATGCCCGGCGCATATTCCTCGGCGCAGATGTTCTCGAAGATGTAGCGCTGGGCCGGCGTGAAGCCCGGGCCGCCATGCTTCTTCGGCCAAGTGTAGACCAGCCAGCCCTTCTTCCCGAGCGCCTGCTGCCAGCGCATGTAGTCGTCGCGGATCAGGTGCTTGCCGTTCTTCACCTTGTCGCGCACGTCGGCCGGCAGGTTGGCGCGCACGAAGGCCCGCACCTCGTCGGCAAATTTCTGTTCTTCAGGCGTGAAAGCGAGGTCCATGTTCCCCTCCCGAGGAGGCATTTTCGAATTGGCCGGAGTTTAGCCACGAGGCCGACGGGGACAAGCGCCGATAAATCGACTGGCGAGTGTCCGCGCCGAGATGCGGAACGGATTTCCGTAAGAAAATCCCACGTCACCGCCGGCGGCCTTGCAACCATTGATCCAGGTCAAGTCCCTACTCCGCGTAATGGCGTTCACTTTTCCCGTTGGAGTGGGAGAGTAGGATGCAGAGAGTTTCAGTTGTTGGAGCAATGGTTGCGGCGGCCGTGATCGCTTGCCCGCTACAGACGGCCAAAGCTGACGATACCCAGAGCCCGTGGCAGGTACGCGTCCGCGCGCTGGCCGTCCTTCCGGCCTCATCAGGGAGCACGGTGAATGTCCAGGGTGTTCCGGCGCTTTCGACGCCGAATTCCAGCCTGTCCATCGGCAATTCGATCGTCCCCGAACTCGACATCAGCTACTTCATCACGCGCAACGTCGCGGCCGAACTCATTCTGGGCGTCACGCCTCACAACATCACCGGCAGCGGCGCCCTTGCGAACCTCAACATCGGCAGGGCGTGGCTCCTGCCGCCGACCTTGCTCGCGCAATATCACTTCACCGATTTCGGTGCCTTCAAGCCCTACATCGGCATTGGCGTGAACTATACGATCTTCTTCGGTCAGAGCGCCGGCTACACGCCGACCAACGGACTCGGGGTGACGAATCTCAGCCTCAACAATACCGTCGGCGGCGCCGCCCAGATCGGTTTCGACTACATGATCGACAAGCACTGGGGCGTGAACGTCGACGTCAAGAAGTTCATCCTGCGCCCGACCTACAACGCCACGGTCAACGGTACCATCCCGGTGAGCGGGACGGCGACCATCGATCCGTGGATCATCGGCGCCGGCGTGACCTACAGGTTCTAGGTCCACCGGCCGAAGGCTCGATCGATACCGGCGTCGCTCAGGCCGGTTTCGCGCAGGACGGATCGTCCCGCGTCAGCGGGTCCCGGGGTGCTCTCCGGGACGCGGTCCCATATTGCGTCCCATGAGCCGTATCGCCCCGCCCGCCGAGAGCCGCCTCAGTGACTGGTATGCCGGGGCCAGCCTGACCGACAGCTTCCCCACCGACCTGCCGCCGGGTGCGCCCGCCGACATCGACGCCCTGGCCACCCTGCTCTTCGCCGATTCGCCCGTATGGTTCACGATCCTGCTGGCCATCCGCGATCGGGTGATGACGCTGTTTGGAGTCAAGGCTTCCCACGCCTTGAGCGCCGGCGAACACATCGCCTTCTTCCCCGTCCTGTCGCGCTCGGCCGACGAGATCGTCCTGGGCGCCGACGACCGCCACCTCGACTTCCGCGCTTCGGTGCTCTTGCGCCGCGCCGACAGGACGCTCGTCGCGACGACGGTCGTGCGTTGCCACAACCTGCTGGGCCGCCTCTATCTCGCGGCGATCCTGCCCTTCCACATCCTGGTCGTGACCGACGCGCTGCGCCGCCTGCGCCGCCGCTTCTAGCGCTCCGCCGGCACGATCAGCACCTTGTCCGCCTTGAGCTTCTCGATCGTTTCGTCGCTCAGGCCGGCTTCGCGCAGGACCTCGACGCCATCACCGCCGATCTGCGGGGCGTGGCGGCGGAATTCGACCTTGGTCTTCTCGAAGTCGAGGGGGCTGGCGAAGGTGGTGATCGGGCCCTCGGTCGGGTGCTCCCGCTCGGTGAAGAAGCCGGTGGCCTTGAGGTGCGGATCGTCCTTCAGCTCTTCCAGCGTACGCACCGGCATGGCGGGGATGTCGGCCTCATCGAACATGTCGAGCCATTCCTGCGTCGGGCGATGCTTCAGCAGCTCGCCCAGCACCTGGTAGAGCTCGCTGAAATTCTTGGCGCGCTCCATGCGGTCGACGAACCTCTTCTCCCTGGCGAGATCGGGCCGCTCCGCCAGTTCGAAGAACTTGACCCAGTGCGCGTCGGTATAGGGCAGCGCGCAGATGTAGCCGTCCTTCGTCGGGAAGGGATGGCGGAACTTGTTGATGATACGGTCGTAGCCCATCGGCGCGCGCTCAGGGTTCCAGGTGGCGCCGAACAGATGCTCGGTCAGCCAGAACGAGGCCAGGGTCTCGAGCATGGGCACCTCGATCATCTGCCCCTCGCCCGTGCACTTGCGATGGTAGAGCGCGCCCAGCACCGCGATGCAGAGATGCAGCCCGGTCGTCTTGTCGGCGATCAGGCTCGGCATGAAGCGCGGCGGCAGCCCATCGACCCGGCTCTGCAGCGAGGCCGCGCCCGACACGCCCTGCACCAGGTCGTCGAAAGCCGGCTTGTGCCCGTAGGGCCCCTTGCGCGCATAGCCCAGCGAATAGGCATAGATGATCGACGGGTTGATCTTCTTCAGATCCTCGTAGCCCAGGCCCAGCCGCTCGATCGCCTGCGGCCGGCTGTTGTGGATGAAGAGGTCGGCGTCCTTGATCATGTCCTTCAGCACAGCGCAGGCGGCGGGCTTCTTGAGGTCGAGGCAGATCGAGCGCTTGTTGCGGTTGGCCGCCATGTAGATCGGTCCCATGGCCGGGGCGTTGCCGAGGCTGCCGCCCGAGGCGCGCAGCAGGTCGCCCTCCGGCGGCTCGACCTTGATCACGTCGGCGCCCATGTCGGCCAGATGCTGCGTGGCGAACGGCCCCAGAAGAACGGCCGTCAGATCGATCACACGCACGCCCTGCAATGGTCCCGGCATTTCCTCGTCCCCGCTATGACGTTTTGATCTTGCCGTGACCGTGCCATCGGCCTTTGCGAAATGGTAGTCCTACAGTAACACCTCGTCCCGAGGCACTTCGCGGTGCGATGCGCTGGGGCAGTTCTGGAAATTGGGGTCATGTGATGGCTGGAGCGCTGGACGGTCTGCTGGTGGTGAGTGTCGAGCAGGCGGTGGCCGCTCCCTATTGCGCCGCCCGGCTGGCGGATGCCGGCGCCCGGGTCATCAAGATCGAGCGGCCCGAGGGTGATTTCGCCCGCGGCTACGATGGCTATGTGCACGGCCAGTCGAGCTATTTCGTCTGGCTGAACCGCGGCAAGCAGTCCCTCACCCTCGACTTCAAGGCCAAGGACGACCTCGCTTTGCTGCACCGGCTGATCGGCAAGGCCGACGTGTTGATCCAGAACCTGGCGCCGGGTGCCGCCGAACGCGCGGGCTTCGGCTCCGCCGCCATGCGGGCGGCGCACAAGAAGCTGATCACCGTCGACATCTCGGGCTATGGCGACCACGGCCCCTACAGGAACCGACGGGCCTACGACCTGCTGGTCCAGGCCGAAAGCGGCCTCGCCTCGATCACCGGCACCGAACATGCGCCGGGCCGGGTCGGCATCTCCGCCACCGACATCGGCACCGGCATGTATGCCCACGCCGCCGTACTGGAGGCGCTGATCGCGCGCGGCCGGACGGGCGAGGGCCGCGCCATCTCGGTCTCGCTCTTCTCCTCGATGGCCGAATGGATGACCGTGCCGCTGCTCGGCATGGAATATTCCAACTACGAATGGCCGCGCCTCGGCCTCACGCACCCGTTCATCGCGCCCTACGGGGTCTACCCGACATCCGACAAGGTGCCGGTGCTGATCTCGATCCAGAACGATCGCGAGTTCGAGCGTCTGTGCCACGGCGTCATCGACCGGCCCGGCCTCGAGAAGGACCCGGACTACGCGACCGGCAAGGCGCGCAACGCGCGGCGCGACGAGACCAACGCCATCGTGGCCAGGAGCCTCGCCGCGCAGACCTTCGCCGATCTCTCGGCCCGCCTCGAAGCCGCGCAGATCGCCTGGGCGCGGGTGAGCAGCGTGAAGGACCTGACGACCCATCCGCAGCTCCGCCGCACCGGCTTCAACTCGATCGGCGGCGAGGACGTCTCGATCCCCGCCCTGGCCGCCTCCTACACCGGCGAGCCCGAGCGACTGGGCGACGTGCCGACGCTCGGCCAGCACAGCGAGGCGATCCGCAAGGAGTTCGCCGCCTGATGCCCAAATGGCTGACGGGCCTTAAGCTCGCGGCCTATGGCGGCGCCTACTTCTTCGCTGCCGGCGCCTTCATGAGCTACTGGCCGGTCTGGCTGCGCGACCGCGGCATTACCGACACCGAGATCGGCACGCTGTTCATGTCGCGCCAGATCATCGCCGTCATCGCCACCCTCTCCGTGGGCTGGATCGTCCACCGCCTGGGCGGACCGCGCGGCGTCATCGTGGCGCTGGGGATCGGCGCCATCGTGATGATGGTCGCTTACCAGTTCTCCTATTCCTTCCTGGCCATTTTCGTCGTGACGATGATCTGGGGCTTCCTGTGGTCGCCGCCCATGCCGCTCTACGACGGCGTGCTGGTGACGGAGACCAAGAAGCACGGGCTCGACTATGCACGGGTGCGCATGTGGAGCTCGGTCGCCTTCATCTTCGGCACCTTCCTCGCCGGCATCGCCGTCGACCGCTACGGCCCGCCCTGGGTGCTCTATGTCGGGATGGCGAGCATCGTGCTGCTGGCGCCCTTCGCACTGCTGCTGCCGGCCACGCCACCGCGCGCCGCCGCCACCGGCCACGACCACGCCCCGTTCCGCGTGTCCGAGCTGCTGCGCCAGCCGCCCTTTCTCCTGTTCCTGCTGGCCTGCGGCCTCTGCCAGGCCAGCCACTCCGTGCTCTACAGTTTCGGCACCCTGACCTGGCGCGGCGCCGGCATCGACGACGTCACCATCAGCGCGCTCTGGGCCGAGAGCGTCGCCATCGAGATCGTGCTGATGCTATTCGGCGGCTGGCTGCTGGCAAAGCTCGGCGTCTGCGGCCTGATCGCGCTCGGCCTCACCGCCGGCCTGGTGCGCTGGACAGCCATGGCCTTCACGACCGAACTGTGGGCGCTGGTCCTGCTGCAGGCGCTGCACTCCTGCACCTTCGCCGCCTGCCATCTCGGCGCCATGGCCTTTCTGCAGCGCGCCCTGCCGGCGCACGGCGCCGCGATCGGCCAGAGCCTCTATTACGCGCTGGGCACCGGCGCGACGCAGGCGGTGGTCTACCAGTTCTCCGGCATCCTTTATTCCCAGTACGGCCAGCACGCGTTTCTCGCCATGACCGTCGTCAGCGCCCTCGGCCTGTGCGCCCTGCTTCTGCTCGCGCGCACCTGGAACGGCGGGCTGCTGGTGGGGCACTCCGAAGCGAAAGGTCCCTCGCTGCGCTCGGGATGACAATTGAGAAACAGGTGTCATCCCGAGCGCAGCGAGGGACCTTTGTCTCTCACCGCGACCGGCCGCGCGCCGTGACCGGCCAGATCTCGACCAGGGTGTCGCCCTTCACCACGTGAAAGCTCTCGTAGAGGTTCACGGTCGGGTCGCAGTGCGGCGGGAACAGCACGACCTGGTCGCCGAGCTTGGGCGCCTCGCCGCCCTCCGGCGCGATCACCGCGAGATGCTCGTCGCCCATGAAGCGCGTCGTCGAGCCTTCCACGGCGCCCTTCAGGATCATCGGCGGACCCTTCTCCGTGGCCATGGCCTTCAGGCCGGCATCGACCGTCACCATGCCCGGCTTGTTGGCGCTGACCACACGCGCGTCGATCTGCAGCGCCTGCTCGAAGGTCGGCTTGTCGAGGCCGCGCAGGTCGCAGACGTTGTAGTCGTGGTCCATGAACACGTAGGACCCGACCTGAAGCTCGGTGAAGACGCCGAGCTTGGCGTCGATGTAATGCGTGCCGGTGCCCGAGCCGGTGACGATGCCGGGCTTCAGGCCCGCCTCTGCGAGCTTCGCCAGGATGCCCTGGAGATATTCCGTGCGCTCCTTGATCTCGGCGGTGCGCTGCTTGAAGTCGACGATGTGCTGGTGGCGGCCGCAGTAGAACTGGACGCCGGCATAGGTCAGCGACCGGAAATTGGAGATCTTCTGCACCAGCTCGACCGTGGCCTCGGGCGAAGCTGTGCCGGTACGGTGGATGCCGGGATCGATGTCGACGATCACGGTGAGCGGCTTGCCGGCCTTTGCGGCCGCGGCCGCCAGCGCCTCGGCATTGGCGGGATGGTCGACCACCAGCATCAGGTCGGAGACCTTGGCGTTGAGGTCCACCAGCCGCTGGATCGCCTGCGGCGTCACCACCGGCGAGGTGATGTGCAGGCTCTGGATGCCGGCCTCGCCCAGCGCCTCGGCTTCACCCAGTTTGGCGCAGCACACGCCGAGCGCCCCCGCTTCCATCTGGCGGCGCGCGATGTCGGCCGACTTGTGGGTCTTGGAATGCGGCCGCAGTTTCACGTTATGCGCCTTCGCAAATGACGCCATCTCCGCGATGTTGCGGTCGAGCATGTCGAGGTCGAGCACCAGGGCCGGTGTGTTGAGCGAGCCGCGTGAGCCCTGCTGTCCGATGAGGTGCCCGTGCAGGCGCTCTGCTTCGCTGGTCATTTCTTCTGATCTCCGGATTGAAGTGTGCGGACGACCATGGCTTCGCCGGTCGTGCCGCGGTTGACGCCGGCGCTCTTCATGAAGGTGTTGTCGGCGCCGGTACCCCAGAGCGCCACGCCCTGGGCCAGCAGGCCGCCGTCCACCTTCACCGTCTCGCCGGTGATGAAACGCGCCTCGTCGGAGGCGAGGAAGGTCGCCACATCGGCGATATGCTCGGGCTCGCCGCGGTCCGGCCAGGGCTGCTGGCCGAACTGCTTCTCGTACTTGTCGGGCCGGCCGCGATGGACCAGAGGCGTCGAGATGACGCCCGGCGCGATGCCGACCACGCGGATGCGATCGGGACCCAGCTCGGCCGCCACGTTCTCGATCAGGCTGATGCAGGCCGCCTTGGCGGCGGAATAGGCATGGCTGCCGCCGCCGCCCACCATGCCGGCGATCGAGGCCGTGACCAGGATCACGCCGCCGTCACCCTGTTCCTTCATCGCCTGCGAGGCGTGCTTCATGCCGAGGAACACCGACCGCGTCAGCACCGCGAACGTATAGTCCCAGTCCTCGACGCTGGTCTCGGCGATCGGCCCGAAGGCGCCACCGACGCCCGCATTGAGATAGGCGATGTCGAGTCGGCCGAAATGGCTCCTGGCCTCGGCAACCATGGAAGCGACATCCGTCTCCTTCGAAACGTCGCAGCGCACGAAGCCTACAGCGTCGCCATGGCCCTGCGCCCTGGCCACCGCCAGCGTCTCCGCACCATTGGCCTCGTTCAGGTCGGCCACCAGCACCTTCGCGCCCTCGGCAAGGAAGCGCATGACGGTCGCGCGGCCCATGCCGCTCGCGCCTCCCGTGACGATGGCCACCTTGCCCGCCAGTCGATTCATGCTGTGCCGCTCCTCCGATGCCATGGTGGTGTCACCGGCATCGCGAGGCAAGTCTAGCATTTCCCTAGCCGCTGTTGCGCAGTCCAGCGGCGATGCCGTTGATGCTGAGGTGGATGCCCTGCACGACGGCTGGATCGGGATCGCCGGCGCGATGACGCCGCAGCAGTTCGATCTGCACATGGTTCAGCGGGTCGATATAGGGGAAGCGGTTGCGGATCGAGCGCGCCAGCAGAGGGTTGAGCTCCAGCAGCGTGGTTTGCCGCGTGATGGCGCAGACCGCGTCGATCGACGCCTGCCACTCCCGCTTCACGCGGGCGAAAACCTGCTCGCGCAGCGCCGCATCGGTCACCAGCTCGGAATAGCGCGAGGCGATGGCGATGTCGCTCTTGGCCAGCACCATGTCCATGTTCGACAGGATGGTGCGGAAGAACGGCCAGTTGTCGTGCATCTCCTGCAGCATCGCCATGCCGTCGCCCGACCGCGCGGCGGTCCACGCCTCGATCGCGGCGCCGAAGCCGTACCAGCCCGGCAGCATCAGGCGGCATTGCGCCCAGCTGAAGACCCACGGAATCGCACGCAGATCCTCGATACCCTGCTTCTTCGAGCGCGAGGCCGGGCGGCTGCCGATGTTGAGCGAAGCGATCTCGTCCAGCACGGTCGATTCGCGGAAGTACCGGTCGAAGCCCTCGGTCTCGTAGACCAGGTCGCGATAGGCGCGGAAGGCGTGCGCCGACAGCTCCTCCATGACGGCGAGATAATCGGCGGGCGGCGGCGGCCGGTCCGCGTCGAGGAGCGAGGCCTCCAGGGTGGCGGCGGCCAGGGTTTCGAGATTGCGCCGGCCCACCTCGGCATTGGAGTACTTGCCGGCGATCACTTCGCCCTGTTCGGTGATGCGGATGGCGCCCTGCACGGCGCCCGGCGGCTGCGCCAGGATCGCCTCGTAGCTCGGCCCTCCACCGCGGCCCACCGAGCCGCCGCGACCATGGAACAGGCGCAGCCCGACCTGGTGGCGCTTGAAGGTCTCGATCAGCACCAGCTCCGCCTTGTACAGCTCCCAGGTCGAGGTGAGGTATCCGCCGTCCTTGTTGCTGTCGGAGTAGCCCAGCATCACTTCCTGCGTGTCGCCGCGCGACGCCAGCAGGCGGCGATAGGCCGGCAAGGCGAGGAGGTCGTCCATGATCCGCCCGCAACGCTGCAGGTCGCCGATGGTCTCGAACAACGGCACGATGTCGACGTCCAGCCGGCCCTCGCGCGGATCGAGCAATCCACCCTCCTTGAGCAGCACGGCCACTTCGAGGATGTCGGAGACGCTGTCGGCCTTGGAGATCACGTAGTTCGGAAGGGCAGCGGGGCCGTAGCGTCGATGCGCATCGGCCGCCACGCGCACGAGGTCCAGCTCGGCGGCCGTTTCGTCGCCATAGGAATGATAGGGCGATGCGAGTGGCCGCATGTTGCCGAGTTCGGCGGTCAGAAACGCCACGCGCGCCTCCTCGTCGAGCGCGGCATAGTCGATGCCGGTCCCGGTCGCCGCCACGAGCTCGGCCAGGACGCGCGCATGCACGTCGGAGTTCTGCCGCAGGTCGAGCGACGCCAGATGGAAGCCGAAGACATCGACGGCGCGGCGCAGCGACCGCAGGCGCCCGCGCGCCAGGTCCGCCGAGCCGTTCTCTGCGAGCGACCGGTAGAGCGTGTCGAGGTCTGCGCGCAGGTCTTCCGCCTTCTCGTACGGCGGCGCCGGACCGACCGGCGGCTGCGGCGGCTCCAGCCTGTCGAGCGACCACGCGGTTGCCGCCAGCCGCGCATAGATACCGACGATGGCCCGCCGGTAGGGCTCGTCCTTGCGCTCCGGTGCGCGATCAGCCGAGCTTTCGACGAGCCGGCTCAGTCCTTCCGAAACGTGCACGATGCGGCCGTCGAGCGACAGCTCGCTGCCCAGCCGGTGCAGTTCCTCGAGATGGAAGCGCAGCGCCCGCTGGCTTTGCAGGGTGAGCGTCTGGCGCGTGACATCCGCGGTGACGTAGGGATTGCCGTCGCGGTCGCCGCCGATCCAGCTGCCCATACGCAGGAAGGACGGCACGTCGATGTCCTGCCAAGCCGCGTCGATGCTCCCGAGCCGGTCCTCGAGATCGGCGTAGAAGATCGGCAGCCCGCGCAGGAACGTGTGATCGTAGTAGGCGAGCCCGTTGGCGACCTCGTCGATCACCCGCAGCCGCGTGTCGCGCAGGATGCTGGTCTGCCACAGAGTGAGCACGGCGCGTCGCAGCGCCTGGCGATTGGCCCGCAGCTCCTCCGGCGTGAACTCGACCCGGTCGCGCTCGTCCAGCAGCCGCGCGATCTCCATCTCGCGGTCGATCGAACTCTTGCGGCGGATCTCGGTCGGGTGCGCCGTCAGGACGGCGCTGCACAGCGCGCGGGCGAAAAAGCCCTCCAAGCGCTCGCGGGGAACTCCGGCCTTCGCGGCGCGGCCCAGCGCATAGGCCATCGTGCCCGGCTGCGGCGGCGCCTTGGCGATGGCCAGGGCTCGCGTGCGGCGGATGTGGTGCTGGTCCTCGGCGATGTTGGCCAGATGCGAGAAGTGTCCGAAGGCGCGGATGATGCGAACCGCCCGGTCCATCGGCAGGCTGCTCATGGTGGCCTGCAGTTCCTGTCGCGCCGCCTCGTCGGCCTCGCGGTGGAACAGCACCCCGGTGCGGCGGATATGCTCGACCAGGTCGAAGACCGCGTCGCCTTCCTGGTCGCGCACCGTCTCACCCAGGATGCGCCCGAGAAGCCGAGTGTCGTAGCGCAGCGGCACGTCCTTCTTGGCCGCTTCCCTGTTGGGCGTCTCTATCGGGCTCATCGGCTGCCTCGCACTGCTATCCCTCCGAGACCGATGCACGGTCCGGGCCACGATCGCTTGATGTCGGTTTCGTCTGCCGTTGCCATGGTGGTAGTCTTGGTGTGGCGAAACAAGTTCGACATCGCCACAGGAGCTTCGGGCGTGAAGGTTGGCCTGATAAACAGAATCGCCGAACGGGTCGCCTCCGGAGTTGCGCTAGGGCTGATTTGCTGCCTCGCCGTCCAGACTCCGACTGCCGCTCAAGGCATCGAAGATCTCTGTGTGGTCCGTGTCGGCAATGCCGACCCCGGACCCAGCGAAAGCGATTCCGGCTACTATCTTGGACGAAACGTTCATACGTTGCCGGGTGTCGCCTGGCCCATCGTCTTTCGGTCGCTCTCGCCTTTTCGGATGGATGACGAATACAAACTGGCGCGCATGACCGGCGGATGGCCGCAGGGTGTCGGCTCTCTCAACATTCGATTCGCCCTCAGCGATACCGCAGGCAGCGTCATCGGTACGGGCGGCCTCGGTGTGTACCGGCTCGATCCGGGAAACACCGAGTTCCGACAGATCTCGGCTTACAAACGCGGTGAACAGAAATCCTACAACGGTGTCGTACGCGTCGATCGCATGAAGGCAACGATCGTCGGCGGATCCGAAGGCCTGTTTGTCGTTGCCGACGACGAGCTCCGCGCTCTGCCGGTCACCACGACCGTGCCGCCCTGGGTCATCAGTAACCTGACCGACCTTCCAATACTCGGTGCGATCGCGTGGGGCTCCGCGCAAGGCAACGTCCAGATTCGGTGGGACAGTGGCCTTCTCGAGGAGGTCAAGGCACCACAGCCGTTCCTCTACCTGCGAGGCATACAGGAACTCTCCGACCCGGCCTTGCTCATCCTCCAGTTCGACAAGCTGACGACCGTGCTACCCGTGCAGGGCACGCCTGGGAACCGACGCCTTTCCATGATCCATCCAACGCCATGGCCCGAGGACCGCGGTTGGGTGAGCAAGCTTCTTAGCCAATATCTTGTCTCCCCGACGCCACCCAATTCTGGACCGTTGCGGCGCTTGGGCGTCAACGGTCTCGAGGATGTGCCCGGCGCGACTTTCTCCAGTAGCACAATGTCGGACGTCTCGGCGATCGGAGCTGTCCTCATTCAGGCGCGCGAGGGAAAGTTCATTTACGATGGACAACGGGTCACGCCCTTCCCAACCGAAAAGGAAGTTGGCGACTATCGCACCGTGTGGGACCTGCCGTCGATCAAGCGCACCTTCATGACCAGCCTGCAGTCGGTGTTCGAATTCACCCCGGACAGGCAGCTGCGACGCATCCCTCTTCCTGGCCAACTCGAGCCTGGCTCTTGGGTTCACATGGTCGATCTACCAGGGATTCGAGTGGGCATTTTTCTCGCTGAACGCGGTGTATTCGCCGTCGACGCAAACCGGGGATTTGCATTGGTGCGAGGCGGCGAGCAGATCGAGCGCGCCAGGCCGACCAATCCTGAGAGGGTGATCGCGCTTCGAAACGAGCTCATGTTCGTAAATGCGGCCGGGCTGTATGTCGTCACGAACCGCTCAAGCGGAAAATGCCAATAGATACCGGTCAGGCGCTGAACGTGGACAGGTTCCGCGCGAGGATGCTCAACGCGGGTCAATCTGAAATCAAGATGACGCCCTCGCCGCCGGCATAGAGTTTCTCCACCAGCGCCTTGCGGCGTTCGAGCGTGGCGCGCTGGTTGATGTAGCCCTTGTCGGTGATCTCCTGGCCGTCGACCTGCGGCGGCTCGGTCATGAGCAGGACGCGCTTCACCCGCATCGACGAGCCGCGGCCGCCCTCGGCGTTCATCTTCGCGAGGCCCTCCCTCAGCGTGCCGACGACGGCGGGATGGGCCAGAAGCTCAGGGAGCGACAGCTGCGCGCCGCCGTCGCCGGCAAGCTGGCGGCAGGCCGCGACGTTGGGGAAGCCCAGCAGGCCGACATACTCGCGGTCCTGGCCGCAGACTACGGCGTCCTGCAGCACGGGAGTGGCGGCGGCGATGGCGGTCGTCCGCAGGGTGCCGACCAGCACGAAGGTGCCGCTGGTCAGCTTGAAATCCTCGACGACGCGTCCGTCGAAGATGATGCCCTGGCTGGCATCTTCCGGATCGACGAAGCGGCCGGCGTCACCGATCTTGTAGAAGCCCTCCTCGTCGAACATCTGGGCCGTGAGGTCGGGCTGCTTGTAGTAGCCGGGCGTCACGATCACGCTCTTCAGCCGCAGCTCGTAGCGCCCCGCCGCGCCGGTCGGCACCATCTTCAGCTGCACGCCGGGATAGGGAAGTCCGACCAGGCCGACGCGCTCCGACGCCCAGTGCACGCTGGTCGCGGTCGGGGCGGTCTCGGTCGAGCCCCAACCGGTGACGAAGGGAATGCGATAGCCGGTGTGCTTCACCGCCAGCGCCTCCATGCGCTCGTAGAGATCGCCCGGCAAGGTCGCGCCTCCATAGGACAGCACGTTGATGTTGGCGAAGAAACGCCGGGCCAGGGCCTCGTCCTTCTCCAGCGCCGTGGCGAGCATCGCGTAGCCCGCCGGCACGTTGGAGAACGACGTCGGCGAGACCTCGCGCAGGTTGCGCAGCGTCTCCTCGAACAGGCCGGGCAGCGGCTTACCGTCGTCGATATAGGTCGTGCCGCCCTCGTTCAGGTTGCCCTGGAAGGTGGCGTTGCCGCCCATCGTATGGTTCCACGGCAGCCAGTCGAGCATGACGGGCGCGGCGTCGCTGGCCTTGCGCACGCGCGCCATGCTCATCATGGCGACGTTGGCGCACATCATTTCCTGGGTGTTGATCACGGCCTTCGGCATGCCGGTGCTGCCGGAGGTGAACAGGAATTTGCCAACTGTCTTGGGCCCGATCGAATCGATGGATTTCGCCACCGCGTCAGTCGCCTTCGTCGCGACCAGTTCGGTCCACGGCAGCGACTGCATCCCGGGCGGCGGCTTGTCGACATGGACCAGCAGCACGCCCTCGAGATCGAGTGCCGCCAGGGCGCGCGCGTAGATCTCGCCGTTCTGCACAAAGACCAGTCCGGGCCTGACGAGGTCGAAGACGTATTTCAGCTTGGCATGGTCCTGGCTCATCACCGAATAGGCCGGCGACACCGGCGCGACCGGCGCGCGCGCCTGCATGGCGGCCATGGTGAGCAGCGCGAATTCAATCGAGTTCGAGGACAGGATCATCACCGGCCTGTCGGGACCGAAACCGCGGTCGAGCAGCGCCTGCGTCGCCGAATCGACCTGCTTCTTGGCCTCGCCATAGGTGAGCTTCAGCCAGTCGCGCTCGGGCCCGCGGCGCTGCGCCAGCCACAGACGATCCGGCACCTCGGCCGCCCACTTGGCAAGCAACGCCGGCACGTGGCGGGCATAGGGTTGCAGGGCGTGATTCGACTGCAGCACCACCGTCCCGTCGGGACGGCGCTCGACCTTGATGTCGCGACTGAGGAATTCGATGGGCTTGAACGGAACCTGCATTACACTGTCCAACGACGTTCTCCCCGGCGCCTGTTTTGTCGACGCGATTTAGGGACGGGAAACATCGCGGGGCAAGGGAGCGTTTTCAGCGTGTCGCTCAGCAGTTCGTTCGTGACGGCACCGCCAGCACGCCGCTGGCTGCAATTGTGCGCCGGTCTTCTCTGCATGGTCGCGGTCGCCAACCTGCAATATGGCTGGACGCTGTTCGTCCATCCGCTCCACGACAAGTACGGCTGGAGCCTCTCCAGCATCCAGGCCGCTTTTGCGATCTTCATCATCGCCGAGACCTGGCTGGTGCCGTTCGAGGGCTGGGTCGTCGACCGGTTCGGCCCGAAATACGTCGTCTCCGCGGGTGGCGTGCTGGTGGGCGCGGCCTGGTCCCTCAACTCCGTGGCCGATTCGCTGTTCCTGCTCTACGTCGCCGCGGCGCTGGGCGGCATTGGCGCCGGGGCGGTCTACGGGACCTGCGTCGGCAATGCCGTCCGGTGGTTTCCCGACCGCCGCGGCCTGGCGGTCGGCGTCACCGTCGCAGGGTTCGGCGCGGGCTCGGCGCTCAGCATCATCCCGATCCAGGACGTGATCGCCACGCGCGGCTACGAGGCGGCCTTCCTGTGGTTCGGCCTCGTCCAGGGCGTGATCGTCGTCGTCGCGGCCTGGGCGCTGCGGGCCCCGCCCCACGGCGCCTCGGTCGCGCCGGCCCCGCACCTCCTCCAGACCGCGCGCGACTTCGCCCCGACGGAGATGCTGAAATCCCGGATCTTCTGGCTGCTCTACTTCATGTTCATCCTGGTCTATTCGGGCGGTCTCATGGCGACGGCGCAGATCGCCCCCATCGCGCGCGATTTCAAGGTGGCCGACGTGCCGGTCAGTCTGCTCGGGCTGACGCTGCCCGCACTCACCTTCGCCATCACCCTCGACCGCGTCATGAACGGCGTGACCCGGCCGCTGTGCGGCTGGATTTCCGATCATATCGGCCGCGAGAACACCCTGTTCATCGCCTTCCTCCTGGAGGGCGTGGGCATCTGGGCGCTCTGGGTCTACGGCCAGGACCCGCTGCTGTTCGTGATCCTGGGCGGCATCGCCTTCTTCGCCTGGGGCGAGACCGCGAGCCTGTTTCCCACCATCTGCACCGACGTGTTCGGCACGAAACACGCCACCACCAACGCCGCCCTGCTCTATACTGCCAAGGGGATGGCCTCGCTGCTGATCCCGCTGGCGAGCTTCTGGGTCGTGGAGACCGGAAGCTGGCACGACGTCTTCCTGGCGGCCGCCCTGTTCAACCTGCTCGCCGCCTTCCTCGCCCTGGCCGTCCTCAAGCCGTTGCGGCGGTCGGCGCGGGCCCATGCCGGGGAAGCCTGACGCCGCCGCTTCGACCGCAAGTCGAAACCGGCGTGCGACCTGAATGCCCGTTCACATCGTGGCGGTTTTCGGCCAGAGTCCGCCGCAGCACAAGGGAGAGAGCGATGGATTTCGAATACTCGGATCGCAGCAAGGCGCTGCTCGAGAAGCTCAACAAATTCATGGACGAGGTCATCTATCCGGCCGAGCCCATCTACGAAGAGCAGATGGAGAAGGCCAAGGATCGCTGGCAGCTTCCGCCGATCATCGAGGAGTGCAAGGCCGAGGCCAAGAAGCGCGGCCTGTGGAACATGTTCCTGCCG
Organism: Reyranella sp.; assembly: GCF_030651995.1. Lineage (GTDB taxonomy): Bacteria > Pseudomonadota > Alphaproteobacteria > Reyranellales > Reyranellaceae > Reyranella. The sequence continues at coordinate 36,841 of NZ_JAUSBN010000052.1, forward strand.
GCCGACCGCGAGACCGGCGACACGCACGGCACGATGGGTCTCAGCAACCTCGAATACGCCCCGATCTGCGAAGTGCTGGGCCGCTCGTCGATCGCCTCCGAGGCGGTCAACTGCTCGGCGCCGGACACCGGCAACATGGAAGTGTTCGCCCGCTACGGCACGGCGGAGCACAAGGAGAAGTGGCTGAAGCCGCTGCTGAACGGCGATATCCGCTCCTGCTTCGCCATGACCGAGCCGGCGGTCGCCTCGTCCGACGCGCGCAACGTCGAGTGCCGCATCGAGTCCGACGGCAACGACTATGTCATCAACGGCCGCAAGTGGTGGTCGTCCGGCATGGGCGACCCGCGCTGCAAGGTCATCATCCTGATGGGCAAGAGCGATCCCAACGCGCCGGCCTACCGACAGCAGTCGATGATCGTCGTGCCGCGCGATACCGCGGGCATCAAGATCGTGAAGATGCTGCACGTGTTCGGCTATGACGATGCCCCGCACGGCCATGCCGAAGTGGTCTACGACAACGTGCGCGTGCCGAAGTCGGCCATCCTCCTCGGCGAGGGCCGCGGCTTCGAGATCGCCCAGGGCCGCCTCGGACCGGGCCGCATCCATCACTGCATGCGCGCCATCGGCGTTGCCGAGCGGGCGCTCGAGATGGCGATCAAGCGCGCCAAGAGCCGCGTCGCCTTCGGCCAGCGTATCTCCGAGATGGGCGTCACCAAGGCCCATGTCGCCGACATGCGCATGGAGATCGACATGGCCCGCCTGCTGGTCCTCAAGGCCGCCTGGGCGATGGACAAGTTCGGCAACAAGGAAGCCCGTCAGCAGATCGCGATGATCAAGGTGGCGGTGCCGAACATCACCTCGAAGGTCGTCGACCGCTGCCTGCAGCTGCATGGCGCCGGTGGCGTCAGCCAGGTGTTCAAGCTGGCCAGCATGTACGCCCACCAGCGCACGCTGCGCCTGGCCGACGGTCCGGACGAGGTCCATCGCGACCAGGTTGGCCGTCTCGAGATCGCCAAGTACAACTGAGTCCCGTTCCCGGGACGGAACGAGGCGCGATCCCCCGGGTCGCGCCTTTTTCTTTGGGGCAGAGCGAAGACGAAAGGTCCCTCGCTACGCTCGGGATGACAGTGGTTTTTGGATCGGCGCACTACGTCAATCACAACAATAGTGTCATCCTGAGCGCAGCGAAGGACCCTTAAGCCGACGCCAGATGCAGGAGATTCACGCCGTGGACAGTCCGAAGAAGAACCTGCACGTCACAGATCATCTGGCCAACGAGCGCACGTTCCTCGCCTGGATCCGGACGGCGATCGCAGTGATGACGCTCGGCGTTGCCATCAACCGCTTCGCCCTCTTCCTGGTGGAGATGCACCAGGTCGTGCCGGAGGTGCGCAATCTCGCGAACCGCCACGTCGAGAAGCTCGGCATCGGCCTGGTGATGCTGGGAGTCGTGCTGCTGGTCGGCTCGACCTGGCACTATCTCCATGTCGGCAAGACGATCGACGACGAGACCTATCGCCCGTCTGCCGGGATCATGGTCGGCACCGCCATCGCGATCGGCCTGATGGGCGGCGCGACGCTGATCTGGCTCTTTTAGGCGTCTTCTGGGTCAGCCCTTGCCCGGCGCCGATTGCGGCGCGGCCGGCGGACCGTCAGGCATGTCGAGCAGTTCGCTCTCCGGAGCGCCGGCCTCGTAGGCTTTCACCAGCGCCTCGGGATCGAAGGCGACGCCGATCGGGTTCTTCCGGAACGCCTCGGTCTGAAAATAGGCCGCGGTCGCCTCCTTGGTCTCGTAACGGTCGACCTGCAGCTCGACGCCGTTTCCGTCGGGGTCGCGATAGTAGATCGACACGGTCGGCCCGTGATGGATGCAGCGCGACGGCTCGATGCCCAGCGCCTTCACGCGGCGATATGTCGAGAGCAGCGCGCCGATGTCGCTGAACGTATAGGCCACATGGGCCAGGCCGGAGGTCGTGGCATCGGGCGCCTTCAGCCCCGCCAGGTTCACGATGCCCAGGCGATGATGCTCGTCGTCATAGGTCAGGAAGCAGATGTACTCGGTGCGCTGGACCACGCGCATGTTCAGCACCGCAGAATACCAGTCGATCATCGGCTGCACGTTCGACGAGCGCAGGACGAAGTGGGCGAACAGGATGGGCGTGGCCGGCTTGTCCGACAGGGTTCGGCGGCGCGATGCGGTGTCGATCAGGGTGTCCATGGCAATCTCCTCGGTCCAGACCGCGTCAGTCGACGCAGCAACTCATGCTGCTGGCGGAGGGTGGAACATCGAGAGCCGGATTTTCCGTGAAGAATCCGGCGGGATGAAGGGCGAACCCGGCGGTGATCACGGGCTGGACCGGGAAATCCTCGGGGCGCGGAATATGGTGCAGCCCGAAGCTGTGCCAGATCACGACATCGGTATCGACCAGCCGGCGGTCTGAGGCAGTCCAGGCCGGCAATCCGTCGCCGCCGGAGCTCTGGTTGGGGTATCGTCCGGCCGCGTGAATCTCGTCGGGATGGTAGGCGGTGACCCAGAGTTGCCGGGTCATGAAGGCCGCGCGCCGGGAGACCATCGACTGGGGATGTGAGAAGGTGGGGATCGGGCTCAACGGCAGCAACTTGTAGGCGGTGGGCTGCCCCAGCCGGTTGCAGGCCTCCGCACTCTCGATCTTCCAGAAGCGGGCGGCGTTGAAGTCGACGTTGCGCTGGGCGCCCTGCTCGGTTTCGAGGACCGTCTGGCGCGTGGTGAAGGCATTGCCGTACGGATTGTCGGGACCCATGGGCAAGGCCACCGTGTCGACCTCGACGACGCGGTTGCTCTCGCCGTCGATCGCCACGTCGAGGCGCATGTTGAAGACGTGCTGATGGTAGTGGGCATAGACGCCCGGCGACACGATCGTGCCATAGTCCGGCGCTTCGCCGGGCCGCAGGCCGGCGGTGTTCATGATACCGGTCGCCTTCATCTCGAAGTGGATCGAGCCGTCCTGGTGAAAGTACCAGAACGAGCCGTACTCGTAGTTGCCGATGGTCGAGATCGACGATACGACCAGCCGCCGGGCGCGCCTCACGTCGACCTCGCCCGTGAACAGGTCGGTATGCTTCCACAGGATGCCGAAATCCTCCTCGTGCAGGCAGACCGCGCTCTCGATGCAGTAGGGATCGCCCTTGCTGTCGGCCAGCCAGGCATCGAAGTAGCGGATGGCGCCGAGACAGTCGCAGCCCAGCGTCAGGGAATTGGCCAGCACGCCGATGCCGTACTCGCCGACATCGAAGGCATTCTTGCGAAAATGCCCGCCGCCGGGGTGTCCGTAGGGCACGACCATCTCGGACAACGCGGCCCGGTGCAGCACCGACCGCAGCCGTCCATCGTCCTCGTAGCCGATCGCATGCAGCACCAGCCCTTCGCGGGCATTGAAGCCGACGCGGAAGCGCCATTTCTGCCAGCGTACCTCGTTGCCCTCGACGACGAAGCTCGGGCCGGCCGGCTGGACGATTTCCAGCGGCTTCACGTCGTCCCGAAAGACGCTGCGATAGCGGGCGGCATAGTTGCGATCGAGCCTCGGGACGTCGGCCACGCCGTAATCGTCGACACGCAGCACCTCGGCACGGTCGAGATCGACGACGGCACATAGCCCCTCGATGGGGTGGGCATAGCCGTTGTCGTTCTTCTCGCTCCGATACCAGCAGAAAGTATGCGAGAGCCGCCGGCCCTCTTCGTCCGGCAGCCCGTAGTTGCCGGCCGACCAGGGGTCGACCTGGACGTTTTCGATGTCGGTTATGCCGCGCCGGGCAAGGGCCTCGCGGAAGCGGGGATCGGCCCGCGCCACCTCTCCGACCAGCGTTATGTCGTCGATCAGGATGCGCGGCCGGACGCCGGGAACGTGCCGCCACTCGACGACCTTGTCGGCGACGAGGTCCACCCGGGCCTCCCAGACCTTGCCGTTGGTGCGGTCGAACGCGCAGACGAACGCCTCGCGCGGGAACGACTCACCCGCCCGGAAGTCCTTCACGACGCTCTTGTCGGGTTCGTGCAGACTCACCGTCTCGAACATCATTCCCGGCCCGAGATCGTGTGCCGCTCGCACGGCCGCCGACGCCTGGCGTATCTCGTCGGGGGTCAATGGATCGAGCGGATGGCCGGGGGCCATGTGCGTCAGAGTCTCGGCGATGGCATCGGGCATGGTTTTCCTCTCGACGGTATTGTCACGTCGCCGATCGCAGAGCGCAAGAAGCCAGCGTTCCGAGTTTGAGCCTGCCCAGACGACGACGCTGCCCCGCGATTGCCTCTCCGAGGGGCTGACCTGCGAAAGCAGTGCCTTGACCCCAATCCCATATCGGCTTCCTCTGCCGGCGTATGTCCGCCCCCGCCATCGACCAGCCCGACACACTGTCGCGCCTGATTCCGTCGCGCACCGCGCGCGGCTTCTTCCTGGCCGTGCTGTCGGGCCTCTTCTTCAACTTCCTGAACGCCTCGGTGAAGGAGCTGGCGAGCGAGATGCCGCCGCTCTATGTCGCCTGGGGCCGCTGGATGGGCGGTGTCGCGCTGATCGCGCCCTATCTCTTCTGGCGCGCCGGCATCGCCGGCATGAAGACGCAGGACCTGAAGCTCCACTGCTTCCGCGGCCTCTTCCATACGTCGGGCTATGCGCTGTGGTACGAGGCCGTGGTCTGGCTGCCGCTCGCCACCATGGCGGCGCTGGGCTTCACCGGGCCGATCTTCGTCACCCTGGGCGCCGTGATCTTCCTGCGCGAGACGGTGCACTGGCGGCGCTGGCTGGCGGTCGGCATCGGCTTCGTTGGCATGCTGATCATCGTCCGGCCCGGCCTTGTCACGGTGAACCCCGGCATCATCATGATGCTCTGCGCCGTGCCGCTGATCGCGGGCTCCAACCTCGTGGCCAAGGTCGTGTCGGGCCGCGACAAGCCCGCCGTCGTCGTGCTGTGGCAGAGCGTGATCGGCGCGATCTGCTTCACGCCGCTCGGCCTGTGGTTCTGGCAGACACCGACCACCGACCAACTGCTGCTGTTCCTGTCGGCCGGGTTCTTCGGGACGATGGGCTACTTCTTCATCACCTGGGCCTACCGGCTGCTTGATATTTCCGCCCTGCAGTCCATCACCTTCCTCGGCATCGTCTGGGCCGCCTTGATGGACGTGGCGGTCTGGGGCAAGACCTCGGACATCTGGACGTTCGTGGGCGCGGCGATCATCGTGGCGTCCACGACATACATCGCCCACCGCGAGGCAAGAGCGGGGGCGGCCGCGGGAGGAAAGAAGAAATGACGGATCGTCTGGCCGGCAAGGTTGCGCTCATCACCGGGGGTGCCTCGGGTCTCGGCGCCAATGCCGCCGAACTCATGGCGAAAGAAGGCGCCCGCGTCGTGGTCGCCGACGTCGCCGTCGATCGCGGCAAGGCGGTGGCCGACCGGCTGGGCTCGGCCGGCCATTTCGTCAAGCTCGACGTCACCAGCGAGGACAACTGGAAGGCCGCGATCCAGGAGACGGTCGACAAGTTCGGCGCGATCCACGTGCTGCTGAACTCCGCGGGCATCGGCCTCAGCAAGACCGTCGAGGAGATCACGCTCGAGGAATGGCGCAAGGTCCACGCGATCGACCTGGACGGCGTGTTCCTGGGCTGCAAGCACGGCGTCGCCGAGATCAAGAAGCATACGGCCCGTCTCGGCGGCTCGGTGATCAACATCTCGTCGATTTCCGGCATCATCGCCGGCGCCAACATGGCGGCCTACAATTCGGCCAAGGCCGGTGTTCGCCTGCTCAGCAAGTCGGTGGCGCTGCACTGCGCCAAGTCGGGCTACAACATCCGCTGCAATTCGGTGCACCCGACCTTCATCGACACGCCGATCCTCGACAAGTATCGCGACCGCTTCGGCCAGGACCTGATGCAGCAGAAGCTCGGCAAGCAGGTCCCGATCGGCCGCCTCGGCCGGCCCGAGGAAGTGGGCTGGGCGATCGTCTTCCTCGCCTCCGATGAATCGAGCTTCATGACCGGCTCGGAAGTGATCATCGACGGCGGCATCTCGGCGATGTGATTATACCCGTCGTCTCGGGCGGGATCGCCCCGCCCTGGACCGCAGCGAAGGACCTCGCATTGCGGTCAGACGACACCTTCAGTCAGCGCGAGATCCTTCGCTCTGCTCAGGATGACATGAGGGCTCTACATGCTGCTCAATCTCGACGGACGTAAAATCTACTTCGACTTGGCCGGGCCGCAGAACGCGCCGGCGGTCTGCTTCACGCATTCGCTGGCCGCCGATGGCGGCATGTGGACCGAGCAGCTGGTGCCGCTGCTGGCCGCCGGTTATCGCGTGCTGCGGCTCGACATGCGCGGGCATGGCGGCAGCCAGCCGGTCGAGGGCGACTACACGATGGACGAGCTGGCGGGCGACGTGAAAGGCGCGCTCGACGTGCTGGGCATCTGGAAGGTCCATTACATCGGTCTGTCGATCGGCGGCATGATCGGCCAGGGCTTCGCACTTGCCTACCCCGAGCGGCTGCACTCGCTGACCCTGTGCGACACGCACCCCTCCTCGCCCGACGATTCGGCGGGCCTGTGGGACCAGCGCAAGGCGGCGGTCCGTGCCGGCGGCGTCAAGGCGCTGGCCGACGGCAACATGGAGCGGTGGTTCACGCCGGAATTCAAGGACGCCAATCCGACGCGGTGGAAGGAGATCCATTCGACCATCTGCGGCACGTCGGACGCCGGCTTCCTGGGCTGCGCCGCGGCCATCCAGGACTTCGACTATCTCGATCGGCTGCCCACCATCAAGATCCCGACCCTGGTGATCTGCGGCGACGACGATCCGGCGACGCCGCCGGACCGCAACAAGCTCATAGCCTCGAAGATTCCCGGCGCGCGCTATGAGGATATCGCCAAGGCCCGCCATCTGCCCAACGTCGAGCGGCCCGAGCCGTTCAACCGGCTCATGATGAGCTTCCTCGGCCTCAACCGCTGACAGGAGTTATGTAAATGGATTTCGCCTTCTCCGAAGACCAGCTCGCCATCAAGGACAGCGTCGCCAAACTCTGCGCCGGCTTCGACGACAAATACTGGCTGAAGAAGGACAAGGACGGCGGCTTCCCGGAGGACTTCTACCGCACGATGGCCGACGCCGGATGGCTGGGTATCGCCATGCCGGAGGAATATGGCGGCTCGGGTCTCGGCATCACCGAGGCCTCGATCATGATGCAGGCGGTGGCCGAGTCGGGCGCCGCCCTGCAGGGCGCGTCGGCGATCCATCTCAACGTGTTCGGGCCCAATCCCATCGTGGTGTTCGGCACCGAGGAGCAGAAGAAGCGGATCCTGCCCGACATCATCAAGGGCAAGGTGAAGGGCTGCTTCGCCGTCACCGAGCCCGATGCCGGCCTCAACACCACGGCACTCGAGACCAAGGCCGAGCGCGACGGCAACGGCTATGTCGTCCATGGCAAGAAGACCTGGACCACCACGGCGCAGGTCGCCGACAAGATGCTGCTGATCGCCCGCACGACGCCGAAGGAGAAGTGCAAGCGCCCGACCGACGGGCTCTCGCTCTTCTACACCGATTTCGACCGCAGCAGGATCGAGGTGCGCGAAATCGAGAAGATGGGCCGCAAGGCGATCGACACCAACCAGGTGTTCATCGACGGGCTGAAGGTGCCACTCGAGGACCGCATCGGCGAGGAAGGCAAGGGCTTCCACTATCTGCTGCACGGGCTCAACCCCGAGCGCATCCTGATCGCGGCCGAGGCGATCGGCATCGGCAAGGTGGCGCTGGCCAAGGCGACGCAGTACGCCAAGGAGCGGGTCGTGTTCGGCCGGCCGATCGGCAAGAACCAGGCGATCCAGCACCCGCTGGCCGAGAGCTGGATGCAGCTCGAGGCGGCCAACCTGCTGACCTTCAAGGCCGCCTGGCTGTACGACAACGGCAAGGACTGCGGCGCCGAGGCCAATTCGGCCAAGTATCTCGGCGCCCGCTCCGCCTACGAGGCCTGCGAGCGCGCGATCCTGACCCATGGCGGCTATGGCTACGCCAAGGAGTTCCATGTCGAGCGCTTCCTGCGCGAGGTCATGATCGCCCGCATCGCGCCCGTCAGCGAGCAGCTCATCCTCTGCTACGTCGCCGAACGCGTGCTGGGACTGCCGAAGAGCTACTGAGCGCCGGGCGGCAACTCCTGCACCTTCTTGCCGCGCATGACGCAGGCGCGACCCTCCACGTCGCGCTTGGAGAAGGCCGCACAGTTGCGCACCCACCGGCCGGGCACGGCACGAATCTGCGCAAACACCTGTCCACCGCCCGCAGCGGCGACAGGCACGTTCGAGCTGTGTTCGGCGTGCCGGCGTGGCCAAAGGAGAGAACTGGAAGGCAACTATTCCGAAGCTGGCGGCGGTGGTTACGGTCCACGAACCACCGACGAGCACCCCGCCCCTGAGGCACCGAGGCGCCCGGATAGCCGGGCAGCCTCTTCGACAATCGAGGGGTGAACCGATCGCGGCTCCACAAGGGCCAAGTGGGCGGCCTCAGTGTCCGAACGCGAAGGGCGTCGCCGGCCGGAAGTACCCGGACACCTCGCCGGACACGAATTTGCCATCGACAAGCAGGACCGACTGATCGGTCAGGCCGATCTTGCGGACGGCGCTGCCAGCGGAGAAGTCCAGCTTGTTGAGGTCCACCCAAATCAGGTAGGGGCTGAACGCCGATTCGAAGAAATAGACCTTGTTACGTTGATCGGACATCGTCCTCCACTGGGTCGATGCGATGTTCGGTTGGCCCGGCGTCGTGATGCCGACGGGCACCGAGACGCTGCGGATGACGCTGAGCGCCGTCGCCAAGGCCTCGTTCGTATCGTCCGGCTTCTTGACGGTCTGCATGTAGTAGCTAGCCCGCACGAACCTGTCGGACGCGCGATTGGTGCCGGGCAGGAAAGTCTGGCCACCGACCTCTTCCCAGTAGCCATTGAGCCCGAGTTGCTTGTCGAAAGTCGGCGAATTCGTCATCACAATATACTGCTTGCCCTGGTGTATGACGAGCTTGCCACCGACATACTCGAAGATCGCCGAGTCACCGCTCGGATCGGAAATGGAAAGATGCGCGACGCCCGCCAGACCTCCCGGTAGCGACAGCGCTATGATGTAGAAGGGCTCCTGGCGCAACGCTTCGACGGCCTCGGCAACGGTCGCGAAGTTGTCGAGCGCATACTGCACCCACGCGGTCAACGACATCGGCTTGCGACGATCACCAGGCGTGGGCTTGCCGTAGTCGGCTTCCGCCAGGTACAGGCCATTTGCGGACAATCCTTTCTCGTTCATCCCGTCGATCGTCGCCATGTCCCACCCGGCGACGGTGATGCTGCCGTACTTCGAGGTCCAACTCATCGCATCCGGCGCCTTGTCGCCTACCCGGTTCATGCCGCGGGGGTAGAGCCAAAGGTTCGATTTCTGCGAGCCCAACCAGTCATTCGAGCGGGTCGTGATGACCATGTCGCCGGGGCCGACATACATCGCCCGCGTGCAGGCAAGCGACGACGTCATGGGAGCGCTGGCCAGCGTGAACGAAACCAGGGCCGCCACCGCATACCGAGAGCCGGAAAGTCTTGCCATGAATCGATCTCCTTCGTGCAGGGGTGCCGGGGACGTCTTTCCCGACAAGCACCCCGATGTCGGACGGCTGAATTGTAATTGAGCACCACGTGTGAAAATGTGCTGGACGTGACAAAGTTCAGCATCCCCCTGTGGAAGCCGAACCCGAGACCCGCAGCGATGCGACGAAAGCTGGATTCGAGCTATCGTCAGGAGGACGGCTCGCGGTTCGATGGCTTATTCGAACGTCACGGGTGGCTCGCAGAGCAACCCGCAGCCTTTAGGCGCGAAATCCTTCGGCTTTCCCGCCCCCTCAAGGTAGTGCGCTACCAGTGGGTCTTCGCGATCGATGACCCGCCCGGCGGCATCTACGGCGTGATCTCGGGCGGAATCGGCATAGAGGGTGCCGGCCCCTTCCACACGCTGCGCCTGGGGCACGTTCTCCGGACCGGCAGCTGGTTCGGCTATCACCCCATACTGACGGGCGGCCGTCGGCGCGTTCAGGGAATGCGAGCCATGGAGGACAGCGTCCTGCTCTACGTCCCGTTACCCCAGCTCCGGGTACTGGTGGAAAGCAATCCCACGGCAGCACGATGCATCGGCACCTTGGCCAATGGCTTCTCCATCCTGGGCACGCGGGTGATCTCCGACCTGTTGATCCCGAAAGCGCCACAGCGCATTGCCGCGGTGCTGCTCCGCGTTACGGCCGCGGAGCACGGCGTCGAGCCACTCCATCCGGACGGGTTCCAGATGACGCAGGCCGAACTCGGCGAGATGTCCAATGTCTCGCGAGCCAACGTGAACCGGGTTCTAGCGGACTTCCTGAAGAAGGGATGGATTTCCAAGCGGTACCAGCGCTTGCGCGTGCTCGATGCCCCGGCGCTGAGGGCCTTCGCCGCTACGGCAGCGTAAGCAACAGAAACGCTACAGAACGAGATGCGGATAGAGGAGTAGCGTGGTTCTCTCTATTTGACTCCGCCGGCGGCTTTTGGCGTCCCCTCCCTCGCAGCGAACTGTAGTTGCCCGGCGGCAGGTTCAGCAGGTACCAGGTATCGTCATCGAGGATGCCGAGCTTCCGGGTCTCGCCCTTGTCGTTCACCAGCATCACTCGGAATCGCGACGTACGGTCCAGCGGGCTGTCGCTCGTGCGGTAGATATAGAGCGCGCCGAGCCCTGCGGGCGGCGTCTCGAACCGCTTGCCGGCGGCATCGCTTTGCGGATCGGCCATCGGCAACGCACAGGCCGCCACCATCAAACATCCGACCAGGCCTCAAAATCCGCACATCTGCGTCTCCAGCATTGCCAAACCAGCCCCCTTCGGTCGCAAAACTCTTGGACTCGTGCAACCTAGGACGTCGGCCAATTCTGCGCTTCGGCGCGCCGGGCCGGAAATTCGGGCGAAACCCGGGCAGCCGAGACGATTGTATCGTTTGTATCCGCAACCCCTTGGCGATTCAGGGCGTTCCTTCAGGACCTGATCGCAACCAATTCACCGGAGCCGTCCAAATGACTCGCAACCAGCTGAATGCCGGTCTTGCGCTGGGAAGCGTGTTCCTCATGGCAGGCATCGTGGTCTTCGCCCCGCCCGTTCCGCCGGCATCCGCCCAGAGCCAGGCCGAACGAATCTGCCGGGAGCAGGGCATCACCCCGAAGACGGAGGGCTACGAATACTGCGTGTCACAGGCGACACGCGCCCTCGAGTGGGGAAAGCCCGAGCTCGCCTACACGATGGCGCGGGTGACCGCCGATGCGCGTGACTCATGCCTTGAGTATGGCTTGTCGCCGCCAACCTCCGGCTACAAGGCCTGCATGGAGCGAGAAACCCACGCCCGTCGCCTGCTCATGTTCACCGACGAGCCCCAGTACGACCGGAATATTGCCGAGCACTGATCCGGTTTGCGGCAACTGCGCCTTGTCGGATGACGTTTTCCCAGTGAACAACGGAGGGTGTCATGAATCGCGTCCGCACGATTTTCGTCGCCGTTGGTGCCGCACTGGCGATAGCGGCCTTTGCGTCCGAGGCGCAGGCCCGGTCCGCCCACACGCTCGCCATCGCCGAGAAGGCTTGCCTGGACCAGGGCGTCAAGCCCCAGTCAACCGCCTTCGAGAAGTGTGTCGAGCGCGTCGCCGATGCCTATGACCGCACCGGCCAGATGCCGAAGGTGACTTGGCCCACGGCGTCGATTGGCCGGGCGGCATTCGACGCGATTGCCCCGGCCTGACCGTCGGATAACCGCAGGGCGGACCGTTCACGGCGCTGGCCTCACGACTGATCTGCCATTCCTGTCGCGGTCGGCGTAGGCTCGCCGGATGCAACCGCTCCCCGCTTCCGTCCTCCCCGCCGGCGTTCGCGCCCGCATCCTGCCCGGCATCAACGGCCTCGACATCCACGTGCTCGAAGCCGGCTTCGACCGGAAGGCACCGGCCGTGATGCTGTTCCACGGCTTCCCCGAGATCGCCTACAGCTGGCGCAAGGTCCTGCCGGCGCTGGCCGATGCGGGCTATCACGCCATCGCGCCCGATCTGCGCGGCTATGGCCGCACCACGGGCTGGAGCGCCGACTTCGATGCCGACCAGATCGGCTTCCGCTTCACCAACCTGCTGCGCGATGCGATCGGCGTGCTTTATGCGCTGGGTCATCGCACCGCCGAGGCCGCAGTCGGGCACGATTTCGGCTCCTCGGTCGCCTCCTACGCCTCGCTGGTGCGGCCCGACATCTTCAAGCGCATGGTGCTGATGAGCGCGCCCTTTTCGGGCCCCTCGGCCGTTCCCTTCGACACGGCTGGCAAGCCTGCTTCGCCCAAGGCGCCGGACGTCCATGCCGCGCTGGCAGCGCTGCCGCGCCCGCGCAAGCATTACCAGTGGTACCAGTCGACGCGCGAAGCCAACGAGGAGCAGTGGCACGCCAGGCAGGGGCTGCACAATTTCCTGCGCGCCTACTATCACTACAAGAGCGCCGACTGGAAGGCGAACAAGCCCTACGAACTGAAGGGCTGGACCGCCGAGGAACTGGCGAAGATGCCGACCTATTACATCATGGATCTTGCCGAAGGCATGGCCGAGACCGTCGCCAAGGAGATGCCGACGGCCGAGGAGATCGCCGCCGCCAGGTGGCTCACCGACGACGAACTCGCGGTCTATGCCGGCGAGTATGAGCGCACCGGCTTCCAGGGCGGCCTCAACTGGTATCGCGCCCGCACCAGTGGGCGCGTGACGCCCGAACTCGAGATCTTCACCGGCCGCACCGTCGACCAGCCCTCGACCTTCATCTCCGGCAAGAGCGACTGGGGCAACTACCAGTCGCCGGGCGCGCTGGAGAAGATGCAGAAGAGCGCCTGCACCAACATGAAGGAAATCCACATGGTCGAAGGCGCAGGCCACTGGGTGCAGCAGGAGCAGGCTGCCGAAGTGAGTCGCCTGCTGATCAAGTTCCTGAAGGAGACGAACGCCTGACCGACCTGGCCAGCGTTTCCGCGGGCGACGAGGCTGACCTCCTCGCCCTCAACAATCAACATGCCGTCGAGCTTTCCTGGCTCGACGCCGCGCGGCTGCGGCATCTCCTGGGGCAGGCCTTCCACGCCCGCCGCGCCGGCAACGTCGCCGCCTTCCTCTTGGCCTTCGACCAGGACGCCGACTACGACAGTCCGAACTACCTCTGGTTCCGCGAACGCTATCCACGCTTCGTCTATGTCGATCGCATCGTCGTCGCTCCGGCCATGCGCAAACGCGGCCTGGCGAACCGTCTGTACGAAGACCTGTTTGAAGCCGCCATCGACGCCGGCCATGAGCGCGTCGTCTGCGAAGTCAATTCCAACCCGCCCAATCCGGCCTCGGATGCGTTTCATGCGGCCCTCGGCTTCGTCGAGGTCGGACAGGCGTCCATCCATGACGGCACCAAGACCGTCCGCTATCTCGCCCGTCCCCTCGTTTCGGCACTCTGACACAGGAGACTTCCCCTCATGTCCGACCTTGCCGCCGTCGATTCGCTGATCGTCGATGTCATCACCGACAATATGAGCGACACCTATGCGAGCAAGCCCGCGTTCGCCGTGTCGGAGATGGCGAACATCCTGAGGGCGGGTGCCGGGGAGATTTCCGGTGAGACGCTGCTGGTGGCCAATCTCGGCTACGGCCTGCGCCTCAGGACGAGGATCGGCGCCAGGCAGCACACGTTGCTGTTCGACACCGGCACCGAGGGAGCGGCCTTCATTCGCAACTGCCGCAACATGGCGATCGATCTGGGCGAGGTCGAGGAGATTGCCGTCACCCACGGCCACTGGGATCACATGGGCGCCCTCCCCGCGGCGCTCGACGCCATCGCCAGGCGCCGCGCCCGGGGCAGCGTGACGGTCAACGTCAATCCCGACATGTTCAACGAGCGCGGCGTGCTGCTGCAGGACGGCACGATCTTCCCGGCCGCCCGCGTCCCCACGCCCGCCCAGATGGAGGCCCAGGGCGCGCGAGTTGCCAACGACGGCCGGGCGCGCACCCTGCTTGACGGCCACTTCTACTACAGCGGCGAGATTCCCCGGGTCAGCGCCTTCGAGAAGGGCCGCGAGGACCATCTCTGCCGCAAGGACAATTCCGAGGAGTGGCGGCCCGACCCGTTCCTGATGGACGAGCGCATGCTGATCGTGAACGTGCGCGAACTCGGCCTCGTCGTGTTCAGCGCCTGCTCGCATGCCGGCATCGTCAACGTCTGCACCGAGGCGAAGCGATTGTTCCCCGACCTCCCGATCCACGCCGTCATGGGCGGCCTCCATCTCGGTGGCGTGATGGAGCGCCTCATTCCGCAGACGGTCGAAGCCCTCGAACCCTTCGACATCGGCTACTTCATCACCGGCCACTGCACCGGTTGGCGGGCATTGCATGCGCTGGCCAACGCCTATGGCGATCGCGTCAGCCAGTCGGCCGTTGGCACGACCTATACGTTCGACGCCACAGTGCCGCCGCCGGCGCGCGAGACCAGGGCGCCGGCTACGTTCGAAACGAAGCCGACCTGGTGAGGCGCTAGGCGCCCAGCGCCTCCGCGAGCGCGACGAAGTCGGTCGCAAAGACGTCGAACCAGGGTTCGGGAGAGACATCGGGCCGGACGTCCGGGCCGAATTCCAGCGGGCGCGCCACGAAAGCCGTGCGCATGCCGAAGTCGCGCGCGGCCTTCAGATCGTATTTGTGGCACGCCACCATCATGATCTCCTCGGGCTGGTAGCCGAGAAGATCGACCGCGAGCTGGTAGACGGAAGGGGAAGGCTTGTAGGTCCGCGCCAGTTCGGCCGTCAGGACGGCATCGAAGGGAAGCCCCGCATGCTTGACCACGGCGACCATGGTCCTCATGCCGGCATTGGAGAGCGTCGAGATGACGAACCGCCGGCGCAGCCGCGCGAGCCCGTCCACACTGTCGGGCCAGGGATCGAGACGGGCCCAGACCTCGTTCAGCGCGTCGCGCTCAGCCGGGGTGAAGGTCGCCGACAGGCCATGGTGCTGGAGCAGGTCATCCAGCGTCTCGCGATAGATGCGATCTACCCTGAGCCATGGCCGCTTCCCGGCGATGATCTGGTCCAGGACCGCGCGATAGAGCTGGCGCCAATCGGCGGACAGGACGCCCCAGTCGATCTCGAGTCGCTTGGCGCGGTTGACCTCGGCCCCCCTGCGCAGCAGCGGCCCGCAGAAATCGGCGCAGGTGCCCTGGACGTCGAAGGTGAGCGCCCGGACCTTCGCCAGTGATGCCGCCTGCGCCATGGTTCAATGCCCCCTCCGCCGGAGCATCGCGCATGAATTCGACTGGCGTCAAACGATCGCCGCGCGATACCGTGTCCCGTGCCGCCACACCGCGCGGGCGGCTCGCTCACGAACGGAGTCAGTCCTGACCGATGCTTCACCGGGTCCGCTCTCGATCAGGACGTTTCGCGCGGCCCTGACCCAGGGGCGCGAGCCGCCGCCGCTGCAGGCGATCGCCCGCCTGCCCTCGTACCGCTGGTTCGTCGTCGCAACGGTCTGCATCGGCGCGTGCATGGGCCAGATCGATGCCAGCATGACGCAGGTGCTGCTGCCGCGGCTCGAAGTCGAATTCGGCGCGCGCCTCAGCAGCGTGAGCTGGGTCGCGGTCGCCTATCTGCTGGCAATGGCATCGTTCACGCCGATCTTCGGGCGGCTGGCCGACATGGTCGGCCGCAAGCTGCTGTACCTCGGCGGCTTCTTCCTCTTCATCGTCGGCTCGGGCCTGTGCGGTTTCGCGACCGATCTTCCGATGCTGATCTTCTTCCGCATCCTGCAGAGCATCGGCGCCGCGCTGCTGACGTCGAACAGCATTGCCATCATCGTCATGGCCACCGGTGAGAAGGAACGCGGGCGTGGCCTCGGCCTGCAATCGGCGGCACAGGCGATCGGCCTCGGCGCCGGGCCGGCCGTCGGCGGCCTGATCCTCGACACGCTGGGCTGGCAGTGGGCCTTCTGGATCAACGTGCCGATGGGCCTGGCCGGCGTGATCCTGGGCTGGCTCCTTCTTCCCCAGACCAAGGCGTTGCCGGCAACCGGTCGCTTCGACTGGTATGGCGCGCTCCTGATCGCACCGGCCCTGACGGCGGTCGTGGCGGCCCTGAACGAGGGCCATACCTGGGGATTTACGTCACCGGCCCTGATCGGCTGCGTGGCGTTCGGGATCGTCTTCCTCGCCCTCTTCGTCCGCGCCGAGCGCCGTGCCCAGACGCCGCTGCTCGACCTGCATCTTCTGGCCAGGCGCGCCTTCCTGCTGGGCAACGCCGCGAACTTCCTGTCCTACGCCGTGCTGTTCGGGGTTTTCTTCCTCATCCCGTTTGCGCTCGTGCGCATCTATGACGATTCCGCCCTGGCGGCCGGCCTGCGGCTGTCGATCCTGCCCGTGATGCTGGGACTGCTGGCGCCGGTCGGGGGCGCCCTCTACGACCGCTTCGGTGCCCGGGCGCCAACCTTCTGCGGCATGCTGATCTGCATCGCGAGCCTCGCGACGATCCATGTCTTCCTTGACGGGTCGCCAGCGAACCTGCCGCTGGTGACGCTGGCCCTGGCGCTGTTCGGCGTTGGACAGGGCCTGTTCATCTCCCCGAACACCAGCGCGATCATGGCGACGGCGCCGCCCGAACAGACGGGCCAGGCGGGTAGCGTGCTGAACCTGGTGCGCCTGATCGGCATGAGCGCCGGGATCGCCGGCGCCTCGACGCTCTTCGCGCTGGGGCTGGGAGATAGCGGAGGCAGCACGCTCAACGTTCCGACATCGTCCCTCGTGGCGTCCTGCCGCGGCGTGATCCTGCTGCTTGGCGGTCTGGCTGCGCTGGCGGGCCTGATCTCGCTGATCCGGCCCCCCGGCGTCGCGGGACGCGACGCCGGTGTTCGAGATCCGATCGTCGAGTGATCAGGCGGCGAGCTTCTTCGCCGTCTCCGCGACCCGGCGGCCCTGGTAGCGTGCGCCAGCCAGCTCGTTCTCAGACGGCTGGCGCTGACCGGTGCCGCCGGCGATCGTGGTGGCGCCATAGGGGCTGCCGCCGGTGATCTCGTCGAGCGTCATCTGGCCGGCATAGCCATAGTCGAGACCGACGACCACCATGCCGAAGTGCAGCAGGTTGGTGATGATGGAGAAGAGCGTCGTCTCCTGGCCGCCATGCTGGGTCGCCGTCGAGGTGAAGGCGCCGCCGACCTTGCCGTTCAGGGCACCCTTGGCCCACAGGCCACCGGCCTGGTCGAGGAAGCTCGCCATCTGCGAGGACATGCGGCCGAAGCGCGTGCCGGTGCCGACGATCACCGCGTCGTAGCCGGCGAGATCCTCGACCTTGGCGACCGGAGCCTTCTGGTCGAGCTTGAAGTGCGCGGCCTTGGCCACCGCTTCCGGCACGGTCTCGGGAACGCGCTTGATGTCGACCTGTGCACCGGCCTCACGCGCGCCGGCGGCGACCGCCTCCGCCATCGTCTCGATATGGCCGTAGCTCGAATAGTAAAGAACGAGAACCTTGGTCATGTCTGTCTCCAGTTATCGGTTGAGATTGAAGGGTAAGAGAAACGTCAGGCCGCGATCCGGCCCATCCGGCCGGCGTGGTAGTCGCGCACCGCTCGTTCGAGTTCGTCGATCGAGTTCATCACGAACGGTCCGTGGCGCAGGATGGGCGCATCGAGGGGATCACCGCCGATCAGCAGGATCTCGCTGTCCGATGCGGCCTCGATCTCGAGGGAGACACCCGCCGTCAGCCGCGCGAGTTGCCCGGCCTCGATCCGCCGGTCGTCGCCGCCGACACGTGCGGCGCCCACCATCACGTAGACTCCGAGTTCAGCCGCGCCACCCACCGGTAGATCCACCCTGGCGCCGGCCTTCAGCGACGCGTGCACGACGAAGGGATTGCCCGAGGTCGCGATCGGCCCGGTGAGGTCGCCGACAGCGCCGGCCACGACCCGCACCAGCCCGCGCCCGTCGTCGCCCGTGAAGGTCGGAATTTCCGACGCCGTCACATGCCGATAGGCCGGCTCCTCATGCTTCGATCCCTTGGGCATGTTGATCCAGAGCTGAACGCCATGGACATGACCGCCCTCGCGCCGCAGCCGATCGTCGGGGCTCTCGTCATGGACCACACCGCGACCGGCGCGCATCCACTGGACCTCGCCCGGCCGCATGCTGCTCGTGTTGCCGAGACTGTCCTTGTGGGTCTGGCTGCCTTCCAGCAGCAGGGTGAGCGTCTCGATGCCGGCATGCGGGTGCGCCGACGCGCCCTTGGCCTCGCCCGGCCGCACGTCGATCGGGCCGAACTGGTCGAGGAAGATGAACGGGCCGATCGCCTCGTAGGCGTCCGAGGGAATGGCGCGGCGCACTTCGAACCCGTCGCCTTCGAGGGTCCGGAACGCCTCATGGATGGAAACGAGCTGGCGCCTGCTGGTGCTGATGCTTGAAGCCGTCATGGCCGCCCTCCTTGGTGACAGGGCACATGTAGGGGCGGCTTCTATTCATGAAAATCCGTATAATACTGAATGATCTTTTCAGTATTTTAGAAATGATGACGACTCCCGGCACGCCCTCCTTCGCCCAGCTTCAGGTCCTGCTCGCCGTGGTCGACGCCGGCAGCTTTGCCGCGGCCGCCCGCCGCCTCAACCGCGCGACCTCGGCGATCACCTACGCCATCGACAATCTCGAGGCCCAGCTTGGCCTGCCGCTGTTCGACCGGGTCGCCACCCGCAAGCCCCAGCTCACCCAGGCGGGTCGGGCGGTGCTGGCCGAGGCCCGCGCCGTGACGCACGGCGTCGACATGCTGCGCGCCAAGGTGAAGGGGCTGCTCGAAGGGCTGGAAGCCGAAGTCTCGCTCGCGGTCGACGTCATGCTGCCGACCGCCCGCCTCGTCGACGCCCTGCAGGCCTTCCAGACGACGTTTCCGACCGTGCCGTTGCGGCTCCATGTCGAGACGCTGGGCGCCGTCACCCAGCTCGTGCTCGACGGCACGGCGACCATCGGGGTCAGCGGCCCGAACGTGGCGGCCGACGGCACCGAGAGCATCGCCATCGGCGGCGTCCGCCTGGTGCCGGTGGCCGCGCCCTTCCACCCGCTGGCGCGCCTCGGCGGGCAGGCGCGAGGGGCGGCGCGCGAGCACATCCAGCTCGTCCTCAGCGATCGCTCGAAGCTGACCGAGGGCCAGGATTTCGGCGTGGTCGGCCCCAAGACCTGGCGGCTGGCCGATCTCGGCGCCAAGCACGCGCTGCTGCTGGCCGGCGTGGGCTGGGGCAGCATGCCGGCGCCGATGGTCACGGGCGACATCGAGGCCGGGCGCCTCGTCGAACTGGATCTCTCCGACTGGTGGGCGGCGACCTATCCGCTGCGCGTCCTGCACCGCATCGACAGCCCGCCCGGTCCCGCCGCGCACTGGCTGATCGAGCGCTTCAGGAGCCAGATGTGACGATGGACTGCTTCCAGACCTTGCCGTGCTAGAACCCCACCGTGTCGTTTCTCACCCGTCGTCGCATCGCCTGGACACTGCTGCTGCTCACGCCCGCGATGTTCGCCGTCAACATGCTGATGGCGCGCTATGCCACGTTCGTGCCGCCGAACGCACTGGCGCTGGGACGCTGGCTCTTCGTGGCCCTGCTGCTCTTGCCCTTTGCCTGGCCGCGCCTGGTGCGCCATCGCCACGCGCTTACGCGCGAATGGCGCGACCTGCTGGTGCTGGGCGCGCTCGGCATGTGGATCTGCGGCGCCTGGGTCTATATCGGCGCCCGGTCCGTGCCGGCGCTCAACATCGGGCTCATCTACGCCGCCTCGCCGATCCTGGTCGTGGCGCTCGGTCGCCTGCTCTATCGCGAGCGGCTGACGACGGGCCGCCTCGCGGGCATCGTTCTCTGCCTCGCCGGCGTCGCCGCGGTATTCGCCAAGGGCCGGATCGAGAACCTTCTCTCGGTGCAGTTCACCGAGGGCGATCTCTGGATTGCCGCCGCCTCGGCCTGCTGGGCCCTCTACTCCGTGCTGCTCAAGGCGCGTCCGAGCGCGCTCGATCCGCTGACGCGCCTTTGCGCCATCTCCTTTGCGGGTTCGCTCGTCCTGTTGCCCTTCACGATCGGCGAGGCGCTGCTCTGGCAACCACCAGACCTCACCGACTGGCGCACCTGGGCATCGTTCCTGGTGCTCGCCGTCATTCCCGGCGTCGGCGCATATGGCGCCTTCGCCTATTGCGTGCGCGAACTCGGCCCCTCGGTCAGCAGCGTGTCGATGTATCTCGGTCCGCTCTATGTCGGCATTCTCGCCTGGATCGTCCTTGGCGAAGCGCCGCAATGGTACCATCTGATTGGAACGGCCCTCGTGCTGCCCGGCCTGTTCCTCGCGACCCGTTCCGCCCCCAAAGGAGTCTGACATGTTCCGCGCGATCCTCACCGTCCTCGCTCTCCTCGTCGCGCTCCCCGCCGCGGCCGAGGAAATCGGCTCGGTCGGCTATCGCTTCAAGTGGCTGGGCCCCAACGACAAGATCGTGGTCGAGGCGTTCGACGATCCCGACCTCGCGGGCATCACCTGCTATCTCGCACGCGCCCGCACCGGCGGCCTGAAGGGCATGGTTGGCCTCGCGGAAGATCCGCCCTATGCCTCGATCTCCTGTCACCAGGTCGGTCCGGTCGACGGCAACAAGGCCGAGAAGCTCAAGAGTCCGCACGAAGTGTTCAGCGAGCGCGCCTCGCTGGTCTTCAAGACCACCCAGGTCGTGCGCTTCTACGATCCCAAGCGCCGCGCGCTCATCTATCTCACCTATACCGACCGCGTGATCGAGGGCAGCCCGCAGAACTCGATCAGCGTCGTGCCCGTCGGCCTGCGCTGATTTTTTCGGAGAGCCATGAAATGACAAGTCATCCCACGCCCAACTGGCGTTCGCTGATGTTCGTGCCGGTGCTGGCCGAACGCTTCATCGCCAAGGCCCATACCCGCGGTGCCGACGCGCTGATCCTCGATCTCGAGGATTCGATCATCCCGGCCAAGAAGGCCGAAGCGCGTGCCGCGATCGCCGCCGCCGTGCCGCGGGTAGCGCAGGACGGCGCCGACGTGGTCGTGCGCATCAACCGGCCGCTCGAACTGGCGGTACCCGACATCGAGGCGGCCGTGATGCCGGGCGTCTCGGCACTGATGCTGCCCAAGGTGATGGGCCCCGAGCACGTGCGGCTGCTGGCCGAGCTGGTGACCGAGCGCGAGCGGCAGCTCGGCATGGAGATCGGCCACACGCGCTTCCTGGTGCTGATCGAGACGGTGGCCGCCCTGCCGCATCTCTTCGCCATCGCCGCCGAGCCGCGCATGGCCGGCATGTCGGTCGGCGGTGAGGATTTTGCCACCGACATGGGCGCGATCCCGTCGGCCGACAGCATGTACGTCTTCGCCATGCAGGGACTGGCCGCCTGCCGCGCCGCCGGCATCCTGCCGATGGGCTCGATGGGGCAGCTCGCCAAGATCGACGATCTCGAGTCCTATCGCGCCGGTCTGAAGCGCGGCCGCGAACTGGGCTTCACCACGGCCTCGTGCATCCATCCCGCGCACGTGCCAATCATCAACGAGGAATACGGCGCCTCCGAAACCGAGCTCGACCGCGCCCGGCGCCTGCTGGCGGCCTTCGAGGTCGCCAAGGCCAACGGCGAGGGCGCGGTGGCCTTCGAGGGCAGCATGGTCGACCTGCCGATCGTCATCCGGGCGGAACGTTTGCTCGCGCGGGCCGCTTCCTGGAAGAAGACCGGCTGAACGGGAGCCCCCGGCAATGTCGCTTGCGATCTACGGCCACCTCTTTTCCTCCTACACCCAGAAGGTGTTGATGGCGCTCTACGAGAACGGCACGCCGTTCGAGTTCCGCGCGCTGGGGCAGGACACGCCCGGGCATGTCGGCGAGTGGCTGAAGCGCTGGCCGCTCCGGAAGTTCCCGGTTCTGGTCGACGGCGATCGCACCGTCGTCGAGACCAGCATCATCATCGAGTATCTGCAGCTCGCGCATCCCGGCCCGGTGCGCCTGATCCCCGCCGACCCGATGGCGGCCCTCGACGTGCGCTTCCTCGACCGCTTCTTCGACCTGCACGTGATGAACATGATGCAGCTCGCGGTCGATGGAGCCCTCACAGGCGATCCGATCAAGCGCAAGGACGGTCACGACGCGGCCATCGGGAAGCTCGATCGCTCCTACGCCTGGCTCGATGCCGAGCTGGCCGGCCGCCCCTGGGCCATCGGCGCGGAGTTCACGATGGCCGACTGCGCCGCCGCGCCGTCGCTCTTCTACGCCGACTGGGTGCACCGGATTCCCGAATCCTATCCGGTACTGCGCGCCTACCGCACACGCCTGCTCGCAAGACCGTCCTTCGCCCGCTGCGTCGACGACGCGCGGCCGTTCCGTCCCCTCTTCCCGCTGGGCGCCCCGGACCGGGATTGATCGGGCAACAAAGGTCCCTCGCTGCGCTCGGGATGACAAAGGGTGTTGATCAAACCACCTCTTGTCATCCCGAGCGCAGCGAGGGACCCTTCTCGTCAATCCACTGATCGGGGCGTTCACCGATACAGGAACGTCCCCAGCAGCACCCAGCGGCCGGCCTTCGGGGTGCCGACCAGCGGCGTCGTGTAGTGCCAGAACGGCAGGCGATAGGCCGTCACGGTCGAGGGACCGGCCACCGACACGATCTCGCTGAAATGGCCGGCGCGGCTGTAGACCAGCCACTGGTGTTCGACGCCGGGGGTGCACAGGCTGAGATGCAGGTCGATGTAACCGCCCTTCGCCTTGTCGTTCTCGGGGTGGTGGTCGTTGTGCGGCCCGGCATAGTCGCCGGGCCCATAGCGCAGCACCTGCAGACCCCAGCCCGATCTGAGCTTGCGTCCCGCCAGCGCCTCGGCGAAGGCGCGAAAACTTTGTGATCGCATCATGCGGGCGAGACCGATCCGCTCGGCGGCCTTCACGCCCGGTTCGCGGCGGCTCTCGAAATAGATGGTACGGGCGCGGCTGCTCTTGGGCAGCAGCTCGGCATAATCCTGCTTCATCTCGAAGATCGTGTCGGGCGGGATCGGCTTCTCGATCGGTTCCAGCACGTCCGGCAGCTCGGCCTCCAGCGTGCGCCGCACGCGCGCCACCTTGGCGCGATCGAGCAGGTCTTCCGCCGCCAGGAACCGCGTGCGCGGGTTGGCCAGCGCCCCGCACAAAGGATGCGTGCCCGCCAGCACGCGTCGGCCGGCGCGGCTCAGCAGGTCCTCGAACTCCACGGGAATGCCGTTTGATCTCATCGGTCCGCCCCTCTAAACGACTTGCCTAGCATGCCTTACGCCTCGCTTCGCGACTTCATCGACCGGCTGGAGAAGAGCGGCCGCCTCGTGCGCGTCACCGCGCCGGTCTCGCCGCATCTCGAGATGACCGAGATCCAGACCCGCCTGCTGGCCGAGAAAGGCCCGGCCGTGCTGTTCGAGAACGTCGTGCGGCCCGACGGGACGCGCTCCGACATCCCGGTGCTGGTCAACCTGTTCGGCACGGTCGAGAGGGTCGCCTGGGGCATGGACCGCGAGCCCGGCCAGTTGCGTGCCGTGGGCGAGACGCTGGCTTTCCTGCGCCAGCCCGAGCCGCCGGGCGGCTGGCGCGAGGCGCTCGAGATGCTTCCGATGGTGCGCACCGTCATGGCGATGAAGCCGAAGACGGTGAGTTCCGCACCCTGCCAGGAGATCGTCCTCACCGGCGACGACATCGACCTCAGCGCACTGCCGATCCAGACCTGCTGGCCGGGCGAGCCCGCGCCGCTGATCACCTGGCCGCTGGTGGTGACGCAGGGTCCCAATCCGAAGGGCGACAAGCAGGACAGTTTCAACCTCGGCATCTATCGCCTGCAGGTGACGGGCCGGAACACGACCCTGATGCGCTGGCTGAAGCATCGCGGCGGCGCGCAGCATCACCAGCGCTGGCAGAAGTCTGGCAAGCGTGAGCCGTTGCCGGCCGCGGTGGTGATCGGCGCCGATCCCGGCACCATTCTCGCGGCGGTGACGCCGGTGCCCGACACGCTGTCGGAATACCAGTTTGCGGGCCTGCTGCGCGGCAAGAAGGTCGAGCTGGTCGCGTGCAAGACGGTGCCGCTCAAGGTGCCGGCCGAGGCCGAGATCGTGCTGGAGGGCCATGTCAGCCTCGACGACTATGGCGACGAGGGCCCCTACGGCGACCATACCGGCTACTACAACAGCGTCGAGCAGTTCCCGGTCTTCACGATCAGCGCCATCACCATGCGGCGCAAGCCGATCTACCTCTCGACCTTCACCGGCCGGCCGCCCGACGAACCCTCGGTGCTGGGCGAGGCGCTGAACGAGGTGTTCATTCCCCTCTTCCAGCAGCAGTTTCCCGAGATCGTCGACTTCTGGCTGCCGCCCGAGGGCTGCTCCTATCGCATCGCCGTCGTTTCGATGAAGAAGGCCTACGCGGGCCATGCCAAGCGCGTGATGATGGGCGTCTGGAGCTATCTGCGGCAGTTCATGTACACCAAGTGGGTGATCGTGGTGGACGCCGACATCGACGCGCGCAACTGGAAGGACGTGATGTGGGCGTTGTCGACCCGCATGGACCCGGCGCGCGACATCACCGTGATCGAGAACACGCCGATCGACTATCTCGACTTCGCCAGTCCCGTATCGGGCCTCGGCTCCAAGATCGGCCTCGACGCGACCGACAAATTCCCCGGCGAGAGCAACCGCGAATGGGGCCGGCAGATCCGCATGGACGACGCGGTGATCGAGAAGGTCGACGCGATGTGGAGCGGGCTGGGATTACCGGGATCGGGCAAGAAGATCTGGAAGTAGCATCCGTCGTCTCGACCGAAGCGCCGAAGGCGCGCAGCGGAGAGACCTTTTATCGACAAAAAGCCGACAAATCGTAGAGAGAAGGTCTCTCCACTCCGCCGCGCTACGCGCGGCTCCGGTCGAGACGACGGGCTGTCTCTCTCGCACTCGTCGTAACAGGAGCCAAGCTGCCCTTCAGGCGTTGAGACCCGCAGAAAAGTCTCATTGCGCATCCAAGGGACCCGCGTGCCCCCCGCTCCCAACAAACTCCTCGAAGGTCCGATCCTCCGCTCGCTGCTGACGCTCGCCGTGCCGATCGTGACGGCGAACATCCTGCAATCCGCCTATCAGATCATCGATGCCTTCTGGGTCGGGCGGCTGGGCGGGGCTGCGGTGGCTGCGGTGTCGATCAGCTTTCCGGTGCTGTTCCTCACCTTCGCCATCGGCTCGGGCCTGTCGCTCGCCGGCTCGACCCTGATCGCGCAGTATGTCGGCGCGCGTAACGACAAGATGGTCGCGCATGTCGCGGGCCAGACGCTGCTGATGGTGATCCTGGCCTCGCTGGTGCTGGGGACGATCGGCTATTTCT
This sequence comes from Reyranella sp., assembly GCF_030651995.1. Taxonomy (GTDB): domain Bacteria; phylum Pseudomonadota; class Alphaproteobacteria; order Reyranellales; family Reyranellaceae; genus Reyranella. Next base: position 62,258 of record NZ_JAUSBN010000052.1, read on the forward strand.
GCTCGCCGGCGCTGCTGCGGCTGATGGGCGTCGGGCCCGACGTCTATCCTGGCGCGCTGGGCTTCATGCGCGTGTCGTTCGTGGGCATCGTCTTCAATTTCACCTTCTTCGTCTTCCAGGCGATCATGCGCGGCATCGGCAGGCCGGCCCTGCCGGTCTACATCGTGCTGGGCACGGTGTTCCTGAACTTCGTGCTCGCCCCGCTGCTGATCTTCGGCTGGGGGCCGGTGCCGGGCTACGGCGTGATGGGCGCCGCCATCGCCACGCTGATCACCCAGGCGATCGCGGCCATCATCGGCATCGCCGTCCTGCGCATGGGCCTGCACGGCATCCATGTGCGGCGGCGCGACTTCATTCCCGACTTCACTTACGTGAAGCGCGCGTTCTTCCTTGGGCTCCCCGCCTCCATCGAACTCTCGGCGCGGGCGTTGGGTCTGATGGTGCTGACGTTCCTGATCGCGAGCTTCGGCACGCTGACGCTGGCGGCCTACGGCGTCGGGTCGAACATCCTGCAGGTCGTCATGGTACCGGCCATGGGCCTGTCGATGGCGGTCTCGACCCTGGTCGGCCAGAACATCGGCGCCGGCAATATCGAGCGCGCAGCGCAGATCGGGCGCCTGGGCGGGCTGCTCGGATTCGCGAGCCTCTCCGTCTTCGGCATCATCGTCTTCCTGTTCGCGCCCCAGCTCGTTGCCGTCTTCGTGCCGGGGGATGCCGCCGTCATCGAAGCCGGCGCAGGCTTCCTGCGCATCATGTCGCTCGCCTGGGGCTTCCTCGGCCTGCAGTTCGCGCTGACCGGCGTGTTCCGCGCCTCGGGCAACATGGTGCTGACCATGGTGCTCACGCTGGTGTCGCAGTGGGTCGTGCAGTTTCCGCTCGCCTATGTCCTCTCCAAGCACACGGACCTGCACGAGCAGGGAATCTGGTGGGCCTTGCCGATCGCCAACATCGTCACGGCGCTGATCACCCTGTGCCTTTACGCCAAGGGCGACTGGAAGAAGAAGCGCCTGATCGAACCGGAAGACGAACTTGCCGGCAAGGTGACGGAAGACATCCTGGTCGGCGAGGTTTCGCGCTGAAGATCAATCCTTCTTCGCGTTCTGCACGATCTGCGACAGCCGCTCGCCGTCGATGTCGGTCTTGATCTGCACCCAGACCGGGAAGTGGTCGGAGAGCTGGTAGGTGAACTGGGTGCGCGTCATGTCCTGCCCCGGGAAGAGCTGCTCGATCGACGCGTCGGAGACATGGAAGTCGAGGATGCCACCGAAGTTGGTGAAGCGTTTCCTGGCCGTCGGCAGATGCAGGATGTGGTCGTAGCGCGCGTCCTTGCCGAGGTTCGAGCCCTTCACCGCGACGTCGCCCACCTTGAGTTCGAGCAGCGAGTCGGGCACCTGCAGGCCGCGCCGCGTCAGCGCCTTGAAGGTCTTGTCGTCGAGCGAGGGCGTGTTGAAGTCGCCCATCACGATCAGGTCGTGATCCTCGACCGACTTGTCCTTCTGCCGCGCGTCGATCCAGTCGGCCAGCATGCCGAGCTCGGCTTCCCGGCCGGGAAGGCTGTCGCCCCATCTCGTATGCGTGGCGACGGCGATGAAGTCGAAATTGCCCGCGCGGAACGAGCACATATAGGGCGCGCGCCAGAACGACAGGGCCGCCAGATATTCCGTGTCCTTCTTTGCGCGCGGCGCGTCGATCTCCGCGGCCAGCCCGTTGAACGTGACGGCCCGGCGATCGTAGAGAAAGCCGGTGCGCTCGCGGTTACCGCCGGCATCGGACATCCAGTCGGAATAGACGAGGTCCCAGCTCGGTCCCAGGAACCGGCAGACCCTGCCGAAGTCCTCGAGATTGTCGCGCAACTCCACCAGCGCGATCAGGTCGAACTGGCCCAGGATCTCGGCGATGTAGTGCAGCGCCGCCACCGTGCGACGCTTCTTGCCGAACTCACGGATGTTCCAGACTGCGACGTTGATCGTCTCGTCGAGCTTCGAGGGTGGAATCTTCGCCGCGTCGATGCGCTTCTTCAGGGCCAGCAGGCCCGCCGCAATCTCCGGTGACACATCGCCATGGTGCATGGAGCCCCGCTCTCGTCTTCGTGCAGACAGAGCGTAGAAACATCCGGCCGACCGCAACACGGCCCATCTCCGCATATCCCGCCGTCTGTTGCGGCGGAGAGCTTTGATGTAAAGTTTCTTAACATGAGCTGGAAGCGCAACGACCGTGAGGAGCGGAAGTACCACCACGGCAGTCTGCGCGAGGCGCTGATCAAGGCCGCCCGCGAGCTCATCAAGGAAAAGGGCCCGGCGGGCTTCACCTTCGCCGATGCGGCACGGTCCGCCGGCGTGAGCCCGGCCGCGCCCTACCGCCATTTCCGCGACCGCGACGCGCTGATGGCCGACGTGGCGCGCGAGGGTTTCGAGCGCTTTGCGGCAATGCTGGCCGCGGGCTGGGCCAACGGCAAACCCGATCCCGTCACCGCCTTCCACAACATCGGCAAGGCCTATCTCACGTTCGCGCGCTCCGAACCGGCCTATTACGCGGCGATGTTCGAATCGGGCATCTCCCCCGATACGAATCCCGACCTGCGGGCCGCGTCGGAACGGGCCTTTGCCGTGCTGCGCGCCGCCGCCGATCAGCTCGTCGTGCTGCTGCCGGCCGCCGTGCGCCCGCCCGCGCTGATGATGAGCCTGCACATCTGGTCGATGGCGCACGGCATTGCCTCCCTGTTCGGGCGCGGCGATTCCGGCCGGCGCGCGCTGCCCATGTCGGCCGAGGAACTGCTCGAGTCGGAAGTGCTCATCTACCTGCAGGGACTGGGCTTTCCCACGTCGCGCTGAAAGTTTTCGCCGGGGCCTTGACTCCCCGGGTCGCCGACCCCAATGTAAATGTCGTTAACATTCACATCGTTAACATCAGCAAAAGGGGGCTCCCACATGGGCCTGATCGAAAAAATAGACGACCTCGGCAAGCCGGCGTGGATTGCGCTCCTGGTGCTGAGCTTCATCCTGTTCTGGCCCGTCGGCCTGGCCCTTCTCATCTATCTCAAAGGGAGTGGACGCATGTTTTGCTCGAAGCGCTACGGTCACTGGAACATGCCGGATGGCCGCTCGTGCCGTGAGGGATTCCAAGGCTGGAAGCGCCGCTCCGGCTGGGGCCGCAGCAGCAGCAGCGGCAATGTCGCCTTCGACGAGTATCGCGAGGAGACGATCAACCGCCTCGATCAGGAGCAGCGCGAATTCCGCGACTTCCTCGACAAGCTGCGCGCCGCCAAGGACCGCGCCGAGTTCGACCAGTTCATGGCCGACCGTCGCAACCGCCCGGCCCCCGAGACGCCGCCGGCGCCCAGCGCAGCCTGAGACATTCGGACGAGACCCGTCCAAGGACGACGCCCGCGGCTCACACCGCGGGCGTTTTCCTTAGTGGTCGAGCTTCATCGGCAGACGCTCGCTCTGCGCCCGCTGCGCCAGCTCCGTCAGGACCGCAAAGGCATAACGCGCGCGCGCCTCCACAGGTCCGTCCTCGGTCGGCACACTTCCCCAAGCCGCCACATCGGCAGCCGATGCCTTCCAGGTTGCGGCATTCAGGTCGGCGAGCTGGCGACGCAGCGTCGTCACGGAGCCCATGACGACCCGCCGGCCCTCGACATCCTCGCCCTCGAAGGTGATTTCGAAGGCGACCGGCAGCCACATCTCCACGTTGCGGACAAGATGGGAATAGCGCGAGCGGAAGCCTTCCGTGGTCGACCGCATCAGCGCGACATCATGGTCCCATTCCTCCGGCAGGGTGTCAGGCAACCGCAATGTCGGGTTCTCGGCATAGGCCGCCCACAGGACGAGCGACCCGAATCCGTCCCAGCCGGGACGACGGGTGAACCAGGGAGCCGCCTCCGTCTCGTCCCATTCGAGCGGCGCGACGAGGCGATCGCCCAGCGCCTTCGCAAGCGCGGCGCGCCAGGCGAACACCCTCAGTCGGATACGATCCTGGCTCTTGGCCTCGGTCGGCTTGGCCGACCGAAGGGAAGGCGGCGCGCCCCGCTCACGTGCTGCCTTCTCGACGAGATTTTCCCAAGCACCGGTATAATACCGCGTAAGCGACCCGACATAGACGTCGAGAGCCATGAAGAGATGAATTCCTTTCCGTACGGTCGCTGACGCAATCCGACATTTGCAGTTGTCCTACAAGTACAATTTCCGCGTGCAGGGACGCAATCGCAAAACGGCAAGATTCCTCTCAATTTCGGTTGTCGACATGAGTCGGGCGGGAACAAGCCCCGCCCGAGTGCCTTTGTCGCTGGGGAACGCGGCTACTGTGGCTCGATGTTCAGGCCCTTCACCAGGTCGATCCAGATCGGTCCCTGCTCGGCCACGATCTTTTCGAAGAAGACGTGATCGCGGGCGGCATTGTCGATGCCGAAGGTTGCGAGGATCTTCTGGACGCGCTCGCTCTTGCCGCCCTCGACCATCAGATCCGAGAGCTTCTGCACGATCTCCTTGGGCATGCCCGCGGGACCGACCAGGCCAATCCAGCCCTGGACCTGGAACGCCTTGTCGGTCACGCCCTGCTCGTAGAAGGTGGGGACGTCGGGAAGCTTCTTCATGCGCTCCTTGGTCGGCACGGCGATCGGCCGGCCGTTGCCCGACTGCAGCACGCCGGTGGCGGCGGCCACGCTGCCGCTGCCGCCCTGGACCGCGCCCGAGGCAACGTCCTGCCACATCGGCGCCTCGCCACGATAATGCACCGCTTCCATGCCGAGCTTGTAATGGCGGTTCAGCGCCTCGACGGCGACGTGACTGTAGGAGCCGGCGCCGTAGGTGCCGAGGCTGGTCTTGTTGGCGCGGGCATAGTCGGCGAGTTCCGCCAGATTCTTCACCGGCAACTTGCTGTTGACGATCAGCGGCAGATGGCCCGCATCCATCCATGAGATCAGGACGAAATCCTTGTCCGGATCGTAGGGCAGTTTCTTGAACAGCACCTTGTTCATGATCAAGGTCGTGGAGATCGTCCACATCAGCGTGTAGCCGTCGGGCGCCGCCCCTTTTACCTGCTCGGCGGCAATGGCGCCGCTGGCGCCGGCCTTGTTCTCGACCGTCACCGGCTGACCGGTCTTCTGCGAGATGTATTCGCCGTAAACACGGGCGAAGGTGTCGGTGAGACCGCCCGCCGGATAACCGCAGATGATCCGGATGGGTTTGTTGGGCCAGGCTCCCTGCCCAATGGCAGGAGCCGGCAGGGCCGCCGCAACGGCAGCGGCAGAACCATAACGCAGCACATCACGCCGCGACGCACGCACGATCATCGATAGCCTCCCTGTGGCGCGATTTTTTTCGACGGTCGGGGCCGTCTGGGACGCGCCTGGGGAGAGCATGGCCGCGATTTCGCATTGCGTAAAGGCCATGCCGGCAGCACGGCCGCTCCCAAAGCGGCCGGAAGCTACTGGGTGTCGAGGCGGCCTTAGGCCGTCCTGGTCGCGCCCGACTTGAGCATCGCCTCGATCTCGCCCTGCGTAAACCCGGCCTCCTGCAGGACCTCGACACTGTGCTCCCCCAGACGCGGCTGCAGGCGGGTGACCTCGGGCTTGGTCTTGCTGAAGCGTGGCGGGATGTCGGTCATGCGCAGCCTGCCCTCGGTCGGGTGGTCGACTTCCTTCCAGAAGCCGGTCGCCTCGAGCTGCGGGTCGACGAACAGGTCGTCGAGCGTGTTCACCGGCCCGTGCGGCACGTTGGAATCCTTCAGCAACGCCACCCATTCGGCATTGGTGCGCTCGGCGCACAGGCCCGCGAGCGTCGAGTAATATTGCTCGACGTTCTTCAGGCGGTTGGCCAGGCCCTGGAAGCGCGCGTCCCGGGCGAGGTCCTCGCGGCCGACCAGGGTGCAGAACTCCCGCCAGTGGCTGTCGGTATAGGGCAGCAGCGCGAAGTAGCCGTCCTTCGACGGGTAGGGACGGCGCTCCTTGTTGAGCACGCGCTTGTAGCCCGCCGTATCGAGCGCCGGCTTGAAGGTTTCGCCGTAGAGGTGCTCGACCATCACGAACGAGACCAGCGTCTCGTACATCGGCACCTCGACCGACTGGCCCTTGCCGGTGCGCTCACGCGCGAACAGGGCGGCCAGCAGGGCGGAGACCACGCCGTTGGAGCTCGTCTTGTCGGCCACGATCGTCGGCAGGAAGCGCGGCTGGCCGGCCACGACGCTCTGGAGCGCGGCAAGGCCGGAACCGGCCTGGATGATGTCGTCATACGCCGCCTTGGCGCCCATCGGACCGGCGGAGCGATAGCCGTAGGTCGCGAGATAGACCAGGCGCGGATTGATCTTCTCGAACTTCTCGTACTCGACACCGAGGCGCTTCGCCGGCTCGGGCCGGTAGTTGTGCATGATGACGTCGGCGGTCTCGGCGAGCTTGAAAAGGGCGGCGCGACCGGCGTCCTGCTTGAGGTCGAGCACGATCGAGCGCTTGGAACGGTTGCAGCCGAGATAAAAGGCCGACATGCCGGGATTGCGGGCGGGCCCGAGCTGGCGCGTCGTGTCGCCTTCCGGCGGCTCGATCTTGATCACATCCGCCCCGAGATCGCCCAATTGCTGCGCCGCCCACGGACCCAGCACGACGGTCGTGCAGTCGAGAATGCGAACGCCGTCCAACGGACCTGCCATCTGATGATTCCTCCCGTTCTTCCTTCCCGCTTACCACAAGTTGGTCACCATCCCAGGGCGAATTCACGGGCAACATCCTCCGCGCGCAGGGCGTTTCATCCTGCAGCAAAGGAGACCGCAAAATGAAGATCGAGGTCCTGCGTCTGGCTGGTTCGCTCGCCGTGGCGGGTGCCGTCCTGCTCACCGCGTCGGCCGCGATGGCCGGCGACTGGAAGAAGGGCCGTGGGCATCACAAGCACCATCATCACCACTACTACGACCGCGAAGTCGTGGTCGTTCAGCCGCCCGGCCGCGTCTACTACGCCCCCCGCCCTGTCGTCGTTTACCCGGCCCCGGTCTACGCGCCACCGGTCGCCTACGCGCCGATCTATGGACCCGCCTATTCGCGCGGCGGAAATCTCAGCATCGGAATCGACGTTCCGCTGCGGTGACATCGGCAATGGCTCCCTCATTCGACTGAAGCCGGGTTGACGGGCGCGGCCAAATCGACGATTGTCGCGCCCAACATGCTGCGACTGACGACGCTACGACTTATTGGCTGATCCGCCGCCCGACCGGAACCACCGGAAGGGCCCTGCGGATCGCTTGTCGTTCGTCCCTGTTTACCCAACCAGTCGCCGCCTCCATTCCATCCATCGCAGTGTTCGTTTGAGCCATACGGCCGTGCGCGGCGCGAGGAGCTACGTCATGTCATCCCAAAACTCTCACGTCACCAATCCCCAGAAGCCCATGATGCCGATCGCGGCCGAGAAGTACGCGCCCTTCAAGCCGGTGCCCCTGCCCGACCGCAAGTGGCCGAATGCCGTGATCACCAAGCCGCCGATCTGGTGCGCGGTCGACCTGCGCGACGGCAACCAGGCGCTGATCGAGCCGATGGACTCCGACCGCAAGACGCGCATGTTCAAGCTGCTCTGCGAGATGGGCTTCAAGGAGATCGAGGTCGGCTTCCCCGCCGCCTCGGAGACCGACTTCGAGTTCGTGCGCGAGCTCATCGAGAAGAAGATGATCCCGGACGACGTCACCATCCAGGTGCTGACGCAGAGCCGCCCGGAGTTGATCGAGCGCACCTTCGAGGCGTGCCGCGGCGCCAAGCGCGTCATCGTCCATCTCTACAACTCGACCTCGACCCTGCAGCGACGGGTCGTGTTCGGCCTCGACTATTCGGGCATCATCGACATCGCGGTCTCGGGCGCGAAGCTGGTCAAGCAGCTGGCTGACGCCGATCCGAAGACCGAATGGGTGTTCGAGTACTCGCCCGAGAGCTTCACCGGCACCGAACTCGAATTCGCGCGCGACATCTGCGCCGCCGTCGGCGACGTCTACAAGCCGACGCCCGAGAAGAAGATGATCATCAACCTGCCGGCCACGGTCGAGATGTCCTCGGCCAACGTCTACGCCGACCAGATCGAGTGGTGCCATCGCAACTTCAAGTACCGCGATTCGATGATCCTCAGCCTGCATCCGCACAACGACCGCGGCACCGGCGTGGCGGCGGCCGAGCTGGGCTACATGGCTGGCGCCGACCGCATCGAGGGCTGCCTGTTCGGCAACGGCGAGCGCACCGGCAACGTCGACCTGGTGACCCTGGGCCTCAACATGTTCACGCAGGGCGTCGATCCCGAGATCGACTTCTCGAACATCAACGAGATCCGCCAGACGGTCGAATACTGCAACCAGCTGCCCGTCCATCCGCGCCATCCCTATGGCGGCGACCTGGTCTTCACCGCCTTCTCGGGCTCGCACCAGGATGCGATCAACAAGGGCTTCAAGGCGCTCGACTCTTCGAACAGCAAGGTCTGGGAAGTCCCCTACCTGCCGATCGACCCGGCCGATCTCGGCCGCAGCTACGAGGCGATCATCCGCATCAACAGCCAATCGGGCAAGGGCGGCATCGCCTACATCCTGAAGAGCGACTACGGCATCGACATGCCGCGGCTGCTGCAGGTCGAGTTCTCCAAGGTGATCCAGCAGATCGCCGACGAGACCGGCAAGGAAATCCAGCCGGCGCTGATCTGGGACACGTTCCGCAAGGAGTATCTCGAGAACACCTCGCCTGTGGAATTCGACAGCCACACCACGGTGCCGGACCCCGATCATCCGGACGTGCGTCTTCTCGATGCCAAGGTGAAGTTCAACGGCAAGCCCGCCACCGTCTCGGGCCGCGGCAACGGCCCGATCGCGGGCTATGTCGACGCGCTGGGCAAGAATTGCGGCATCCAGATCCGGGTGCGCGACTACCACCAGCACGCCACCGGCGCCGGCTCCGACGCCCAGGCCGTCAGCTTCATCGAGGCCGAGACCCCGGGCGGCAAGGTCCTGTGGGGCGTCGGCATGGACTCGAACATCGTGGCCGCCTCGCTCAAGGCCGTGACCTGCGCCGCCAACCGCGCCGCGGCGCTCAAATAGCGGTACCGCCCGTTTCGGGCGGGCGTTAGCATCCGGGCGCGCGGGAGACCTTCCGCGCGCCCCGCAATGGCCATGGACTGAAGAAGTGGCGCTTCCCGATCCTGTTGCGACACGCCGGCGGGCGGAAGGGCCCCTCATGCGCGGCGCCCGTCACGTCTGGAACGCCGCGATTTCCCTCATGCTGGGCGCGATGATCGGCATAATCGGCCACCAGTTCGTGGCCGATGCCGTCGGACGGCTGTGGCCCGAGCAGGCGATGATCGCCGATGTCGTCCGTGCCACATTCTGGACACTGGGCATCGCCGCGACCGGCGTGTTGTTCTTCTCCTACTATCTCGACGACACGGGCCGATAGCGCGTAGAACGGCCTCATGGCCAAAGCGAAAAAGACTGCCCCCAAGTCCTCCCCGAAGAAGCCGTCGCGCAAGTCGGCAAAGCCCGCCACCAGGAAGGTGGTGAAGAAGGCCGCGCCCAAGAAGGCAGCGCCGAAGAAAGCCGCACCCAGGAAGGCTGCTCCGAAGAGGGTGGCGAAGCCGGTCTCCAGGCCCGCACGGACGCCCGCGCGCAAGCCTGCGCCGAAGCCCGTCGCCCAGGCCGCCGCGAAGATCGCGCGGAACACGCACCCCGCCGGCGCACTTGACCCCAATCTCCTGTCCGACCTGCTGAAGTGGGCGAAGGAATTCGGCGCCGATGCGGCCGACGCGCTCTACGTCAACGGCGAGTCGATCTCGGTCGCGCAGCGGCTGGGCAAGCGCGAGAAGCTCGAAAGCAGCGAGGGCCGCGACCTCGGCCTGCGCGTCTTCGTGGGCAAGCGCCAGGCCTTCGTCTCCTCCACCGACTTCGCACCCACCTCGCTGCGGGAACTGGCGAGCCGCGCCGTCGACATGGCGCGCGCCGTGCCGGAAGACCCGGTCTGCGGCCTCGCGCCGGAGGAATTGCTGGCCCGGTCGTGGCCCGACCTCGACCTCGACGACAAGACGCGCCCCACGGCCAAGAAGCTGATCGCCATGGCCTCCGAGGCCGAGGATGCAGCGCGCGCCGTCAAGGGCGTCACCAATTCCGAAGGCGCCGAGGCCGGCTGGGGCCGCACCTCGGTGATGCTGGCGGCCAGCAACGGCTTCACGGGCGGCTATCGGCGCAGCGGCTTCTCGCTGTCCTGCTCGGTGCTGGGTGGCGAAGGCACCGGCATGGAACGCGACTATGAGTGGACCAGCGCGGTCCATCTGGAAGACCTGATGCCGGCCTCAAAGGTCGGCCGCAACGCCGGCAAGTTCGTGGTGCGCCGCCTCAACCCGCGCAAGGCGCAGAGCGCGCGCGTGCCGGTGATCTACGACCGCCGCGTCTCGGGCGGCCTGATCGGCCATCTCGCCGGCGCCATCAACGGACGCGCCGTGGCGCGCGGCACCTCGTTCCTGAAAGACAAGATGGGCGAGCGCGTCTTCGCCGAAGGCATCCGCATCCTCGACAACCCGCTGCGCAAGCGCGGGCTGGGCAGCCGCCCCTTCGACGCCGAGGGCCTGGCGACCTCGCGCCGCGCAGTCATCGACGACGGCGTGCTGACCACCTGGCTGCTCGACCTCGCGGCGGCGCGACAGCTCAACTTGAAGCCGACCGGCCACGCCTCGCGCGGCGTCTCCGGTCCGCCCTCGCCCACGACCTCGAATTTCTATCTCGAGAAGGGCAAGCTTTCGGTGAAGGAGCTGATCGGCGACATCAAGAGCGGCCTCTACATCACCGACATGATCGGCTTCGGCGTCAACGGCGTGACCGGCGATTACAGCCGCGGCGCCTCCGGCTTCTGGATCGAGAACGGAGAGCTCGCCTGGCCGGTGAGCGGCATCACCGTCGCGGGCAACCTGAAGGACATGTTCCTCAACATGACGGCCGCCAACGATCTCGAATTCAAGAGCTCGACCAACGCCCCAACCCTGAGAATTGAAGGGCTGACCGTCGCCGGCTCGTGATAAACTGGCGGGCATGACCTTCATGCCCAATGCACGAATTCTCGCCGCAACGACGGCCCTGATCTGCAGCCCCGCCTTCCTCGGGGCTGCGCCCGCGTACGCCCAGGATGGCGGATTCCGCGACTGCCTGGCCGGCATCAAGGCCGATGCGCTGAAGCAGGGCGTGCCGGCATCGGTCATCGATCGCACCTTCCAGGGGCTGACGCCCGACCAGAAGGTCGTCGATCTCGACAACCGCCAGCCCGAATTCTCGCTGACCTATGCGAAGTACGTCGGCGGCACCGTGTCGCTCGATCGAATCCAGAAGGGCCAGCAGAAGATGGCGCAGCATCGCGCCCTGCTCGACCAGTTGCAGGCCGAGTACGGCATCCCGCCGCAATACCTCATGGCCTTCTGGGGCATCGAGACGAATTACGGAACGTTCATGGGCGACTTCCGCGTCGTGCGCTCCGTCGCGACGCTCGCCTGCATGACCAAGCGCAAGGAGTTCTTCAGCAACGAGACGGTCCAGGCGCTGCGCATCCTCAACAGCAACCACATGACCAGCGACCAGATGCGGGGCTCGTGGGCCGGCGCCATGGGCAACATGCAGTTCATGCCCTCGACCTTCACCCGATGGGCGGTCGATCGCGACGGCAACGGCAGGATCGACATCTGGAACAGCCTGCCCGACGCCTTCGCCTCCGCGTCCAACTACCTGCGCGGCGTCGGCTTCAAGCCCGGCCTGCCGTCCAGCGAAGAGGTGATGCTGCCGGCGGGCTTCCCGCTGGAACAGGCCGACACGACGGTCGAGAAGCCAGTGAAGGCCTGGGCCGCGATGGGCGTCAAGAAGATGAGCGGCGGCGCATTGCCCGCCGTGGACGATACCGCCTCGATCCTGCTGCCCGCCGGCTTCCGCGGCCCGGCCTTCATCATCTATCCGAATTTCAAGGCGGTGATGAACTGGAACCGCTCGACGCTGTACGCGCTGTCGGTCGGCATCCTCGCCCGCCAGATCGCCGGCGGCCCGCCGGTGCAGCAGCAGGCCCCCGCCGACGATGCGCCGATCTCGCGCAACACCGTCATCGACATGCAGATGCGCCTGGCGCGGCTCGGCCTGTACAAGGACGAAGCCGACGGGCTGTTGGGCCCCAAGACACGCTCCGCCCTGCGCCTCTTCCAGCAGCAACAGGCCCTGCCGGCCGACGGTCATCCGACCCAGGAATCGGTGCGCCGCCTGCAGGCGGTGCGGTAAAGACGCGTCCCCGTGACCGCCTTCATCGGCATCGGCAGCCGGGGAGGCCTGCGCAGCTTCGGCGGCACTCAGTTCGCCCAGGTCAACCGATGGTGCACGACCTGGTTCAAGCGAGACCTGATCCATTTCTCGCAGGCGCTGACCATGCGCTTCAACGGCGCAAACATGGTCCTCCGGTTGATCTCGGAGGACCGGCTGCTGGTCCGCATGCAGATCTTCCAGGCGGGCACCAGGATCGCCAGCATCGCATTCCGCATCGACCCGCAGCAGCAGCGGGCGTTTCTGAGTTGGACGGTGTTGACGCCGGCGACGCAGCGCACCGGCGCCTTCAAGCATATCCTGCAGAACCTTCTGCTCGTGCTGCGCGACTGCGGCATCACGCGGATCAGCCTCGTCGCCAGCCTGAGCCATGGCGGCTATGTCTGGGCCATCTATGGCTTCGTGCCCGAAACCGCTGGCCAATGGGCGCGTTTGGCGGGGGTGCTTCGACGGAAGCTGCTCGCCATAGCGTCCGAGCTGAAGCCCGCGGAACTCGACGCCGTCCAGAAGCTGGTTGCCTCGCCGGATCGGCTGGCGCTGCGGGCCCTCGCGGGCAGCGCCATCCCCGTCCGCGACACGACACTCGGCAAGCACCTGTTGATGGGAACCGAATGGAAAGGAGAACTCGACTTTTCCGACGGCCCATCGGTGCTTATATACCTGAAGCGAATAGGGGTGGTTCCATGACGAAGAAGTCTGCTCCCACTGTTGGCGACTTTGTGACGGCAGCTTACGTCGCCCCTAAACGCGCCCGGGCGACGGAGATCGCGCCTGCCGACCGCAGCAGACCCAAGTCTCCTCGGGCAAGACGTCCGATCAAGTTCATTCCCATGGAAGAGCTGATGCTCTCCGATCTCGAGGCAAACTCGAACTTCGTGAGCCTGCCGACAGAAGAGATCGAGCGGATTGCCCAGATCTTCGGCCTGTCATCCGAGGATGTCGCCGCCCTTTACGCCCCCCGGATATAGGCGGGCCCGGAGCCTATTGCGGCCGCAGCAGGCGCACGGCCGCGGTCGAGAGGCCGATCGATACGGGCAACGTAAGGGCATCGTCGCCATCGATCTGGACCGGCTGGCGTCGCCGTTCGCCGGCATCGTTCAGGACGGAGATCCTGACCTCGCCCCCGGCAACGACGCGGTAGCCAGGCGTCCGCGGCAGCGCGCCCAGCACGAGGGCCGCGCCGAAGCGCAGCGCGTGCATCCAGCCCCAGCGCTCGAACAGGCAGACATGCAGCAGCGGTGCGTCGAGCGAGGCTTCCGGCGCCACGACATAGGGGCCGGCATAGTGACGGGCGTGCGTCACGATCACCGACGCGGCCTCGTAGTCCACGCCGTCGATCTCCACGCCATAGCGCACCGGCCGGTAGCGCCTTGCCTCGACCAGCGAGCGCCAGACATAGGCGATCTTGCCCCAGCGGCGCTTCAGGCCTGAGCTCACGCCCGCCACCACCTTGGCGTCGAAGCCGGCGCCGGCCATCAGGGAGAAGCAGCGCGGACGCCCGGCTCCACTGGCCTGGCCCGGACGCATCAGCACTTCGCGTCCGGCAGTGATCGCCTCGGCGAGCGCCGCGGCCGTCAAACCCAGCCCCAGCTCGTGCGCCAGCACGTTGGCGGTCCCCAGCGGCACGAGAGCGAGCGGCGGTGCCGTGGCGGCGCGGGCAGCGAGGCCGTTCACCACCTCGTTGATCGTGCCGTCACCGCCGGCAACCGCAATCACGCCGTAGCGTCCGGCATCGCACTCTTCGGCATGGCGGCGGGCATCGCCCGCCGCCGCCGTCTCCACGAGATCGACCGTCCAGCCCTGGGCGCGCACACCGCGCACGACGGCATCGACCAGGCCACGCCGTCGCCGGCCGGCCGTCGGATTGAAAATGAGGAGAACCGATTTCGCCGGTCCGGCGGTCGAGGCGAATGTCATCGAACAGTCACAACCGATACACCTCCACGCAACGGCTCCCATACACAATCCCATGCGTACCCTGCAATCGTGCACAACATATTTTGTGTCGGTCGACCATTATCCACATGACCGTGCCTTTCCCATGACACTTCACGACCGCAACAAGCCGGCCCGCCACAGGGCGATCTTCCTGTCCGACATCCATCTCGGCACGCGCGGCTGCCAGGCCGAGTTGCTGCTCGACTTCCTGAGGCGCAACGAGAGCGAGCATCTCTATCTGGTGGGCGACATCGTCGACGGCTGGCGGCTGAAGCGGTGGTGGTACTGGCCCCAGGCTCACAACGACGTCGTGCAGAAGATCATGCGCAAGGCCCGCAAGGGCACCAACGTCGTCTACATCCCCGGCAACCACGACGAGGCGGCGCGGCAGTACTGCCAGCTTACCTTCGGCGACGTGCGAGTCGAGGACGAGGTCATCCACGAAACACCGGACGGCAAGAAGCTGCTGGTGATTCACGGTGACCAGTTCGACGGCATCGTGCGCTATGCCCGCTGGCTCGCCATCCTCGGCGACTGGGCCTATGCCGCGGCGCTGCGCCTCAACACCACCTTCAACTGGGGCCGCCGCAAGCTCGGCCTGCCCTACTGGTCGCTCTCGGCCTACCTGAAGCACCGGGTCAAGAACGCCGTGCAGTTCATCAACGACTACGAGAATGCGGTGGCCAGCGAGGCCCGCCAGCGCGGCGTCGATGGCGTCGTGTGCGGCCACATCCATCATGCCGAGATGCGCATGATCGACGGCGTCCTCTACTGCAACGACGGCGACTGGGTCGAAAGCTGCACGGCGCTCGTCGAGGATTTCGACGGCCGCCTGCGCATCATCCACTGGGCGGACGAGGTGGCCCGTCGCACGTCACGGCTTCCCTTGTCTCACGTTCAACTGGCGGCGGAGTAGCCCTTGCGCATTGCCATCGTTACCGACGCCTGGCGGCCCCAGATCAACGGTGTCGTCCGCACGCTCGAGACGGTCGCGCGCCTCCTTCGCGCCGAAGGCCACGAGGTCGAGGTTTTCGGTCCCGACCGGTTCCGTACCCTGCCCTGCCCGACCTATCCCGAGATCAGGCTGTCGCTGTTCCCGTCCTCGCGGCTCAGCCACATGCTGAACCTGTTCGCGCCCGATGCCATCCATCTCGTCACCGAGGGTCCGCTCGGCTGGGCGGCCCGTGGCTTCTGCCGGCGCCGCGGCATTCCCTTCACCACCGCCTACCACACGCGCTTCCCCGAATATGTCCGAGCCCGCATCCGGGTGCCGCTCTCATGGAGCTACGCCTTGGTGCGCCGCTTCCACGCTCCGTCGGCCGCAGTGCTGGTCGTGTCTCCGGCGATCCGCGACGAACTCAGCGAGCGCGGCTTCAGGAATCTCGTGCCGTGGTCGCGCGGCGTCGACATCGCCGCGTTCAAGCCCCAGCCGCGCGAGCAGTTCAAGGAACCGCGACCGATCTGGCTCTATACAGGGCGCGTCGCCATCGAGAAGAACATCAAGGCCTTCCTCGACCTCGACCTCCCCGGCACCAAGTGGGTCGTGGGTGGTGGTCCACAACTGAAGTCGCTGCAGCGCCGCTACACCAACGCGCACTTCTTCGGCTCGGTCGACCCCGGCGAGCTCTCGTATCGCTATGCACAGGCAGACTGCTTCGTCTTCCCGAGCGTCACCGACACGTTCGGTCTGGTGATGGTCGAGGCACTCGCGTCCGGCGTGCCGGTTGCGGGATATCCCGTGCCCGGACCGCTCGACGTCGTGACCGATCCGAAAGTTGGAGCCCTCGACGACGACCTTCGCAAGGCCTGCCTCGCCGCGGTGTCGCGTGATCCCGAGGATTGCCGTCGGCATGCGGAAACCTTCACCTGGGAACGCTGTGCGCGGCAGTTCGTGGAGGCGCTGCAGGTCATTCCGCGCAGCCACTGGCAGCCGCTTCGCAATCGCGTTCTGCCTGACGCCGCCGCGCCCTGAGCGACGGTCCGGCCTCTCTCATTGTGGGTTGCGGCCCACCCCGGATGGAGAGTAGATGCGGCGTCCGTATTCCTGAAGGCAGACCGGCATGGCTATCCAGTACTTCGCCAAGGTGACCGCATCCGACCACGAGGTGCTGCAGCGCACCGTGAAGCACTATCCGCTCAGCTCCTATGCCGACTGGCATCTGAAGGAGATGAGTCGCATGTCCGATTGGCGGAGCCGTCGTCACACCATCAAGATGGTGCCGGTGACGCCGCAGGAGTTCGAGGACTACTGCAAGAAGAGGGGTGTCCCCAGCGACATCATCACCTTCAAGGCTTTCGTCTGCGAGAAGGGTGGCGGCTGATCCTATTGCGCCCATCCGAAAGAGAGCGGGCCGAGCGACATCAACCACTTCTACGACGGCCCATCCCGGAGAGCAGGGTCAGGAATCGTCGAACTTCCCAAGGGGTGAAAGCGACGATCGCCATGTGCGGATTCCGTCGTTCACCGCCTCACCCGCCTGCGGGTTCACCGGCCTTGATCCACGCCTGATAGAGCTTCTTCGTCTCGTCGTTCGGCGGATAGGTGCCGGCGATCGGATGGCCCTGCCCCACCCGGATCGCGACGAACTTCTCCAGCCGCTCCTGCTCGAATGAATCGCGGGCGACCTCATCGGCGAGATGCCGGGGCACGACGATGGCGCCGTCCTCGTCGGCCACGATGACGTCGCCGGGATAGACAGGGACGCCGCAGATCCCCAGCGGCACCTGCACCTCGACGGGCCGCAGGTTGGCCATGCTGGGCGGCGCGGCGGCGGCCGAGCAGTAGACGGGGAAGTCGAACTTGCCGATCACCGGCGAATCGCGCATCGCCCCGTCGCTCAGCACACCCGCGAGGCCGCGCACCTTGAGGCGCAGCGCCAGGATGTCGCCCAGGGTGCCGGAGCGCGTATTGCCCTCGGTGCCGATCACCAGCACCGAGCCCGCGGGCGATTCCTCGATCGCGGTGCGCTGCGCGTTCGGCGGATCGCTGGGACTGGGCGCCTTGTCGATGTCCTCGCGGCTCGGAATGTAGCGCAGCGTGTAGGCCGGTCCCACGATCCGCGCCGCCACCGGATTGAGCGGCTTCACCCCGTTCACCGCGACATTGCGGAAGCCCCGCTTCAGCATCTGCATCGAGACGGTCGCCGTGCTCGCATACAGGAAGTTCCGGATCGTCTCGGCCGACAACGGTTCGCTGGTCATTGGCGCTATCTCCTCGCAACACCATTATTGTCATCCCGAGGCGAAGCCGAGGGACCTTTGCTTTGACCTTAAGGGTCCCTCGCTACGCTCGGGATGACAATTTTCATTTCATCAAGGCTCGTGCGTCAGAGCAACGACCCTTGATTGCCGGTGCCGTCGTCGCGACGACGCGGTGAGACGGGCGGCGGCGCAACCGGCTTCGCGACGCCCGAGCCATCGGTGATTCTCGCGCCGACGCGGCCGTCGTTGAATTCGATGCTGATCGTCTGGCCGGTGCTGGTGCCGGCGGCGGCGAGGACGGGCTGGCCGTCCTGGTCTCGCACAAGGGCGAAGCCGCGATTGAGGACGGAGTGGAAGGAGTAGCTCTCCAGCAGCTTGGCGGCCTGGTCGACCTGGCGATGGCCGTTCAGCAACAGGTCGTTGCCGTGGCGCTTTAGACGCTCGCCCAGCTGGTCGAGCCGGTCGAAGGCGCGGGCGTATTTCTGCAACGCATCGCTCTTGAAGCGGTCGACGGCGCGGGTCAGCGCGCGGCCCTCGGCGACCAGCGCCTGTTCCTTGGCGGCGATCACCGCCTGCGGGCTCACCAGGCGCGCGGCCGAGAGCTGATGCACTCGACGTTCGACGAGCTGGCGCGCGGCGAGCGCCAGCCGCTCGCCGCTCACGTCGATCCGCTGCTGGCGCTCCTCGATCAGGCGGCGCGGATCGCCGAGGCCGCGCGCGAGGCCGGCCAGTTCCATCGACCGCTCGCGCAGCAGGCGCGTCATGCCGCCGACCAGCCGCTTGGCGTAGTCGAGCGTCTCGGTCATCAGGTCGGCGCGCACCGGCACCGCCATCTCGGCGGCGGCGGTCGGCGTGGGCGCGCGGCGGTCCGAGGCGAAGTCGATCAGGGTCGTGTCGGTCTCGTGGCCGACGGCGGAGATCAGCGGGATTGCCGAGTCCGCAGCGGCACGCACCACGATCTCCTCGTTGAAGGCCCACAGGTCCTCCAGCGAGCCGCCGCCGCGCGCCACGATCAGCACGTCGGGACGCGGCACCGGTCCGTCCTCCGGGAGCTGGTTGAAGCCGGCGATGGCACGGGCCACCTCGCCCGCCGCCTTCTCGCCCTGGACCGCGACCGGCCAGACCAGCACGTGACAGGGGAAACGGTCGCTGAGGCGATGCAGGATGTCGCGGATGACGGCGCCCGACGGCGAGGTCACGACGCCCACCACCTGCGGCAGGTAGGGCAGCGGGCGCTTGCGGTCCGCATCGAACAGGCCCTCGGCCTGCAGCTTCTTGCGACGGTCCTCCAGCAGCTTCAGCAGCGCGCCTTCGCCGGCCAGTTCCAGCCGGTCGACGATGATCTGGTAGCGCGAGGAGCCGGCATAGGTGGTGAGCTTGCCGGTGGCGATGACCTCCAGCCCCTCCTCGATCTTGATCCCGAGCCGCGGGATCGTGCCCTTCCAGCAGACGCCGTCGATCACGGCGTTCTCGTCCTTGAGGCGGAAGTAGCAGTGACCCGAGCGCGGGAACGAGGGCTGGCTGATCTCGCCGCGCACACGCACGCGGGGGAAGGCCGTCTCGATCTCGCGCTTCAGCGCGAACGACAGCTCGGAAACCGAGAATTCCGGGACGTTACTGGGAGCGGCGGGGGCGTCGAGGTCATCCATGCCGGCCGAACCTAGCCGCTTGTGCCGACGGCGCAAACTGTGGTCAAAGCCTCGCCATGCGAATCCTCGTGGTGGGCGGCGGCGGCCGCGAACATGCCCTGTGCTGGGCGATTTCGGCCTCTCCGCTGTGCACGAAGCTCTACTGCGCGCCGGGCAATGCCGGCATCGCGCAGGTCGCCGAATGCGTCGATGTCGGAGCCGAGGACATTCCCGGCCAGGTGGCGCTGGCGCAGCGGCTGAAGATCGATTTCGTGGTGATCGCCCCCGACGCGCCGCTGGTGGCCGGCATGGCCGACGCCTTCGCCGAGGCCGGCATCAAGGCCTGGGGCCCGTCGAAGGCCGCCGCCCGCATCGAGGGCTCGAAGAGCTTCACCAAGGAACTCTGCCGCGCCAACAACATCCCGACCGCCGCCTATGAGCGCTTCACCGAGGTCGGGCCGGCCGAGGCCTATCTCCGGGCCCAGGGCCTGCCCATCGTAATCAAGGCCGACGGTCTTGCCGCCGGCAAGGGCGTGATCATCGCCGAGACGGTCGAGCAGGCGATCGAGGCGGTGCGCGACATGCTCTCGGGCAACCGCTTCGGCGCCGCCGGCGCCTCGGTGGTGATCGAGGAGTTCATGCAGGGCGAGGAAGCGAGCTTCTTCGCCCTCACAGACGGCGAGCATGTGCTGCCGCTGGTCGGCGCGCAGGACCACAAGCGCGCCTTCGACGGCGACACGGGCCCCAACACCGGCGGCATGGGCGCCTACTCACCCGCCCCGATCTTCGACGCCGCCATGCAGCAGCGCACGATGGACGAGATCGTGCTGCCGACCGTGCGCGCGCTCGCCCGGGCCGGCACGCCGTTCAGGGGCGTGCTCTATGCCGGCCTGATGATCGACGCCAAGGGCCCGCGGCTGGTCGAGTACAATTGCCGCTTCGGCGATCCCGAGACCCAGGTCCTGATGATGCGGCTGAAATCCGACCTCGTGCCGGCGCTGCTGGCCAGCGCCGAAGGCGGGCTGAAGCATCTCGACCTGCGCTGGTCGCCCGACGCCGCCGTCACAGTGATCATGGCGACCAAGGGCTATCCCGACTCCTACCCAAAGGGCAGCGAGATCCGTGGCCTGGCCGAGGCCGCCAGGGTCGAGGGTGTGCAGATCTTCCACGCCGGCACCAAGGCCGGCCCGGACGGGAAAATCCTGGCCAATGGCGGCCGCGTCCTGAACGTCAGCGCCATGGCCCCCACCGTCGAGGAAGCCCGCGCCCGCGCCTACCGCGCCGTCGACCTGATCGACTGGCCCGAGGGCTTCTACCGCAAGGACATTGCCTGGCGGGCGCTCAAAGGCTGACCTTTCATGCAAGATCGACCGGCTGAAGCTGCTGCAGGCCCTGGTCGCGGCCATGCCGGCGACGGGCGAATGGGACCCGCCGAGGGGGCGGCACCCCCTTGCGCCAGGGGATTTCAGCGGGCGTTGGGATCGTAAGGCGTTGCCGGCAGCCCGGTCTGCATTTCGCCACTGCCACGACCATAGCCTTGGTATCGGCTGTCCTTGGGAATGCCGTCGCAGCCGGTCGAACCGGCCAAGGCGGCGAGCACGAGCACGATGATAGGAAACGCTGCCTTCATGCTCTGCTACCCCGCTTGCCCCCTTGGGCTGGATGTTGGGCTGGATGTCGGGCTCGCGGCGGCGCGCGCCGTGCTGGTCGACCGGCAGGCCACGAAGCCTTCCAGAACCGGCATTTTCTGGATGAACCCATAAGGTCAAAGCTATCATTCTGCCGTGTCAGCGGGAAGGATGATCGCGGATATGGCTTCCGCTGCTTGTCGCCGATCGACACGACACCGAAGTCGACCTTTGATCCGACATTCCCCGGAAGAACCCCGATTCCTGGCGGCATGGGAGGCTTCGCGACCACCGAGGGCAGTTCTGAGTGCCGTGCGGAAGGGTAATTGCCCGGATTGGCTGCTGATCTCACTGAGCCGAGAATTCCACGGCTGGTGATTGCGCCGATTCTCGTCATCAAGGCACACCTCTCCCGTGTTTCTTGCCGGAGCTCATGACAGCCTGACGCGTCACACCGGCACCAACGCCGGCCCGGAGGGCACCATCCTCGCCAATGGCGGCCGGGTCCTGGATGTCAGCGCCATGGCGTCCACCGTCAAGGAACCCCGAGCCCGCGCCTACCGCGCGATCGACCCGATCGTCTGGCCGGAAGGGAGCATGAGCCTGAAAAGCTGACATGCGCCCTCCCCCGGAGACGGGGGCCGGAGAATCCTCTAGTTTCCCGCCATGCCTGACGCCCTCTCCGAGTCCCAGCGCCTGCTGGCCCAGCTTCGCTTTCCCTGCGGTGACGTGCCGGAACCCGGCGACATCAAGAACGTCGCCCCCGGCATCCACTGGCTGCGCATGCCGCTGCCGTTCCAGCTCAACCACATCAACCTGTGGCTGATCGAGGAGAAGGATGGCTGGACGATCGTCGACACCGGCATCAATTCGCAGGACACGCGAACGCTCTGGGAGAAGATCTTCGCCGAGAAGCTGGGGGGCAAACCAGTCGTGCGCGTGATCGGCACGCACCTCCACCCAGACCATATCGGCCTCGCGGGCTGGCTGTGCGAGCGGTGGAACGCGCCGCTCTACATGACGCTGGGCGAGTACATGAGCGCACAGGCCGCGCGCAACGACTTCGTCGAGAATGAGGAGACGCGCGCGGAGCACGTCACGCGCAACGGCGTGCCGGCCGATCGCATCGCCAACTTCCATCGCCACAAGGGCGGCTACGCCAAGGGCGTGGTGCCGCTGCCGACCGCCTACCGGCGCATGATCCATGCGCATCCCATCACCATCGGCGGTCATCGCTGGGACGTCATCGTGGGCCGCGGGCATGCGCCCGAACATGCCTCGCTCTGGTGTCCCGAACTCAACGTGATGATCGCGGGCGACCAGGTGCTGCCCAAGATCAGCACCAATGTCGGCGTGTGGCCCAACGAGCCGCTGGCAGACGCGCTGACCTGGTTCCTCGATGGCTTCTCGCGCTTCCGCCGCCTGCCGGCCGACGCGCTGGTCCTGCCGAGCCACGGCTTCCCCTTCATCGGCCTGCATACCCGGCTCGACCAGCTCGTCGCCCATCACGACGCCCGGCTGAACGACATGGAGCGGGCGATCGCCGCCCGGGGTCCAGAGGGCGCGACCGGCTGGGACATGGTGCCGGTCCTCTTCCCCCGCCATCTCGACAACAACCAGATCGTCTTCGCCTTCGGTGAGACGCTGGCGCACCTCCATTGCCTGGAGACACGCGCGCGGGTGAAGCGCGTCGTGGTCGACGGCGTGCACCGCTTCGTGGCGCTGGCCGATCTGAATACCCTGCCCCCGGCCGACGATTCGGACGGCGTGGTCATGGACATCGGCCAGACCTGACCAAGGCCAGATTCCCAAACGATGCGCGTCGACCTTTTCGATTTCGCGCTGCCGGACGAACTGATCGCCCAGCGGCCTGTCTCCCCGCGCGACTCCGCGCGCCTGCTCGACGTCACGGGCGAGACCCTGCACGACCGCACCGTGCGGTCGCTGCCCGGCCTGCTGCGGCGCGGCGACCTGCTCGTCTTCAACGACACCAGGGTCATCCCCGCGCGCCTGAAGGGCGTGCGGCCGGGCCAGGGCATCCGCCAGGACGTGGCGGTCGAGGCGCTGCTGATCCGCGATCTCGGTAACCGGCGCTGGCGCGCCTTCGCCCGCCCGGGAAAGCGGCTGCGGCCGGGCGATGCGCTGGCCTTCCCGGGGCTTCGCGCCCGCGTCGAGTCCAAGGAAGAGGACGGCTCGCTGGTGCTGGCCTTCGACCAGGAGGGTCACGCCTTTCTCACGGCCCTCGAGCAGGAAGGTACGGTACCTCTGCCACCCTACATTCGCGGCGGCACCGCCGACGCGCAGGACCGCAAGGATTACCAGACGCTGTTTGCCAGGCACGACGGCTCCGTCGCCGCCCCCACCGCCGGGCTGCATTTCACGCCCGAGCTGATGGCCGCCCTCGCCGACAGCGGCATCACCACGGCGGGCGTCACCCTGCATGTCGGCGCGGGCACCTTCCAGCCGGTACGGGTGGACGACACCGACGCGCATACGATGCACGCCGAATGGGGCGAGGTTTCGGAGGCGACGGCGCGCGCCGTCGAGGCGACGCGCATCCTGGGCGGCCGCATCGTCTCGATCGGCACGACCTCGCTGCGCCTGCTCGAAACCGTGGCACGCGAGCATGACGGCGCCCTCAAGCCGTGGAGCGGCGAGACCGACATCTTCATCACGCCGGGCTTCAAGTTCCGCGCGGTCGACCTGCTGCTGACCAACTTCCACCTGCCCCGCTCGACCCTGTTCATGCTGGTCTCCGCCTTCGCCGGGCTGGAGCGCATGAAACAGGCCTACGAGCACGCCGTGCGCGAGCGATACCGCTTCTATTCCTACGGCGATTGTTGTCTGTTGCGCCGATGAGCCTTTCCTACGAGCTGCTGGGCAGCGACGGCGCCGCCCGCCGCGGCCGGATATCGACCGCGCACGGAACCATCGAGACGCCGGCCTTCATGCCGGTCGGCACCGCGGGTACGGTGAAGGCGATGCTGCCGCAATCCGTCGCCGAGACCGGCGCGGAGATCGTGCTGGGCAACACCTTCCACCTGATGCTGCGGCCGGGCGCCGAACGCGTCGCAGCACTTGGCGGCCTGCACAAGTTCATGAACTGGCCGGGCCCGATCCTGACCGATTCGGGCGGCTTCCAGGTGATGTCGCTCAAGGAGCTGCGCAAGCTCGACCCCGACGGCGTCACCTTCCGCTCGCCCAAAGACGGTTCGCAGCATCGCCTGACGCCCGAAAGCTCGATCGGCATCCAGCGCCTGCTCGACGCCGACATCACCATGTCGTTCGACGAATGCACCAGCTGGCCGGTCGAGGAGCCGGAAGCCGCCTTCTCGATGCGGCTCTCCATGAAGTGGGCCGAGCGCGGCCGCAGGGCCTTCGTCGATCGCCCGGGCTACGGCCTGTTCGGCATCGTCCAGGGCAGCACCTTCCCGGCGTTGCGCGAGGAGAGTGCGAAGGCGCTGATCGACATCGGCTTTGACGGCTACGCGGTCGGCGGCCTCGCCGTGGGCGAAGGCCAGGAACTCATGTTCGGCACGCTCGACTACACGGTGCCGATGCTGCCCGCCGACCGGCCGCGCTACCTGATGGGCGTCGGCCGTCCCGGCGACATCGTCGGCGCGGTGAAGCGCGGCATCGACATGTTCGACTGCGTGATGCCGACGCGCGCAGGCCGCACGGCGCAGGCCTTCACGCGCCGCGGTGAGCTCAACATGCGCAACGCCCGCCATCGCGACGATCCGCGTCCGATCGACGAGCACTGCGGCTGCCCTGCCTGCCGGCATCACAGCCGCGCCTATCTGCATCACCTGATCCGCGCCGACGAGATCCTGGGCGCGATGCTGCTCACCTGGCACAATCTCCACTACTATCAGGACGTGATGCGCGGGCTGCGCGGCGCCATCGAGAGCAAGAGCCTGGACTCCTGGATCGCCTCGTTCGAGCGCGACCAGGCGCTGGGCGACATCCCACCCATGTAGCGGAGCGCACCGATGCCGAACGAGGCCCTGATCGTCGTCGACGTGCAGAACGATTTCTGCGAGGCCGGTGCATTGGCCGTGGCCGGCGCCCACGCCATCGTCCCGCTGGTCAATCGCCTGATCGCGCGCCACGACCATGTCGTGCTGACTCAGGACTGGCATCCGCCGGGCCATGCCTCGTTCGCGAGCGCGTGGCAGGACGCGGAGCCGTTCACCACGGTGCAGTTCCCCTACGGGCCGCAGGTCCTGTGGCCGGACCATTGCGTGCAGGGCACGCCGGGGGCCGCGTTCCATCCCGACCTGGAGGTCACCAAGGCGCAGATGATCGTGCGCAAGGGCTTCCACACCGGCATCGATTCCTATTCCGCGTTCCGCGAGAACGACCGCATGACGCGCACCGGCCTCGACGGCTACCTGAAGGCGCGCGGTTTCACGAAGCTGATCTTCTGCGGCCTGGCGCTCGACTACTGCGTCGCCTGGTCGGCCATCGACGCGCGTCAGGCGGGCTTCGACGTGGCCGTGGTGGTCGAGGCGACGGCCGCCATCGACCTCGACGACAGCCGCAAGCGCATGATGAGCGACATGCGCCGCGCCGGGATCAATCTGAACGCTACTGCGTAGCGCTTTTTCATATTCCTCTCCCCCGGTAGGGGGAGAGGTTAGGTGAGGGGGTTACGGGCGGTGCGTCGCCCCCTCACCCAGCCTCTCCCCCTATCGGGGGAGAGGAGTCTGAATGAGACGTGGGTACAGCTCGACCTAAACACGCTCCAGCGCGAGCGCGATGCCCTGGCCGACGCCGATGCACATGGTGGCGAGGGCGCGCTTGCCGCCGGTGGCCTCGAGCTGGTTGAGCGCGGTGATCATCAGGCGGCCGCCCGAGGCGCCCAGCGGATGGCCGAGCGCGATCGCGCCGCCGTTCGGGTTCACGTGCTCGGCATCGTCGGCGAGGCCCAGCTGGCGCAGCACGGCCAGCGCCTGGGCGGCGAAGGCCTCGTTGAGCTCGATCGTGTCGAAATCGGCGATGGTCATGCCGAGCTTGGCCAGCAGCTTCTGCGTCGCCGGCACCGGGCCGATGCCCATGACCCGCGGCGGCACGCCGGCCGAGACCGTGCCCAGGATACGGGCCCGCGGTGTCAGGCCGTTGGCGCGGGCGGCGGCTTCCGAGGCGATGATCATGGCGCAGGCGCCGTCGTTCAGGCCCGAGGAGTTGCCGGCCGTCACCGAGCCGCCGTCGCGGAACGCGGCGGCGAGCTTGGACAGGGTCTCCATCGTGGTGTCGCCGCGCGGGTGCTCGTCCTTCTCCACGATCACCTCGGTCTTGCCCCTCTTCACGCAGACCTTGACGATCTCCTTCTCGAAGAAGCCGCGCTCCTGCGCGGCCCTGCAGCGGCGCTGGCTGCGATAGGCGAAGGCGTCCTGGTCGGTGCGGCTGATCTGGTGCTCGGTGGCGACGTTCTCGGCGGTCTGGCCCATCGGGTCGACGCCATAGGCCGCCTTCATGCGCGGATTGACGAACCGCCAGCCCAGCACCGTGTCCTCGAGCTTCATCGAGCGGTCGAAGGCGCTTTCGGGCTTGCCCATCACGTAGGGCGAGCGGGTCATGCCTTCGACGCCGCCGGCGATCATCAGGTCGGCCTCGCCGAGCTTCACGGCACGGGCGGCATGGCCCGCGGCTTCGAGGCCGGAACCGCAGAGGCGGTTGACGGTGGCGCCGGCCACCTCGACCGGCAGGCCCGCGAGCAGCCCGGCCATGCGGGCGACGTTGCGATTGTCCTCGCCGGCCTGGTTCACGCAGCCATAGATGACGTCGTCGACCGAGCCCCAGTCGACGCTGGCGTTGCGCTGCATCAGCGCCTTGATCGGATGGGCCGCAAGGTCATCGACGCGCATGCCGCCGAGGCCGCCATTGTAGCGGCCGACAGGGGTGCGAATCGCATCGCAAATGAAGGCTTCGGTCATCTTGGGTACTCCCGACTAAGGCAATCGTTGCTGAGGGGTTAGCACCCGACGCGTGCGGTTGCCAATGGCCCCCGCGATGCCCCTGGGACAGGGGCGCCATGCCCTGGAAGAGCGAGCGCGGCCT
Source organism: Reyranella sp. (assembly GCF_030651995.1). Classification (GTDB taxonomy): domain Bacteria; phylum Pseudomonadota; class Alphaproteobacteria; order Reyranellales; family Reyranellaceae; genus Reyranella. Next base: position 88,998 of record NZ_JAUSBN010000052.1, read on the forward strand.
TCCTTAGCGGGCAGAGCGACGACAGACGGCGTATTGGGCGTAGCCGAGATGCGGCCGTTCGAAGCGCCGGACCTCGATGTCGCCGGGCAGCCGCGTCAGGGCGGCCTCCAGCGCGTCGCGCGGGATCACGTGGAACAGCGCCAGCCACTGGCGCAGGCCGCCGCGGAACCAGCGCGGCAGCCGCTCCTGGCCGCCAAAGTCGACGAGATGCAGCTCACCGCCGGGCTGCAGCCACACGACCGACTGGGCCAGCGCCTCCTCCCACTCGGGGATCATCGACAGCGTGTAGGAGAAGAAGATGCGCGAGAATCCCGGCACACCGAACAACAGGGCCGGGTCGAAGCGCGTGGCATCGGCATGGGCGAGGCGAATGCGGCCACCCAGCCCTTCCCGGTCGACGCGGCGGCGCGCCGTGTCGAGCATTTCCAGCGACAGGTCGATGCCGAACAGCGGTGTGTCGGAATGACGATGGGCAACCGCGATCAGGTTGCGCGCCGTGCCACATCCGATCTCCAGCACGCGACCGCCGGGCGGCGGCGCGAGGCCGTCGATCAACCGGTCACGGCCCAGCAGGTAGTATTTGCGGCTGAGATCGTAAACGTGGCGCTGACGGCGATAGATCCGGTCCATCAGACCGGCATTGGCGAGTGTCGTGCTCACGGCTTCAGCACATAGAGATGGAAGCCGCCATAGATGGCCGACCGGTCGCGTGCGGTGAAGGCGCGCGACGCCTCTGCCTCATAGTGCCACTGGTCGAGCAGCGCGGACGCGACGCGACCGGGCAGCAGCGAGGGCTCGGCGGCGGTGCGGAAGATCACGCGGGCGCCCGGCCGCGCCGTGCGCGTGATCTCGGCCCACAGCGCATTGAGCTGCGCGTCGGTCATCCAGTCCTGGGCGTCGAGCAGCACGTAGCGGTCGCGCGAGCCGGCGGGACAGGCCGCAAGATAATCCGTCACCGAGCGGTTCATCACCTCGACCTTCCCGGCGCCGTGCTTCACCGCGGGGAAATTCTCCTGCCTGAGATAGGGCGGCAAGGGCCCACTGGCGTTACGCGCATAGCCGCGGCCGAAGGCCTGCCAGGCGAAGTAATTGTCTTCGAGGCTGAAACCGCAGGCCAGCCGCTCGACGCGGTCGCGCAGCACCGAGCCCATGTCGCGGCCGCCGGCCAGCGCCTCGTACTGCGCCGGGGGGATGCCGAGGCCGTAGAGCGACAGGCGGTTCGACGTCGCCCAGCGCACGGCCGGCTTGTCGAACAGCGGCGCCAGCACCGTATCGAAGAAGCGCTGCTGCTCCTCGATCGTCCGCGCCGCGAGGAGCTTGCGGAAGTCGACGCCGTAGGCCCGCGCGGCAATGTGCGCCGCGCCGATGAAGCGGCCGAGCACGCCGTGGCGATAGGCGTTCTGGGCGAAGATCGAGATACGGCGCCGGCCGCCCCGGTGCAGGCTGCGGCCTTCCCAGTAGGCGCGGCTCTCGGTATCGAGATGAGGCGCGATCTCGCGGTCGTAGACGCGCGGATTGGCACCCGAGTCGGCGGCGCCGAAGAAGCGATAGTAATCCGACCAGGAGGGCAGTCTCTGCGCCGCCGTGAGCTTCAGCCGGTTGAGCGCAACATGCGCGCGGCTGAGGTCGACGGCGGTGATGCGCGCGGGATCGGCGGTGAGATAGGACAGGATGTTGCAGCCGCCCGACGCGATCGCCACGACGTGGCAGTCCGGCGTCAGCGCCATCGCCTCCAGGTCGATCTCCGGATCTTCCCAGATCTGGGCGTAGACCAGACCGCGGAACAGCCGCTCGAACAGCTTCTCCAGCATCCCTTCACGGGACAGAACCTTGTGGCGGCGCACCGCCTGCTTCAGGAGCGAATGGCTTTCTGCCCGCGGATGGATCAACCCAACAACTCCGGCTCTAAATCGAGTCCCTGACGCTAGACGCGGTCGGTGCCAGTTTGATGACGGTCGCCGAAGCTTACAGAGGAAGGAGAGAGACACCCAAGGCGCGCGCCGCCAGAGCAAGGCGGTCATCGTACGTCGCCAGGTCGACGGTCTGACCGCGCGACCGCAGAAACTCGATCGACGCGAGATGAAGCGCATCGAGCGTACGGACGGGAACGGGAAAGGGGTCGAGCGCGCGCGCCAGGATCGGAGGTGCAAGCTCGATCAGGGTAACGCGCCCGAGCAGCGCCCGCGCTTCCTCGCCATGGGAGAGACCAAGACCGCGCGCATGCAAGCGGGTCCACATCTCGTGTTCCAGCAACCGGCTCGACACGAGCGACTGCCGCCAAAGGGCCTCCGGCGGCGCACGATCTTCCGCGAGCATGTGGGCCAGGGCGACCGATGTATCGAGATAGATCAACGGGCGTCGCGATCCTCGCGCAGCTCGGCCAGGATATCGTCGAAGGGCGCCACGGGACGACGGGGTGGCACGCCGCTTGCGGCGAGCGGTGGCGGTGCGATCCAGCCTTGCCGCACGGCGTCCGCCAGCAAGGCATCGCCCGGAGACGCACTTCGCCCGGAGGCCGGCGGTACGAGTTCGGCAACGACCCGGTTGCGGTCGGTGACGAGAACGGTCTCGCCGGCCGCCGCCGCCCGCACATATTCGCTGAGCTGGTTCTTCAGGTCCTTGATGCCGACGATGCGCATGCCAACAAGGTAGCTACTCGTAGCCACCCATTCAATCCACCGCTGGGCCGAACCGCTAACTTGACGGGTTGACCGGTTAGAGGGAAAGGTCGAGCCCATGAGCGCCCGCGATTTCGCCCTGTTCGACACGCCGATCGGCACCTGCGCCGTCGCCTGGAGCGGTCGCGGCATCGCCGGGCTTCAGCTTCCCGAGGCGAACCCGGCGGCGACGCGCGCCCGCGTCAAACGTCGCTGGCCCGATGCCGTCGAAGCGAGCTCGGTGCCGGCCGGCGTGCAGCGCGCGCTCGATCGCGTGCAGTCACTCCTGGCAGGCGATGCCGTCGATCTCGCCGACATCCCGCTCGACCTCGAAGCCGCGCCCGAGTTCCACCGCAGGGTTTACGAGGTGGCGCGCACCATTCCGCCCGGCCGCACCATGACCTATGGCGAGATCGCGCGGCGTCTCGGCGTGCCGCACGAATCGCGCGAGGTCGGCCAGGCGCTGGGCAAGAACCCGGTGGCCATCATCGTGCCCTGCCATCGCGTGCTGGGTGCCGACGGGAGGATGGGCGGCTTCTCGGCCAATGGCGGCGTCTCGACCAAGCGGCGCATGCTGGAAATCGAGGGCGCGGCCGAGGTCGGCGCGGGGCCTCTCTTTGCAGCTCGATGAACCGTTTCACGTTCAAGCCGGCGAAAGCCATCGCGCATCTCAGGGCCGCCGATCCTACGCTGGCCGCGATCATCGACACGGTCGGCCCCTTCCGCATGCAGCTCAAGGTCTCGCGCAGTCTGTTCGGCTCGCTGGCCGAGGCCATCGTCTACCAGCAGCTCTCGAACAAGGCGGCCGCCACCATCTACGGCAGGGTGGAGGCGCTCTATCCCGACGCGCCCGATGGCTTCACGCCGCGTCACATCCTGAAGACACCGGACGACGCCTTGCGCGGCTGCGGTCTGTCGCACGCCAAGGTGCTGGCGGTGCAGGACCTGGCACGCCGTGTCGAGGGCGGCGAACTGCCGACGCTCGACGAGGCGCTGGCGATCCCCGACGCCGAACTGATCGAGCGCCTGGTGACGGTCCGCGGCATCGGCCGCTGGAGCGCCGAGATGTTCCTGATGTTCCGCCTCGGCCGCCCCGACGTGCTGCCGCTCGACGACTACAGTCTGCGCAAGGCCTACGCCAAGGCGTTCAGGAAGCGCGCGTTGCCCTCACCGCAAGCGCTGGAGAAAGCCGGTGAGAAATGGCGGCCCTATCGCACGGTGGCGAGCTGGTATCTGTGGCGCGTGCTGGACCTGCCTTCTTCATAACAGCGCGGCGAGGTGAAGCCTCGTTCATCTGACGCCACTGGAGTGACACGTTTGCTATGACATAATCGGCACATGGCCCTGCTGTTCTCCAATACCGTCGACCGTACCCTCGAACGACTTCGCACTGCTTTCGTCGACACCGCCCGCGGCGCCCGCGAGGCGGTGGGCGCGCCGCTCCGGCCCGATCTTCCCGACGACGACATCCCGCGCCTGAAAAGCCGAATCGACGCCTGCCTCGAAGGCAAGGGCGGCGAGACGGCGCGTCGCGGCCGGGCCGCCGAACTGGGGCAGGCCTACCTGTCGCTCTCGCCCGCGGGTCGCAAGAAGTTCCTGATGACCCTGGCGCGCGACTACGGCCTGCCGCGCGAGGCCGCGATGAAGACGGTCGACCATTGGCGCGCCGGCAAGGAGCCCGCCCGGGCGTTGCGTCGCGAACTGGAGCCGCCGGCTGTGCGGCTGCTGCGCGAGTTCGTCGGCGTGCCGCAGGGTGTGAAGTTCGTGGTCGACCTGCGCGCCGAGTTGCTGGCGTTGGGTCGCAGCGACGCCGCGGCCAAGGCGCTGAGCGAGGATTTGCGCTCGCTGCTGGGGGCCTGGTTCGACGTGGCCTTCCTCGATCTGGTGCGCATCGACTGGGCCTCGCCCGCCTCGCTGCTGGAAAAACTGGTGACCTACGAGGCCGTGCACGCCATCCGTTCCTGGCGCGACCTCAAGAACCGGCTCGATTCGGACCGCCGCTGCTTCGCCTTCTTCCATCCGCGCATGCCCGACGAGCCGCTGATCTTCGTCGAGGTGGCGCTGGTCGACGGCATGGCGGGCAACGTGCAACGCCTGCTCGACGCGCGCGACGAGACGCACGATCCCAAGCACGCCAACACCGCGATTTTCTATTCGATCTCGAACTGCCAGCAGGGGCTGGCGGGCATCAGCTTCGGCAACTTCCTGATCAAGCGCGTCGCCGACCAGCTGTCGCGCGACCTGCCCAACATCAAGGACTTCGCGACCCTGTCGCCGATTCCCGGCCTGCGCCAGCATGTCGAGCACCGGTTCAAGACCGAGGGCGACGGCGCGCTGACCCAGAACGAGATCGCCTCGCTGGGGCCGGTCATCGACGACGCACACGGCGCGGCGGCCGTCCTCAAGCTCCTGGCGCGCCCGATCTGGTGGGAGGTGCCCGCCATCGACAAGGCGCTGCGCCCGATCCTGACGCGGCTCGCCGCCGTCTATCTCACCGCCACCGACAAGGGCCGCGCGCTCGACCGGGTGGCGCATTTTCACCTCGGCAACGGCGCCGTCGTCGAGCGGCTCAACTGGCTGGGCGACACCAGCGCCAATGGGTTCAAGCAGTCCTACGGCATGATGGTGAATTACCGCTACAAGCTCTCCGACGTCGACGCCAACCACGAGGCCTATGCCGCCGGCAAGGTCGTCGCCAGCCGCGAGGTGCGGGGGCAGGCGAAAAGTTGAGCCCGTGAGCCAGCTTCCGCGGTGATATGCGGCCGTGCATGAGCGCGCGACATGGCCACACCATGCAATTGATGGTTTAGTTCCCTCTTCACCGTAGGGGGACGGCGAATGTCGATGACGGACATGCCTGCAGGCGCGCCCGCGTCCGGGAAAAAGCGCATCATCCTGCTGCTCGATGGCACGTGGAACGACCGGGATTTCGGCAACTCGGACACGAACGTCGTCAGGCTGCAGCGGATAATCGCCGAAACCTTGCGCGACAGGAAGGACACTGGCGACGTCCGTCCTCAGGATCCAACGAAGATCACCAGCTCGATCGACGATGTCGACGGCACCATCAATATCGTGTTCTACGAGCGCGGCATCGGCACGTCGTGGCAGGACCGGCTGAAGGGCGGCATCTTCGGGTCGGGCATGCCGCAGAAAATCAGGAATGCCTACCGTTTCCTGTCCTTCCACTACGAGCCCGGCTGCGAAGTTTTCGTATTCGGGTTTTCGCGCGGCGCCTACACGGCCAGGTCCCTCGTGGGATTCATCGGCGCCGCCGGGTTGCTGCGCTGCCAGGACTGTACGAAGACCAACGAAGCGTTGGCCTGGGCCTACTATCGAACACCACCAAATGAACGCCTGCCGGGCGTGCATGCGGCACTTACCCCCTACGTCCATGATCGCGATAAGTTCCGCATCTCGTGCGTCGGCGTCTTCGATACCGTGGGAGCCCTCGGCGTCCCGCTTCACAGGTTCAAACTCTTCAATCGCGACAAGTATCAGTTCCACGATGTCGACCTGTCATCGATCACGGAGCTCAATCTTCACGCCGTTGCGATCGATGAGCACCGGCAGCCTTTCGAGGCGACCGTCTGGCGGCGCCCGAAATTCAAGCGCTACCTCAGCCGTACGGAGCAGGTATGGTTTCCCGGCGTCCATGCCGATGTCGGCGGAAGCTACATTCCCGAAGCCGATCGGCGGCGCGACAATCCCCGATCCCTCGACGACGTGACGCTCGACTGGATGCTGAAGCGGGTGACGAAGAAGTTTCCCAGATTTCCGGCGGATCCAAAGAAATGGAAACTCATCGAACCAGGCTGGGCGACGGCGGCGCAGCACGAAAGCCGTCTCCGCTTCTACCGCCTCATGCCTCTCACATTACGGTCGATCGGCAACTACCCGATCCGCGATCTGCCCCGTTTCCACTACAACGGCTGCTATGATCGCCACGCCGTTCCCATGTGGGAGAAGGTTCATATTTCGTCCCTCCAGCGCCTTGGCGAGACCATCGAGACCCGCACGGGCAAGCAGGTTTCCCGTGCTCGTTACCTGCCCCGGAACCTGATCTCGGCGCTTCCCGTCATACGGGCCACCTACCGCGAGCCTGTCGAAGAAGCACCGGACGACATGCACTACCAGATCCGAATCGTGAACTGGGACGGCGAGGAATTCCTGCCAACGGATCCGGAGCACCGGACCGCCGCCCGGACGATCGTCCAGGCGGCCGTGGACCGAATGAAGTAGCGGCCCTACTTGTTCAGATACTCGAGCTTCAGCCCCGGACGCGGCCATTCGAAGCTGACCAGCTTGCCGGTCATCGACAGCGTGGCGTAGGCGGTGCGCAGGTCCGGTCCGCCGAAGCAGACGTTGGTGACCATCGGGTCGGGGAACTTGTGCTGCGTCACCGACTTTCCGTCGGGCGAGATGTCGGAGACGGCGCCGGTGATCAGGGTCGCGACGCAGATGTGGCCGGCCGAATCGACGGCCAGCGAATCGAACATCTGGTAGCCGCCGAGGCCCGCCACCACCCGGCCCTTTTCGCCGCGATAGGGGCCGTTGGCGTCCTTGATCGTGCCGGGCGACGACAGATCGAAGGCCCAGAGGCGCGCGGTCGGGGTCTCCACGACATAAAGCGTCTTGCCGTCAGGCGAGAGGCCGCAGCCGTTGGGGCGCTCCAGCGGGAACACTTTTTGCTCGATCTTCGAGCCGTCGGCCCTGGCGTAGTAGACGGCGCCACGATCGCTGTCGTACTCGCGCGTCTTGCCGAGGTCGGTGAACCAGAAGCCGCCGGCATCGTCGAACACGAGATCGTTCGGGCCGTTCAGCTTGCGGCCGTCGCAGCTGTCGTACAGCGTCTCGAACTTGCCGGTCTCCGGGTCGACCACCTGGATCGAGCCGCCTTTGTACGAGGCCGGCGCCGTGCCCGGGAAGAGGCGGCCGTCGGACCGCTCGACCCAGTTGAAGCCGCCATTGTTGGTCACGTAGATCTTGCCGCCAGGGCCCATCGCCGCGCCGTTGGGGCCGCCGCCAAGCTTGGCAATGATGTGCTGCTTGCCGTCGGGCGTGACGCGGGTGAGCGTCTCGCGCGCGATCTCGACCAGGATGACCGAACCGTCCGGCATGGCCACCGGACCCTCGGGGAACCTGAGGCCCGAAGTGATCTCCTTGAACGGCGTCGTCATGGTGGTCTCTCCCGTGATCGTATTCTTGTAGTCCTACTTGCCCTTGAAGGCGGGCTTGCGCTTGGCGAGGAAGGCCGCGACGCCCTCCTTGAAGTCCTCGCTCTTGCCCAGCTCGCGCTGGAAGTCGCGCTCGACGTCGAGCTGCTGCGACAGCGTGTTGCCGCTGGCGCGGTTCATCGCCTCCTTGATGCGGGCGAGCGACATCGTCGGCCCGTCCGCGAGGCGGCGCGCGAGGTCGCCTGCCGTCTTCATGAGATCGGCATCCTCGACCACGTCCCAGATCAGGCCCCAGTCCTTGGCCTGCTGGGCGCTGATCTGCGGCGCCAGCATCGCCAGCGCCCGCGCCCGCTGCTCGCCCACCAGACGCGGCAGGAACCAGGTGCTGCCGCCGTCGGGCAGCAGGCCGATGCGGGCGAAGGCCTGCAGGAAGGACGCCGACTTGCCCGCCACGGCGATGTCGGAGGCGAGCGCGAAGCTCATGCCGACGCCGGCCGCCGGGCCGTTCACCGCCGCCACGATCGGCTTGGGGACGCTGCGCATCAGGCGGATCACGGGATTGAAGAACTTGTCGAGCGCCTCGCCCGAGTCCGAGGTGTTGCCCTTTGCGCGGTCGGGATCGGCGAGGTCGGCGCCGGCGCAGAAGCCGCGACCCGCGCCGGTCAGCAGCACGGCGCGCACAGAGGCGTCGGCCGCGAGCTCCTCCCAGCACTGCTTCAGCTCGCCGATCATCTTGCGCGACACGGCATTCAGCCGGTCCGGCGCGTTCAGGGTCAGGGTGGCGAGGCCGTCTTCCTTGGCGATCTGGATCTTCTCGTAGGTCATTCTTTCGTCTCTCAACGTCCGGTGAAATGGGGGGCGCGCTTGGCGAGGAAGGCCGCAACGCCCTCCTTGAAATCCTCGCTCTTGCCGAGCTCGCGCTGGTGGTCGCGTTCGAGGTCGAGCTGCTGGTCAAGCGTGTTGGTGGCGGCCGCGTTGATCGCGCCCTTGATCGCCGCATAGGAGCGGGTCGGGCCGGTGGCGAGCTTCCTGGCGATCTTGCCGGCCTCGTCCATCAGGGCGGCATCGTCGACGACCTGCCAGACCATGCCCATGCGCGCGGCCTCCTCGGCCGGGACGGAGGTGCCGAGCATCGCGAGCGCGCGGGCCCGGGCATCGCCCACCGTGTGCGGCAGGAACCAGGTGCCGCCCAGGTCGGGGATCAGCGAGATGCGCACGAAGGCCTGGTCGAAACGGGCCGAGCGCGCGGCGATCACGATATCGCAGGCCAGCGCCAAGTTGGCGCCACCGCCGGCCGCCACACCGTTCACGGCCGCCACGATGGGCTTCGGGAGATCGCGCATGGCCCGGATCATCGGATTGAAGATTCGGTCCATGGCCGCGCCGACGTCGCGCGGGCCCGAGGCCCCCGCATCGCCGGGACCGCCGCCGGCGAGGTCGGCGCCGGCGCAGAAGCCGCGGCCGGTGCCGGTCAGCAGCACGGCGCGCACGGCATCGTCGTCGCGGGCGCGCTTCAGCTCGGCGTTCATGGTTTCGATCAGTTGATGGCTCATGGCGTTCAGCCGCTGCGGGCGGTTGAGCGTCAGGGTCAGCACGCCGCCCTCGAGGGCGGACAGAACGGGCGTTTCTCGTGTTTCAGTCATGGGCCGCAAGACTGGCATGGCCGAATCGGCCGCGCCATCCGGTCGCGTCGCATCGCGGCACTCGGTCCCTTATCCGGGAGTATGGCCTCAATCCTCATTCTTGTCGGCACCGAGTCGGGCAATGCCCAGATGGTGGCCGACGCGCTGCAACCCGTGCTGGCGAGTGCCGGACACGCCGTCGACGTCACCGACAAGGCCGCGACCGCCGCCGACCTGGAGGCGCACGACGTGCTCCTCGCGGTCTGCGCGACCCACGGCTCGGGCGACATCCCGACCAACATCCTGCCGCTGGTGGAGACACTGGAGCGCGACAAGCCCGACCTGTCGGGCCATCGCTACGGCGTCATCGCGCTGGGCGACATGACCTACCAGGACACGTTCTGCGGCGGCGGCAAGAAGGTCGACCAGGCGCTGGAGCGGTGCGGCGCCCGGAAGGTCGGCGACCGGCTCGAAATCGACGCCTCCGAGCAGCCCCTGCCCGACGAGGAAGCGCTGACCTGGATCGAGGGCTGGAAGACGAAGGTCTGAAGGAAAGGTCCTTCGCTGCGCTCAGGATGACAATGTTGTTGGGTCGACGCGGTGCGCCAACTCCGAAAATGTTGTCATCCTGAGCGCAGCGAAGGACCTTTGGCTCAGTCCGGCAGCGTGAAGATCTCGACCGGCTCGCGGACACCGCGCAGGCGGTGCTTGCCCAGGGATTTCATCGGGCGCGGGCAGTCCTGGTTGAATTCGGCGGAGGCGCAGACGCGGACGCCGAGGGCCTTGGTGAGGCCCTGGAGCCGCGAGGCGCGGTTGACCGCGGAGCCGATGACGGTGAAGTCGAGCCGGTCCTCGGTGCCGATATTGCCGAAGGTGACCGTCCCGACGTGGAGCCCGATGCCGAACTTGATCGGCTCGGCGCCGGCCGTGGCGCGCGCCTCGTTGGCGGCTTCGGCATCGGCGATCAACTTGCGCGCGGCGTCGAGCGCGGCCGCTGTCACCATCGGCATGAACAGCGCATCCTCGGCCGGAAAATAGGCCATCACGCCGTCGCCGATGAACTTCAGGATCTCGCCGCCATGTTTGGCGAGCGCATCGCCCACCAACTGGAAGTAGTTGTTCAGCAGTTCGAGCACCTGGTCGGGAGGCAGGCGCTCGTTGAGGCCAGTGAAGTCGCGCAGGTCCGAGAACCAGAGCACCGCCCGGATCTCCTCGCCGTCGCCGCGGCGGATCATGCCGCGCAGGATGCGCTCGCCGACCTGGCGGCCGAGATAGGTCTGGGCGACGGTCTGGGCGACGCTCTCCTCGATGTACATCTCGGTCACCGCGCCCATCATGTCGACCAGGCGCGTCAGGTCGTCGATGTCGGCGTCGCTGAAGCCGTCCTTACGATCGGTCGCGAAGGCCACGACCGGCAGCGGCCCGTCGCGGCGTACGCGCATCGGCAGCGAGAAGTAATCGGCGCCGCCGCCGTCCTTGACCTCGTGCAGAACGTGATGGTGCCGCTCGGTCAGGCCGTCGAGCCGGTAGCGGACCGGGGTGCCCCCTTCCCGCACCTCCTGCAGGGGGCTGCCGATATAGGCCGGGGTGAACTGAACGCCGTAGGCCCGGGTGATCGTCTCGGCCCGCTCGCCGCGCCGCCACAGGAAGCCCATCGCCTGGAGCTGCGGGTGGACGAGTTGCAGGCCGATATACGTGCGCCAGACCGGGATGCCGGCCTCGAGCACGCGATTCATGAGCTGCTCGAGGAAGGCGTCCGGTCTCCGGACCAGCCGGCCTTCCCGGATCAACCATTTCTCGACCGGCAGCAGCCGATCCGCTGCCGGCGCGGTAAAAGGAGACGCCTCGCTGCTCAGGAGCCGCTCACGACGGCGGCGACTTCCTCGCCCGAGGTGCGGAAGACCCGGCTGGCCGAGACGTCGGCGATCTTCTCGATATTGTCGGCCACGTCCTCGATGGTCGGCGCGCGACCGTCGATCCTGAGCCCCTCGGCCTCGCGATACTCGATGCGCGCGAAGGTGCCGGCGCCGGCGCTCCAGATGTCGCCGGTACGCTGGCACTGCTCGCTGCACAGGAAGGCGACCATCGGCGAGACGAACTCGGGCCTGAGCTTGGCCAGCGCCTCGGGCGTCATCAGGCTTTCGGTCATGCGCGTGGCGGCGATCGGCGCCAGCGCGTTCATCATGATGTTGTACTTCTGGCCCTCGAGCCTGAGCGCGTTCATGAAGCCCACGACGGCGAGCTTGGCGCCGCCATAGTTGGACTGGCCGAAGGTGCCGTAGATGCCCGAGTTCGAGGAGGTCACGACGATGCGGCCATAGGCCTTGGCGCGCAGGATCGGCCAGGCGGCATGGGTCACATAGGCGGTGCCGAGGAAGTGGACCTTCACCACGAACTCGAAATCCTCGGTCGTCATGTTGTGGAAGGTCTTGTCGCGCAGGACGCCGGCATTGTTGACCACGATGTCGACCGTGCCAAAGGCATCGACGGCGGTCTTCACGATGTTGGCGGCGGTCGCGGCCTCGGCGACGGAATCGTAGTTGGCGACGGCCTGGCCGCCCGCCGCCTTGATCTCGTCGACGACCTTGTCGGCCGCGGCGTGACCGCCACCCTTGCCGTCGACCGCGCCGCCCGGATCGTTAACGACCACCTTGGCGCCGCGGCTGGCCAGCAGGAGCGCGTGCGCGCGGCCGAGCCCGTTGCCCGCGCCGGTGACGATGGCGACTCGATTGTCGAAGCGGATTGTCATTTCAGTGTCTCTCCTAAGGTCGTTCTTGCCAGAGTGCTAAGCGGCTGCCCGTCGCCCGCGTTCGCCATCGAGCCGATACGGCTGGACCAGAATGTCCGTGGGAATGTCCCATTCGCTCGCCAGCTTCCTGATCACGGCCAGCGACATCGCTCGCTTACGATTGAGAATCGCCGAAGCGAGCGACCGTGAACCCACCAATCTCGCGAAATCGGCCTGGCCCAGACCGCGCTCACTCATATGCGTCTCGATGGCCTCGATTGGATCAGGCAGATCGATAGCATCATGAGTGGCCTCGTACATCGAGACCAGAGCAACCAATACTTCGAGGCGATCGGCTTGCGCCGAGCCGCGCCGGGCGCCGATGAGGCGTTCGATCTCAGCCAGTGCGCGCTGGTGATCGGCCCTCGTGCGAACAGGCTTTACGAGCATGAGACGTCCTCAAACAGTCCTTGCGTCAATGCGATCATAGGCGGCATGCAGACCAACGAAACGGACCAGTACCAATTGAACCTGGTAGTCGATCTTCACAACCAAGCGGTACTTGTTGCCTCCAATGTCAAAAATTGCCCGGTTGCCCGCGACGAAATCCACAGTGGCGCCGAACTGGTCACGCAGATCACTCGGCCGCTTCCATCTCGCTCTTATCGCACGTGCATACCACAGCTTGAGCGGCACCTCCGCAGCAGGGTGTCGCAACCAGAATTCACGCAAGACGCGCTTGGCAATCACCTGCACGACATGACGCTAACATGTTCTCATATTGTGAACAACAGAGAACGGCTTAGGCCTTCTGCAGAATCACCACCGAGGCCACGGCCTCTTCCATGCCGATCACGCCGCCGCCATTCTCGGCGAGCGCGACCTTGGCACCTTCCACCTGGCGGGCGCCGGCCTCGCCGCGCAGCTGCGTGGCGAGTTCGGCCAGCATCGACAGGCCGGTGGCGCCCACCGGATGGCCCTTGGAGACCAGGCCGCCCGACGTGTTGACCGGCAGCTTGCCGCCGGGGCCGGTGGCGCCCGATTCGACGAACTTGCCGCCCTCGCCCTCGGGGCAGAAGCGCAGCATCTCGCACTGGTAGATCTCGCAGAAGCTGGTGGCGTCATGGACCTCGGCGACGTCGATGTCCTCCGGCCCCAGCCCGGCCATCCGGTAGGCCTTGTCGGCGGCCGCGCGCGTCAGGCCGGGCGCGTCGAGGTTGCGGTACATGCCGCCCGAGAAGCCGACGCCGGCGATCTTCACGGCGCGGTCCTGCACGTGCCTGGGCTGCTTCGCGAGATACTCCGCCGAGCACAACAAGGCGGCGGCCGCGCCGTCGCCGATCGGCGCGCACATGGCGCGGGTCAGCGGGAAGGACACCGGCCGGTCCTCCAGCACCGACTGTGGCGTCATCTGGAAGCGGTACTGCGCCTTCTCGTTGAGCGCGCCGTAATTATGGTTCTTGGCAGCACCGGCCGCGATCTGGGCCTGGGTCGTGCCGTACTTCCACATGTGCCACTTGGCCTGCATGGCGTAGGTATCCATGAAGATGGTGCGGTCATCGCCCGGCTTGAACTCGGAGCCGACCATCTTGCCCACCCGGTTCATCTCCTCGACCAGCCGGTCGTGCTGGCTGGTGATGTAGCCCTGGTTGAACAGGCCGGCCGTGCGCTCGGGTGCCTCCGGGCTGAACAGCTTCTCGACGCCCAGGCAGAAGGTGAGTTCGTGGGTGCCGGCCAGCACGTCCTTCCAGGCGCCCATGAAGGCGGTCGAGGCGGTGGCGCAGGCATTCTCGACGTTGAACATCGGCACCCGCTCGGGAAACAGCCCCTCCTCGACCAGCGGCTGGAACAGCGCCTGGCCGCGGATCGAGTTCTGGCCCCAGAAGCCCATGCCGCAATTGCCCAGCCAGCCGGTTTCGATGTCCGTGCCCTTGTCCATGCCGGCATCGGCCAGGGTGCCCAGATAGGCCTCCCGGGCCAGGTCGCCGAAGCTCAGGCCGGGGTGCTTCTTGAAGACGGTGGTGTAGGCGCCGATCACATAGACGTCGCGCATGGGGCGGTTCCTCAGGTTGGCTTTGCCCCCATTTGAGCGTATCCAAACGGCTTACGCTAGGAGAACGAACATGGCTGCAGCGGCCCAGGCGCGCCCCCTCAACGTCGATGCCACGATCGCCGAGCTGAAGGCGCTGTTCGGCGACCGGGTCAGCACCGCGCACGCCGTGCGCGAGCAGCACGGCAAGGACATTTCGTATCACGAAGCGCACCTGCCCGACGCCGTGGTCTTTGCCGAATCGACCGAGGAAGTGCAGCAGATCGTCCAGCTCTGTGCCCGCCACAAGACCCCGATCATCCCGTTCGGCACCGGCACCTCGCTGGAGGGCCATATCAGCGCCCCCAACGGCGGCATCTCGCTCGACGTCAGCCGGATGAACAAGATCCTGCAGGTCAACGAGGCCGACCTCGACGTGGTCGTGCAGCCCGGCGTCACCCGCAAGCAGCTCAACGAATACCTGCGCGCGACCGGCCTGTTCTTCCCGATCGATCCCGGCGCCGACGCCTCGATCGGCGGCATGACCAGCACCCGCGCCTCCGGCACCAACGCGGTGCGCTACGGCACGATGCGCGAGAACGTGCTCTCGCTGCAGGTCGTGACGCCCGACGGCCGGATCATGCAGCTCGGCCGCCGCTCGCGGAAGTCGAGCGCAGGCTACGACCTGGTGAAGCTGTTCGTGGGCTCCGAGGGCACCCTGGGCGTCATCACCGAGATCACGCTCCGTCTCTACGGCACGCCCGAATCCATGGTCGCCGCGACCTGCGCCTTCGACGACCTCGAGGGCGCGGTCAACACGGTGATCCAGACCATCCAGTCCGGCATCCCGGTGGCGCGCATCGAGCTGATGGACACCTACACCGTCGACACGGTGAACCAGTATTCCAAGCTCACGCTGCCGCAGAAGAACCTGCTGCTGCTGGAGTTCCACGGCACCGAGGCCGGCACCAAAGAACAGGCCGAGATGGTGCAGGCCATCGCCGCCGAGCATGGCGGCGGCGACTTCGCCTGGACCAACCAGGCCGAGGAACGCAGCAAGATGTGGCAGGCCCGCCACGACGCGGCGTGGGCCGCCAAGGCCTACAAGCCGGGCTGGGGAATGTGGGCGACCGATGTCTGCGTGCCGATCAGCAAGCTCGCCGAATGCATCCTGGAGACCCAGAAGGACATCCAGGCCAACGGCCTCTACGCCCCGATCGTCGGCCATGTCGGCGACGGCAACTTCCATCTCACCATGATGGTCGATCCGAACGACCCGACCTACCTGCCGCGGGCCGAGGGTCTCAACGACCGCATGATCGCCCGCGCCCAGAACCTCGGCGGCACCTGCACCGGCGAGCACGGCGTCGGCATCGGCAAGATCAAGTACCTCTACCAGGAGCACGGCGAGGCGATGTCGCTGATGCGCGCCATCAAGAAGGCGATCGACCCGGACAACATCATGAACCCGGGCAAGATCATGGGTCCGATCAACTAGAGTTCAGGGGCGCAACGCGCACTTTCGGACGGGTGCCTCCAACCCACACGACCTCATCCTGAGGAGGCCGCGCAGCGGCCGTCTCGAAGGATGGGCAACAGGACAGAACGCCTGAATGTCCGAGGAGTCCGGCGCCGGCGTCTACATGGTGAGATGTGCCGATGACAGCTACTATGTCGGGTCAGCACGCCTAGGTCTGGAACGTCGCCTTTCTGAACACAACAATGGTATCTGTGGCGTTTACACCGCAAAGCGTTTGCCGGTGACGCCCGTCTGGTCCGAGCATTTCCAGAAGATCACTGATGCCATTGCGGTCGAGCGCCAAGTGAAAGGCTGGCCCCGCGCCAAGAAGGAGGCGCTCATCCGGGGTGACTTCGGCTCGATCCAGATGCTGGCCAAGAGGCGCACCTAAATCACGCCTGTTGCCCATCCTTCGAGACGGCCGCTGCGCGGCCTCCTCAGGATGAGGATTTTGTTGGACCCACTGTAGGTCAGAAGGCTGCGCAAACAAAAAAAGGGCCGGCGAGGCCGGCCCTTTTCAGTGCAGCAGACACGCCCTACTTGGCGGCCTGGATCATGATCTCGACCTTGAGGCCGGGAGCGGCGAGCTTGGCTTCGACGGTCGCGCGGGCCGGGGTGTTGCCGGGGGAGACCCAGGCGTCCCACACCTCGTTCATCTGGCTCCAGGTCGAAATGTCGGTCAGCCAGATGTTGGCCGAGAGGACCTTCGACTTGTCGGTGCCGGCCTCGGCCAGGAACTTGTCGACCTTGTCGAGGATCTGCTTGGTCTGGCCCTTGACGTCGGCCTTGGCGTCGTCGGCGGTGAGGCCGGCGAGATAGACGGTGTCGCCATGGACCACGGCGCTGCTCATGCGGGCGCCGGCGTTGATGCGCTTGATGCTCATATTCTCTCTCCTCGAAGAAACTTCAAAAGCGGGCGGGACCTTAGCAGAGGCTAGATCGCCGCGACGACCATGATTTCGACCTTCATGTCCGGGTCGTTCAGCCGCGCCTCGACGGTGGCCCGGGCGGGCGCGTGGCCGGGCGCGACCCAGGCGTCCCAAACTTCATTCATGGCGGCAAAATCGGAGATATCGCTCAGCCAGATCGTGGCCGTCAGGATCTTCGACTTGTCGCTGCCGCCCCTGGCCAGCAGGGAGTCGATCTCGGCCAGCGCCTGCCGGACCTGGCCGGTGATGTCGAGGCTCGTATCCTCGGGGATCATGCCCGAGCAATGGATGCGGTTGCCCAGGATGACGGCCTCGCTCATGCGCGGGCCGACGTCGATTCGCGTGATGGTGCTCATGGCGGCGACCCTAAAGCGCCTTTTCCGCTCGCACAACGGACCGGGCCTGCACTCGGCCCTGCCCGCGCCGCCGGTTCGCGTTACAGTCCGGTACGCCTATCGGAGAAAACGCCATGACCATCCAACCCCAGATTCGACGGCCGCTCGACGGGATGCTCGTCCTCGATCTGGGGCAGATCTACAACGGCCCCTATTGCGGCCTGCAGCTCGCCTTCATGGGCGCGCGCGTGCTCAAGATCGAGCCGCCGGAGGGCGACGTGGTGCGCCGCCGCAAGCGCGAGGTCGAGCCCTATCCGCTGGTCATGCTGAACTCCAACAAGGAGTCGGTGGTCCTCGATTTCAAGCAGCCGCGCGGCAAGGAGATCTTCCTCGAGCTGGTCGCCAAGGCCGACGTGCTGATCGAGAACTTCGCCGCCGGCGTCATGGACCGGCTGGGTCTGGGCTACGACGTGCTGAGCAAGCTCAACCCGCGCCTCGTCTATGGCGGCAGTTCGGGCTTCGGCCTCGACGGGCCCTATCGCGACCTCGCCGCGATGGACGTCACCATCCAGGCGATGAGCGGCATCACCAATGCGACGGGCGACGCCGACGGGCCGCCGACCAAGGCCGGCGCCGCGGTGTGCGACTTCCTGGCCGGCATCCATCTCTGCGCCGGCATTTTGGGCGCGCTGGTGCAACGTGAACGCACCGGGAAAGGCCAGCGCGTCGAAGTCGCCATGCACGAGGCCGGCGCGATCTCGATCGCCTCGGCGCTGGGCGCGGTGATGGACGGCGACAAGAACGTGCCCGACCGCACCGGCAACCGGCACCCGGCGCTCGCCATGGCGCCCTACAACACCTATCGCTGCCGCGACGGCTATGTCGCGATCTTCACCTCGGCGGACCGGCACTGGACGTCGATGTGCGAGATGCTGGGCCGCGAGGACCTGCTGACCAATCCCGAGTTCATGACGACGCCGGGCCGCGCGAAGAACATGGCAACGATCGACGACATGGTCGGTGCCTGGACCCTGCCCAAGACCAAGGAAGAAGTGCTGGCCGCGCTCAACGAAGCGCGGGTCCCGTGCGCCCCGGTGAAGACCGCGCGCGAGGTCGCCTACGACCCGCATCTCGAGGCCCGCGGCTTCTGGGTCGATGTCGAGCACCCGCGCCGCGGCAAGACCCGCGTGCCGATCTCGCCCATCCGGCTGCATACCGGCGGCAAGTCGGAGATCAAGCGCCCGGCGCCGACCCTGGGGCAGCATACCGATGCGGTGCTGGGCGAATTGCTTGGATTGAAGGCGGACGAGCTGCTGCAGCTGCGCGCCAACGAAGTCACCGTGCCTGTGACAGAACGGAAGAAGAAGTAGGATTTCAGACTCCTCTCCCCCGCTAGGGGGAGAGGTTGGGTGAGGGGGTCGCGCATGAACGCCTCGACTCGCCCCCTCACCTAGCCTCTCCCCCTAGCGGGCTATCGGATTCACACATCTCAAAAAATGATTCTGTATCAATGACTTGCGTGTCGGCCTCGCCGACACAACTGGGGCCATCACTAGCGCCAGAAGCATTGAAAAGATTCAGATTTTGTGACCGCCTCTTTCACTCGCGCGAGGCATCCGTCGAGATGTGTGAATACGATAGCCCTAGCGGGGGAGAGGAACATGAAAAGAGAAAGAGGAAACACCCATGCCGATCATCGATTCCCAGGTCCACGCCTACGAGGCCAACACGCCGCAGCGGCCGTGGGCCACCGTGCCGAACTGGCCCGCGCACGTGACCGGGGACGAGATGGTCGAGGCGATGGACGCGGTCGGCGTCGACGGCGCGATCATGATCTCGCCCTTCGCGACGTACCGCTATGACGCCAGCTACGCCGAGGACGTGGCCCGCCGGCATCCCACCCGCATAGCCATCGTGAAGCCCGTCGATCCCGATGACGAGAACGTGGCCGACGTGATCGCCAAGTGGAAGGAGACGCCGGGCGCGGTCGGCATCCGCATCTTCCTGCGCGAGGAGGAGAAGCGCGCCGCCGACCATCCCGGCCTCGACCGCATCTGCCGGGCCGCGGTCCGATACGATCTGCCGCTCAACTTCCTGTTCTGGGGCAGGGTCGACGAGGGCATGCAGATCATCGACCGCCATCCCGAGACGCGCTTCATCGTCGACCATCTCGGCCTGCTGCAGCCGCGCGTCCCGCCCGCCCCCGCCGAGCCGTGGGCCGACCTGCCGAAGATCCTCGACCTCGCGAAGCGCCCCAACGCCGTGATCAAGATCAGCGGCGCCTGCACGCTCTCGAAGCAGCCCTATCCGTTCCCCGACATCTGGGATCCGCTGAAGCGCATCTTCGATGCCTGGGGCTTCGAGCGCTGCCTCTGGGGCACCGACTGGACCCGCGCGTTTGCCGTCGTGAACTACGAGAACGCGGTGAAGCCGTTCCTGGAGACCAAGACGCTCAGCGACAGCGAACGCGCCATGCTGATGGGCGGCGCCTGCGCCAAGGCCTACGGCTGGTCGCCTTCCTAGACACTCGGACTCCTCTCCCCCGATCGGGGAAGAGGTTGGGTGAGGGGGTCGCGCACCACCTGTAACCCCCTCACCTAGCCTCTCCCCCTAGCGGTGGAGAGGAACATGAGAAGAGATCAGGATCGCTCCCTGATATCCGAGAACTTCACCTTGGGGCTCTTCTCGGCGATGTAGCCCAGCTCCCAGGCGTTGCGCGCGAGGAACACCGGGGAGCCGTCGCGGTCCTCGGACATGCCGCCGCGATTGGCGGACATGAACTCTTCCAGGTCGGCCTTGGTCTCGGCCGAGATCCAGCGCGCGGTCTCGAAGGGCGCGGGCTCGAGATCGATAAGGACGTTGTACTCGGCCTCGACGCGGGTCTTGAGCACGTCGAGCTGCAGCTCGCCGACGACGCCCACGATATGGTCGCCGCCGATGACCCGGCGGAACACCTGCGTCACGCCCTCTTCCGCCAGATCCTCCAGTGCGCGCCGCAGCTGCTTGGACTTCATCGGATCTTCCAGCCGCACGCGGCGCAGGATTTCCGGCGCGAAGTTGGGGATGCCGACGATCTTCAGCGTCTCGCCCTCGGTCAGCGTGTCGCCGACCCGCAGCACCCCGTGGTTGGGAATGCCGATGATGTCGCCGGGCCACGCCTCGTCGACGATCTCGCGCTCGCGGGCGAAGAACAGGATCGGCGAGTTGACCGACAGGATCTTGCCCGTGCCCATCTGCGTGAGCTTCATGCCGCGGCGGAACTTGCCGCTGCACAGGCGCAGGAAGGCGATGCGGTCGCGGTGGTTGGGATCCATGTTGGCCTGGACCTTGAACACGAAGCCCGAGACCTTGGGCTCGGTCGGCTCGATCGGCCGCGGCTCGGCGGGCTGCGGCCGCGGCGGCGGCGCCCAGGCGGCGATCGCGTCGAGCAGTTCCTTCACGCCGAAATTGTTGTAGGCCGAGCCGAAGAACACCGGCGACAGGTGGCCGGCGCGATAGCTTTCGAGATCGAAGGCGGGATAGCCCGCGCGCACCAGCTCGACCTCTTCGGCGAAGTTGGGATCGGCGATCGTGTAGTTCTCGATCACCTCGCCGATGCGGCTCCTGTCGGTGTTGTCGAACACCAGCATGCGGTTGTTGTTGAGATCGTAGGTGCCCTTGAAGTTCTGGCCCGAGCCGGTCGGCCAGGTCATCGGCGAGACGTCGAGCGCCAGGGTCGAGGCGACCTCGTCCAGCAGCTCGATCGGGTCCTTGGACTCGCGATCCATCTTGTTGATGAAGGTGATGATCGGCACGTCGCGCAGGCGGCAGATCTCGAACAGCTTGCGGGTGCGCGCCTCGATGCCCTTGGCGGCGTCGATCACCATCACCGCCGAATCGACGGCGGTCAGCGTGCGGTAGGTGTCCTCGCTGAAGTCTTCATGGCCAGGCGTGTCGAGCAGGTTGAAGACGGCGCCGCCATACTCGAAATGCATCACCGAGGTGGTGACCGAGATGCCGCGCTGCTGCTCGATCTTCATCCAGTCCGAACGCGCCCGCCGCGCCTCGCCGCGCGCCTTTACGGCACCGGCGACATGGATGGCGCCGCCGAACAGCAGCAGCTTCTCCGTCAGCGTCGTCTTGCCGGCGTCGGGATGCGAGATGATCGCAAACGTGCGCCTGAGCCCGGCGGGATGGCCGGCCAGACGGGCGTCGGAAGCGGGAAGAGCGGCGGAATCGGGCACTTTTTGGGGGTCCTTCGGGGGTGGCGTGGGGGTAGCGGACAGGTCCGTTGGCGTCAACTCGGGCGGGGGACGCTTCTCCCCCGCCCTCCGCTTGCCCTGGCGCTTGGTCGCACTGCCGAGGTTTGTTAGTAGGGCGCCGGCTTTTACCGGCCGCGCGTGGGCCGGAGCGAATGGATTGGGGTCGATGGACAAGAGTAAGGCTGGCAGGACGCCAATCGCGCTACGCGTGCTGAAAGAGCTGGTGCTGCCGCTGGCCGGCGGCGCGGCCTACGGGACGCTCGTGGCCCAGGCCAAGCAGATGCCGCTCGACGGGGTGACGGCGGGCGGCGTGGCGTTCTTCTGCATCCTGGCCGCGCAGGGCCTGGTGCTGCGCGCCGCGCGGACCGCCCGGAGCGATCAGCCCGCGCCGGCGGCGGTCAGCGCCCCGGCGCCGGAGCCGCTCAAGCTGCGTCCGCCTGAGAAAGCGCCCGAGAAGGAACCGGAGCCCGCGCCCGCGCTCATCGCCGCGCCGACGGTCGAGCCCCTCGTCGAGCCCGTCGTCGAGCCCGTCGTCGAGCCCGTCGCCAAGCCGGTCGAGGAGCCGGCTCCTCCTGTTCCCGTCCCAGCGCTCGTCCCTGAGCCTGCGGCGAAGCCCGCCCCGAAGCCCGCCAACGACTTCGTCAGCATCCGGGTCGGCATCGAGGAGCTGAAGGAGCAAGGCGCGCTGCCCGAACCCGAGCCGGAAAAGCCGGAAGACGGCCAGCGCCCGCTCTTCCGCAACCTCGCCCACGCCCCCACCAAGCGGACCCCCGTGGAAGCGCTGGCGCCGAAGCAGCTGCTCGACCTCAAGATGCCCTACCAGGCCGTGCTGAACGCCGCCGTGAACTTCGAACGCGAGGTCAAGCGCCACGCCGACATGGAAGGCGACCGGACCGTCCCGCTCGAAAGCCTGTTCGAGGAACCGCGCTTCAACCTCTCGAAGGACCGCCTGCGCCAGCTCGATACGCTGCGCCGCATCCGCAACAACATCCTCCACGGCTTCGAGACTCTCGTCGACCCGACCGAGGCCGCCGCCCTCGTCGCCGCCTTCGACCGCGCCGCGACATGGTTCGACCCCGCCGATGTCAAGCCGCCGGAGCCTGCGAAGGCCGAGGACGAGACGCCCGCAAAGGACGAAGCGGAGAAATCTGCCGGAGATGAGGTCGAGGAGCGTGCGAACACGGAAACCGAAGAGCCCGTGAAAGAACAGGCAAAAGCCGTCGTCGAGGACGAGGAGCCTGCGAACGCGGAAGCAGAAGAGCCTGTGAAGGACGACACTGAGAAGCCCGTGACGGACGAGACCCTGAAACCGGTAGAGCCCGTCAAGGAAGAGACAGAAAAGCCCCAGGAGGGCGAGCCGGAGAAATCGAAAGAAGCGGAAAAGAAGGCCGATGCTGCCCCAGACTCCAGGGCCACGGAGAAGACTGGAAGT
This sequence comes from Reyranella sp., assembly GCF_030651995.1. Lineage (GTDB taxonomy): Bacteria > Pseudomonadota > Alphaproteobacteria > Reyranellales > Reyranellaceae > Reyranella. The sequence goes on from NZ_JAUSBN010000052.1 coordinate 111,667, forward strand.
GAAAAATTGCCGAAGGCATAATACTCTGGGTTGAGATGGCTTGAGTGGGCGAGGATATACTCGCGCCACGGCTTCTGACCAGTTTGGCACCAGCTGATGTTTCTTCCTCCGGCAAATAACAGAATCACAAAGTACGAGCGAGTTCTTCTATCTTCCATTGTCGTTCTTTCGACATTGGTAACAGCCGTAGTGATTGTCGCCGATCAACTCCAAGTAGGCCTGCTCGCTGACTTCATGCGGGCGCGAAGCGGCTCGAGAGCCGCGTGCAACGCAACACTCGGAGCTCGCTTTCTGTTCTGGACGGCTTTCGTCTACGAATTTGCCAGTATCGTCATGGCCCTTCATCTAAAATCCCGACCGCTAGATGTCGTGGCCTATCAAGCAAGAATGAAGTCAGGAAAAGGTGACCAGCAAGAACAGAAGCTTGGATTGATCCCATTGGTCATCTTTGCCGCAATTACATACTGGGGATCATTTCATCTCGCATACGGCGATTCCAATATCTGTAATGCTCAATATCCGGTGCCAGTGGTCGCCGGCTATGCGCGGGTGTTTGGGGTCAATGTTGCTCGTGGGCTGTTGACGTTTTTCTTTTTTCATCTCTATTTCATGTCTCTCGATACGACCCCGGATCGGAAGTCCACGGAGTGACCCTCTTTGCTCCGGCATCTCCCTGGCGGCCAACGCCTCCGCACCTCAGGTGCTTGCAGGCAGGACTTCCGGCGCTAGACTGCCCCCTCGAAAGCCTCTTCGAGGAGCCGCGTTTCAACCTGCCGAAGGACAGGCTCCAGCAGCTCGACACACTGCGCCGCATCCGCAACAACATCCTCCACGGCTTCGAAACCCTGGTCGACCCTGTCGAAGTCGCCGCCTTCGACCGCGCCGCGCCATGGTTCGATCCGGCCAACATCGAGGCGGAGAAGCTCGTGAAAGATGAGGTGAGCACGTGCGATCAGGAAGGATCAAACGATGGACTCTAAATATGTGCTCCCTGAAAGTACTGTCCTTGAACTGAATGGAGGCCAGATTGCATTGGGAGCTGCCGCTCGAGCTTGGGATGAATACTATCATAACTTGATCGTCGTCGAGTTACCCGGTCGTACGCCGCTGTACGGTGAATGGGAGCCAAAATATGCGGCTAACAAGATTGATTTCGATATCGAGATCTTGAGCTTCGGTTATCGCGACGGGGACAGCGTTGGTTCGACAAACATCTCGAACAGATTGGTATTCTCTCCGAATGAACGGACTCTTGTTGAAAGCCTGATCCTTTCTCTATTTGCCGATGCCGCTGCAACGGCAACGCTGAATCCATTTGCACTCAAGGTAGCGCGCTACACAGGCGTCGTACGGTTCGTGTCGAGATGGATTAGAGAACAATAGCCCACTTAAGGTAAACTCCCGCCCATGAACCCCGACCAGCTCAAGACCTTCATCGGCAGCTTCTGGGACGACCAGATCCTGCCGTCGCTCACCGAGTACATCCGCATCCCCAACAAGTCGCCGTCCTTCGACCCGAAGTGGGAGGAGAACGGCTTCATGGAGCAGGCGGTCACGCTGATGACCGACTGGGCGCGGCCGCACGTTGCCGCCTTCGCGGGCGCGACGATGGAGGTGGTGCGGCTGCCGGGCCGGACGCCGCTGATCTTCATCGAGGTGCCTGGTACCGATGGGGGCGACGACAACGACGACACCGTCCTGCTCTACGGCCATCTCGACAAGCAGCCCGAGATGAAGGGCTGGGCCGAGGGCATGGGGCCGTGGATCCCGGTGCGCAAGGACGACAAGCTCTATGGCCGCGGCGGCGCCGACGACGGCTATGCGATCTATGCCTGTTTCGCCGCGCTCTTGGCTCTCGAGGAGCAGGGCATCCCGCGCGCCCGCTGCGTCATCATGATCGAGGGTTGCGAGGAATCCGGCAGCTACGACCTGCCCTTCTATGTCGACCACCTGCTCGACCGGATCGGCGATCCGTCGCTGGTCGTGTGCCTCGATTCCGGCTGCGGCGACTGGGACCGGATGTGGCTCACCACGTCATTACGGGGCATCGCGGCCGGCACGCTCAAGGTGCGCGTGCTGAACGAGGGCGTGCATTCGGGCGACGCGTCGGGGATCGTGCCCTCCTCCTTCCGCATCACGCGCGCGCTGCTGACGCGCCTGGAGGACGAGGCGACCGGCGAGATGAAGCTGCCGGAACTGTTCGTGCAGATCCCGCCGCAGCGCATCGCGCAGGCCTCAGAAGCCGCGCGCGTGCTGGGCGAGGAGGTCTATCGCAAGTTTCCCTTCGCCGGCACGACCAAGCCGATGGTCGAGGATCTCGGCCAGATGGTGCTGAACCGCACCTGGCGGCCGCAGCTCGCGACGGTGGGCATGGCGGGCTATCCCGAGCCGGTCGATGCCGGCAACGTGCTGCTGCCCTACACCGAGGCCAAGATCAGCGTGCGCACGCCGCCGACGCTCGACGCCAGGGAGGCCGTGAAGGCCATGAAGAAGGCGCTGGAGTCCGATCCGCCCTATGGCGCCACCGTCGAGTTCGACGCCGGCGAAGGCGGCCAGAGCGGCTGGCACGCGCCGCCGCTGGCGCCGTGGCTGGAGACGGCGGTGAACGAGGCCTCGCAGGAAGCGTTCGGCGAGCCGGTCGCCTACATGGGCGAAGGCGGCACGATCCCGTTCATGGGCATGCTGGGCGACAAGTTCCCCGGGACGCAGTTCGTGATCACCGGCGTGCTGGGCCCGCACTCGAATGCGCACGGGCCGAACGAGTTCCTGCACATCCCGACGGGCAAGAAGGTGACGGTCGCGACCGCGCTGATGATCGCGGCGCATTATGAGCGGAAGAAGTAGCCTTTCTTCCTCCTCTCCCCCGCTCGGGGGAGAGGCTGGGTGAGGGGGCGACGCACCCCGTGTAACCCCCTCACCTAACCTCTCCCCCTATCGGGGGAGAGGAACATGAGAAGGGCGAAGGCCGCGTAAACGAAACAAACGAAATAAACGAAAAAACTGGATCCGAAGAGGCCCTCCCCCGTGCCGGGAGCGATTCCACGGCGCTAGCCGCCCAATTCCTCGCGCAGCATTTCGAGTTCGAGCCATTCGCTTTCGGCTGCATCGATCTCCGACTGCGCCGCGCCGATGCGGGCGGTCTTGGACTGGAAGGACTTGGGATCGCGGCGGTAGAGGTCGGGGTCGGCCAGCGCCTTTTGCAGGGTGGCGATCTCGGCCTGCAGGGTCTCGATCTTCTTCGGCAGTTCGACCAGGGCGCGTTCGCGCTTGTAGCCGAGGCGGGCCTTGCCCTGCGCTGCAGCCTTTGGCGCGGCCGGCTTGTCCTTTGCGCGTGACGGCGTGACGCCGGTTGGCTCCACGCGCGGCCCACGCTGGGCCACGTAGTCGCTGTAGCCGCCGGCATACTCGGTCGCCGTGCCGTCGCCTTCGAGCACGATGGTCGAGGTCACGAGCCGGTCGAGGAAGTCACGGTCGTGGCTCACCAGCAGGACGGTGCCGTCGTAATCGTCGAGCGCCTCCTGCAGCAGGTCGAGCGTGTCGGCGTCGAGATCGTTGGTCGGCTCGTCGAGCACGATCATGTTCGAGGGCGCGGCCAGCGCCTTCGCGAGCAGCAGGCGGTTGCGCTCGCCGCCCGACAGGGTGCGCACCGGCTGGCGCGCCTGCTCGTCGCGGAACAGATATTCGCGCAGATACGTCATCACATGCGTGAGATGGCCGCGCACCAGCACATGGTCGTTGCGGTCGGCCAACGTCTCCCACGGCGTCTTGTCGGGGTCGAGACCGATGCGGCGCTGGTCGATCACCACCGGCATCAGGTTGGAGCCCAGCTTCACCGTGCCGCTGTCGGGCTCGAGCTCGCCCATCAGCATCTTGAGCAGCGTCGTCTTGCCGGCGCCGTTGGGCCCGATCAGGCCGATGCGGTTCTTGCGGAAGATACGCGTCGAGAAATCCTCGACGATGACCTTGTCGCCCCAGCGCTTGGTGATGTTGCGCGCCGTCACGACCAGCGCGCCCGAGGCCTCGGCGCTGCCGGCCTCGATCGAGGCGCGGCCGACGGGGCCGATCTGCTGGCTGCGCTGCTGCCGGAGCGCCGCGAGCGCGCGCAGGCGGCCCTCGTTGCGCGTGCGGCGGGCGCGGATCGACTTGCCGGCCCACTCGGTCTCGCGCTCGATCAGCCGGTCGAGCTTGTGCCGCTCCGTCGCCTCGCGCTCGATGATGTCGTTCGACCAGGCCTCGAACTCGCCATAGCCCTTGTCGAGGCGGCGCACGATGCCGCGGTCGAGCCAAAGCACGGCCCGCGTCAGGTTGGTGAGGAAGCGCCGGTCATGGCTCACCAGCACATAGGCGCCGCGCCACTTCGAGAGCTTCTCCTCCAGCCACTCGATGGTCGGCAGGTCGAGATGGTTGGTCGGCTCGTCGAGCAGCATCACGTCGGGCTCGCCAATCAGCACGCGCGCCAGCGCCGCGCGCCGCGCCTCGCCGCCCGACAGGGTGGTCGGATCGCGCCCGCTGTCGAGCTTCATGTCCTCGAGGATGGCGGCGACGCGATAATCGTCCGGCCCCAGCGAATCGGAAAGCGCCGAGGACACATAGTCGGCCACCGTGGTGTGACCGGCGAAATCCGGCTCCTGCGGCAGGGTGGCGACGGTGGCCCCGGGCTGGGCGAAGCGCTCGCCCGAATCGGCGATCGGCGCGCCCGCGAGGATGCGCAGCAGGGTCGACTTGCCGGCGCCGTTGCGGCCGACCAGCGACAGGCGCTCGCCCGGACCGATTCCCAGATCGACGCCGGCCAGGATGGACTGGTCGCCGAGATGGAAGCGGATGTCGCTGAGCGCAAGGAGAGGAGGATCGGCCATGGGAGCGCGCTGTATTGGCCGAACCTGTCCACATCGGCAAGCGCGAAGCCCAAGTTTGACGGGCCGGGTCGCGCCCTGCATGAAGGCGCGCATGGTCATGGGCCTCACCACCGGACTCTGGGTCAGCGCGCAGATACGTCTCTGCGACCGCGCGTTCATTCCCGCAGCCGTCGTGCGGCGCGGCGATCCCGATGTCGGCACGGTGCTGCTGAAGATCAACCGCTTCGAGGCCGGCGTGACCGTGTTCACCCAGACCAGCACGCTCGAGGATGAACCGGCCTGGAGCCGCGGCACCGGCCCTGCGCCCGTCACCGAGCCCGAAGCCGACGCCTACATCGCCCGCCAGGTCGCCCGCGACCCCGACCTCTGGGTCCTCGAAATCGAGGACCGCAAGGGCGAGTACAAGATGATCGGGAAGGTCGTTTAGGCGCGAGGTCTTCGAGTAACCCCCTCACCCTGCCTCTCCCCCTGTCGGGGGAGAGGAGTTTCAAAATCATGTTCCTCGCCCCCGTTAGGGGGAGAGGTTAGGTGAGGGGGCTGCGCACGGGACGGCGAACGACGCCCGTCACTGCGGCCCGAGCACCGTCGTCGGGTCGATCGTCCTGCCGGAGCGGCGGACCTCGAAATGGAGCTGCGGCTCGGCGGTGCCGCCGGAATTGCCGACCCGGGCGATCGTCTGGCCCTTCTTGACCACGTCGCCCTTCTTCACCGCCAGCGACTCGTTGTTGCCGTAGGCCGTGATGTAGCCGCCCGGATGCTCGATCAGCAGCAGGTTGCCCATCCGGGCGACCTCGTTGCCGGCATAGACGACCCTGCCGCCCTCGGCGGCCTTCACGGGCGTGCCCTTGGCGGCGGCGATGTCGATGCCGTCGTTCTTCTGGCCGCCCGACGTGCCGTAGCCCGAGACGACCTTGCCGTTGACCGGCCAGATCATCCTCGCCGCGGGCGGCGTGGCCGGCACGGTGACCGACGTCTTGCTGAGCGGCGTGGGTTCGCCCGCGGGCGCGGCGGAGCGCGGCGCCTCGCCCTGCGCGCCGGGCGGCGGCGCCAGCCCTTCGCGCTTCACCGAGGACGGCGCGTTGGGATTGGCGGCGGCGGTCTGCTGGCTGGACGGCTCGCCGTAGCTGTCCGGGACGAAGCGGGCCCCCGGCATGGCGAGCGTCTGGCCGGGCTTGATCGTGTACGGCGCCTTGAGGTTGTTGCGGTCGATGATGGTCTGCGACGGCACGCCGTAGCGGCGCGACAGGCCGTCGACCGTGTCCTTGTCCTTGACGACGTAGACCGGAACGGCGTTGGGACCGGCGGCGGACCCGGGATATTCCATGGTGCCTTCGCGGGCACCCATGACGGTGTTGCAGGCGCCGAGCGCGACCGATAGCACCGCCATTGTTCCCAGCGTGTGCATGCGGCCGGCCCATCGCGAGGGGAAGCGAGGGGCGTTTTTCATGCTCTCATACTACTGCATTGAGATTCTGGCGGGAATAGGAGCCTCCGAGGGTCGTTCTTTCTTCGGCGCTCTCGGACATTGCCCTGGGCAATGTCCTGTCGCTCCTCGGGCTGAGCTTCGCTCAGCCCTGCCCCAGCACCGGCAGCGGGCCCGACACGAGGGGCACGAACCGCACCGGCATGAGCGTGTCGCGCTGGAGGCCGCTCTCGGTCTTCACGATGCGCTCGACGACCTGGGAGGTGGGGTCGCGGCCCACCGGCACGATCAGGATGCCACCGACGGCGAGCTGGTCGATCAGCGCCTGCGGGCGCTCCTCGGCCGCCGCGGTGACGATGATGCGGTCGAACGGCGCCTGGCCAGGCCAGCCCTTGCTGCCGTCGTTGATGTCGACCACGACGTTGTAGATGCCGAGGTCGAGCAGCAGGCGCTCGGCGGCCTTGGAAAGCGGCTTGAAGCGCTCCACCGAGTAGACACGGCGCGCGAGCTTCGCCAGCACGGCGGCCTGGTAACCGGAGCCCGTGCCGATCTCCAGCACCTTCATGCGCGGCCCGACCCGCAGCGCCTCGGTCATGGCGGCGACCACCAGCGGCTGGCTGATCGTCTGGCCAAAGGCGATGGGCAGCGCGGTGTTCTCCCAGGCCCGCTCGGCGAAGGTCTGCGTCACGAAGCGCTCGCGGTCGACCGAGGCGATGGCCGCCAGCACGCTCTCGTCCGCGATGCCCGAATTGCGCAGCTCGGCGATCAGGCGCTGCATGGCGGCAACGTTCACGGGGCGCTCTCTAGTCGAGGTCGATGGGCTGCGCCTCGAACTCCGCGACGAGCTTGCGGCGCATGCTCTCATGGGTCAGGTCGAGGTGCAGCGGGGTCACCGAGATGTGGCCCGAGCGGACGGCGGCGATGTCGCTCGCCGCGTCGATCTCACTCTCCTGCGGGGCATAGCCGATCCAGTAGTAGGTGCCGCCGCGCGGATCCCTGCGCTCGACGATGTGGCCGCCAAAGCCGCGCGTACCGGTATGGGTGACCCGCACGCCCTGGACCGAGGCCGCGACCACGTCGGGGAAATTGACGTTGACCAGAACGTTGCGCGGCCAGTCGAGCGCCAACACCCGGCGCGCCACGGCGGCGCCATGGGCGGTCGCGGTGCCCCACTTCACCGGATGATCGAAGGCAGACGCCTGGCTGAAGGCAATCGACGGGATGCCCAGCAGGCAGCCTTCCATGGCCGCTGCGATGGTGCCGGAATATGTCACGTCGTCGGCGATGTTGGTGCCGCGGTTGACGCCCGACAGGACGAGGTCCGGCTTGCGGTCCTTCATCAGATGCTTGACGGCGAACAGCACGCAGTCGGTCGGCGTGCCGTCGACCGCGAATTTGCCGTCGCTGACCTCGCGGGCGCGGATCGGCCGCGACAGCGACAGCGAATGACCGGCGCCGCTCTGGTTGACCTCGGGCGCCACGATCCAGACGTCGCTCGAAAGCTGGGTCGCGATCTCGACCAGCGCCTCGAGACCCGGCGCATGGATGCCATCGTCGTTGGTGACGAGGATGCGCGCCTTGGCGAGGTTGGGAACCTTCATTTCTTCGCGGGAGGCGCGGGAATGAGCTCGAGGCCGCCCATGTAGGGACGCAGCGCCTCGGGGATGGTCACCGAGCCGTCCTCGTTCTGGTAGTTCTCCAGCACCGCCACCAGGGTCCGCCCCACGGCGAGGGCCGATCCGTTCAGCGTGTTCAGGAAGCGCGTGCCCTTCCCTTCCTTAGGCCGGTAGCGCGCGTTCATGCGACGGGCCTGGAAGTCGCCCATGTTCGAGCAGCTCGAAATCTCGCGATAGGCCTCCTGGCCGGGCAGCCAGACCTCGATGTCGTAGGTCTTGCGCGACCCGAATCCCATGTCGCCGCCGCACAGCACCACGGTGCGATAGGCGAGGCCGAGGCGCTTCAGCACTTCCTCGGCGCAGCCCGTCATGCGCTCGTGCTCGTCGGCCGACTGCTCGGGTGTCGTGATGCTCACCAGCTCGACCTTGGGGAACTGGTGCTGACGGATCATGCCGCGCGTGTCCTTGCCGGCCGAGCCCGCCTCGGAGCGGAAGCAGGGCGTGAAGGCCGTAAAGCGCAGCGGCAGCTCCTTCTCCTCCAGCACCATGTCGTTCACCAGGTTGGTGAGCGAAACCTCGGCGGTGGGGATCAGCCAGAACCCGTTGTCGGTGCGGAACATGTCCTCGGCGAACTTCGGCAGCTGCCCGACGCCGTAGACGGCGGTGTCCTTCACCAGCAGCGGCGGACTAACCTCGGTGTAGCCGCCCCCGGCCGTGTGCAGGTCGAGCATGAACTGGGCCAGGGCCCGTTCCAGCCGCGCCAGATGGCTCCTCAGGAACACGAAGCGCGAGCCGGAGATCTTCACCGCGGCGGCGAAATCCATGTTGCCGGTCGCCTCGCCCAGGGCGACGTGGTCCTTCGGCGGGAAGCTGAAATTGCGCTGATTGCCTTCGCGGCGGATCTCGACGTTGCCGGTCTCGTCGGCGCCCTCGGGCACCTCCTCGAACGGAAGGTTCGGGATCACCTCGAGGCGAATGCGCAGCTCCTCGTCGAGGCGGCTGGCCTCGCGCTCGCCGTCCTTCAGGCTCTGCTCGAGGTTGGCGACCTCCTCCATCAGCGCGTCGGCATTCTCGCCCTTGCGCTTGGCGATGCCGATCTGCTGGCTGAGCGCCTTGCGATTCGCCTGGATGGCTTCGCTCTCCGAGATCGCCGCGCGGCGGCGCCGGTCGATGTCCAGGATCTCGGCCGAAAGCGGCGCCAGGCCACGTTTCTTCAGGCCGGCGTCGAACGCCTCGGGAGCTTCGCGGATGAAACGGATGTCATGCATGGCTAGCTGCCGGACGCCTCGCCGGCTTTGGCGGCTTCCTCGGCCTTCTGTTCGGCCTCTTCGGCCGCCTTGTCCGCGGCTGCGCGCTTCCGCTCAATCACCCTCCCGATCAGGATGCTGATCTCGTAGAAGGCCATCAGCGGGATCGCCAGCGCGATCTGGCTCACCACGTCGGGGGGCGCCAGGACGGCCGCGATGACGAAGGCCACGACGATGGCGTAGCGGCGCTTGGATCTCAGCCCCTCGGTGGTGGCGATACCGACCTGGATCAGCAGGGTCAGCAGGACCGGCACCTCGAAGGCGAAGCCGAAGGCGAAGACGAGCTGCAGGATGCGTTCGAGATAGTCCGACGACCTGAGCGTCTTCTCGATGTCGGGCGGCGCGTACTGCGTCAGCATGAAATTGATCACGTACGGCAGCACGACGTAATACATCAGCGCACAGCCGGCATAGAACATGAACGGCGTGGCGACCAGAAACGGCACGAACGCGCGCTTCTCGTGGCGATAGAGTCCCGGTGCGACGAACAGCCAGATCTGCACGGCGATCAGCGGGAAGCCCACGATCAGCGCCACGAAGGCCGACAGCTTCACCGTGACGAAGAAGAACTCGAAGATGTCGAGGACGACGACCTTGTAGCCATCGGCCAGCGCCGGCTGGATCAGGAACGAGAAGATCGGCTTGGCGAAATAGAACGTGATGAAGAAGACCAGGAAGAAGCACACGAGCGCATAGATCAGGCGCTTGCGCAACTCGACCAGGTGATCGAGCAGCGGCATCGGCTTGTCGTCTTCGGGTCCGTCGTATGCCTGGGTCACGGATCACTTCGCAGCATGGGAGCCGCGTTATGCCGCCCTTTGGGGCGCAATTCAAAGCGCAAGTTGGCGCTCAGACGGCCGCGACGGCCTTGGCCGGCTTTTCCTCGGCTGAAACAACCGGCGCCGGGGCTTCGGGTACGGCCGTTTCGGCAGCCACCGGCGTCATCGCCGGGGTTGCTTCGGAGGCCGCGATGGGCATCGTCGAGGCATTTTCGAGCGTCGGCTGGGGCTCTACCGCGATCTGCGGCGCCGATTCCGGCTCGGCGAGCGGATTGTCGAATTTGGCCTTGGCGTCGGCCATGGCCTTCTCACCCTCGGCCATGCCTTCCTGAAGCGCGCTCTTGATCTCGCGGGTGGGGTCGAGCGCCTGAAGGTCGAGACCGGGAGTGGCCGCGAGCTGCTTCTTCACATCATCGAGGTCGGCCTGGCGCACCATCTCATCGACATGGCCGCGGAATTCCGAGGCCATGCCGCGCATCTGGGCCATCCATTTGCCCCAGCTCCGCAGCATGCCCGGCAGTTCCTTGGGGCCGATGACGACGAGCGCCACGACCGCAATGACCAGTAACTCAGGACTATCGATACCGAACATGGCCGGTCAGGCCCTCACGTCGCCCGCGTCTCAGATCTTGGCGGCGTTGTCCTGGTGGTGGACCGTGCCGCCCGGCGGGGTGGTCGTCGCCTGAGCCGAGATCGGCTTGGCGCTGTCGCCCGGCTGCGTACCCGGCTGAGCCTGCGGAGGTGTCTCGTCCTCTTTGGCCCCGACGCCCTTCTTGAAGGCCGAGAGGCCCTTGCCGAAGTCGCCCATGAGCTGCGAGACCTTGCCGCGACCGCCGAACAGCAGCAGCACGACGGCCAGCACGATCAGCCAGTGCCAAATGCTGAAGCTTCCCATTTCAAAATGCTCCCAAAATCGATTGCAATCGGCGTGTCGAATTACGTGTACCGATTATGGCATCCGTTAAGAAGCCCCGGCAACCTGTCGAATAAGGCGCTTCCGGGGCGTCAGCGCCCGGGCTCCGCCAAGCCTTCCTCGACGGCGAGAGGCTCGTCGGCCTCGTCCTCCGTCGGTTCGAGCGGCAGATCGGGCTCGTCTGGCCTGAATATGGGGGGCTGCGAGCGGGCATCCAAGAGCCCGGCGGCCTTCAATTCCTCCTGCCCCGGCAGGTCGTCGAGGCTCGGCAGGCCAAAATGCTCGAGGAAAAAGTCCGTCGTGCCCCAGGTTACCGGTTTGCCCGGCGCCCGGCGGCGGCCCATCGGCTTGATCCAGTTCTGCTCGAACAGCAGGTCGAGCGTGCCCTTGCTCAAGCCCACGCCGCGCACCTGTTCGATTTCGGCGCGCGTCACCGGCTGGTGATAGGCGATGATGGCCAGCGTCTCGACCGAGGCCCGCGACAGTTTGCGCGTCACCGGCTTTTCGATCTTGAGCTTCTCGGAGAGGTCGGACGCCGTCCGGAAGGCGTAACCGCCCGCCACCTGCACGAGATTGACCCCCCGGCCGGCATACAGTTCCGCGAGATCGGCCAGCAGGCGCTTCACGTCGGCATCGTTGGGCAGCCGGTCGACCAGCTCCTTTTCGTCCAGCGCCTGGGTGCCGGCGAAGATCAGCGCTTCGAGCAGGCGCAGATGCTGGGCATGATCGGGCGAAACGACATCGGTGACGTTCTCCTCCGTGTGCGCGACAGCGGCCGAAGCGGCAATAGCCGCGACCGCAACGGCCTCGGCGGCGACGGTCTCGATGACGGTGTCGCCAGACGTCTCGACCGGCTCCGGCGGGTCTTCTACGGCGGCAGCCTTCGCGGGCTTGTCGTCCTCGTCCTCCTCGTCGTCGTCGTCTTCTTCGTCTTCCTCATCATCGTCGGAATCGTCGTCGTCGGAATCATCGTCGTCGGAATCATCGTCGTCGGAATCATCGTCGTCGTCGTCGCCGGATTCGTCGTCGTCCTCCGACTCCTCCTCGTCGTCGTCATCATCGTCGTCTTTTTTTTCGTCGTCCTCCTTATCGGCCTTCTCCTTGGCGGCGGCCTGGTCGCGGACGAGCGCGAGCGCGTCGGGTTCTTCGACGGCGGGGGTGGCGTTTTCGATGTCTGACATGGCGGGAACCGTTACTGCTGCTCGGTACGTTTACGCAGATGGATAGGGCCGAAACGCTCGCTCTGGCGCAGCTCGATCTGGCCGTCCTTGGCGAGCTGGAGGCCGGCGACGAAGGTCGCGGCGATCGCCGAGCGGCGGCGTGCCGGATCGGTAAGGCCGGCCGGCAGGAAGGCCTCCAGCGACTGCCAGTCGATGGCGATGCCCAGCATGCGGCCAAGCCGCTCCGCCGCCTCCTCGACCGAGAAGAACTGCATCGGCTCGATCTGGTAGGTGTCGGCATCCTTCGGCCGGACCTGCGAGCCGTAGGCGCTGAGCAGGTCGTAGAGTTTCACGTCCCAGACCGCGCGGCGCACGACGACGATGCCCTCGGGTTGACCGCGCACGAAAATGTCCCGACCGAGCTGCGGCCGGGCCATCAGGCGCGCACCGGCCTCCTGCATTGCCTCAAGGCGACGCAACTGCCACTTCAGCGCGTCCGCCATCTCCTGGCCCGACGGTTCCTCGCCGGCCGGCGGCTCCGGCAGCAGCAGCCGCGACTTGAGGTAGGCGAGCCAGGCCGCCATCACGAGATAGTCCGCAGCCAGCTCCAGCCGCATGCGGCGGGCCTGATGGATGTGCACCAGATACTGGTCGACCAGCGCCACCATCGAGATCTTGCGCAGATCGACCTTCTGATCGCGCGCCAGACTCAGCAGCAGGTCGAGCGGACCCTCGAACCCTTCCAGATTGACGATCAGCTCGCCCTCGCCCGGCGCGATGACGTCGGGCCCTGCGGCCGCAAAATTGTCCGCGCCCGGCGCCGGAGTCGCTTCGCCTGGCGCAATGGCGCCGTCGGCGATGGCTGCGTCCTCGGGAGGCGGGCTGGCGGGTTCGTTCATGCAGTCCCGGTTTAGTGAGCGGAAGCGCCTACCGCCACATGATTTGGCCCGGCCTTATCCCCATTCCGGCAGGAGTTCGGCCACCCGGCGGGCAGCTTCGGCGAGCCCCCGGGCACCGGCGGGATCGCGATGGCGGGCGAGAAAGCTGCGTCCATCCTGAAAGCGTCGATGGGCGGGTTCGGTCATCGGACCGGTGCGGCCCGCGATCTCCACCATTTCGGGCATCCGGCCGTTACAGTGGAGGGCGATGTCGCAGCCGGCGGCCAGCGCCCGTGCCGCCCGCTCGCCCAGCGACCCGCCCAGCGCCTGCATCGAGAGATCGTCCGACAGCAGGAGTCCGTCGAAGCCGATATGGGAGCGGATCACGTTCTGCACGGCGCCTGCCGAAACCGTGATGCAGTCCTTCGGATCGATGGCATCGAACAGGAGGTGGCCGGTCATCGCCCAGGGCAGGTCCGACAGCAGCTTGAAGGGCACGAAGTCGGTCCGTTCCAGCTCGGCGCGCGACGCCGTAACCCTGGGCAGCGCCTCGTGGCTGTCGACCGTGGCGCGGCCATGTCCGGGAATGTGCTTGATCACCGGCAGTACGCCCTCGGCCAGCAAGCCCTCGGCTGCCGCCCGGCCCAGCGCCGCCACGGGCTCGGGCCGGTCGGCATAGGCGCGATCGCCGATCACGGCATGGGTTTCGGGAAAGGCGATGTCGAGCACGGGCAGGCAGTCGACGTCGCAGCCGATCGACGCAACGTCCGCCGCGAGCAGCCGGGAATTGAGCTTCGCCGCCTCGAGCCCGGCATCGGGATCGCGGGCATAGAGGTCTCCCAGCAAACGGGCGGGCGGCGCCTTGCGCCAGTTCGGCGGACGCAGCCGGGCGACCCGGCCCCCCTCCTGGTCGATCAGCACCGGGGCCTCGCCGCGCGCCACGCAGGAGCGCAACTCGTCGACCAGACGGCGGGTGCTCTCGATCGTGTCGACGTTGCGGGCAAACAGGATGAAGCCCAGCGGATCGGTGTCCCGGAAGAAGGCGCGCTCCTCGACCGACAGCTCGGTCCCGGCGCAGCCCAGGATCAGGGCGCGCGGGCGGCTCATTTCGAGCCCAGTGGGCGATAGCTCGGCCCTAGAAAGGGTCCGTCGTCTCGACCGGAGCGCGCAGCGCGGAGTGGAGAGACCTTCTCTCCCCCAAGAGCCAGCTTATCGCAGGGAGAAG